>JBNJFM010000082.1:0-2504 GCA_051746865.1 Pseudomonadota bacterium | reverse complement strand
CGCGTGAAGCGGTTGTCCGGCGCGAACTCCTCCAGGTAGACCGCCGTCATCACGCCCACCGGGAAGGCGAAGGCCAGGGTAACGACAAGCACCAGCACCGAGCCGATGGCCGCGGAAGCCAGCCCCGCCATCTCCGGCAGCTTGGAATCGCCGTTGGTGAAAAAGCCCGTGTTGAACTTCAGTTCCGCGCGCCCATCCTCGACCAGCCGGTCGATCACCGCGATCTGCTTGTCCTTGAGACGGGTCTTGCGCCCCTTGAGGTACTGGTCGACCGCATCGTCGGCCAGCACCCACTCCATGCGCGTGGTGCCCAGCAGTGACTCGTCGTCGGCCATGCGGCCCGGGATCAGGCGCAGGTAGCCACGGCTGACCAGGTCACGCACGTCGGCCTGTACCGCGGCCAGCGGCAGCTCGGCGGCCCGTTCGCTGTAGTCGATCTCGACCTGGATGTAGCCCTGCTGGAAGGCCGGCAGGCCCTTGATCACCATGTCGACGAGGAAGAGCACCAAAAAGAGCCCCGCGGCGACGAGCGCGGACAGCGAAAGCCATTTCATCTGCGCGGAACGGCGGTGACGCTTTTTCAGCTGACGGGAGATGTCGTCCAGGGACTGGGCCATGACGGGACCTTTCCGGTTGATCGAATTAAAGGGCGTTGACCGCGTACTTCTCGCGGAAGCGGCGAATCATCACCACCGAGACGAAGTTAAGCGCCAGGGTGATCACGAACAGCGCCAGGCCCAGGGCGAAGGCCGACAGCGTCGCAGCGGACTCGAACTCGTTGTCCCCGGTCAGCGCCGCGACGATGCTCACGGTCACGGTGGTCATGTCCTCGAGCGGGTTGGCGGTGAGGTTGGGGCGCATACCCGCGGCCATGACCACGATCATCGTCTCGCCCAGAGCGCGCGAGACCCCCAGCAGGGTCGCGGAGATGATGCCCGGCAGGGCGGCGGGCAGCACCACGTGGCGGATGGTCTCGTTGCGGGTGGTGCCCAGCGCCAGCGACCCCTGCCGCATGGCCGTGGGCACCGAGCTGATCACGTCGTCCGACAGCGAGGAGATGAACGGGATGATCATGATGCCCATCACGATCCCCGGCGCCAGCGCGTTGTTGAACGAGGCATCCAGCCCGACCGAGTCCGCCGCCGAGACGATCAGCGGGGCGACCGTGATCGCGGCGAAAAAGCCGTAGACCACGGTCGGGATGCCGGCGAGCACTTCCAGCACCGGCTTGGCGACGTCACGCACCTTGCTGGGCGCGTACTCGGACATGTAGATCGCCGCGGATACCCCGATGGGCACGGCCACCAGCATGGCGATGGCGGTGATCATGAAGGTGCCGGCGAACAGCGGCACGGCACCGAAGTTGCCCGACGGCCCCTCGGACGCCTCGGCCCGGCCGGCACCCTCGAGGAACGCATCGCCCGGCGCCCAGTTGGTACCGGTGATGAAGTACCAGAAGCTCTCCATCTGGAAGAAACGGATCGCCTCGAACAGGATGGAGAACAGGATGCCGAAGGTCGCGAGCACCGAAATGGAGGCGGCAGCGAGCAACACCCACTTGACGGCACGCTCCAGCGAGTCGCGCGCCCGCAGTTCGGGACGAACGCGATTCAGGCCGACGAACAGGCCGAACGCCCCCAGACCCAGCGCGCCGACCACGGCCAGCCAACCGGGAAAGGCGGTCTCGAACAGGCCGAGGATGATCGCGGCGATCATCGCGACGACCACCGCCGGCCCCGCCGCGCTCAGAACGGTGAACCATGCGTACTGACCCGGCTGGGAGTGCATGTGCGTGCCGGCGGCACGCACCCGGACGGCCTTGGAGCGTCCGAGGAAGAACCCCAGCACCCCGAGGAGCAGCACTCCGGCAAAGAAGGTGATCAGTATCTGGTCGGTCTGCATGTCGGCACTTTCCGTTTCTGGCGACCCCGTGCGATCAGGCGGGGCGATGCGCGGTCAAATCGAGCGGCCCATTATTGGCAACCTGACTCCTGTTGCAAGCATTCGGGCATTCGAGCACCAAATGCTTGCAACAAGAGAAAACCGGTGAGCGAACCCACCGGCTTTCCCCATCCCTGGGAGGGCATCCCTTCCCCCGTCCCTGGGGAGCGGAATCCTTCGCTTACTTGAGGTCGGACTTCTTCAGCTTGGTGCGCTCGGCAACCCGCTCCTGCCACTGCTCGAGTTCAGCCTGCGGCAGCGGAATCAGGCCGATGCCCTTGAGGTAGCCCAGATCGCTGACCATCTTGTCACTCATGAACAGCTCGACGTAGTCGTCCATCGCCGGGACGTCGTCGGCGTGGCTGTTCTTGATGTAGAACCACAGCGAACGGGAGACCGGGTACTCACCCGAGCCGATCGCGTCCGGCTCCGGAGCGACACCGTCGATGTTCGAACCGACCAGCTTGTCGCTGTTCTCTTCGAGGAAGGAGTAGCCGAAGATGCCGAAGGCGTCGGTGTCGTTGTCGAGCTTCTGAACGATCAGGTTGTCGTTCTCGCCGGCG
>JBNJFM010000081.1:0-2637 GCA_051746865.1 Pseudomonadota bacterium | reverse complement strand
AGCATGGTCGCCCAGGAGGCGATCGCGAACGACCAGGTCAGCTTGAGATGGGTCTTCGGATCGATCTTGCCGATCAGGTAGACCAGCGCGTAGACGCCGATCACCTCCACGGTGAAGTAGACCCACTCGGCGGCCCACACCCAGACGAAGTTGTGGATCAGCCCGCCCACGCCCCGCGGACTGGCCACCGTGATCGCATACCAGATCCCCGGCCCGGTGATCGAGCCGATGATGTAGGAGAACACCAGCAGGAACACCCCGTAGCGGCGGATGTAATCCATCAGCTCGGGACGGTTCTCCCGGTAGGATTTCGTCTCCAGCAGGGCGAACAGCCAGGAGGCGCCCACCGAGGTGTGCGAGGCGAGCACGTGGATGGTACCGATGATGCCCATCACCCACGCCGAGCCGATTGCCGGCACGTACCAGGTGGGGTAGAGGCCCAGTATTTCCGTCATCTTGTTCACTCCTTTCTTCGGGATCACCCAGGTTCGGTGGCCGCAGGGAGGAGCAATTGGCGTGCCGGCTTGTAACTGACTGTTTTTTCGTTGTTCGCTTTGTCGAGGAGCTGGTGTCTTTCGGGATATGCCGGATCCCGGTGGGGGAAATCCCCCGGCATTTCAGGTAGTTATCATGGATAAGCAGAGATTATCGGGCGAGGAGTGCTTGCGCTGCGATATATAGCCTAGTATATTTTGCAGCCGTGGCCGGCCCTGCCGGTATTTGCATGCCTGTCGGTATGTATTTAAGTAAATAACGAAATACTTGTACAGGAAGGAGCAGGATGTGGAGCAACGGCGCAACGAGGACGCTTGCACGGATTGTCCCGCCCCTGATGGTCGGGATGGCGAGTACCGGGCTGCGCGCGGAAACGATCCCCGTGGCGCCGCCGGCCTTCGAGCTGGGCGTGATCGAGGTCACCGCCGAGGGCGACGACTTCGACGTCTCCGACCCGGCCGCGCGGGTGGTCGAGGGCGAGCGACTGCGCCAGACCGACCGGCAGACGGTCTCGGAGGCGCTGCGCGACCAGCCGGGGCTGACGCTGCGGGCCGGCTCGCGGCGCAACGAGGACAAGATCCTGATCCGCGGTTTCGACTCGCGCCAGGTCACGCTCAATGTCGACGGTATCCCGGTCTACGTGCCCTATGACGGCAATGTCGACCTGTCGCGCTTTCTCTCCGGCACGCTCGCGCAGGTGTCGGTCTCGCGGGGGCTGAGTTCGCTGATGTACGGGCCGAACAACATGGGCGGCTCGATCAACCTGGTCACCAGCCGTCCCGAGGAGGCCCTTTCCGCCCGGGTGCACGCCGGCGGGCAGGCCGGGCGCGACGGGGTGTTCGGCCGGCACGTCGGCGCCCAGGTCGGCAGCCGCCCGAACGAGCTCTTCTACGTGCAGGGCGGGGTGGAGCATCGCTCCTCGTCCGGTTATCCGCTTTCCGATTCGTTCGATGCGGTGCCCACCCAGCCCGAGGGCGAGCGGCTCAACAGCTATCAGGAGACCACCAATACCAACCTCCGCCTGGGCTTCACGCCGGGGGACGACGAGTACAGCCTCTCCTACTACGGCACCCGCGGCGACAAGGGCTCGCCGCCGTACACCGGCGCGGCGCCGGGGCAGAAGGCGCGTTTCTGGCAGTGGCCGTACTGGCGCAAGAACGGGTTCTACTATCTCGGCGAGACGCACATCGGCCCGGGCACGCTCACCACGCGGGCCTACTACGACACCTTCGAGAACAGCCTGTCGTCCTTCGATGACCTGGATTACGACAGCATGGACCGGCCGTACGCCTTCAACTCCCGCTATGACGATCACGCCATCGGCGGCGGGATCGAGTGGGAGCAGGCGATCGGCGCGCACCGGCTGCGGGCGATGGCGCAGGCCAAGTTCGACACCCACCGCGAGCAGGACCTGGCGGAGGATCGCAGTCCGGTCAGCGACTGGGAAGAGTACGAAAGCGAGATCTTCAGCGCCGGGATCGAGGATCGCTGGGCGTTGACGGGCGCGACCGACCTGTCCCTGGGCTACCGGGTCGACCGCTTCGAGGTCACCCGGGTCGATGAGACTGCGCCGGACGGTTCGCCGGTGGCCCTGGCCGACCCGGAGTTCGCCCACAACCTCCAGCTGGTGCTCGCGCACGAGATCGGCGAGCAGACCGTGTTCGCCGGGCTGTCGCGCAAGACGCGCTTTCCCAGCATCAAGGAGATGTTCTCCTACCGGCTGGGTCAGGCGATCCCCAACCCCGGGCTGGGGCCGGAGACGGCCAATCACGCCGAGGTCGGCAGTCGCGGCCGCTGGGCGGGTGTCGACTACCAGGCGAGCCTGTTCTACAGCCGCGTCGAGGATGCGATCGAGGCGGTGGCCATCGGTGGTGGCCTGAAGCAGGCGCGGAACGTCGGTGATGGCACCCGCGCCGGGCTGGAGGTCTCGCTTGCGCGTCCGGTCGGCGAGCAGCTCGCCGTCTCGGTCGACTATGCCTATCTCCACAGTGAGCTGGGCGACGACGAACTCGACGCTCGCTTCGTCCCGCGTCACAGCGGCCGGCTGGGCGTCGAGTGGACACCGATCCAGGCCCTGCAGGTCGAGGCGGCACTTGCCGGCCGTTCGAGCACCGAGAGCAGCACCGACGGCACGCAACCGGT
>JBNJFM010000080.1:0-2681 GCA_051746865.1 Pseudomonadota bacterium | reverse complement strand
AGGATCGCCGGTCTTTCCTTACTCCCCGTCGAACCCCGCCAGCGTCAGTTTGCCGATCACGTGCCCTGCCTCGAGCAGTCGATGCGCCTCGCGCAGGTTGTCCGGATTGATCGCGCCGAGGGTCTGCGTGCGCGTCGAGCGCAACCGGCCTGAGTCGGCCATGCCGGCCACCGCATCGAGGATCTCGCCCTGTCGTCCCTTGTCCGGGGTGTCATAGCGCGGGCGGGTGAACATGTATTCCCAGAAGAAACCCACGCTCTTGTTACGCAGTTCCTGGAACGGCAATGGCGACTTGTTGCCGACGATGCTGGCCAGCCGCCCCTGCGGCGCCACCAGTTCGGCCATGGCCGGGTAGTGACGGTCCAGGTCGTTGAAGCAGGCGATAGCGGGAATCTCGCCGATCTCCCTCTCGGCCAGCTGGGCCGGCAGGTCACCGAAATGATCGACCACCTCGTCGGCGCCCAGCTGCCGGCACCAGTCGCGTGAGGTCTGGCGCGAGGCGGTGGCAATCACCTTCAAATCCGCCGCGCAGGCGAGCTGGATGGCCATCGACCCCACCCCGCCAGCGCCGTTGATCAGCAACACCGGGGTACCCGCGTCCGCACCATCCGGCGACAGACCCAGCCGGTCGAACAGCGTCTCCCAGGCAGTGAGCGCGGTCAGCGGCAGGGCCGCGGCATCCGCCGCCTCCAGCGATCGCGGCGCGTGGCCAACGATCACCTCGTCGACCAGCTGGAACTCCGCATTGGAGCCGGGCCGGCCAATGTCACCGGCGTAGAACACCCGGTCTCCCGGGCGAAAGCGCGAAACCTCGCTGCCGACCGCGTCCACGGTACCCACTGCATCGAAGCCCAGTACCCGCGGGGCCGGGTCGGCGAGGTTGTCCGGGTGCTCGGGGTCCGGGTCGCGCAGCGCGCGCACCTTGGTGTCGACCGGGTTCACGGACACGGCCTCCACGGCCACGCGCAGGTCGTGCGGGCCGGGATCAGGCAACGGCAGATCGAAGGCGCGCAAGGCCTCCGGGTGATCGACGGGCAGGTGTTTCTCGAATCCGATCGCCTTCATGACTCCTCCTCTCGATCTGATGATCTCGGCATGTCGAACACCGCCAGGGGCGCGGCAATCTCCACCATGCGCCAGCCGCGCCGGGCGGCCAGCCAGCGGAATGTCTCGCCCCGGAACAGGATCACGTGGGTCGGGTCCCGCCAGTAATGCCAGTCGGCGAACGGGCGGTTCTCCGGGACGAATCCGGTCTGGATCACCAGGCGGCCACCGGGACGCAGCAGGGCCTCGATCTGCTCGAATACCGCCATGGGCCGGTGCAGGTGCTCGACCGTCTCCGTGCAGCTGACCAGATCATGGCAGCCCTCACGCAACACCTCCATGTCGGGGTGGAACAATGGATCGTAGACCGCCATGGGCACGCCGTGTTCACTCGCCCGGGCGGCGATCGCCGAGTCCGGGCCGGCGCCGAAATCCAGCAATTGCACCCCCGGGCGCAACACGGCCCGTACATGCGCGAACGCCGGGGCGAGAAACCGCCGGTAGCCGGGATCGGCCGCGTCGTTCTCGTGGAGACGATAGTGCTCGTGCTCCGCCTCCCGGTCCGGCCAGACGGCAGGATCGCGCACCACCAGCCGGCAGGTCGGGCAATCGAGGAACGCCAGCGGACGGCGATCGCGCCTGGGCCCGGCCGAGACCGTAACGAACGGCTCGAGAAGCGAGGCGCAAAGCGGACAGTGTGCGCTCATCTCAGCCGACGAAGGTGGTACTCAAGAGATACGCCGTGTAGGCGACGAACACGGCGAGCAGCACCCCGCCCTCGATCCGGTTGATGCGCCTCTGTCCGCGAAAACCGTAGGCGAAGAAGAACAGAGCCAGCGTCAGCACGCCCATCACCAGCATGTCGCGGGTGAAGACCTCGGGTTCGACCGCCATCGGGTGGATCACGCCCGCCAAGCCGACCACCGCGAGGGTGTTGAACAGGTTCGACCCGATCACGTTGCCAAGCACCATGTCGTGCTCGTTCTTGCGCAGGGCGGCGATCGACGAGGCCAGCTCCGGCATCGAAGTGCCGATGGCGACCACGGTCAGGCCGATCACCAGGTCGGAGACGCCGAAGAACTGCGCGATGTCGACCGCGCCCCAGACCAGCAGCCGCGAGCTGGCGACCAGCAACACCAGGCCGACCACCACCCACATGATCGCCTTCTTCATCGGCATGGGGTGGGAGGCCAGCTCCTGCTCGACCTCGCCGCCCAGCGGATCCACCTGACCGCGCCGGCCCTGGTAGATATTCCATCCCAGCAGCCCAACCAGCAGCACCAGCAGCACGATCGCCTCGATGCGAGTGATCTGCCCGTCGAACACCTGGATCGCGGCCACGGCGGTGACCGCCAGCAGGATGGGCAGTTCGCGGCGGATGACTTGGGAATGCACCAGGATCGGGGCGAGCAAGGCGGTGAAACCCAGGATCAGCGCAATATTGGCGATGTTCGAGCCATAGGCGTTACCCAGCGCGATGCCGGGATTCCCGTCCATCGCCGCCATCACCGAGACCACCATCTCCGGGGCGGAGGTGCCGAAACCCATGATGACCATGCCGATCAGCAGCGGCGACATGCCCAGTTGCTTCGCCGTGGCGGCCGCCCCCTCGACGAAACGATCCGCACTCCAGACCA
>JBNJFM010000079.1:0-2832 GCA_051746865.1 Pseudomonadota bacterium | reverse complement strand
CGGGTTCCGCTGGCACGCTTGCCGCGCTGGGTACGTGGCCTGCCCGACACCTCTCTTGATGAAGTATCCGGTAACGACTACCGGCTCGACGAACACGGCCGTCTCGCTCGGTTCTCGGACCAGCAGTGGACGGTCGAGTACGATCGCTACGAAAGCAGGGGTGATTCCCCCGCCCTGCCGCACTTCATCGAGATGCGCAACGACGAGGTGCGTATCCGGCTGGTCATCGACCGCTGGAATCTCGAGGCCGGCGAATGATCGATTGCCGTCGCGACGCCCCCGGCTGGATCATGGCCGGGTGCAAGCTCAACCTGTTCCTGCACATCAACGGCCGGCGTCCCGACGGCTTTCACGAGCTCCAGACCTATTTCCAACTGCTGGAATACGGTGACGAACTGCGGGTCGAAGCCAACGACTCCGGCGAAATCCGGATTCGCTGGGAAGTCGGTGACGAGGCCATCTCCGGGCGCCCGGAGCGCCCCGAGGACGACCTGCTCTATCGCGCGGCCACCCTCTTGCGTGAAGCCGGGGTCCAGGCCGGTCACCTCCCCGACAGTCGGCCGCCGGGCGCGGACGTGGTGCTGCGAAAGAATGTGCCCGTCGGTGGCGGGCTCGGGGGTGGCTCGGCCAGCGCCGCCTGCCTGCTCAATCGGCTCGATCGCCTGTGGGGCATCGATTTCCAACCCGAGGACCTCGAAGCGCTCGCCACCCGGCTGGGGGCCGACATTCCGGTCTTCATTCGCGCACGGAGTGCCATCGCCCACGGTATTGGCGAGCGGCTGACCCCGATAGCCATTTCCGGCGCCCCCGAGTTCTTCCTGATCCTCGTGCCGGGCATTCAGGCCGTTACGGCCGGTCTCTACGCCGACGATCAGCTCGAACGCGACACCCCGAAAATGGACGACGACCGCCTGCTCCGTGGCTGGCGCGAGGCACGCAACGCATTCGAACCCTTGATCATGTCCCGATCACCGGCGCTGGTCGAGCTTCGAGACGACCTCGAGCGGCTTGCCGGGTTCGCCCGAATGACCGGGTCCGGCTCCTGTCTCTTCGCACCGGTCGACAGCCGGCATGCAGGCATACGCATTGGCGAAGAACTGGCCGGACGCCATCCGACGCTGCGTCGTTTTTTCGTCTCCAGCACTGCCTGAGCGCCAAATCAGCCAGTTAGCGCCACCATGCGGCTTTCAGGCAAAAAAAGTGGCCAGGGGGCTTGGCAAAGCCCGGGGCCTTGGTTAGTATACGCACCTCCTTCGATTGGGCCGTCGCCAAGTTGGTTAAGGCACCGGATTTTGATTCCGGCATTCGCAGGTTCGAATCCTGCCGGCCCAGCCAAACACCTGCGAGACCGATGTCATTTACACGCTCCTTGATGGTCTTCACGGGCAACGCGAATCGGCCACTGGCCGAACGGGTTGCAGAGAGTCTGGACAGCCAGCTCGGACAGGCATCGGTCTCACACTTCTCGGACGGTGAATCCGCCGTCGAGATCCTCGAGAATGTCCGTGGCCGTGACGTCTTCGTGATCCAGCCCACCTGTGATCCGACGAACGATCACATCATGGAACTCATGCTAATGACCGACGCGCTGCGTCGGGCATCGGCACACCGCATCACCGCGGTCATCCCCTACTTCGGCTATTCCCGTCAGGACCGACGCGTCCGATCGTCCCGCGTGCCGATCAGCGCCAAGGTCGTCGCCAACATGCTGCAGAGCGGCGGCGTCGACCGGATCCTGACCGTGGACCTCCACGCCGACCAGATCCAGGGGTTCTTCGACATCCCCGTTGACAATGTCTACGCCTCGCCGATCCTGCTGGGCGACATCTGGCGGCAAAAATACGACGACCTGATCGTCGTCTCCCCGGACGTCGGCGGCGTGGTGCGGGCTCGGGCCGTGGCCAAGCGCCTCGACGACGCGGACCTCGCGATCATCGACAAGCGTCGTCCGCGGGCGAACGTCTCCCAGGTGATGCACATCATCGGCGAGGTCGAGGGCAAGACCTGCGTGCTGGTCGACGACATGGTCGATACCGCCGGCACACTCTGCAAGGCCGCCGACGCGCTGAAGAACCACGGGGCCCGCAAAGTGGTGGCCTATGCCACCCACCCCATCCTCTCGGGCAAGGCCATCGAGAACATCGAGGCCTCCTCGCTCGACGAACTGGTGATCACCGACACCGTTCCGCTCAAGCCCGAGGCCGAGCGCTGCGACCGCATCCGCGTACTGTCGGTCGCCGGCATGCTCGCGGAGACCATCCGTCGCATTCATACCGACGAGTCGGTCAGCTCGCTGTATACCGACGACTGATTCGCCCCCGGCCCTTCCGCATCGGGGCCCATTCCGGTACAATTCGCGCGCCATCCTGAACGGGGTGGCGCGTTTTCGATCATGGCTTGGTCGCGGGCCATGATTGGAAAAAACCGCGCCGGCAGCCGGTCCGACCGGTTGGCCGGCGATTTTCTATTTCTGGAGTGGACGAAATCATGTCTCAAGAAACATTCAAGATCGAAGCGTCCGTTCGCGATGACCTGGGGAAAGGTGCGAGCCGCCGCCTGCGTCGCGAAGGGAACATCCCGGCAATCGTCTACGGTGGCAAGAAGCCGCCGGTCTCGCTGACGATCAACCACAACGAGTTGCTCAAGCACCTCGACCACGAGGCGTTCTTCTCGCACATCCTCGAGCTGAACGTCGACGGCGAGACCGACGAGGTCGTCCTGCGTGACCTGCACCGTCACCCGTACAAGACCACCGTCGTGCTGCACGCCGACTTCCAGCGCATCACCCGTGGTCAGAAGATGCGCATGCACGTCCCGCTGCACTTCGAGAAC
>JBNJFM010000078.1:0-3104 GCA_051746865.1 Pseudomonadota bacterium | reverse complement strand
TCGTCGCTGCCCCGGGCGAAGGCACGCGACAGCGCCGGCAGGATCACCGTGCCGATCGCCACGCCGAACACCCCCAGCGGCAGCTCCACCAGCCGGTCCGAGTAGTACAGCCAGCTCACCGAGCCGGTCACCAGCAGGGACGCCAGGATGGTGTCCACCAGCAGATTGATCTGCGTCACCGAGGCGCCGAACATCGCCGGCAGCATCAGCCGTATGGTCTTGCGCACCCCCGCGTGCCGTCCGATGCGCGGTCGTGGCAACAGCCCCAGCCGGGCGAGAAACGGCAGCAGGAAGAACAGTTGCAGGATGCCGGCGACGAACACGCCCCAGGCCAGCGCCATCACCGGCTGCTCGAAGAACGGCGCAGCCACCAGCGTGGCCGCGATCAGGCTGACGTTCAGCCACACGGGGGCCAGCGCCGGCATGGCGAAGCGGCCGAAGGCGTTGAGGCTGCTCGCGGCAAAGGCCGTCAGCGAGATGAACAGCAGGTAGGGGAAGGTGATCAGCAGCATCGTCTCGGCCAGCTCGCGCTGGGCCGGATCGTCGGTGAAGCCGGGCGCGAACAACAGGATCAGCAACGGCGCACCCGCCAGCCCCAACGACACGACCACCACCAGGATCGCCGCCAGCGTGCCGAACATGTGATCGACGTAGTCCTTCAACTCGGCGCGCGTGCCGGTCTCGCGGTACTCGGAGAGCACCGGCACGAACGCCTGCTGGAATGCCCCTTCGGCGAACAGCCGCCGCAGGAAGTTGGGGATCTTGAAGACGACGAAGAAGGCGTCCATCGCCGCGCTGGCGCCGAACACCCGCGCGAGCAGCATGTCGCGCACGAACCCCAGCACCCGCGAGACCATGGTCATCGCGCCAAAGGCTGCGCTGCTCTTCCAGATGCTCATCCGTCTTGTCGCCCTCCTTTGTCGAGCGGACATTCTGGCATGAACCGCTCAATGGATGACGACCGGTTTGCCGCCGTCAAACGTCGGATAACCGGCCCCTGTGCCGCCGATTGCCAGGCATCGGCCCGTACGCTATTCTGTACGTAGACATTTTCCTGTACGGGAGCCGCATCATGGATGCCATCAGTTACACAGCCGCCAGAAGCCATCTGGCAAAAACCATGGAGCAGGTCTGCGAAGACCATTCCCCCGTGATCATTACCCGAAGCAAGTCACCATCCGTGGTCATGATCTCCCTCGAGGACTTTGAGGCGCTGCAGGAAACCGCCTACCTCCTGCGCGCACCGAAGAACGCCCGGCGTCTGCTGGAGTCCGTTGCCGAACTGGAGCAAGGCGGAGGTCAGGAAAAGGAACTCCTCGAATGAAGCTCGTCTTCTCCGAGCACGCCTGGGAGGATTACCTGTACTGGCAGAGAACGGACAGGAAACTGCTCAACCGCATCAACAAGCTGATCAAGGAAACTCGGCGCGCACCCTTCGAAGGCGTCGGCAAACCCGAGCCCCTCAAGCACAGCCTCGCCGGATACTGGTCACGCCGGATCAATGAAGAGCACCGGATGGTCTACAAGGTCACGGAAGACGCCTTGCTCATCGCCCAGCTCCGGTACCACTACTGATCGACAAGGGGAGGGGCGCGGCAAACAGCCGCCGTGGGTTCATCTCGAGATCCGCGACAGCAAGTCCTCGGACGATGCCACGGCGTTCACGGATCGCCTGCTCGGCGAGAAGGCTCGTTCGGCGACCGGCCGCCATCCATTCGATCGGCTAGCCGCCGCTCACGAGATCGAGCATCGCCTCACCCGTCCTGGCCATCCGGCCACCAACGGCATGGTCGCGCGTTTCAATGGCCGCATTGCCAAGATATTGCAACGACATCGCTTTATCAGCCGACGTGATCTCGATCAGACCATCCAGCGACACACCTGGCTTTACAATCACCACATCAACCAGAAGGCCCTCGGCCATCAGCCGCCCATCAGCGCGATGAAGGAATGGCATCGGGAGCGCCCTGAGCTGTTTCAGAAAAAGCCGGTCAATCGCCCGGGACCTGACATATAGGCTGGCAAGGGAACATATGTGCGGTCCGTGAAGCGCACTCACTCGAGTGTTTCCCCATCATCCAACTCCCACAACGGCGCCACTACGTCCCAGACGTTCTCCAGCACCCGCTCCTGCCCGTCGGCGTTCGGGTGTAGCCCGTCATTGAGCATCATGTCGCGGTCGTCGGCCACTCCCGCGAGAAGGAAGGGCAGTCCCTGGAGGTCATTTTCTTCCGAGAGGCGCGTGTACATGGCAGCAAACGGTTCGGCGTAGGCGGGGCCGTAGTTGGTGGGGAGCATGATGCCGAGCAGGATCACTTGCGCGCCGTGGGCCTCGGCGCGGTCGATGAGTGTCTGCAGGTTGGCCTCGATGACGGGCAGCGGCAGGCCGCGCAGGCCGTCGTTGGCGCCCAGTTCCAGGAGTACCCAGTCGTAGTCGCCGGTCTGGAGCACCTCGGGCAGCCGGGTGAGGCCGCCGGAGGTGGTCTCGCCGCTGGCCGAGGCGTTGGTGACGTCGAACTCGCCCGGCGCGCGCTTGTCCAGACGTTCGCGCAGCAGCGCGACCCAGCCGTCCTCGGCCGGCAGCTTGTAGGCGGCCGAGAGCGAATCGCCGAATACCAGCACCTGGGTGGGCGCCTGAGTCGACGCTTGGGTCGGCGCGGGCGGGGTGTCGTCACCTATACTCGCGCCGACCCCGAAACACAGCAGCAACAGCCCGGCGATGCCTGCCGGCCAACGACTTCCGAGCATTCCCCATGTCCTCATCCGATACCCCCCGAGACGAGAGCCAGCCGATCCTGACCGTCGAGGGCGTGACGCAGACGGTGCGCACGCCCGAACCGCTCACCATTGTGCACGAGGCCTCCCTGCAAATCTTCCCGGGCGAGGCGGTCGCGCTGGTGGGGCCGTCGGGGGCGGGCAAGTCGACGTTGCTGGCGCTGATGGCGGGGCTGGACACGCCCAGCGCCGGGCGGATCACACTTTCCGGCGACTCGCTGGAAGACCTGGACGAGGACGGCCGGGCGGCGGTGCGCGCCGGGCGGGTGGGCTTCGTGTTCCAGTCCTTCCAGCTGATCGACGGGCTCAACGCGCTGGAGAACGTCGCC
>JBNJFM010000077.1:0-3183 GCA_051746865.1 Pseudomonadota bacterium | reverse complement strand
CTGATCGCCCCGATCGCGATGGAAGAAGGTCTGCGCTTCGCGGTACGTGAAGGCGGCCGCACCGTCGGCGCCGGCGTCGTTTCCAAGATCATCGAGTAACCCGCAACGGGTTGCAATCAGGCGCGGGGTCGGATAGACTTCGCGCTCTTTTTTCGCGGTAGGCGAAAAACATAGGGCAGTAGCTCAACTGGCAGAGCAACGGTCTCCAAAACCGTAGGTTGGGGGTTCGAGTCCCTCCTGCCCTGCCACTTCCGTGCAGGGGGTGCCCGCCGGGTCCGACTTGTCGGCCGGCGGGTACTGTCTTTAAGCGTGAGTTCCAAAAGACATGTCGGAAAAGTCCGTGCAACCCACCTCATCCGGCCTGGATTCGGCGAAGATCGCAGTGGCGATCGCGCTGGCCGTGGCTGGCGTGGTGGGTTATTACCTGCTCGATAACCAGCCGCTGTTCGTTCGCATCCTGGCGGTGGTGGCGGGCGCGGGGCTCGCGGTTGCCGTGGCCTACACCACGGCAGTGGGTCGTTCGATCTGGCAGTTCACCTTCGACTCCCGTCTCGAAGTCAAGAAGATGGTCTGGCCGACACGCCAGGAAGCGACGCAGACGACCCTGGTGGTCATTCTGCTCGTCATCCTGATCGGCCTGTTCCTTTGGGGCGTCGATTCCCTGCTGGGCTGGATCGTCCGCAGCATTACCGGTTAGGAGGCTTTTCATGGCGATGCGCTGGTACGTCGTTCAGGCGTTCTCTCAGTATGAAAACAGCGTCAAGAAGGCGCTGCAGGAGCGTATCGAGCGCGCGGGTCTCGAGGACCTGTTCGGCGAGATCCTCGTCCCCTCCGAGGAGGTTGTCGAGGTGCGCGACGGTGTGAAGCGCCGGTCCGAGCGCAAGTTCTTCCCGGGTTACGTGCTGGTGCAGGTCGACATGAACGACGAGGCCTGGCACCTGATCAAGTCGACCCCGCGCGTGCTGGGGTTCATCGGCAATTCCGGCGGCAAGCCGACGCCGATTTCCGAGCGCGAGGCCGAGCAGATCCTCAACCGGGTCAAGGATTCCACCGAGAAGCCGAAGCCGAAGACGCTGTTCGACGTCGGCGAGATGGTGCGGGTCTGCGACGGCCCGTTCAACGACTTCACCGGCAGCGTCGAGGAAGTCAACTACGAGAAGAGCCGGCTGCGCGTGGCAGTCAGCATCTTCGGTCGCTCCACCCCGGTGGAGCTCGGTTTCGACCAGGTCGAGAAGACCTGACAAGTCGTTTGAAGCAGGGGAGTCCGGCCGGCGCGCCGGACGTCAGCACCCACCAGAGAGGTCATCATGGCTAAGAAAGTATCCGCTTACATCAAGCTTCAGGTGCCTGCCGGTCAGGCCAACCCGTCTCCCCCCATCGGTCCCGCCCTGGGTCAGCACGGCGTGAACATCATGGGCTTCTGCAAGGAGTTCAACGCCGCATCGGGTGATATCGAGCCGGGTCTTCCGGTGCCGGTGGTGATCACTGTCTACCAGGACAAGTCGTTCACCTTCATCATGAAGACCCCGCCGGCAGCGATCCTTCTCAAGAAGGCCGTCGGCATCAAGAGCGGTTCCGCCGAGCCGAACAAGGACAAGGTCGGCACGGTCACCCGCGATCAGCTCGAAGAGATCGCGAAGACCAAGGAGCCGGATCTGACGGCGAAGGATCTCGACGCCCGTGTGCGCACCATCGCCGGTAGCGCCCGCAGCATGGGCCTGAACGTGGAGGGTGTGTGACATGGCCAAGTTGAGCAAACGACAGAAGGCAATCGCCGAGAAGGTGGACAGCAAGCGCCAGTACGGTGTCGAAGAGGCCGTTGGTCTGCTCAAGGAGCTGTCCGCGGTGAAGTTCAACGAGTCCGTTGACGTGGCCGTGAACCTCGGCGTGGACCCGCGCCGCTCCGACCAGATGGTCCGTGGTTCCACCGTGTTGCCGCGTGGTACCGGCAAGGACGTGCGTGTCGCCGTCTTCGCCCAGGGTGCCAACGCCGAGGCAGCCAAGGAAGCCGGTGCGGACATCGTCGGAATGGAAGACCTGGCCGACGAGATCAAGCAGGGCCGCATGGACTTCGACGTGGTGATCGCTTCTCCGGACGCGATGCGCGTGGTCGGTCAGCTCGGCCAGATCCTCGGCCCGCGCGGGCTGATGCCGAACCCGAAGGTCGGCACGGTCTCCCCGGACGTCGCCGGCGCGGTGAAGAACGCCAAGGCGGGTCAGGTGCGCTACCGGACCGACAAGAACGGCATCATCCACTGCACCATCGGCAAGGTCGACTTCGAGCCGGCCGCGCTGATCGAGAACCTCAACGCCCTGCTGGCCGACCTGAACAAGGCCAAGCCGTCCGCGGCGAAGGGCGTGTACATGAAGCGCGTCTCGGTCTCGACCACGATGGGTCCGGGCCTGGTCGTCGACCAGGCAAGTCTGGAAGGCTGATCGCCCTCCGGACAAGAGTTTTCGCCGGTCGGGCGCAAGCCCGGGCCGGCAACGTTCTTTGGACTGCCGGCATTGAGACCGGCGGCGTCAAAGACCGCAGGCGCGGCCCGGTTTGCCGGGTCGCTTAATCGCGAAAGCCTGCGCAGACGGTCAGAGTCCCGATGATTTCATGTCTGGGTGGCCGTTGAGAAGGGCGATTCGTGCGCGGCACGGATCGGTTTCAAACGAAAAGGGCATGTCCCTTTGCAACCGTAGGTAAGAGACGTGGCATTAACCTTCGATCGCAAGAAGTTGGTTGTCGCAGAAGTCGCCGAGGTTGCATCCAAGGCCTACTCGGCGGTTGGCGTCGAGTATCGAGGCTTGACGGTCTCGCAGGTCACCGAGCTTCGCGTCAAGGCGCGCGAAGCGGGTGTCTACCTGCGTGTCGTCAAGAACACCCTGGCCAAGCGCGCCCTGGAAGGCACCGAGTACGAATGCATGAGCGAGGCCCTGCGCGGTCCGCTCATCCTCGCGTTCTCGATGGACGACCTGGGCTCCGCGGCGCGTCTGATCAAGGACGCCGCCAAGGAGATGGAAGCGCTTGACGTCCAGTTCGTGTCCTTGGGTGGCGAGCTCCTCCCGGCTTCCGCTATCGATCGCGTTGCCAGTCTGCCGACCCGTGAGGAAGCGCTTGCGCAACTCATGGCGACCATGCAGGCGCCGGTCACCAAGCTGGCCCGTACCTTCAACGAGGTTCCGGGCAAGCTG
>JBNJFM010000076.1:0-3210 GCA_051746865.1 Pseudomonadota bacterium | reverse complement strand
TCCCTAGCCATCGTACTCAAGGAGGAAATGGCCATGCGTCGATTGATGCTGGGGCTGATGTTCGTACTGTTGCCTGGGCTGGCCGTTGCCGCTGACGTGCCGAGGCCGGATGATGCCCGCTCGTTGCAGGGAATCGAGGAGGCCCGCATTCTCTGGGACGTCACCGCCTCCGACCCGGCGGCGCTGCTCGCCCGCCTCGGCGTGATCGAGCAGACCTACCGCGACCTCGAACGACAGGACGTGACCCCGCGCATGGTCTTCGCCTTTCGCGGCGGTTCGGTGCGGCTTCTGACCCGTGACTCGCCCGGCCGGAGCATGGAGAACGCCCAGACCATCCTGCAGATCCACGCCCGGCTGGCCGAACTCCACACGCTCGACGGCGTCGAACGCATGGAAGTCTGCTCCATCGCCAGTCGGCGCGCCGGCATCACCCAAGCCGACCTGGTCGAGCCGCTGGTCGAGGTGGGCAATACCTTCGTCACCGCCGCGGCCTACGCGCAGCGCGGCTACGCCAAGATCAAGATCGACTGAAAGGACTCCTCATGGACGAAAAGCAACGCGAGGCCCTTCGCGACCAGTTGCTCGATCGCCGCGTCGCGTTGCGCCAGCTGCTGGCCGATAGCGCCGATGCCACCCGGACGGTGGAGCTCGACCAGTCACGTCAGGGGCGGCTTTCACGCATGGATGCCCTGCAAGGTCAGGAGATGGCCAAGGCCACCCGCTCCCGGCGCGAGCACGAGCTGGCCCGCATCGAGGGCGCCCTGCGCCGGATGGAGAACGGCGAGTACGGTGACTGCTTCTTCTGCGGGGAACCCATTCCCCTGCCACGACTCCAAAACGATCCCAGCGTGACGCGTTGCGTCGACTGCGCCGAAGACTGATGCAAGCCGACCGAGGCTGCCAAAGAGGAAGGAATCAGCATGAAACCGAAAAAGCACCTGCTGGCGGGCATGATCGCCGCGACTCTCAGTGCGCCCCTGTTCTCCCCGGCATTCGCGCAGGGGGAGCCCGAGGGGCTGTATTCCATGGATGCGCTGGTGGGGTCGGAGGTCTTTCTGGTCACCGACGACAACCGCGAGGTAGGCGAGGTCGAAGACGTACTCGTCGCGGAGAACATGAGGGTCCACGGGCTGGTGGTGGAGCTGGACGAGGATTTCACCGCCTCGGGCGACGACGAGCATCGCTTTGTCGAGGTGGACCAGTTCACCGTGGCCACGCGCGCCGGCGACCGCCTCGACCGCGTCTCCTACGCCGTGTTCCTTACCGACGACCTGGCCCAGGTGCGCGAGTACCCGCGGGTCGACAACGACTGGTGGGTGGAGACCAAGCGAGCGGCGGCGAACATCTGGGACAACACCAAGTCCGGTGCGTCGAGCGCCTGGCAGGCAACCAAGGAAACCACCTCCGACGTCATCGACCGCACCAAGGAAGGCGCGCGCGACGTACTCGAGAGCCTGCAGCGCACGCTCGAATGACACCAGACCACTGTGCGAGGGGCCCCGCCCGCGAAACGCGCCGTAGGCGCGTGTCCCGGGTTGAGTGGTGATGCAGCGCGGGCCGGTCCGTGGATGCCCTCTTGCCGGGACAGTCGCTGACGCGGCCTTCGCGGGCAGGGCCCGCTCCCACAATCAGCTGATGCAAGGCGCCTGCTGGTCGGTCATGCCTTGGCCGGTGCCAACATCCGCTCGAGGTAGCGCCCGGTATGCGAGCCCTCGACCCCGGCGACCTGTTCGGGCGTGCCGGAAGCGATGATGCGCCCGCCGCCGGAGCCGCCTTCCGGTCCCAGGTCGACAATCCAGTCGGCCGTCTTGATCACGTCGAGGTTGTGCTCGATCACGATCACGGTATTGCCGTGGTCGCGCAGGCGGTAGAGCACCCGCAGGAGCTGGGCGACGTCCTCGAAGTGCAGGCCGGTGGTCGGCTCGTCGAGGATGTAGAGCGTGTGGCCGGTATCGCGCTTGGCCAGCTCGCGCGAGAGCTTGACGCGCTGGGCCTCGCCGCCGGATAGCGTGGTGGCGTTCTGCCCCAGCTTCACGTAACCCAGCCCGACGTCCATCAGGGTGGTCAGCTTGCGATGCAGGCTGGGCACGGCCTCGAAGAACTCGGCGGCCTCCTCGATGGTCATCTCCAGCACGTCGGCGATGGTCTTGCCCTTGTAGCGGATGTCGAGCGTCTCGCGGTTGTAGCGCGCCCCGCCGCAGACGTCGCAGGGCACGTACACGTCCGGCAAAAAGTGCATCTCCACCTTGATCACCCCGTCGCCCTGGCAGGCCTCGCAGCGCCCGCCCTTGACGTTGAAGGAGAAACGCCCCGGTGTGTAGCCGCGCGAGCGGGCCTCCTGCGTGCCGGCGAACAGCTCGCGGATCGTGGTGAACAGGCCGGTGTAGGTCGCCGGGTTCGAGCGCGGGGTGCGCCCGATCGGCGACTGGTCGATGTCGATCACCTTGTCGAGCTGGTCGAGCCCGTGGATGTTCCGGTACGGCGCGGCGGTGGCGCTGGCCCGGTTGAGCTGGTGGGCGCAGATCTTGAACAGGGTGTCGTTGATCAGCGTCGACTTGCCCGAGCCCGACACGCCGGTCACGCAGGTGAACAGTCCCAGCGGGATGTGCAGTGGGTCGCCGGTCAGATTGTGGCCGGTGGCACCCTCCAGGGTCAGCATCTTCTCGGCGTCGGCCCGGTTGCGTTCCGGCACCGCGATCTCCCGTTTGCCGGAAAGATACTGCCCGGTCAGCGAATGCTCCGTCGACTCGATCTCCCGCGGCGCGCCGGAGGCGACCACCTGCCCGCCGTGCGCCCCCGCACCGGGACCGATGTCGAGCACGAAGTCCGCGGCGCGGATGGCATCCTCGTCGTGCTCGACCACGATCACCGTGTTGCCCAGGTCACGCAGGTGGGTGAGCGTCCCCAGCAGGCGGTCGTTGTCGCGCTGGTGCAGGCCGATCGAGGGCTCGTCGAGGATGTAGGACACGCCCACCAGCCCCGAGCCGATCTGGCTCGCCAGCCGGATGCGCTGCGCCTCGCCGCCGGACAGCGTCTCGGCGCTGCGGTCCAGCGACAGGTAGTTCAGGCCGACATCATTCAGGAACTTCAGCCGCGAACGGATCTCGCGCACGATCGGCGTGGCGATCTCGCCGCGCGCGCCTTCCAGTTCCAGCTCGGCGAAGAAGTGCGCCGACTCGCCGATCGACCAGCGGGTGACCGTGGGCAGGT
>JBNJFM010000075.1:0-3476 GCA_051746865.1 Pseudomonadota bacterium | reverse complement strand
TGCTCGGCGGCAGCCTGCTGGCAACAGCCGTCGCGCAGGCGGAGACCATCACCGTGGCCGTTGCCGCGAACTTCACCAAGGCGGCCGAAGAAATCGGCGCGGCCTGGGAGGAAACGTCCGGCCACGATGTCCGCTTCTCGTTCGGCCCGTCGGGCAAGCTGCTCGCCCAAATCCAGAACGGCGCGCCTTTCGACGCGTACTTCTCCGCCGACACCGGTCGTCCGAAAATCCTGGTCGAGGCGGGCGATGCACGCGACTTCTTCGTCTACGCCCAGGGACAGTTGGCGCTGTTCAGCCTGGATCTGCCTGTGGATGAGGAGGCCGAGGATATCCTCGCCGCCGGCGAGTTCCGTCACATGGCCTCGGCCAATCCCAAGGCCGCACCTTACGGATTGGCAGCCCAGCAAGTGCTGGAAAAGCGGGGCCTCTACCAGCGCTACCGCGAGGATGGCAAGATCGCCACCGGCGAGAGCATCACGCAGACCTTCCAGTTCGTCACCACCGGCAACGCCCAGCTGGGTTTCGTCGCCCTGTCGCAACTGCGTGACCCGGAAAGCCCGGTGGCAGGCAAGGGCCAGGTCTGGATGCCGCCGACCGAAGACTATGACCCCATCGAGCAAGGCGCGGCGGCCCTGACCCGCAGCAAACACCCCGACGTGGTCGACGATTTCCTGGCCTTCGTCCGCAGCGACCAAGGCGCAGCCATCATCGAGAAGTACGGCTACGAAACGCCCTGATCTGCCCGGCTCTCACCCGCCTCTCTCCTGGCGCGGCCCCGAACGAGGGTGTCGCGCATTTTTCCGCAAGGGGCCGAGGTAGAGACTCTTTGACCAGGAACCGGAACAAAGACAATGACACTGTTTGGCATACCGCTCGACACCCACCCCATCTGGCTGACGCTGCAGGTGGCAGCGGTAACCACCATCGTGCTGCTGCTTATCGGCGTGCCCATCGCCTGGGGGCTTTCCCGCATGCGCTCGCGCTGGCGCGTGGTCCTCGAGGCGCTGGTCTCCCTGCCGCTGGTGCTGCCCCCGACGGTACTGGGCTTCTACCTGATCATCGCCATGAACCCCAACGGACCGTTGACCGAATTCCTGGGGCTGTTCGGATTTGACGGCCAACTAACCTTCAACTTCGCCGGCTTGGTGATCGGCTCGGTGCTGTTCTCGCTGCCGTTCATGGTCCAGCCAATGATGTCCGCCTTCCAGGGCCTTTCCGAGGAGGTGCTGGATGCCGCCCGGCTGATGCGGGCGCGCTTTCTCGATCGGTTCTTCACCGTGATCCTGCCGCTGTCACGCCAGGGGCTGCTGGTCGGGTCGGTGCTCACCTTCGCCCACACGGTGGGCGAGTTCGGCGTAGTGCTGATGGTCGGCGGCAATATCGAGGGACAGACCCGCATGGTCTCGATCGCGATCTTCGATCACGTCGAGTCGTTCGAATACGCCCAGGCACACCTGCTCTCCGCGGTGATGGTGATCTTCTCCTTCGCGGTACTGATGGGCGTGTACCTGATCAACCGCCGCTTCTCGGCACGACTGGGGTAGGACCATGTTCGAAGGCAATCTGACACTGACCGTCGGCGAGTTCCGAATGGCCTCCGGCGACTTCCGTTTCGACTCCAGCGGCGTGACCGCCCTGTTCGGTCGCTCGGGCTCGGGCAAGAGCACGCTGCTGCGCGCCATGGCCGGCCTGGATCGGCACACCCGGGGCAACCTGCGCTTCCATGACGAGGTCTGGCAGGACGGTCGACGGGGCCTGTCTCTCGAGCAGCGCGACATCGGCATGGTCTTCCAGCACGCCGCGCTGCTCGCCCATCGCACGGTACGCGGCAATCTCGACTTTGCCGCAGAGCGCGCCCCAAAGGACCGCGGCGCGGCTATCGACCGCGACCAGATCATCGAACGCACCGGTATCGGTCCGCTGCTCGACCGGGCGGTGGGCAACCTGTCCGGCGGCGAACGCCAGCGGATCGCCATCGCCCGCGCGCTGATCGGCCGACCACGGGTACTGATGATGGATGAGCCGCTGGCCGCACTCGACTGGCGCGCCAAGGCCGAATTACTCGATCTGTTCGAGACGGTAATTCGCGATTTCGGCATCCCCACGGTGATGATTACCCATGCCCCGGCAGAGGTCGAACGGCTCGCCGACAGGGTGGTGTTCATGGCCGACGGCGCGGTCGAGCGGATCGAGACACTCCAAGAGGCGCTCGGCCGGGTCGACTCGCCGTTGTTCACCGAGGAAGGTCCGGTCGCCTCGCTCGACGGACACGTGGAACAGGTCGACGGCGATCCGCACCGGCTGCGCTTCGTCACCACGCCACAAACGGATACCGGCCAGCCGGTGGCCTTCCAACTGGGCGCGGATGGCTCGACGATCGAGCACGGCCCGCGCCGATTGCGGGTGCGCGCCGACGACGTAGCACTGGCCCGGGAGCAAATCGACAACATCTCGATGCAGAACCAGCTACCCGTACGCATCGAACGGATCGAGCCCACCGCCCCTGGGCGTCAGGCCGTGTTCCTCACCCTGCCCGACGGCCAGCGACTGGTCAGCGAAGTCACCGACCGCGCCGTGGCCGACATGGGACTGGATGCCGGCCAGGCCGTGACCGCGCTGGTGAAGAGCGCGGCGCTGTTGCGGTAGCGGCCTACCCAACCAAGCCCGAAGGGCTCAGCGAGCGATTCGGGCTATCAACAACGACGGAACGAAGGGGTTAGCCCCTGGGCGTTCTGCCTCGCGGGTGCCGGGCGGCCGGGGACGGGCCGGCATGGACGCCGGCCCGAGGTTCGCCGCGACAGGATGTCGCGTCGAACCGACCCCGAACGCCGCCCGGCGGCCGCGAGGCCGGCAGCCTCGGCGAGGCTGCCGGGCCCGAAGGGCCAGAGCGCGGGGTGCCCTTCTTTTCGCCTCTTTTCTTGGGCAAGCAAGAAAAGGGGCTCGCGCGCCCGGGCACCGCGGCACAGTGGGTCACGTCATGCCGAAACAGGCGCGCGAAACGTCCACCAAACGGTTGCCTTCGACCACCCGCCGCTCGCGAGGCAGAACGCACAGGGGCTCTCCCCTTCGATTTGGCTCGGTGGACGTTTTATCCGCCGAACTTGTCTTGAAAACGAAAGGCAAGGCACGCAGCGACGTAGGATGCGGTGAGCGCAGCGAACCGCATCACTTCCGGCCGATCGCAGATGGGACTATCTGGTGCGGTTCGCGCGGCTCACCGCACCCTACGGACTGGATCGACCATGCCGCTTGTCCCGCCGCAAACACCTTGAAGCAGGGAGAGGAGAGGGAAGATGAATCACCAATCAGGCAAACGCGCGGCCGGCGGCTTTGTCGCCGGCGGGGCCATTGGCGCACTCGGCGGGCTGATCGGCCTAGGCGGGGCGGAGTTCCGGCTGCCGGTCCTGAAGGGGATCTTCCACCTCGAGACCCTCGAGGCGGTGATCTTCAACAAGGCGATGAGCCTGATCGTGGTC
>JBNJFM010000074.1:0-3611 GCA_051746865.1 Pseudomonadota bacterium | reverse complement strand
CAACGACTCGGAGCGGGCATTCACCGACGCCGCCATCGGCGCCCACTCCTCCCGCGCCTTTTCCTTGCCGCGCAGGGCGAGCACCCCGATACGGACCGACTGCCATTCGGTGTCGGCGGCGACAGCAGGTGGGGGAGATATTCCGAGGCCCAGCCCGATCAGTAGCAGCAGGCCCGAAATCAGGCCCAACACCCTGCGGCGAGGATGCGTCCCCCGAGCCTTCCACCGTCCATGAGCGCAACGGTTCATCATGCTTGAACCATAGCAGGAGATGGACCCGAAAACGCCGGCGACTCCCGCCGCATCCGGATCCTTTCCCATGGCGATTGCCCGAGCAGGCAAAACCGATCACGGGGGAGGCATTCGCCACGCTCCCGGTCTGAATCGGAACGCCACCGGCCGCAATCGAGTGGAACACGATTGCAAAGCCTCGCCCGATTGCGGGGAAACCAATTAAGCTGAGCGTGGTCGAATCGCTCGCATCTCATCGAACCCAAGACAGAGGTATTGCCGCATCATGCCCGATTTCCACCTGTCGTGGTCCCGGCTCATGGGCAGGCTCGTGCTGCCCCTGGCCACCCTGCTACTGCCGGGGGCCCTGTTCGCCCAGACCGAGATCCACCAGACCACGCTGGAAAACGGCCTCGAGGTGCTGGTCGTTCCGGACCGACGTGCCCCGGTGGTCACCCACCAGCTCTGGTACAAGGTCGGCTCGGCTGACGAGCCGGGCGGGGTGACGGGCATCGCCCACATGTTCGAGCACATGATGTTCAAGGGCACCGAAAACCTCGGCCCGGGCGAGTTCTCCGAGATCATCGCCCGTCTGGGCGGCGAGGAGAACGCCTTCACCGGGCGCGACTTCACCGCCTACTTCCAGACACTCGCCGCCGACGAACTGGGCACCGTGATGCGCTGGGAGGCCGACCGGATGGCGAACCTCGCACTCGACGCCGAGGAATTCGCCCGCGAGAAGGAAGTGGTCAAGGAGGAGTGGCGCACGCGCGTTCGGGACAATCCCAATGCGCGGCTCGACCAGTTGCTCTGGGCCACCGCATTCAATGCCAGCGGCTACCACCACCCGGTGATCGGCTGGAAGACGGACATCGACGCGTACACCATCGAGAACCTGCGCGACTGGTATGGCTCGCACTACGGACCCGGCAACGCCACGCTGATCGTGGCCGGCGACGTCGATCCGGAGCGGGTCTTCGAGCTGGCCGACACGCACTACGGCCCGATCGAGAAGCGCAATCTGAGCAGGAAAAAGCCGCGTGACGAGCCCCCGCAGCAGGGTACGCGCCGTGCCGACCTGATCGTCCCGGCGAAGCTGCCGCATCTGTCGATGGGCTACCGGGCGCCCTCGCTGGCCACCGCCGACGACCCGCGCGAGGCGTATGCGCTGGCCGTGGCGGCGGGGATCCTCTCCGGGGATTCCGGCGCCCGGCTGACGAACGACCTGGTACGCGAAGGCAAGCTCGCCAGCGCGTCGGCCGGTTACAGCCTCACGGCGAGGGAGGCGACGCTGTTCACGCTCGACGCCACCCCGGTCGAGGGCCAGTCGCTCGAAAAGGCCGAGTCGCTGCTGCGCGAGCAGATCGAGCGGCTGAAGGCCGAGCCGGTCGACGAGGACGAGCTCGAGCGCATCAAGGCCCAGGTGGTCGCCTCGGAGGTCTACCAGCGCGACTCGCTGTTCTACCGGGGCATGAAGATCGGCGTGTACGAGACGGTGGGCCTGGGCCACGAACAGGCCGACCGGTTCGTCGAGGCCGTCCGCGCGGTCACCGCCGAGGACGTCCGCAACGTCGCCGAGAAGTACCTCGACCCGCACGGGCTGACCGTCGCCACCCTGCACCCGAAACCGGACGCCGAGCCCCCGGCCCCGACCCAATCGTACGGAGGTACCGACCGTGTTCACTGATGCGCGCCTCGCCATCGGCCGGTTCACCCTGGCCGCGCTCGTCCTGCTCACCTCCTCCGCCGGGCGGGCCGAGCCCGTCCTGCCGGTCGAGACCTGGACGACCGACAACGGGGCGACCGTGCTGTTCTACCCCACCGACGCCCTGCCCATGGTCGATGCCCGTGTGCTGTTCGATGCCGGCAGCGCGCGCGACCCGGCCGGCAAGGGCGGCACCGCGACCCTGACCGCCACCCTGCTCGACGAAGGCAGCGAATCCCGCGACGCCAAGGCCATCGCCGATGGATTCGCCCGCGTCGGGGCGGAATTCTCGGCCAGCGCCAACCTGGAGACCGCCGCGGTGCGCCTGCGCAGCCTCACCCAGCCGGACTGGCTCTGGCCGGCGGCCGAGCTGATGGGCGAGGTAATCGCCCATCCGGCCTTCGACCCGGACGACTTCGAGCGCGAACGCGACCTGCAGCGACGTGCCATCGAGGGACGCCAGCAGTCGGCAGAGGCAGTGGCCAGCGATGCCCTGCGCAAGGCCGCCTTCGAGGGCCACCCCTACGGCCACCCCACCGTGGGCACGCTGGACTCGGTCGCGGCCATCGACCATGCCGACGTGAAATCCTTCCACCAGCGACTGTTCGTCGGGCGGAATGCCACGGTGGTGATCGTCGGCGCACTTGACCGGTCCTCGGCGGAACGTCTGGCCGAGACCGTCGTCGGAGGCCTGCCGGAAGGCCACGCCGCGGATCCGCTGCCGCCGGTCCCCGCGATCGAGGGCGAACGGACGCTACGCGTGCCCTTCCCCTCGGAGCAGTCGACCGTGGCGGTCGCCTACAACGGCATCCCCCGCAAGCACGACGACTACCTGCCGATGTACGTGGGTAACCACATCCTCGGGGGCAGCGGCTTCGCCTCGCGGCTGATGAGCGAGCTGCGCGAGAAGCGCGGGCTGGCCTACAGCACCTACAGCTATCTGTTCCCGCTACGCGCCGGTGGCCGCTTCGTCATGGGCATCCAGACACGCAACGACCAGGTCGACCACGCCCTCGAGCTGATGACCGGGGAGCTGAAGCGTTTCATCGATGCCGGCCCGGAGGCCGACGAGATGGCGGACACGCGCGCCAACCTGGTCGGCGGCTTCCCGATGCGGCTGGACAGCAATCGCGAGATCACCCAGCAGATCGGCTCGCTGAGCGTCTACGGCCTGCCGCTGGACTACTTCGACACCTACGTCGACCGGGTGGAATCCGTCGAGGGAACGGCGGTCCGCCGGGCGTTCGCCCGCCACGTCGATCCGGCCGACCGGATCGTGGTCATCGTCGGGCCGACCAAAGAACGCCAGATTGATCAACAACCTGAATCAACAAAGGGAGAAACCGAATGAACACCAGAATCGCCATCCTGCTGACCGCGCTGACCCTTCCCGCCACGGCGGCCCTGGCCGACGACCTTCACCGTGACGCCGCCATCGGCGGGGCAATCGGGGGCGCGATCGGCGGCGTGGTCGGGGCCGAGGTGGGTGGCCGGGAAGGCGCGATCCTCGGCTCGGGCATCGGGGCGGCCGTCGGCAGCGGTGTCGCCACCGGCGACTCGGTCGACGACCGGCGCTATCGTGAACGCCACCGCCACGTCGAACCGGTCAAGCGCCATCATCGTTCGCACGGGCGCTTCTGCCCGCCGGGACTGGCCAAGCAGGGCCGCTGCTGAG
>JBNJFM010000073.1:0-3781 GCA_051746865.1 Pseudomonadota bacterium | reverse complement strand
ACCAGGGAGGATTGGCCTGATGCACACCGTTTCCCGCCGCACCCTTCATACCGACATCCGACGCGCGTACGCACGCCCCACCATGGCCGCCCTGCTGGCGACCGCCGCCTTCGCAGGGCTGGCCGGCTGCACCAGCGACGAGGAAATGGCCGCAACGGCGATCGCCGAGTGGGTCGAGGCCAATCCGCGAGCACTTCACGGCTCGATTCCCATGGAAGCCCCTCCGTTCACCCGGCTGCGTGCGCCGGAACTCGGCCCGGTGCTCGGCTTTCACCTAGAGGGGACGGATGAAAGCGAGCGACTGGAAACCATGCGGTCTCTGGCGAGCAAGGATGCCCTCGAGAAACGCACCTTCGACATCTACCCCGTGGAAAAAAACTCGATTCTCTCCACCGGAGAGATGCTCTATCTGCCGGCCGTTGACCCCGGACGGCTCAAGGATGACGATGCCCGCCAGCTGCTGGAGACACTGAACGCCGATCACCCGGGCGACGTCTACCTGCCCTTCACCACGGGCCGGGGAATCGCGTATCTGCCCGCGCACGACTCGTTTCGGAAGCTCGACGGGGTCGAACCGGACCCGACCTTTGTCGCGATGGCCAACCTTCACGACCATCGCGACGATGACCGGGAGGCGTTCCTGGACGCGCTCGTCGACGAGGGGCTTCTGCGTAGCGAGGATCGAAACGTCCGGATCGACCAACGCGGCGTAATCCTCGGCGAGTGGACCGGAGACCGCGGCTTCTCCGGTTACCCCAAGAAGGCCCGCCTCTACTTCGCCACGGAGAAGTCCGAGGGCGTGATCGAGTTCGCCGATGGCGAGTTTCCAAAGCGTGTGTACCCGCGTCTCAAGCTGGCAAGCGCCACGAGCGAGGAGCTGCTGGACATCCAGCCGGCCCGGAGCACCCGCCACGAGGGCGTGCAGGTCACCTTCACGCAACGCAAGGTGAAATCCCCGCTTCGCGAGATCCCCGAGCTTCGTAACTACCTGGAAGGGCTTTCTGCCTACAACCGGTTGTACCGGGATGCCCGGACGGTCCTCTCCGGCGATACGGAAACCACCGGGGTGTACCAGGTCAACATCACCGACCACGGCCTTGGGGGCTACGAGCCATCTCCGATGGCCGATGTCCTGCTGGAAGGTCCGAAAACACTTCAGGTCTTCGAGATCACCGATCCGAATGCCCCGTTTGGAAAGGCATCGACCGTCTCGGAAGGATTCATGGGAGAGCTGGTCAGCGTGAAGCTGGGCCAGTGGAAATTCGATCGGGTCGAGAAGATCTTCGAACGAGAGACCGCGCTAGGCATGCAGCGCATCGGCATGGCCACGCTGCGATTCGATCACGAGCCGTCCACGTCCGCGCAGATCGAGACACTGACCGCCCTGGGTCTGGACACCGAGGGTTTGCCTGCGGACGGCGCCACGAAGACGGTCGAATGCCGACTCTTCCGCGAGGACGAGGCCTTTCGCGCCAAGCGGTGTCGTGAACCGGAAACCTGAGCCCGCACCCTCCGTCGAAAGGGATTTGCCACAGTTGCCAGACTAGCGTCCTGCCTCAGTCCAGCAGGCACAACAAACGCGGCTACCAGGATTCTGTGGCTGTCACCAATGCAAGAAAGCCGCGCGTCTACGCCATCATGGGCGGCAGACGCGCGGCCTTTTCGATGCGTCACCCATTTATTCAAGCGAGCAGAGCGTTTTTCCTTGAGAGTGGCACGGGTCGCCAGAAGCGATTTCGCGGCCCCGACGAGTTCAAGGTTGCAAACCTTGCCCACCCGGGGGCATTGGCAAACGTGATCTCGTAAGCACTGGCGGCCGAACTCACACGATCCGCCTCACGCACCGCAATTGCCGTCGGGATCAAGGGACGCGGCTCCTGGTTCGGATCCCAGACCAAGAGATAGCGGAGCATGTGGGCGACATCAGGATCGACCCGGTCGAGCCACGCCAGTGGCCCTGCTAGCACTTCGAGCGTCAGCCGGTCATGCCCCAGAATTTTCGAGTGTCGGCGCGTCGAAGGGTTGAGACTCAGTGTCCGAACCTTGCCCACGTCGTGGAGCAGTCCTGCCACAGAACCGAGACAACGTTGCAGCGGATCGCGGATCAGCGGGTGACCTTCGACGTGTTCCGCCACTTCCAGCGCATGTTCGGCGAGCCCTCCTTCCCACGAGTGGTGGTGTTGCCGACTGGCCGGGACGTGGAAGAATCCTTGGCGAAGCGACTCGTCCATGAAAACGAGCATGACGAACGCCTGGATGACCGGGAAAGGGATCCGGTCGAACCAGCGACGCGCTCTCTTCCAGTTCGGATCATCCGCACTGGGATCACCCGGCGAGCTATCGAGACTCGCGAACGCCTCGGCGATGGGAATGATGGCCGTCAGCCGATTAAGGCTTTGCGTACCCCATTGTCCCGATGCCGGGACCACGAAGTACCAACCGCCGGCTTGCAGCCTTTCCGGTGTCGAAGTCGATGCGTCATCGGGCCACATCCTGCCGTCGCAGCCCCCTTCCGGAGCGATGAAGTCACAGGCCCAGAAACGCGCCCCGTAACGGTCGACCCTCTCATCCCACGACTCGAGGCGAGCGATGATCCCGCGGCCGGGGTTCCCCAGCCACTGTCCGAATTTGGCTTCACCCATGGGCCACCTCCTTGGCTGGCACATCGGCACAGCGGTCGAGTCGCGCGATCAGGAGCGGCAAGACCGCCACCGCCAGCTGCTCGTCCGGGTCACTGAGGGCCTCCCGGACCCAGCGTTGCATTTCACGGGAGGTGCGCGGCATGCCGTTTCCAGTAGCACGGTGCGTCACGCGGGCCCTTGAGACGAGCAGCAACGCCTCGGCCATTCGTTCGATGATGCGCTGATCAGTCATGCCCCACCTCCTTGTCGTCCGGCTCAGACTCGGCAATCGCAGGATTCACGAAGTTCTGCGCCAGCAGTCGCTCGAACGCCGAGCCATCCTAGCGCGTCAGGTTGGGCACGTAGCGCGAGTAAACGGTAAACAGCATCTTGGTGTTGCTGTGTCCCATCTGCCGCGCGATCCATTCCGGGCTTTCACCGGAGGCAAGCCAGAGAGTCGCCGCCGTGTGGCGCGTCTGGTACGGGTTGCGCTTTTTCAGGCCGGCCTGCTTCAACGTCGGATACCAGACCCGGTTATTGACGTTCCGGTACCGCACCGGCTCGCCCCGCTTACTCTGGAAGACGAAACCGTCCGTGTGGCCGGTCCGCTCCCATTGCTCCTGCATGGCATCGAAGACCAGCTGGTTCATCTGGATGGTGCGGTAGGACGCGGAGGTCTTAGGCGTGTCCTCCTGGCCATGCACCAGCGTCTCCTCGACCACGATCTCGCGGCGATCGAAGAACACGTATCGCCACTTCAACCCGTCGATCTCGGAGGTGCGCATGCCGGTGAAGAACCGCACCGTGAAGTATGACCGCCAGTACGGATCGACCTCCTGGAGGAACAGACGAACCTCGTCGAGGCTGAATGGATCGACCTTGCTACGCCCCTCCTTGACCGGCTTGATGCGGACAAACGGCGTGATAAAGTCGAAGCGGTCAGCGGCCTCGTCCAGCACCTGCTTCAGCAGGTTCATGATCTGATTGACGCGGGCTCCAGAAAGGGGCTTGGTACCGTGCGTATCTTTGGCGAGAGCGGCACGGTACTTGAGCAGATCGGCTCGGGTGATGTCGCTGACCCTTCTCTTGCCGAACTCGGGCCGGAGGTACAGGTTCACGATGTCGATCTGCTTCTTTTGATAGGAGCGCTTCCACTCGAC
>JBNJFM010000072.1:0-3890 GCA_051746865.1 Pseudomonadota bacterium | reverse complement strand
GAGCTGCGGGGCGACCAGCGCCAGCTCGCGACCGCTGGCCGCCACGAACACCGCATCGATGTCCTTGCGGATTTCCGGCTGGAAGGGTCCGTCGTCGGGTGCGCGCATGCGCAGCAGGCGCTTGAGCATCCCGGAGAAATCCGTCTGCCCCGGCTCGAACGTGGCCTCGTCGAGGATCTCGCCGCCCTGCAGGGTGAATTCGTCGACGAACGCCCGGCGTGCCCGCTGGCCCAGCGATGCCTCGGATGCGACCACGCCCACGCGTCGGTGGCCGTCGATCATCATGCGGGCGGCGGCGTCACGGGCGTCCTGTTCGGGGGAGAGGGAAAAGCTGATCACGCCGGGAGGCAGGGATTGCCCTTCCGGCGGGGAGTTGAGCGCGATCACCAGCGGGCCGCCGGACGCGACACCGTTGATGGCGGCGACCTGTTCCTTGACCAGGGGGCCGATGATGACCGCCGCCCCGCGGTTGGTGGCTTGTTCCAGCGCCACCCGGGCTGCCAGGGCACTGGTGCCCGAGTCGAGATGGATCAGCTCGCGTTGCCCCCCCAGCGAGGTGGCTTCCCGCGCATAGTCGATGCCGCGACGGATCTCCTTGGTAATGGCCCGGTAACGCTTGTCTTCCGGAAGGAGCACCGCGATTGGTCCGTCGGGGGTCGGGGGCTGCAGATCGCTGATGGTACTCATCGGTCCGGTACTGCCGAGGACGTCGACGAATCCGCTGGTCACGGCCGGGTGGTCGGCGTTGTCCCGGGCCCAGATCGCCAGGCGACCGGGGTGCTGGCGGTACTGCCGGGCGAGGTCGAGCCAGCCGGCGAACACCGGGTCGGTCGCATTCTCCCGGGCAGTGGTCAGAGTCGCGCTGTCGAGGTTGCTGACCAGTGACCAGATGCGGGCTCGGTTGCGTTCCGCTACCGAGCCGGAGAGGTGCTCGTCGAGCGCGACGTGCAGTCGGGCTGCCTGGATCGTGTCGCCCTTTTCGGCATGCAGCACGCCGAGTAATGACAGCCGGCGGCGTTCCGTGGCTGGCGACAGGGGCAGCGGCAGTTGGGTGATCGTGCGGATGGCCCGGTCGAGATCGCCCGCGGCCCACTGGCCGACCCCCTCGGCCAGTGCCGCACGGCGCGAATCGATGCGGGCCCATTGCTCGCGCGTGTCGGTCTGCTGGTAGAGTTCCCGGGCGAGATCGATCTCACCGGCGTCGATGGCCGTCTCGATCGCGGTCAGCTGCTGCTCGGCACGCGCCGCACCGGACAGTGTCCGGGACAGCTCCATGCGTGCCCGGGCCAGCGCGGCCGGGTCCGAAGCGCTGATCGCCTGGTCCACCTGCGCCTGCGCCTCGCTGCGCGCGGTGTCCTCGGGCGAGACCTCCACCTGGGCACAGCCGGCCAGGGCGAGGATCGCCGCGGCGACCAGTCCGGCGCGGGTGATCCGGTGAGTGGATTGCGCGTCTCGCGCGATTCCCTTCGGGGCGAGCGGGCATTCGGTGATCGGCATGGAGTCTCCGGTGCCTGTGAGATGGGCTGATGCCCCGCTTGGGCGGGGCAGGAACAAGTAGTGAGTATAAACAAATGGTCCTTTTGAAAAAGCGATGCGGCGCGGTTCGTGTCCGGACAGTGCCGGGCTTTCGGGGGTCTCGATCGTGACCGGGCCCGAGGTCACGTCTGCCGGCGGGCGCTGGGTGGAGGCCGGCACGCTCTACGTGGTCGCCACGCCCATCGGCAACCTGGCCGATATCAGTGAGCGGGCCGCCGAGGTGCTTCGAGGCGTGGATCTGATCGCCTGCGAGGACACTCGTCATGCGCGAGTGCTGCTGGATCACCTGGGCGTGCGAAAGGAGCTGGTCGCGCTGCACGAACACAACGAGCGTGCGGCCTCCACGGCGCTACGGGATCGCCTGGCCGCCGGGGCCTCCGTGGCCTTGGTCAGCGATGCCGGTACGCCTGCGATCAGCGATCCTGGCGAAGTGCTCGTCGCCACCCTGATCGAGGCCGGCATCCCCGTCTCGCCCGTCCCGGGCCCGTCGGCGGTGATCGCCGCGCTGAGTGCCTCAGGGCTGCCGGCACGGCCCTTCTGGTTCGAGGGGTTCCTGCCGGCGCAGGCCAAGGCACGTCGCGACCGGCTGGCGGCCCTGGCCGGCGAGCCGGCCACGCTGGTGTTCTACGAGGCACCCCACCGGATCGCCAAGGGGCTGGCGGCCTGTGCCGAGGGACTCGGCGGCGATCGTCCCGCCATGCTGGGGCGGGAACTGACCAAGCGCTTCGAGCAGGTGGCCCACGGGACACTGGCCTCGCTGGCCGATTCCGTGGATGCCGGCGAGATTCCCGCTCGCGGAGAGTTCGTCATCGTGGTCGGACCGCCGGCGGAGGTGGCCGACACGGACGTCGCCGAGGCGGATGCGCTGATCGATGCGCTGATCGCCGAGGGCGTGAGCCCGAAGAGCATCGCCAGGGTGGTCTCGCGGACGACTAGCCTGGCGCGCAACGCGGTCTACGACGAGGTGCTGGCCCGACGCGGGTCGCGCTGAGGCGCATGCGCAAATCGGGTATGCTCGGGCAGCACTAAGGAGGGTAAAGCATGATTTCGGAGAACTGGCTGGCGGCCGCCGCGCTCGGCGTGGCACTGCTCGCGCTCATCGGCCTGCTGATCGTCTGGCGCGGCTATCGGGCACTCAGGGAAGCCCAGACGGCTCGGGAGCGCTGGTTCCAGGAGCAGATCGAGGGGCTGGAGCGCGAATGCCGGGGGCTGGAGTCGGCCCTGGCCGGTTTCGGTCGTCACCTCGACGAGGTCGACGCCCGGCTGGGCCGGGCCGCTGCGCAACGGAAACGCAAGGAGGGTGGGGCGGCCTGAAGCGGCCTCGATCGCCAACCCCGGCCAGGATGGCTCAGTCGCGATTTTCCCGGGCGATCACTTCCCGGAGGGCTTCGCGTACCGAGGCCGTGTCCGGTCGCTGGCCGTGCCAGACGAGGAAGCTCTCCGCGGCCTGCTCGACCAGCATGCCCAGTCCGTCGTGGGCGTTTGCTCCCCGCTCGGCCGCCCATTCCATGAACACCGTTGGCTCGGCGCCGTAGGCCATGTCGTAGGCGGTCGTTCCCGTGCCGATGATCGCATCGGGCAGGGGCGGCAGCTGCCGCGCCAGGCTGGCCGGGGTGGCGTTGATGATCAGGTCGAAGGGCGTGGCCTCGATCGCGGCCAGCGGGCAGCCGGAGAGAACGCAGTCTCCGGCGACGTCGGCGAACTCCTCGACTAGCCCGTAGGCGCGCTCGGGGTTGCGATTGGCGATCATGATCTCCGCCGGTGACTGTCCCAGCAGCGGGGCGAGCACACCCCGGGTCGCCCCGCCCGCGCCCAGGATCAGGACGCGCTTGCCGGGCAGTTTCGTCCCGTGGAAAGCCAGATCGTTGACCAGGCCGGTCCCGTCGGTGTTGTCGGCACGGATGGGGCCGCCTTCCTCGCGGGGAAAGACCAGCGTGTTGGCGGCCATGGCACGCTCCGCCCGGGCGCTGTGCTCGTCGGCCAGGTCGAAGGCCTCGATTTTGAACGGCACGGTCACGTTCATGCCGCGGCCGCCGCGTTTGATGAACTCGCGCACGATGGGCTCGAATCCGTCGATGGGCGCCCAGACCTTCTCGTAGGTCAGGTCGATGCTGAACTGGCGGGCGAAATGCTCGTGGATCATCGGTGAGCGCGAATGCTCGACCGGGTTGCCGATCACGGCGAACAGCTGGGACATGCGGTATCCGTCGTCTGCTTAAGGAAGGTCTGCACGAATGCCATGCCACTCTGGCTTGGCGAGTCGTTCGTGATCAAGGCGCGATGTCGCCGGCGTGCCGGTGGCCACGTCAAGACATCGCAACGCGGAGCACGGGCGACTCGCCAAGCCCCGCAGG
>JBNJFM010000071.1:0-3930 GCA_051746865.1 Pseudomonadota bacterium | reverse complement strand
ATTTCGTACAGCCGCACGATCACCGAGGTGAGCTCGGGCACGCCGCGCAGCTGGCCGGGGCGGCCGCGGCGGTACATGTGGATGACGTTGTCGGCCGGCACCGGCACGCGTGTGTTGATCTCGCTGGTCAGGCGCTCGTGCGGGTGGTAGCGCCACAGGTGATAGGCGCGCCGCTGGCCGATGCCGTCGAACTCGATGCCCATCTTGATCAGCCGGCCATCGAAGGCGCGGGAGAAGGTCGGGTCGAGGTGCTCGGCCTCGATCACCTGCAGCTGCATCGGCACGCTCAGGCCATCGCTGGTGCGCCGGTAGCGGACCCGCGCCAGCGCCTCGCCGGCCTCGAACTGGCTGCCGGCGGCCAGGCTCTGCAGGCCGTAGAAGTTGTCGACGCCATCGGCGTCGCACTCCTCGGCCCAGCGATCCCACAGCGCCTGTATCTCCGGCGTGGGCCACTGCGGCTTGATGCCGGTGCCGACCAGGTTGGAGATGTACTTCTCCTTGGCGCTGGCGGCGTGGGCGTTGTTGCGGATGGCATTGTGGCTGCGCGCCACCAGGGTCGGCAGGCTGCGCTCGATCGGCCCGTTGGGGCCGCTGACGGTGGTGCCCTTGCCGGCCATGCGGCGCTTGTGGCTCCCGCCCTCATACTGGGCGCGCACCACGGTGTTGCCGCGGTAGCGAATGCGGGGCTTGGTGGCGATGGTCATGTCACAGCCCCTTGCTGGTCACGGTGTAACGGGTGCGCGAGCGGCGGCTGGCGGCCGGCTGCAGATCGGCGGCGATGGTGCGCTCCAGGGCGCGCAGCTTGTCGATGTCGGCGCGGGCATACTGGACGGTGCGACCGTCCTTGGTGACCATCGTGGCCCGCTTGCCTTCGGCCAGGTCGAGAATCGCCTGCCTGACCCTGGTGAGGTCGTCGGTCGTGTAGGCCATGCGGACCTCCTAGATTCGGGGCTTGGCCACCTTGCGGCGGCGCTTCTTGGGCGGGGCCTGCTCACGCTTCAGAGCCGGTTCGCCGGGGCGGTTGCCGGCCTCCGGATCGAAGACGAGCAGGTTGTCGTCCCAGTCGGTGGCCCAGGGCGGCGGATCAGACCAGTCGATCTTCTCCACGCCGAGGATGATGCCGAGCGCCGAGTCGTAGGCCAGCAGGTCGAACGCCTCGTTCGGACGCTTGCCGGGGCGGCTCCACTTGCCGGTGGCCGGGTCGCGCACCTCGTAGGTCAGCTCGTCATACCACCAGCGGCCGAGCCAGCTGGGCACGTGCATGTAGCCGGCGCCGGGGTTGTCGCGGTCCATCATCGCGGCCACCGCATCCTTGAGCAGATCAGTGCCGAGGATGTAGAGCGGCACGTCACCGCGGGCGCGGCTCTTGCGGCTCTTGCGGCCGGTGTTGTCGGGCCAGCTTTTGCTGACGCGGTTGGTCGTCTTGCTGCTGCCGCCCTTCACCAGGTAGGCGCGACTCTGCAAGCCGTCCTTGCGCAGGCGGCGGAACCAGTCGTAGGCCTGGCTGGTAACCGACTCGCCGTCGTCGCCCTTCTCGCCGCCGGTGTCGACGGCCGCGGCGAGGATCGGCATGCGCCGGCCGCTGCCATCGGCGAGGCGATAGGAGCGCCGGAGCACGTCGCGGGTCAGCAGGTCCCAGTCCTCGGGCTGGGTGGCCGGGCTGATCTGGCGCGGCGCCTGGTCGTTATCGGGTCCGCGGTCTTCCTTGATGTTGAAGCGGTCGAGGATCCATTTCTCGCGGTTGACGCCCCAGCCGTGCACCTGGACGACGAAGCGGCGATTCTTGCCGCCCTGCACGTCGACGGTGGCGGTCAGGAAGCGCACGCCATGCGGCACGGTGCGCCGCTCGGTCTGCTCGGCGCGATCCATCAGCTGCTGACTGGAGCGCTGCACCTCGCTGCGCCGGTGCAGATACGGCCGGCCCCAGTCGGTGTTGATCACCGTCTTGAGCGTTTCCTGAGATCCCGTCTGCTCGAAGGTCTCCTCGGCGCGCTTGAGCTTCTCGGCCAGGCTCACCCAGCTCTGAAACGCGGCGGCGGGGCCCTCCATCCAGAACGAGGCGATCCGGGTCTGGCGCGGCGTGCCGATCAGCTCGCCCTCGAGGGTCAGCTCGCAGCCCTCCGGCACCCAGCGGCCGGCCAGGTTCAAGGCGCGCTTGGCCTTGGGGTCGATCTCGGTAGCGCAGTGGGGGCAAAAGGTGCGCCCGCTGCCCTGGTTGAAGTGCTGCATGGTTGGCGTGAACCAGCGCCGGCAGGATGCTTCCGGGCATTGCCAGTACCAGAGCCTCCTGTCGCCCTGGTTGAAGCGATCCAGAATGCCGGTGGTCGGCGGCGCCATGTGCGGGGCGTCGTCCGGGCGCTGCCAGTCGGGATCGGTGATCTCGCGGCCCGGCGAGCTCTCGGCGAGCGTCATGCCGGTGGAGCCGAAGGTCTGCGTCCGCTTGCTGGCCAGGGTGAAGGGGTCGCCCTCGCCGTCGACGTCGTCGCCCAGGCGGTCGAAGTCGGTGATCAGCACGAACTGGTAATCGGAGCTCGCCATCACGTTCTTGGATGGCCACTTGATGCCGAGGTAGTTGCCCGCCTTGAAGGTCTTGTCGTGGACGTTGTTGTCGTGACCGCGCGGGCTGAGCCGGGCGGCCAGGGCCGGCGAGTGCTGCAGCATGCGGTCGATGCGCTTCTTGCTGAACTCGCGGGCCTTGTCTTCGCTGATCTGGATGATCAGGCCGTCGCCGGGGTCGCAGTCGATCTTGTAGGCGACGAAGCCATCGACCAGGGCGTTGGTCTTACCCGTTCTGGCTGGACCGACGAAGATGACGGCGTCGTACTTGCGCAGCCCCATGCAGTCTAGCGGCTCGATCATGTAGGGCGTGGCCTCGGGGCTCCAGTCGCGCACGGTGCCATCACCGCCCACCACCTTCATGCGTTCGGCGGCGGCCTGGCTGGCCCGGATTCGGCGCGGCGGCCGGATCAACTCGGCGACATCGCGGCGGATGGCGGCGGCGCTGGCGGTGCTACCCATCAGCGGCCTCCTCGTCGCCGTCATCGTCGATGATGGCCTGGTACATCTGCTCGCGCAGGGCGTCGGTGGTCTTCTCCACCAGGTCGATGGCCTCGGGCGGCAGGCCTGCATCGCGCTCGAGCATGTCGGCCAGGCTATCCAGTCCGCTCGCCACCGCCTTGGCCAGGCGGCTCATCTCGCGGTGGGCCTCCTCGACCGGCACCAGTAGGCGCATCTCCTTCTCTAGCTTCACGCGAGAGAGTTCGGACTGATACCACGCTTGGCGGTCAGTCGGGTGGAGATCGTCGGGCTTCTCGCCCCATCCGCCCTGTGTATCACCGAAGAGCGCCGGGCCGGCATCCTTCAGGGCATAAACGTTCGCGTTGTTGCGGTTGCCTACTGGCACCACGCCGGCTGCCTTCAATCGCTTACGGACGGTGTCACGGTGCAGGCCGAAGGCATCAGCAAGCCTGGTGATGTTCCACTGATAGGCCTCTTCCAGTCGGTTGATCTCGGCCACAGTTAGTCATCCTATGTTCGGCACCGCACCTCTCTGCGCTTCGGCACCCTCGGCACCATAAAATACAGCCACCGCGCGGCATTCGCCCCGGTGCTGCTGACGACCAGGAAATGCCGAAAAATTGTCGAAATCCGGGGCTCTGCGTCCCCGTGGACGGGGGTAGGGGCCGCCAGAAGGACCCGCGATTTTCGCCGCCCAGCTGCACGAGAGCGCCCCGAGCTGGCGGTCTGCCCCCGTCCGCGGTGCGGGCATCGAGGCTGTCGGGTCAGGTGGGACGCTCACTGCTGCAGCCGGCGGGCTCGGCGTCGGTGCTTCCTACTGGCCCCGTGGAGCGCGCCGAACAGCCACAGCACGACCAGCCCTGCCATCCCCCAGCGGGCGAGCGTGTCGCGACACAGCTGGACGAGGCGGGG
>JBNJFM010000070.1:0-4258 GCA_051746865.1 Pseudomonadota bacterium | reverse complement strand
CGACGAGTGCATCATGTAGGCCTCGTTGAACACGTCGCGGTCGAAGCGCTCCTCCTGGCAGTCCTGCACCAGCACCTGGGAGGCCTGCGAAAGGCCGGCGAGCAGCTTGTGGGTCGACTGGGTGGAGTAGATCACCGAGTCCGAGCAGCGCCGGCGCTCCTCGCCGATGGCGTGGTAGTCGCCGTAGAAGTCGTGGAAGGCGGCGTGCGGCAGCCAGGCCTCGTCGAAGTGCAGGTTCTCCACGAAGCCGTCGAGCTCGTCCTTGATCTCCTCGACGTTGTAGAGGATGCCGTCGTAGGTCGACTGGGTCAGTGTCAGTATCTTCGGCCGCCGGTCCTCGGCCTTCCCGGCGAACGGGTGCTCGGCGATCTTCCGCTCGATGTTCTCGCGCGAGAACTCATCTCGAGGGATCGGGCCGATGATGCCGTAATGGTTGCGCGTGGGCATCAGGAACACCGGGATCGCGCCGGTGAGGATGATCGAGTGCAGGATAGACTTGTGGCAGTTGCGGTCGACCACCACCACGTCGCCCGGCGCGACGTTCGAGTTCCATACCATCCGGTTGGAGGTCGAGGTGCCGTTGGTGACGAAGAACAGGTGGTCGGCATTGAAGATGCGCGCGGCGTTGCGCTCCGAGGCAGCCACCGGACCGGTGTGATCGAGCAGTTGCCCCAGTTCGTCGACGGCATTGCAGACATCGGCGCGCAGCAGGTTCTCGCCGAAGAACTGGTGGAACATCTGCCCGACCGGGCTCTTGAGGAAGGCCACCCCGCCGGAATGCCCCGGGCAGTGCCAGGAGTACGATCCGTCGGCGGCATACCCGGTCAGTGCGCGGAAGAAGGGTGGGGCGAGCGAGTTGAGATAACTGCGTGCCTCGCGGATCACGTGCCGTGCGACGAACTCGGGCGTGTCCTCGAACATGTGGATGAAGCCATGCAGCTCCTTGAGCACGTCGTTGGGCAGGTGCCGGCTGGTACGCGTCTCCCCGTAGAGGAAGATCGGGATGTCCGCGTTGCGAAAACGGATTTCCTGGATGAAATTGCGCAGCTGGACGATGACTTCCAGCGACTCGTCGACCCGGCCGCTGCCGCCGTGGAACTCCTCGTCGTCGATCGAGATGACGAACGCCGAGACCCGGGCCTGCTGCTGGGCGAAGGCGGCCAGGTCCACGTAGCTGGTCACGCCCAGCACCTCCTCGCCCTCCGCGCGGATGGCGTCGGCCAGCGCGCGCACGCCCAGGCCGGAGACGTTTTCGGAACGGAAGTCCTCGTCGATGATGACGATGGGAAAGCGGAAGATCATGGGTCGACAACCTGGGAAAGCCGCGAGTGGCTGAATCGGCGCAGCCAGCGGTAGGCAATCCCGCCGTACCACGCGTCATCCAATGGCAAAACCCGGGGCAGGGCCCCGGGCGTGTTCGGTTCCCCGATTTTACAACAAGTGACGGGTATCACTGCGGAGGAATGCCATGCGGTCTGCGGCCGGTCAGCGCTATTGTTGGCGACTACCATCAATGGGTGGGTAAGCGGTGCCGGGAAGGAAACATGATCGACGAGGCAAATCCCCAACCGAGACAGTCGAGCGAGCCAGAGAGTCTGGTCGATCTGTTGCAACTGATCGGCCGCACCCGTGATGAATCCTCTTCGGTGCAGCTCGGTGCCGTGCTCGATACCATCGGCCGCCGTTCCTTCGGCCCGACGCTGTTGCTCGCCGGGCTGATCGTGATGGCGCCAGTGATCGGCGACATACCGGGCGTGCCCACGGTCATCGGGCTGTTTGTCTTCCTGGTGGCGCTGCAGCTGCTACTGGGACGGGAGTACTTCTGGTTGCCCAAGTGGCTGCTGGCGCGCAGGATTCATCGGACCACGCTGCACAAGGCGATCGTCTGGATGATGCCGGCGGCGCGATTCATCGATCGTTTCCTCAGACCCCGGCTTACGCTACTCGTCAACGGCGGGGCGCGTTTCGGCGTGGCCCTGCTGGTGATGCTGGTCTCGACGTTGATGCCGATCATGGAGTTCATTCCCTTCTCGGCCAATGCCGCCGGGGTCACCTTGACCGTGTTCGGACTGGCCTTGATCGCGCGTGACGGGTTGCTGGCCTTGATCGCCTTCGCCCTGACCGGTCTGACGGTGGGCGTGATCGTCTGGGCCGCCGTTTAGTACTCGTGTTGCCGGGTCGGGCGGCGACGGAGCACCGGGCACATGCCTAGGCCAAGCAGGCCGCCGGGCGGGGGTAGCCAGCCTACGGTTCCGTGTCGGAGCCGTCGGCCAGACGCAAAAAAGCCCCGCACTGGGCGGGGCTCTGTCGATCGACCCGAAGGGGTCCGGATCAGATCTGGACGTTGGCCGCAGCCGGGCCTTTCTGGCCCTGTTCGACGTCGAACGTCACGGTCTGGCCTTCAGCCAGCGACTTGAAGCCGCCGCCCTGGATGGCGCTGTGATGGACGAATACGTCCTTGGAGCCGTCGGAAGGAGCGATGAAGCCGAAGCCTTTCTCGTCGCTGAACCATTTTACTGTGCCTGTAGCCATGATGGATACCTCTGATGCAATTGCATGTGTTGAGTGAAAAATGAGGGGTACTGAAGGACTGCAAAAGCGTCAGAGAACCGCAATTCGATGCGGGTAAAACAAACTGGGTAATTCAATCTGTGGTTCCGAGCGGGGGTTCTTACCTGGTGCAATCAAGGAGTCCTTGACCGTTTCCTCGAGAAGCATTGTCCCTCGATCGGGCCCGAGGCGTTAATCTTTTTTCGGAATTCGAGCTCGTGAGTAACCGGGTTCGGGTGGCCCGGGGACGATTTAGCCGGATGTTAGCGTCCCGTTTCACGACAAAGCGCGCTTATACCTTCCATTTTTCCGGTCTATCTTTCCGGAAAAGGGCGAGGCCGGACATCGCTTCCGACCGCATAAAGTGCGGCGTTTTCATCGCCGGGACACCCAAATGCGGCTCGAGAGGGTGTGGCTGGCACCGGCTTCGAGCCGGTACGAATCGTCGAGGGCGTTGGCTGTCTCCACGCAAACCATCTCCCGCCAGGCCTGGTCGGGCATGTCGTCGAACGCCCGGACGCCATCGCTCCCCGGATTCCAGACCACCGTGCTGGTACTTCCCGTCTTGGCCACGTGGATGCGGCGTTCGCCGTCGTGGATGACCGCTTCACCCAGGTGATCGAAATAGACGCGGTCGAAGGGCGGGGACAGTTCGAGCGGTGTGTCCTGAATGCCACGAACCCCGCCGGCCTGCTTGTCCCAGTAGGCCAATCCCTTCAGGCCATCGATCCGCAGGTTCTCGCTCTGGCCGACATGGAAGTAGCTGTGCAGTGCTTCCGTGATCTGCCAGGCATCCATGCCCCGGTTTTCCGCGGTCAGGTCGAGGCGGAGCGAGTCCCCGAGGGTGACGGCAAGGCGCAGGACGAATTCCCCCGGCCAGATCCGGCGAGTGGTTTCGTCCGCTTCCAGCCGCAGGACGGCCCGGGTGGCGCCGGACTCGACGGTCACCGATTCGATCTGCCAGGGCATTTGCCGGGCGAAACCGTGGGCCTTGTGCGCGGGATCGTCCGGGTGATCGCCGAACCACGGCCAGCAGACGGGAATCCCGCCACGTACCGGGCGGCTGCCATCGAAGCGGGCCGTTTCGCTGACCCAGATCACCTCGTGGTTCCCTTCCGGTACATAGCCGAGCACGGTCGCGCCCAATGGCGTGATCGAGACGCGCCCATGTGCGTTCCGCAGTTCCATCACGACCAGTCGGTCATGCTGATGGAAGTGGACCCCGGGAAGGGCGAATCGGCTGCGCAATGTCTCGATCATGTGAATATTTCCTGACAGGGCGGAAGGGTCTCTTGACTGCGGGTCATTATGGTCGATGCTCGAGGTGGTTCGATCAAAACGGCAACCCGAGGGGGATAGTGAAATGAGCAACGGAATGACCCAGGCGATGCACGATTTCCAGACCGGGATGGGCATGATGAAATCCGAGGCCGGGGATACCATGCAGGCGTTTACCGGCTTCATGGACAAGGTGCTCGAGGATGACGTGCTCGACACCAAGACCAAGGAGCTTATCGCCCTCGGCATGGCGATTACCGCGCGCTGCAAGTACTGCATCGGGATTCACGTGCAGAAGGTGCTAAAGGCCGGCGGGACGCATGCCGAGATCATAGAGGTATGCAAGGTCGCCATCCTTATGGGCGGCGGCCCGGCGATGACCTTCATCGCCGAGGTACACAACGCCCTGGAGACGTACGAAAAAGGTTAG
>JBNJFM010000069.1:0-4340 GCA_051746865.1 Pseudomonadota bacterium | reverse complement strand
CTGCGGCCGTCTCGCCGAGCCCGTTCACCAGGCGCTCTTCGGCGACAGCCTCGCCGAGACCGGATCGGCGGCACTGATCGCCATCCGTGAGGGGGGCGAAAACGGGGCCATCACCCATGTGCTCGCACTGGGCCGTCATGCCCCCGACGGCTTCAATCCCGCCCAGGGGACGCACTTTCTGGAGCAGATCGGCGAGCTGGCCGGCGCCTTCCTCGCGGGCGCCCCGGGCGCGCCTTCTTCCCGCTCATGAGCCGATCGGCGGATCCCCTGGGGGCCGCCTTCGACGAGGCCCGGCGAGCGCTCGACGAGGCTCACCGCCTGGTCGAGCCGACCCGGGCCGCCTACCGCGACAGCTGGTCCCGGCTCGCCGCCCACCTCGAGTCGGTCGGGGTCGGGACACCCCGGAACATCGACGACCGGGCGCTGCGTGGCTTTCTCGCCTCGCTGGCCCGCGAGGGGCTCTCGCCGCGATCGATCTCCCGCCACGTCAGTGCGGTCAAATGGCTACTCAAGGCCTGGAAACTCCGCGACATCCCCTGTCCCGCCGACCCCCTCCTGCTCAAGGCTCCGCGCGCCGGCCGACGCCTGCCGCAGGCGCCGGACGTGGAGACCGTCTCCCGGCTCCTCGACGCGCCGGAGCCGGCACGCGCTGGCAAGCCAACTCCCGACGATGCGGCCCGAGAGGCACGCGATCACTGCCTGTTCGAGTGGCTCTACGGCAGCGGCCTGCGACTGAGCGAGGTGGTCTCGCTGAACCTCGACGACGTCGACCCCGCCGCCGGGCAGGTGCGGGTGACTGGCAAGCGTGACAAGACCCGCATCGTCCCGGTGGGTCGCAAGGCCGCCGCGGCACTGGCCGCGTGGCTCCCGCTGCGCGCCCGCTGGGCGGACCCGGAAGAACCGGCCCTGTTCATCAGCCGCCGGGGCCGACGCCTGACCCCGCGCTCGGTACAGTTGCGCCTCGACCGCCTCAGCCGGCGGGCGGGGCTGAGCGAGCCGCTGCACCCGCACCAGCTGCGCCATGCCTTCGCCACGCACGTACTGGAGAGTTCCGGCGACCTGCGCGCGGTGCAGGAGATGCTCGGGCACGAAAGCCTGTCGACCACGCAGATCTACACCCACCTGGATTTCCAGCACCTGATGTCGGTCTACGAGAAGGCCCACCCGCGCGCCGGCCGTCGCCGGTCGCGGCGCGCACCGGAGTCACCGGACGAGTCTTGAAATCCGCGTCGATGCCTCCATCGTGGGCATTTCGCGCTTCCCGCCGGACCCGCCGCGCCGGTCCGGCCGACGGACTCAACCAACCAGACAAGGGGTTCCCATGGCCCACCAGGAAGAGACGCTCTACGGCACCACCATCCTCTGCCTGCGCAAGAACGGGCAGACGGTCATCGGCGGCGACGGCCAGGTCACCCTCGGCCACACCGTGGTCAAGGGCAACGCCCGCAAGGTACGCACGCTCTACAACGGCAAGGTGATCGCGGGCTTCGCCGGGGCCACCGCCGACGCCTTCACCCTGTTCGAACGCTTCGAGGCCAACCTCGAGAAGTACAGCGGCAACCTGCTGCGCTCGGCGGTCGAACTGGCCAAGGACTGGCGCACCGACCGCATGATGCGCCGGCTCGAGGCGATGCTGGTGGTCGCCGATCGCAACGCCATGCTCACCATCAGCGGCAACGGCGACGTGATCGAACCCGAGGAGGCGCTCATCGCCATCGGTTCCGGTGGCGCCTACGCCCAGTCGGCCGCCACCGCCCTGATGCGCCACTCGGATCTCCCCGCGCGGGAGACCGTGGAGACCGCACTGCACATCGCCGGCGACATCTGCATCTACACCAATCACCAGCTGACCATCGAAGAGCTCGACTGATGAACTTCACACCCGCACAGATCGTCTCCGAACTCGACAAGCACATCGTCGGCCAGCAGGCCGCCAAGAAGGCGGTGGCCATCGCCCTGCGCAATCGCTGGCGGCGCCAGCAGGTCGAGGAACCGCTCAAGAGCGAGATCACACCCAAGAACATCCTGATGATCGGCCCGACCGGCGTGGGCAAGACCGAGATCGCCCGCCGGCTGGCGAAGTTGGCCAACGCGCCATTTCTCAAGATCGAGGCGACCAAGTTCACCGAGGTGGGCTACGTCGGTCGCGACGTGGAATCCATGATCCGCGACCTGGCCGAGTACTCGATGAAGATGGTTCGCCAGGAGGCCATGGTGCAGGTGCGCGACCGGGCCCGGGTTGCGGCCGAGGACCGCGTGCTCGACGCCCTGCTCCCCGCGCCGCGGGACACCTGGTCGAGCGCCGACAGCCACGGTGACGAGGCCTACCGCAACACGCGCGAGAAGTTCCGCGAGAAACTGCGCCGCGGCGAGCTGCACGACCGCGAGGTGGAGATCGAGCTGCGCCAGGCACCCGCCGGCGTGGATGTGATGACCCCGCCGGGAATGGAGGAGATGGCCAGTCAGCTGCGTTCGGTGTTCCAGAACATGGGGCAGGACAAGACCCAGAGCCGCCGCATGACCATCAGCGAGGCCATGGCCGCGCTCACCGACGAGGAGGCCGCCAATCTCGTCAACGAGGAAGAGATCCGCGCCGAGGCCGCCGAGCGCGTCGAGCAGAACGGCATCGTCTTCATCGACGAGATCGACAAGGTGGCCAAGCACGCCGAGCACGGCGGCGGCGAGGTCTCCCGCGAGGGTGTCCAGCGCGACCTGCTGCCGCTGATCGAGGGCTCGACGGTCAGCACCAAGATCGGGATGGTCCGCACCGACCATATCCTGTTCATCGCCTCGGGCGCGTTCCATGTCTCCAGCCCCTCGGACCTGATTCCGGAGCTGCAGGGCCGGCTGCCCATCCGCGTCGAGCTCGAGGCCCTGTCCAGCGGCGACTTCGTGCGCATACTGACTGAGCCGGATGCCGCCCTGACACTCCAGCACAAGGCACTGCTGGCCGCCGAGGGCCTGGACATCGAGTTCACCGACGACGCCATCCGCCGCATCGCGGAGATCGCCTTCGAGGTAAACCACCGCACCGAGAACATCGGCGCCCGTCGCCTGCAGACAGTCATGGAACACCTGCTCGAGGACCTGAGCTTCGAGGCTGACGACAGGCCCGGGAAGATGACGCTGGATGCCGACTTCGTCGAGGAACGCCTGGGCGAACTGGCGCGCGACGAAGACCTGAGCCGGTATATCCTCTAGGTACACGTAGGTACACGTTCGAGGAGACTCGCATGAACACCACCCAGGCACCGAGCCGGATCCGGCTGGCCAAGGACCGGCAAACGCTTTCCATCGCCTTCCCCGACGGCGCGACCTACGAGCTGCCGGCGGAATACCTGCGGGTGTTCAGCCCCTCGGCCGAGGTCCGCGGTCACGGCGGCGGAGAGATGATGCTGGTACTGGGCAAGGAGAGCGTGCACATCACCGGCGTCGAGCCCGTCGGCCGCTACGCGGTCAAGCTGGTCTTCGACGACGGGCACGACAGCGGGTTGTACGACTGGAAACTGCTGCGCGAGCTGGGCGAACGCCAGGAAGAGAACTGGCGCTACTATCTCGACCGGCTCTCCGCCGCCGGGGTCGAGCGCGACCCGGATCGCGCCCCCCTTCCGGGCGCCACCCCGGTCTACGATGTATTATCGGCAGACGACAAGGGCGAGCGTTCCTCCGACTAAGAGCCGCCTGAACCATCGAGCAACCGACGAGATAGACCCATGAGCGAGAAGACGCATTTCGGCTACCGGGAAGTTCCCCGCGAGGAAAAGTCCCGGCTGGTGGGATCGGTCTTCGACTCCGTGGCGAGCCGCTACGACCTGATGAACGATGCCATGTCCTTCGGCATCCATCGCCTGTGGAAGCGCATCGCGCTTGAATACACGGGTCTCCGCCACGGTGGACAGGCACTGGACCTGGCCTCGGGCACCGGTGACCTGGCCGCCCGCATGGCACGCATGGTGGGTGACTCGGGACTGGTAGTGCTCTCGGATATCAACGCCAGCATGCTGGCGATCGGACGGGAGAAGCTCGACGAGAAGGGCATCTTCGACAACGTCGATTACAGCCTCGCCAACGCCGAGTCCCTGCCCTTCGACAGCAATCGCTTCGATTGCGTGACCATCGGCTTCGGCCTGCGCAACGTCACCGACAAGGCCCGGGCACTTGCCGAGATGGCCCGCGTGATCAAGCCCGGCGGGCGGGTGGTGGTGCTGGAATTCTCCAAGCCGACCAGCCCGGTGGTCGGACGCCTCTACGACGCCTATTCCTTCTCCGCGCTGCCGGTAATGGGCAAGCTGCTCGCCAACGACGCGGACAGCTACCGCTATCTCGCCGAATCCATCCGC
>JBNJFM010000068.1:0-4412 GCA_051746865.1 Pseudomonadota bacterium | reverse complement strand
CGTGTTGCGATGCGGTCAGGACCACGGTCCGGACCAGCGGGTGAAATTGGCCAGGAGCCTGAGGCCGTCGTCGGCGCTCTTTTCCGGGTGCGCCTGGATGGCGAAGACGTAGTCGTCCGCCAGGGCGGCGCTGTAGTTCAGGCCGTAGTCGGCCGTCGCCACGGAGTGGGCCGGATTCGTCGGCTCGCAGTAGTAGCTGTGCACGAAGTAGAAGCGTGCGTCCTGGCGGATGCCGTCAAACAGCGGGTGATCCTGCGTCTGGTGCATCTGGTTCCAGCCCATCTGCGGCACCTTGAGATGCTCCTCGCCGGGGAGGAAGCGCCGCACCTCGCCGGGGAACCAGCCGAGCAGGTCGACGCCATCGTTCTCCTCGCTCCGCTCGAGCAGCACCTGCATGCCCATGCAGATGCCGAGAAACGGCCGCGTGCGGGCCGCCTCGCGCAGGGCGCTGGGCAGCTGGCGTTCGCGCAACGCGCTCATGCACTGGGCCGCGGCACCCTGGCCGGGGAAGACCACCTTTTCGGACTCGAGGATCACCTCGGGGGCATCGGTGAGCACCACGTGGGCGCCGTCCGGGGCGACGTGCTCGATGGCCTTGACCACCGAGCGCAGGTTGCCCATGCCGTAGTCGACGACTGCGATCTGCATTACAGCGAACCCTTGGTCGACGGGATGATGTCCGCCTGTCGCCCGTCCGGCGAGAGCGCCATGCGCAGTGCCCGGCCGAAGGCCTTGAACATGGTCTCGGCCTGGTGGTGCGCGTTGCGTCCGCGGAGGTTGTCGACGTGCAGCGTGGCGCCGGCGTGGTTGACGAAGCCGCGGAAGAACTCCTCGACCAGCTCGGTCTCGAAGCGGCCGATCAGCGAACGGGTGAAGTCGCAGCGAAATTCCAGCCCCGGGCGGCCGGACAGGTCGATCACCACCCGCGAGAGCGCCTCGTCCAGCGGCACGTAGGCGTGGCCGTAGCGGAAGATGCCGCGCTTGTCGCCGACCGCCTTCGCCACGGCCTGGCCCAGCACGATGCCGCAGTCCTCGACGGTGTGGTGGTCGTCGATCTCGGTATCACCGTCGCAGGTCAGCGTGATGTCGATCAGCCCGTGGCGGGCGACCTGGTCGAGCATGTGTTCGAAGAACGGCACGCCGGTATTCAGGCGGGCGGTGCCGGTGCCGTCGAGGTCGAGCTCGAGCGAGATGCGGGTCTCGGCGGTCTCGCGGCTAATCTGCGCGGTGCGTGCGGGCATGGGGCGGTTCGCGATGGTGTGGCGTGCATGGGTGTCTCTCGTACCGGGAGCATACAATGCCAGTCGCAGCACGTCAGCCTTGGGCGGTCAAAAACTGACACGCGGCCGACATCGCGGGGTTGACCGCGGCCGGATTTTGGCGTTAAATGCGCACCTCGTCGCGCGCCGCTAATCGCCAGTCGGTCAGCCGGAGGCGCGGACGGAAACGGCATGGCCAGATAGCTCAGTTGGTAGAGCAGGGGATTGAAAATCCCCGTGTCGGGGGTTCGATTCCCTCTCTGGCCACCACGACATCATCAGGGCCCAGCCGGCGACGGCTGGGCCCTTTTCGTTTGCGGGCCGGACTCATGCGCAAGATCATCCATATCGACATGGATGCCTTCTACGCCTCGGTGGAGCAGCGGGACAATCCCGATCTGCGTGGCCGGCCGGTGGTCGTGGGCGGTGATCCGGCGGGGCGCGGCGTGGTGGCCGCGGCCAGCTACGAGGCGCGGCGCTTCGGCATTCGGTCGGCGATGCCAGCGGCCCGTGCCGCGCGCGCCTGCTCGGAGGCGGTCTTCCTGCGCCCGCGCTTTGCCGTCTACCGGGAGGTCTCCGCCGAGATCCACGCGGTCTTCCGCGAGTTCACGGATGACATCGAGCCCCTTTCCCTCGACGAGGCCTATCTTGACGTTACCGACAGCGAACTCTGTCACGGCTCGGCCACGCTGATGGCGCGCGAGATCAAGGCGCGCATCCTCGAGCGCACCGGCCTGATCGCCTCGGCGGGCGTCTCCTACAACAAGTTTCTCGCCAAGCTGGCCTCGGACTTCGACAAGCCCGACGGGTTGCACGTGATCCGTCCCGAGCAGGCGCAGGCCTTCATCGACGAGTTGCCGGTCGGGGCGTTTCACGGCGTGGGGCCGGCCACCGAACGGCGCATGCGCGAGCACGGCATCGAGACCGGGCGGGATCTGCGGGAGGTGGCGTTGCACCGCCTGGTCGACTGGTTCGGCAAGGCCGGGCGGCACTATCACGACATCGCTCGCGGCACCGATCATCGGCCGGTGCGTTCCCGGCGGCAACGCAAGTCGCTGGGCCACGAGACCACCTTTCCGCGGGATCTTCTGCGTCGCGACGAGGCGATGGCGTCGCTGGACAGGCTGGTCACGCGCGTCGCGGCGGACATGACCGGGCGGCGGTTGTTGGGGCGGACGGTGACGCTGAAGGTCAAGTACGCCGATTTCGAACTGATCACGCGGCGGCGCACCCTCGACCGTCCGCTGGCGGATGCCGATGTCATCCTCGTCGCGCTGGAGTCCCTCCTGGAATTGACCGAGGTCGGGTCCCGGCCGGTGCGGCTGCTGGGCGTGACCCTGTCGGGACTGACCTCCGCCGAGACGGCCGTCTCCCGCCAGCTGGGCCTCGACTGGTAGGGGCGCGGGACGCGGCGACCGGGCCGGCCGTCTATCCTTCACTGCCAGACGATGTGTCGGAGAGATCAATGGTTCTCGAAGTCAGCCTGCTGACGGTCTTTGTCGCCGCCCTGATCACGGCCCTGACGACCGGGCTGGGCGCCTTGCCGTTGCTGTTCTCCCGTCAGCTGGACGATCGCTGGCTGAGCGTGGGCGCGGCGGTGGCCGCCGGCCTGATGCTGGCCGCCAGTCACAGCCTGGTGGACGAGGGAACGGCGAAGAACGCCTGGCTGGTGCTGGCCGGCATGATCTCCGGGCTGCTGCTGGTGCTGGCGGCTGACCACTGGCTGGACGGCAAGGACACGCCCGACGTGGGCGAACTGCAGGGGGCGGATGCGAAAAAGGCACTGCTGATTCTCGGCGTGATGACGGCGCATTCCTTTGCCGAGGGTGTGGGTGTGGGCGTGTCCTTCGGTGGTGGCGAGGAGCTCGGCATGTTCATCACCGTGGCCATCGCGGTGCACAACATCCCCGAGGGGCTGGCAATCGCGCTGGTGCTGGTGCCACGCGGCATGCCGGTGTGGAAGGCCGGCCTCTGGGCGATCTTCACCAGCCTGCCGCAGCCCCTGATGGCCGTTCCCGCCTACCTGTTCGTCACCGCCTTCGAGGCCTTCCTCCCGGTCGGGCTGGGGCTGGCTGCCGGCGCGATGATCTGGATGGTGTTTGCCGAGCTGCTGCCGGATGCCCAGCGTCGACTGAGGCCCTCCATGGTGGGCGCCCTGATCGTCGTGGCGTTCATGTCGATGCTGGCCTTCCAGCTGACGATCCATCACTGATGAGCCCGCCGACCGAACTCGGCATCCGGCCGGTTGTCCAATAAACTTCGTGATCCGGAAAGGGGCGAGTGGACGTGGGGCTTCGGTCATCGGAAGTCATTGATTGTACAGCGATTGAAATTCCCGCGGTTTGCGCTCATCCTTTGGATAACCCCGGTACTGCTGTGAGGAAGGACCATGTCAGTGAAAAGGAATCTCGTCGCGTTTCGTCCCGCGCCCTTGGCGCGGGCCATCGGCCTGTCCGTGGCCCTGGCTGGCTCGATGGCCACCCTGCCTGTTCAGGCGGCCGGTCCGCTTGTCGGCGTCAACCAGAACCTCTACGAGGACGGCGCGCTGGAGCGTTACCTCGCCGAGGCGAAGCAGGGCGACATCTTCTCGCAGTACGTGCTCGGTCACATGTACTGCAACGGCAAGATGGTCGAGCAGGATTACGCCAAGGGCATGCGCTGGTACCGGGCGGCTGCCGAGGCCGGATACGCGCCCAGCCAGCTTGCGCTCGGGACCATGTACTACGCCGGTCAGGGCACGGAGCGTGACGAGGCCGAGGCCGTCCGCTGGTTCGAGAAGGCGGCGAAGAAGGGTTATGCCCGGGCACAGAGCAACCTCGCCGCGATCTATCTCGGCAGGGGCGCCGACTATGCCAAGGCGCTGCACTGGTACCGCGAGGCCGTGCTGGGCGGGCACGAGCGTTCGCGCTATTACCTGGGCATGATGTACGCACGCGGGCTAGGCATGGACTCCCCGGACTACACCGCAGCCTATGCCCTGATCGATCCGCTGGTCCGTGACGGCGACGAGGCTTCGGCCGAACTGCTGGCCGAGTTCGAGGATGACATGACTGCCGAGGAGCTGGCCGAGGCCCGCGCCTTCGCCGAAGGCCCCCAGACCCGTGAGCGCATGGTGGCGGCGCTGAAGTAGTCCGGCGCGGGAATTCGGAACAC
>JBNJFM010000067.1:0-4677 GCA_051746865.1 Pseudomonadota bacterium | reverse complement strand
CTGCCCGAGGCGCAGATGGACCGCTTTATGCTGCACGTCTCGCTCGACTACCCCGAGCGCGAGGACGAGTACGACATCCTCAAGCGCACCCTCGAGGGCACGCTGGGCAGCAACCCCGTGGGCGAGGCGAAGAACATCACCGTCGACCAGGTGCTCGCCGCGCGCGACTCGGTCCGCCAGGTGCGATGCGACGAGGCCCTGCAACGCTGGGTGGTCGACGTGGTCGCCGCCACTCGCCGTGTCGGCGAGCTCGATCCCGACCTGGCCGACCAGGTGCTGGTGGGCGCCTCGCCGCGCGGCGCGCTGGCCTGGGTGCAGGCCGCCCGGGCGGCCGCGTTCCTCGAGGGACGTGACTACATCGTTCCCGACGACCTGATCAAGCTGGCGGCCGACGCCCTGCGCCACCGCATCATCCTCGGCCCGCGCGCGATGGTCAGCGGCCTGACCCGCGATGCGGTGATCGACCGCCTGCTCGAGCTGATTCCCGCGCCGTGATCGCCGCGCCGCTCAACCGGCTTTTCGGCGCGTTGCGCCGGCGGCCCGCCGAGCAAGGTGGCCGTGCGGCGGGCATCGCCCCGGCCGCCGAAGAGATCGCCGTCGCCTGGGCCGGCGGGGAGCGTTTTCCCGCCCTGGTGCAGGAAAGCGCTCCCACCGGCACCCGCCTGTCCGGCGACCAGCTGGCGCGCCGGCTGGGCGAGGGGCTGGACTTCGAGCAGTTGCGCGCCTATCAGGCGGGCGAGCCGGCCGCGCGCATCGACTGGCGTATCTCGGCCCGGACCGAGGAGCCGGTGGTGCGCGTCCACCGCGAGCCGGCCCAGCGGCAGGCCCACCTAGTGATCGACTGCACCGCGGCGATGCGTTTCGGCACCCGGCGGCGGCTCAAGCTCACCCAGGGGCTGCTCGCCGCACATGCCTTTGCCGCCGGTGCGCTGCGGCAGAACCTGGCCGTCGAGATCCATCCCGTCGGCGAGGCCTTTCCCCCCGGGCTCCACGCGCCGGGACCGGTGACCGGGCAGTCGGCGATCCTCCAGCGCCTCGCCGAGGTGGCCGATGCCGCCGGCGGGGCCTCGGGCGTCGAGCAACCCGTGGACTGGCCGGCGTTGCGCGAGCGTCTGGCCCGCCGTCTCCCTGCCGGTTCGCTGCTGATCGTGCTTTCCGACTGTCTTTCCGACACGGGGCCGGGGCGTGCCATCGACTGGGCGCCGCTGGCCGCCGAACAGCACCTGCTGTTCGTCTCGATTGCCGATCGGGTCGAGCTCGACATGCCCGACCTCGGGCTGGTTGCCTTCGAGGCCGGGGCGCGGACCCGGTGGCTGGACACCGGGGATCGCCGCTGGCGGGAGGCCTTCGCCTCCGGGCAGCAGCAGCGCCTCCAGGCCTGGCGGGAATCCGCCGAGGCACTGGGCACCACGTTCCTGCCGCTGGCGGCGGATACGGAGCCGACCGACTGGCTGGCGACGGTGCCGGCCGTTCTCGCCGGGGCCGCGGGGGTGGCATCGTGAGCGGCTATCGTGACTGGGAGCCGTTGCCCGGTTCGCTCCCGGAAGGCGCGCCGGACCGGCTGGTCGATGCCTACACCATCCCGGGCCTGATCGAAACCGGTGCCGAAGAAGTGCCGCCGGCAGCGGCCGAAGCCGGCTTGTCGCCGGCCTGGCTGTTGCCGCTCGTCCTGCTCGTGATCGTTGCCGGCTGGTGGTTGTGGCGTCGTCGGCGCGAGTTGCGGCTGGCCCGGGAGCTGCGGCGGTTGGAGCGATCCTGTCGCCGCAGCGAGCCGGCTCAGCTGCGTGCGCGGGCCGATGGCGTGATCGTCGCCATCGGCTGCTGGCAGCATGGTCGTCCGGCCCCGCAACGTGACCGCCTGGCGGCGCCCTGGTCCGACTGGGTGCGCGAGATCGATCATGCCCGTTTCGGCAGCGATCCGGCTCTTGATGCCGACTGGCTGGTGACGCGATTGCGGCTCATGCGGCGTCAGTTGTGGCAGCGGGGAGGTGCCCGATGATCGGTCTCGACTCTCCCTGGGCCCTGCTGCTGTTGCTGCCGGTCGTGATGGCCATGCCCGCATTGCATCGCCGGGTGAGCGAGCGACCGCCGGCCCATCTGCTTCGGCATCCGGCGCTGGGACGTCCCGAGGCGGACAGCAGCACGCCGTCCGGGCAACGGTGGCTCGTGTTCCTGCTGGTCTTCTCGCTCGCCTCGCTGGTCCTCGCGCTGGGTCGTCCGGTGTGGATCGGCGAGTCGGAGTCGGCCGGTTCGTCCGCCCGGTCGATCATGCTGCTGGTCGACGCCAGCCCGAGCATGGCGCGGATGGATTTCCGCAATGCCGACGAAGAGTCGGTTTCGCGGATGACGGCGATGCGTGAGGCCCTGCTCGCGTTTCTCGACGCCCACCCCGATGACCGCTTCTCGCTGATGGTGGTGACCGACTCGGCCGGCACCGTGGTGCCCGAGACCGATGACCACGACGTGCTGCGTTTCTGGATCGAGCAACTCGAACCCGGCATCGACGGCAGCGCCACGGCACTGGGGGATGGCCTGGCGGTGGCCATGGAGACCATCGCTGAGCGTCGCGAGCGCGGCCGCGTGTCGCCCCGGTTGCTGGTCTGGACGGACGGTGTGAACACCGGCGGCGAGATGTCGCCGGCCGAGGCGTTGACCGTGGCCCGTGCCGAGAACATCGAGCTGTTCACCATCAATCTCGCGCCCGAAGACGTCGGCTCGGCCGACGGTGAACCGACACTGGAGGACTTGTCGAGGCTATCCGGCGGCCGCGCGATCGACGCGGGCGACCGCGAGGCCCTGCTGGGGGTTACCGAGGTGATCGACCGTCACGAGGCGACCCCGCGCGCGGACGAGACCCGGCGCGAGCGTCATTCGCTGCTGGCAATCTTCCTGCTGCTCGGTCTGGCCGGTCTGGTCGGGGCGCAGTGGTTCAATCTGCGAATGCAGGCGTGAGGGACGGCCCATGAACGAATCCGTCGACAGCCTCGCCGTTCTCTGGTCACAGTGGTTCGCCCATGACGGCTGGGTCGCCCTTGCTCGTCCCGAGGCCTTCTGGCTCCTGCTCGTGCCGCTGGCCCTGGCCCTCTGGCGACATCGTCGCGGCCGGAAGGTGGCGGACTACGCCGATGCCGAGCTTCACCCTTGGGCCTTCGCCGGAAGCAGTGACCGGTCGGGCCTGGGTCTGTCGAAGGGGGGTGCCGCCACGACCTGGTGGCTGTGCTGGCTCTTCGTGGTGCTGGCGCTGGCCGATCCGCGCGTGCCGCACGAGGAGGGCGCCGTGGAAACAAAAGCGCCGGTGCTGTTCATCGTAGACGGCTCGGCCGCGATGACCGGCCGGGATGTCTCTCCCTCCCGCGCCGAGCGTGCGGACCTGCTGATCGAGCTGGTCGCCGAGCGGAGCCCGGGGCATGCCTTCGGCCTGCTGCGCTCGGTGGATACCGCAGGTCTGCTGCTGCCGCCGAGCGAGGACCGCGGCCTGCTGGACTTCTATTCGACCCAGTTGCGGGGCATGACCGCCGGCGACCCGCCACGGGTCGCGCAGCCGGCGGCCGCCTTCCGTGGGGCCGCTTCCATGGCGGCTCTTGAGGGCGGTGCGGTGGTCTGGCTGACCGGGGCCGACGAGCGTCAGTTCGCCGGCGAGGCGGGTGTCCGGCTGCTGGATGCCGCCGAGTCGCTGTCCGAGCGGGGAATCCCGGTCCTCGCCGTGCCGCTAGCCCGCGAGACCACGCCCCTCTATCGCGAGGATCAGCCGTTGCGGGACGCGGAGAACCGGGTGGTCACATCCACGCCGTCGTTCGAGCGCGTGGCCGAGGTCGCCGAGTTCACCGGTGGCGAGATGCGCCGGACGGCTGTCCTGAGCGAGGATGCCGCCTACCTCGCCGAGCGGATCGCCGCCCTGCCGGCCCCACCTGCCAGCGACGGCCTGGAGGGGTATCGCTCGCTTGCCGTGCTCGCCCTGTGGGTGGCTTTCGTCTGGCTGTCCATCCACCTGTGGCTCGAATGGGGGCCGTCGGGACGGTCCTTGCGGACGGCGATCGTGGTGCTCGGCCTGGTGGCGCTCCCGGTGGTGTTCACGGTCGCCGGGGCTGCCCCGGTGGTGGATGCCGATTCGCAACGGGCCTACCTGCAGGAGGGGCAGGCCCATCTCGACGAGGAGGATTTCGTTCGCGCCCAGACCGCCTTCGATCGCGCATCCGGGTATGCCGCGCGACTGGGGGGCGGACTGGCCGCCTACCGCCGTGGCGATTTCCCGCATGCGGTCGACCGTCTGCAGTCCGCCGTGTGGCTGGCGGAAACGGACCAACAGCGTCTGCTGGCCCTGTTCGATCTCGGCAACGCGCTGGTGCTCGCCGGTCGCTACCTGGCGGCGGTCTCGGCCTACGATGCCGTCCTCCTGCGGGCCCCCGACCACGAGCCGGCCCTGCAGAACCGCCATCTGGCCGCCGCCCTGGCGAACGCGGCAAGGCAGGGTGTCAATGAAGAGGAGAAGCCCGGCTTCCGGGGCTTCGAGGCCCAGCGGCCCGATCCGGTCGACGAAACCCTGGGGGCACGGATGAGCGAGGAGGTCCTCGAGGCGGAAGGCAGCGGCCGCGGTGGGCGGGTCGCCGACCAGCCGGCCGCGGACGGAGATGCCTTCGTGCTGAACGAGGCATTGCTGCAGGGAGCGCGCAAGAAGCT
>JBNJFM010000066.1:2117-4797 GCA_051746865.1 Pseudomonadota bacterium | reverse complement strand
GGCAAAGCCGCTCAGTGCCTTCGTCGGGTTGCCATCACTGTCGAAGGCAGCCTTGACCGCCGGGCCGCGGCGCTCGACCGGCTTCGGCGCGGTCTGGGTCACCAGATCGGCGACGCGCACGGCCAGACGGCGCGGAGCAGCGTACGCGGTGATGCCGTCGTGGGCGAGGTCGGCCTGTTCGAGCCCGGCCCGCATTTCCGCGGCCAGCGCGTCGCGCAGGGTGGTCAGGGCCTTGGGCGGGAGTTCCTCGGTGCCCAGTTCGAAAAGCAAGTCCGCCGTGTCAGTCATGGTCAGTCCGTATCAATTGGCAGTGCGTTGGTGGGGCGGGGGTCGGGTCAGGCGCTCGCCGTGTCGCCGTCGGCACGGCCCATGGGGAAGCCCAGCGCCTCGCGGGCGGCGAAGTAGCGCTCGGCCACCGCCCGGGCCATGGTGCGCACGCGCAGGATGTAGCGCTGGCGCTCGGTCACCGAGATCGCGCGGCGGGCGTCGAGCAGGTTGAAGGCATGCGAGGCCTTCAGCACCTGCTCGTAGGCCGGCAGCGGCAGGTCGGCCTCCACCAGCCGCAGGCACTCGCCCTCGGCGTGGTCGAAGTGCCGGAAGAGGAAGTCCGTGTCGGCGTGCTCGAAGTTGTAGGTCGACTGCTCCACCTCGTTCTGGTGGTAGACGTCGCCGTAGGTGATGACACCGGCATCCGAGCGCGACCAGACCAGGTCGTAGACGTTCTCCACGCCCTGCAGGTACATCGCCAGGCGCTCCAGCCCGTAGGTGATCTCGCCGGAGACCGGGTGGCAATTGAGCCCGCCGACCTGCTGGAAGTAGGTGAACTGCGTCACCTCCATGCCGTTGAGCCAAACCTCCCAGCCCAGGCCCCAGGCGCCCAGCGTCGGCGACTCCCAGTTGTCCTCGACGAAGCGGATGTCGTGGGTCAGCGGGTCGAAGCCCAGCCGGGTCAACGACTCCAGGTACAGCTCCTGGATATTGTCCGGCGAGGGTTTCAGGAGTACCTGGAACTGGTAGTAGTGCTGCAACCGGTTGGGGTTGTCGCCGTAGCGCCCGTCGGTGGGCCGCCGCGAGGGCTGCACGTAGGCCGCACGCCACGGCTCGGGACCGATCGAGCGCAGGAAGGTGGCCGGGTGGAAGGTGCCGGCACCCACCTCGATATCCAGCGGCTGAAGCACCGCGCAACCCTGCTCGGCCCAGAAGCTCTGCAAGGCAAGGATCAGACCCTGGAAGGTCGACAGGTCGAAGCGCGTTTCGATGGGAGGCTGACTCATGAGAATTCTTGTGTAGATCGTGTCTGGACGCGGGCCCGAGAGGGACCAAACGCAAAGCGGCCATAGTATACCGATGGGCGGTGGGTCTGCACGGACTGGACGTGGTTCACGGACTTGGAGCCATGATCCTGCCGAGCTAGAGTAACCGGTACGTTCTGCCCGGTCGGGAGGGTTGGGTGGTCGTCGAGAGTATGAGGATCGGTTCTTCGATGAAAACCACCCGATATTTTGATGCCACGCGCACTCGCCCTGATCGTGCAGGGATCAAGGATGAGTGGATATGGCGGGCAATCGACGGGGCGATCTGCGAACAAATCCAGGGGGACGGACGGGTGCGCAGATGGGTCCAGATTCCGGAAGCGGACGGGCGTTACCTGCGAGTGGTTCTTCTTGCCGATCGCGAGACGGTTCACAACGCATTCTTTGATCGAGGGTTCAGGCCATGAAAGTCCAGTATTTCGAGGACACGGACACGCTCTACATCGCGTTCCGGGAGCGGGAGATTGCGGAAACCCGGGATCTCGATGAAAACACCCTGCTCGACCTGGATGGGGAAGGGAACGTCTGCGCCATCACCTTCGAGCACGCCAGCCAGCGCACGGACATCAGTCATCTGCAAGTGGAAGGCATGGCTGCGTAAGGCAGTTGGTATCTTGAGAGGGCGTGCGCCGAAAGAGGCGCGCCCCATTGGGTCCCTCAAAGGGATTTCAAGGAAGCTCGGCAGGCAGGTAGCGGAGGGCCGGCAAGGGAGCAGGGAGGAGGCGGCCATGGATTCAGGGCATTTCATTCGGGCGGGGAAGACGCGGGAAGGGGTTGAAGCCGCCGGGTTATGTCCCGCCGCCGAGCAACGCATCCACCGGGCTACGAACGGCCGCCCCACCACGCTGGAGCACGTGGGTATAGATCTGCGTGGTCTTGACGTCGTTGTGCCCCATCAGCTCCTGCACCGTGCGGATGTCGTAACCCGCTTTCAGCAAGTGGGTGGCAAAGCTGTGCCTCAGGGTGTGAGGCGTCGCACGCTTGCGAATACCCGACGCCCGCACCGCCTGCTTGAACGCCCGCTGAAGTCGCGACGGGTCGATGTGATGCCGCTTGATTCGGCCGGAGACCGGATCCACCGCACGGTTCGCGGAAGGAAACAGATACCACCAGCCGGGGTCCGTACCCGCATTGGGATACTTGCGCGCCAGCGCGCGGGGCAACGAGAACACCAACGGCCTGCTGCGACAATTTCTGCCCAAGAGCACGGATCTGAGCCAAGTGACGCAAACCCAGCTCAACGACATCGCCGAGCTGATGAACAACCGTCCTCGCAAGACGCTCGACTTCAAGACACCCAACGAAGTCATGGCCGAGGAGCTAAATCGGATTGCCTCCGAGTGTTGCGCTTGACCTTTGAGACCAAG
>JBNJFM010000066.1:0-2017 GCA_051746865.1 Pseudomonadota bacterium | reverse complement strand
GTTTATTTGCGGCGACTTTAACGTCGCTTTGGGTGAGTTTGGAGCGCGAAGGCCTGCCCATCTCTCGCAGGGGCGGCGCCCGGTAGCTGCGCACCATCCCTCACCCGTGCTACCGTTCCCCGCCGGACCCACGCCCCATACCTGATAAACACCCCATGAACATTCGCGAAGCCATTGCCCGAGCCGTCGACCGGCACGACCTGACCCGAGAGCAGATGCATGCGGTCATGCACCAGATCATGGCCGGGGAGGCCACGCCGATTCAGGTGGCCGGTTTCATGCTCGCGCTGCGCATGAAGGTCGAGACCATTGACGAGATCACGGCCGCCGCCGAGGTGATGCGCGAGCTGGCGGTGGGCGTGCAGGTCGACGTGCCGCACCTGGTCGACATCGTGGGCACCGGCGGTGACGGTTCGGCATTGTTCAATGTTTCCACCGCCTCGAGCTTCGTGGTGGCCGCCGCCGGCGGGCACGTGGCCAAGCACGGCAACCGCTCGGTGACCAGTCGCTCCGGCAGCGCGGACATGCTGGAGACGGCGGGCGTGAACCTGGAGGTGGACGCCGACTGCGTCGCGCGTTGCGTGCGCGAGCTGGGCATCGGTTTCATGTTCGCCCCGCGCCATCACGGCTCGATGCGTCATGCCGCCGCGCCGCGCAAGGAGCTGGGTGTGCGCACGCTGTTCAACGTGCTCGGCCCGCTGACCAACCCCGCCGGCGCGCCGGCGATGCTGCTGGGTGTTTACAGCGACGAGTGGCTGGAAGCGCTGGCCGAGGTCATGCGCCGCCTGGGCGCGCGCCACGTGCTGGTGGTGCACAGCCATGACGGGCTGGACGAGATCTCGCTGGCCGAGGCGACCGAGGTGGCCGAGCTGGTCGACGGCGAGGTCCGCCGCTATCGCATCGAGCCGGAGGACTTCGGCATCGCGCGCCAGCCGCTCGACGAGCTGATCGTCGATGGCCCGGAGCAGAGCGTGGCGCGGGTGCGGGCCGCACTGGGCGGCGCGGCCGGGCCGGTGGCCGACATGATCGCGCTCAACGCCGGGGCGGCCATTTATGCCGCCGATCTGGCCGAGAGCCTGACCGACGGGGTGGCCATGGCGCAGCGGCTGCTCGCCGACGGCCGGGGGCTGGAGAAGCTCGATCAGCTGGTCGCGATGACCGCCGACTGCGGGCAGTGACCGGACAACACAGGAAGGCCAGCGCGATGAGTACCCAGAACGACACCCCCGACATTCTCAAGAAGATCATTGCCCGCAAGCGCCTCGAGGTGGCCGCCGGCCGGCAGATGGCCCCGGAAGCGGTGATCGAGGACCAGGCCCGCGCCGCCGACCCGCCGCGCGGCTTCGAGCGTGCCATCGAATCCCGGGTGCGCACCGGCCATCCGGCGGTGATCGCCGAGATCAAGAAAGCCTCGCCCAGCCGCGGCGTGCTGCGCGATCCCTTCGATCCGGTCGCCATCGCGCGCAGCTACCGCAAGGGCGGGGCGGCCTGCCTGTCGGTGCTGACCGACCGCGACTTCTTCCAGGGCGACCCCGAGTATCTCAAGGCCGCGCGGGCGGCTTGTTCCCTGCCGGTACTGCGCAAGGACTTCATGATCGACCCCTGGCAGGTCGACGAGGCGCGCGCCATGGGCGCCGACTGCATCCTGCTGATCGCCGCGGCGCTGGACGACGAGACCATGCATGCGCTCCACGACCGCGCCCGTCACTGGGGCATGGACGTGCTGGTTGAGGTGCACGACCACGACGAGCTGTTGCGCGCCCTGCAACTGGACACGCGCCTGATCGGCATCAACAACCGGGATCTGCGCAGTTTCGAGGTCAGCCTGGATACGACCCTGGAGCTGCTGCACGACATCCCCGACGATCGCGTGGTGGTCACCGAGAGCGGCATTCTCGACGTGAAGGATGTCCGCCGGATGCGCGAGCACGACGTGCACGCCTTCCTGGTGGGTGAGGCCTTCATGCGTGCCGAGGATCCCGGCGCGGCACTGGCGGAACTGTTCGAACTCAACCAG
>JBNJFM010000065.1:0-5238 GCA_051746865.1 Pseudomonadota bacterium | reverse complement strand
CGGCGGATTTTGAATCCGCTGCGTCTACCAATTCCGCCACCCCGGCAGGGACGCGAAAGTTAGCGCAGTTGTGGTACAAAGGCAAGCTGCCGTCGTCCGGCCGCATGCGCGGGGTGGGCGTTCCGCCCGCATTGCTTCGCTTTCCTCGAGGAATCCTTTCGACCCATGTGGACACTTGGTGACCTGTTCATACTCATCCTGGTGGCGGCGGCCATCGGGGTGTGGATCCAGCATGACCGGTTTCGGCGGCGGGCATTGTCGCTGGCCCGGCAGGCCGCGGATCGGGCCGACGTTCAATTGCTCGACCAGAGCGTGAGTCTGCGCAAGGTGAGGATCAGGCGGGACGACCGTGGCTGGCCCCAACTGGTGCGCCGGTTCGGCTTCGAGTTCAGCCGCAGCGGATTCGATCGCTACCATGGTCATGTCGAGTTCGCCGGCGAGCAGGTCGCCGCCGTGGAGCTGGACCTGGGTGATCCACACTGGCAACACGACAGGAGTTGAGCGCGCACCATGGCCCTGAACGAACTGGATCGGCGTCGTGTCGAGAAGCAGGTGGAGGATTTCGTCGAGTCGCGCCGTCCGCCGCTGGAAATCCGTCCGCAGCTGGATATCGGCTATCGGCTGGAGAAGCAGGCGGTGGAGCTGTTCGAGCTGCGTCGCTCGATGCGCGGACACCGGGTCGAGGAGGACTTCGCCCGGCTGGTCTACGTCAAATCGCGCGATGTCTGGAAGCTCTACTGGAAGCGCGCCGATCTCAAGTGGCACCGCTACACGCCCCTGCCCGAGTCGGCGCGCCTGGATGTGTTGCTGCATGAAATCGACGAGGATCCGAATGCCTGTTTTTTCGGATGATTCGCGAACCTGTCGTTGCCTTTAGGCGTGAAAGGGCCGCTTCGACACTATCGCGGCTAAAGCCGCTCCTACGGGCGAAAATCGCGCGAATCGTGAAAGCCCAAACGTAAAACGGCCGCCCGAGAGGGCGGCCGTCGTCGTGTCAGCGTCGGTCGAAGTTGCGACGCGGCGGGCGTCCCTTGCCCGGACGTCCACCCGGACCGCCGGGGCGCCGCTTGCGCGGTCGACCCGCGGGGGCAGGCCCCATGTTCTGCAGGGCGAGCTTGATGCCGAACAGGTGGATGTTCGAGAGCTGCTGGATCAGGCGCTCGGGCAGACCGGCGGGCAGGTCGACGAAGCTGTGGTCGGCCTCGATGTCGATCGCACCGATCTGTCGTCCGTTGATGCCGCCCTCGTTGGTCAGCGCGCCGACGATGTTGCCCGGCGTGACGCCGTGCTCGCGGCCGACGGCGATCCGGTAACGGATCTTGTCGCTGTCGTCGCGCGGGCCGCGGTCTCGCTCCTGCATTGCCGGCGGCGGGGCCATCTCCTTGATGTGCTCGGCGATCACCGGGCGGTCCTTCTGCAGCATGAAGGCGAGCGCGCCGGCCACCTCGGCCATCTCGATGTCGTGCTCGTTCTGGTACTCGTTGAGCAACTCGACGAACGGAGAGAGGTCCTCGGCCTCGCGCACGGCGGTGATCTGGTCCTTGAGTTGTGCGCTGCGCTTGCTGGCGATGTCGGTCGTGCTGGGCAGGCGCATCTGCTCGATCGGCTGGCGGGTGGCCCGCTCGATCGCCTTGAGCATGCGCTTCTCGCGCGGGGTGACGAACAGGATCGCCTCGCCCGAGCGCCCGGCGCGGCCGGTGCGGCCGATGCGGTGGACGTAGGCCTCGGTGTCGTAGGGGATGTCGTAGTTGATGACGTGGCTGATGCGCGGCACGTCCAGGCCGCGGGCGGCGACGTCGGTGGCGACGATCATGTCGAGCTGCCCGTTCTTGAGCTTCTCGATGGTCTTCTCGCGCTCGGCCTGGCCCATCTCGCCGGACAGGGCTGCTGCACTGTAACCGCGGGCGGCCAGGCGCTCGGCCAGCTCGTTGGTGGCCTGGCGGGTGCGCACGAAGATGATCGCCGCGTCGAAGTCCTCGACCTCGAGGATGCGGGTCAGTGCGTCGGGCTTGTGCATGCCCGAGACCGGCCAGAACCGCTGGCGGATCGCCGAGACGGTGCTGGTGGTCGCCTTGATCTTGATCTCCTGCGGGTCACGCAGGTGGCGCTGGGCGATGCGACGGATCGGCTCGGGCATGGTCGCCGAGAACAGGGCGACCTGCCGCTCGGTCGGGACCTCGGCGAGTATCGCGTCGACGTCGTCGATAAAGCCCATGCGCAGCATCTCGTCGGCCTCGTCGAGGACGACCATGCGAATCTGGTCGAAGCGCAGCGAGCCGCGCCGCAGGTGATCCTGGATGCGGCCCGGGGTGCCGACGACCACGTGCACGCCGCGGTCGAGCAGCTTGCGCTGCTGGAACATGGGTTGCCCGCCGTAGATCGGCGCGATGTGAAAGTCCGGCAGGTGGCGGGCATAGCCGGCGATCGCCTCGGCGACCTGGATGGCCAGCTCGCGGGTCGGTGCGAGGACCAGCATCTGCGGCGCGCGCACGCTGGTGTCGATGCGGCTCAACAGCGGCAGCGCGAAGGCGGCTGTCTTGCCGGTGCCCGTCTGGGCCATGCCGATCAGGTCGCGGCCTTCCAGCAGCGGCGGGATGGCCTGGGCCTGGATCGGGGAGGGGGTTTCGTAGCCGGCGTCCTCGATGGCCTGCTGGATGGCAGGTTTCAGATCGAGATCGGCAAAGCGGACCGAGGGTTGCTCGGCGGCGGAAGAATCAGTCATGGACTTCTCAACAACAGGCGGCGGGGGCCGCGGGGACAGGCGACGGGCGCGGGGCCCAGACAACGCGAAGCGCCTGGAGAAATCAGGGCTTCAGAAGGCGGGCTCGTGGCTCGGCGGAAATTCAGGCGACGAAGTATAGCGGCAAATGACGGATATGTCGCGATATTTCGTCAAGAGGTTGCTTGGGGAGCTCGGCGAGGCGGGGTCGGATGACCTGGCCTCGGGGCGACGAGACGGCAATGAAGCCGCCCCGGAAGGGAAAGTCGGGCCGGCGGCCGACGTGGGACGGAAAAGTTTACCGACACCCGGGTTGCCGTAGCGGTAGCCACCTTGTCGGGGCACGGGAACGAGCCCGATGGTTCCCCGGGGAGTCGATGCCCCGCCCAACGTGGCGGGGCGCTTATTCGCCTGCTTCCTGCTCGCCCTTTTCCTGCTCGGCCTTGGCGACGGCTTCTTCGAACAGCGGCTTGAGCTCGCCGCGCTCGTACATCTCGATGGTGATGTCCGCACCGCCGATCAGCTCGCCGTTGACGTAGACCTGCGGGAAGGTCGGCCAGTCCTGGTAGCTCGGCAGGGCCTGCATGATTTCCGGGGCGGCCATGACGTTGACGTAGCCGAACGGTACGCCGCAGGCCTTCATCGCCTCGGCGGTGCGGCTGGAAAAACCGCAGGTCGGGAATTGCGGGGTGCCCTTCATGAAGATGAGGATCGGGTTTTCCTTGACGAACTGGTCAATGCGCTCGAGAGCATCCATGGGTGATGGCCTCCAATGAATTCGATGAATCGGCTCGTGGCCGGATGGCTTGATATGGGACCAAACTCGTACCGATTTGGCAAGTCACTCGCCGGCCGAACGGAGTTCGACCCGGTTGCGGCCGGCCTGCTTGGCGGTGTAGAGCGCCTCGTCGGCGGCGTTGATCAGCTCTTGCGTCGTGATGAAGGCCGGGTAGGAGGCGACCCCGGCACTGAAATGGCAGGAGATGGACTGGCCGTCCTCGGTCTCGAAGGACTGGTCGGCGAAGAACACGCGCAGTCGGTCGATCAGGTGGACGGCGTCTTCGGGGGCGGTGGCCGGCAGCACGATCATGAACTCCTCGCCGCCGTAGCGGCCCACGCCGTCGTACTTGCGCAGCCGGGTATTGAGCAGGGTGGATAGCCCGCGGATGATGCGGTCGCCGCTAGGGTGGCCCCAGGTGTCGTTGATCTGCTTGAAATGGTCGATGTCCACCATGGCGACCGACAGCGGCTGCTCCTGGCGGGTGGCGCGCTCCAGTTCGCTCTCCACCAGCCCCTTGATCGCCCGATGGTTCATCAGGCCGGTCAGCGAATCGGTGATCCGTTCGGCGCGGGCCTGCCGGTAGCGCTGGGCGCGGTAGCGCACCATGCGGATCAGGTCGTCGCTGCTGATCGACTTGTTGAGGAAGTCGTCACCGCCCTGCAGCTTGGCCTCGAAACGGTAGCGGTCCCGGTCCTCGGAGGACATGAACAGGATGGGCACGTCGGTCAGTTGCGGGTGCTCGCGGAAGATCCGGGCCAGGTCCACGCCGTCCATCTCGGGCATGTAGAGATCGAGCAGGATCACGTCCGGCCCTTCGGACAGGGCGGTGTCGAAGGCCTTTTCCGGGTCGCTCTCGAACAGCAGCCGGATGCTGGAGCGGGCGAAGGCCTTGCGCCAGTAGATCCCGGCGGTGGTCATGTCGTCGATCAGCAGAACCGTGATCGGTTCGTCGTCGCACTCGGTCGCCCGGGTGCCGTTGAGCAGCGTGTTCAGCCGGGCCGAGTCGATCGGGTAGGTCACCAGGTGATCGAAACCGGCACGCACGGCCGCCGCGCGCACGGCGAAGTCGTCCCGGTGGCTCAGCATGAGGGTCTGGGCACAGCCGGGCAGACGGCGGCGCAGTGCGGTCACCGCGGATAGGTCGGACAGTGTCTCGCCGTCGTCTTCCGCCAGGTGGATGAGCAGGTCGGCCCGGTCGAGGAGAGCGGCATCCGGGTGGGCGGGATCGATGCGGCGAATGTGATAGCCGTTGCGCAGGAGCGAGTCCTTGAGCACGTCGGGCAATCGCCGGTTGCCGGTACACAGCGCCAGCGCCTCGGAATCGCCGGACGGTGCGACCTCCAGATGCCGCGCGAGGCGCTCGAGGTAGCGGATCAGGCGATTGAGGCGGGAGAGGTCGGCCGAGGCGCGTTCGGTCTCGCGCTCGATCTCCTGATCGATGCGGTTGAGCACGCCGAGCAGCACGCCCAGCTTGCGGTCGCGCGCGGCGTGAATCAGGCCCTGCACCTGGCTGCGCGTCTCGGCCAGGCGTGTGTCGCGGCGGGCCGAGGTGTCGTTGAGCGTGGCCTTGATCGAGGCGACGGCCAGCGCCCAGTCCACCTCTCCGCTTTCCCATTCCTGATAGAGGAAGGCGTCTGGGGCGGTGAAGATATCGTCGGACATGGCGGTGCTCGTTCCCGTGAGTCGTTTACCGGCTTCCTGCAAGTCGGATTCTAGGGAAACTCTGCACGAATGCCAT
>JBNJFM010000064.1:0-6040 GCA_051746865.1 Pseudomonadota bacterium | reverse complement strand
AACAGCGAGTAGAAGCGCGGGATCTCGGTGTCGGCCTCCCAGGGATAGCGCTCGGGATGCAGGACGTGGGCCAGCCAGGGCAGGCCGATCAGGCGCATGAACGACGGTGGCCGGTCGAACCAGGAAAACGGCGTGCGCGGAATGAAGTGAACGTGGCCCTCGCGCACCGCGCGCAGCATCTGCCAGCGCGGGTCGTCGCCGATACGCCGGTAGAAATCGCGGTTGAACACCAGGATCACGTCCGGGTCGTAGGCGAGCACCTGCTCCATGTCCACCGACTGGCGACCGAAGCGGCTCTGCTGCTCGCACTGGTGGACGTTGCGCCCACCGGCCAGCTCGATCAGTTCCGCGTGGAAGGAGTGGTCGCAGTCGGTCTTCAGCCCGTTGGCGCCCTCGGCGTAGTACACGCGGGGACGCTCGTCGGCAGACAGCGATTCACGCAGCTCGCGCACCGAGTCGAGCACCGTCTCGCCGTAAGCCGCCAGCGCCTCGCCGCGTTCGGGCTGGCCGAGCCGCTCGCCCAGCCGGCGGAAGGCGTCCGGCATGGCCTCGGTCTGGCCCAGCTTCAGGTACAGCGCCGGGTAGCCGAGCGTGGCCAGGGTGTCGTCGAGCTGACCGCGGAACAGCGGGTTGTCCCAGACCACCACCAGCTCGGGGTCGGCGTCCATCAGGGTCTCGAGATTGGGGATGCGCCCCTGGCCGAACCAGCCGCCGATGCGCGGCAGCTCGGCGATGCGCGGGTCGACCAGCGGGCGTGGCGGGCCGGCCAGCGGGTAGATCGAGCCGACCAGCAGGCCGGGGTCGAAGGCATAGACCGCCAGCGCCGCCGGCGGCGAGGAGCCCCAGACCCGCTCGGGTGGCGCGTCGGCATGCGCCGGAAGAGCCATCGACAGAGCGATCAGCAGAAAGACGGGTATGCGCATGGTGTGACCTCCTCAGAACGTCCAGCTGGCCGAGACCAGGAAGGTGCGCGGCGCGCCGGGGTAGAAATCCGTCGAGCCGGTCGCTCCCGCCCCTGTCTGGGTGGGGGACGCGGCATCCGGCGCGTGGATCTCGGCGATGTAGCGCTCGTCGAACAGGTTGGTCACCGCCGCGGCCACGGTCAGCTTCTGGCCATTGGCCCATTTCCAGTCGCGGCTGACCGTCAGATCCGCGGTGGTGTGGGCGTCGACGTCGTTGACGTTCTCCACGTCGGCGTAACGCGTGCCCACGTAGCGCACCGTCGGGGTGACGTCGAAGCCGGCCACCTGCCAGTCGGCAGACAAGCTGGCGATCAGCTCGGGGGTATTGGGGATCTGGTTGCCGTCCGAATGGATCACCGTGCCGCCGGCCCCGGAGAGATCCTCGGTGAAGGTGTAGCGGTTCCAGGTGACCGAGGCACTGACGTCCAGCGAGTCGGTGACTTGGTGGCCGGCGGCCAGCTCCAGGCCCCAGGAGCGCGCGGTGGCGCGGTTCTGGTGGTATTCCAGGCCCAGGTCCGGGTCATACAGGTTCGACCCCTTGTTCTCCACGTGCGAGAAGAACGCGGTGCTCGCCAGCCAGCTGGCCTCCCCTTCCCAGTTCACGCCCAGGTCGACGTTGTCGGAGACTTCCGGCTCCAGGTCCGCCCAGAGGCGGTTGAGAGTGGAATCAGGCAACTGCTTCATCAGGGCCAGCACCTGACCGCCGAAGGAATAGTTCGGGGTGTAGAAGTTCCGCCCGTAGCTGGCGCGCAGCTGCCACTCGGGGGTGAGCTGATGGGTCAGGCCGATATTGGGCAGCCACAGCTCGTGCGTCTGCTCGCCGAGATACAGGGCGACGTCCGGGTCTTGCGCCAGCACCTCCGGGTAGCCGGCATCCGTCAGCCCCGCCGTGTCGTAGATGGTCAGGTCGGGCGACTGCATGGAGAGGAACTTGAGCCCGCCGGAGACCCGCGTGTCGCCGAACTCGGTCGAGAGCTGGACGAACGGACTGTGGAAGACGTGATCGCCGGCCTTCTCCAGCCGCGCCCAGCCAAGGAACGACAGGTCCGCGGTGGACAGCGCCTTCATGGCCGTCGGCGGGCCCGGCGGCTCGTGTACCCCGTACCAGTAGCCGGCGGTGACGTCCACGTCGGCCAGCGTCTGCCGCCAGTCGAGCTTGACCCCGTAGGTGTCGTGGTCGATCAGCCAGCGGATCACCTTGTCGCCGTTGCCGAACAGGCGATAGCCGTCCTCGGTGGACCAGTAGGGCCGGATGGTCAGCTCGCCCGGGCCGATGGGCACGCCCAGTCGGCCGAACAGGGCATCACTGTCGAACGACTGGCGGTTGTAGTCGTAGTAATCAGCATCCTTCACCGGATCGCCGGTGAGCGCCTCGCGGTAGTCGCGCTGGTCGTAACGGTCCAGGTCCTGGCTCTGCGCGTAGTTCAGGCCGCGGTAATCGTGCTTCGCCGACTCGTTGTGGTAGCCGAAGACCTCCCAGGTGACCGGCTGGTCGGGCGTGCCGGTCAGGCCGAAGGTCAGGTTGGTATCCCCGTCCGGGGAGCGGCCCGCCCCTTTCCACTTGTCGGCTCGGCTATACGAACCGGAGACGAACGCCCGGGCCACGCCACCAAGCTCGCCGGTATCCAAGCGGACGAAGCTGCGCTGGAACGCCTCGGTGCCCAGCACCTGGCGGACCTGCCCGCCGAAATGCGCCGCCGGGCGGCGCAGGCGCAGATCGACCATGCCCACGTCGGTGCCGAAGCCCAGCCCCTGCCCGGCCGGCACCGCACCCTTGATCACCGAAATCGACTGCATGTTCTCCAGATCGACGGTGATGCTCTTGCCCGGCCCGATGCCCTTGAGCGGCAGGCCCTCGAGGGTCTCGCCGGTCCGGCCGTGGTTGGAATGGCTCTTGCCGCGGATGCGCATGTTCGACTCGGCACCGAACGGATCGGTGGAGGTCACATCCACGCCCGGCACGCGCCGCAGCGCCTTCTCGAAGGACAGCGACTCCAGCCCCGCCTCGCGACGGATCGCCGGCGCATCCAGGGAGGCGTCCGTGCCCACGGCGGCGCCCGGCGACGACAGGCCGTCGTTGACGACCACGCCGCCGACCACCTCGATCACCGGCAGGGTCATGGTCGCGCCATCATCGGCGACGGCCGCCAGCGGCAGGTAGGCAAACAGGGCCGCGGCCACCGAACGGGCCAGCGGATGGCGGCGAAACGAAACATGAGTCATCGACGGCATCTCCTTATGTTTTCCGGTATATATCGAGTGATACACGGCCCCGAGGCGTTGAGCGACAATGTTCAGGGGGACGTGACGGAATCCTCGGCCAGCACCCGCTCGGGCACGCAGAAGCGGCGTTCGCCCATGCGGGCGACCCAGGCCTCGATGCCGTACAGACGGGCGAGGTGGTCGGGGGTCATGGTGGCCTCGGGCGGGCCGTCGGCCAGCACGCGGCCCTCGTGCATCAGCAGCACCCGCGAGGCGGCATAGAGGGCATGGTCCGGGTAATGGGTGGTCTGGATCACGGTCAGCCCCTCGTCGCGCAACTGGCGTATCAGGTCGAGCAGGCGCAGCTGATTGCCGAAGTCCAGGCCGTTGACCGGCTCGTCCATGACGAACAGCCGTGCCTGCTGGGCCAGCGCCCGGGCGATCAGGGCCAGCTGACGCTGCCCGCCGCTGATCTGCGTGTAGGGCCGCTCGGCGAGCGACTCGATGCCCACCCGGGCGAGCGCCTCGCGGGCGATGCGGCGGTCCTCGGCGGTGTAGCGGGCGAACAGCCCGCGATGGGCCGTGCGTCCGAGCATCACCACCTCGATCACCCGATGGCCGAAGGCGCCGACGTGCACCTGCGGGATGTAGGCGACGAAGCGCGCCCGCTCGCGCGCCGTCCAGTCGGCCAGCGGTCGGCCGTCGAGACGCACCGCGCCCGCGTCGGCCGGATGCAGGCCGAGCAGTGTGCGCAACAGCGTGGTCTTGCCGCAGCCGTTGGGCCCCAGGAGACTGATCGACTCGCCGGCGGCCACCGAGAACGAAACGCCGTGGATCACCGGCGTGCCGCCGTGGCCGGCGGACAGGTTGCGCATCGCCAGCATCAGCCCCACCCCTTTTTCACGTTACGCAGCGCCCAGGCGAAGAACGGGATGCCGATCAGCGCGGTGAGAATCCCGATGGGGATCTCCACGCTGAAGGCGAGCCGCGAGACGTTGTCGACCAGCAGCAGGTACAGCCCGCCGAGCATGGCGGCGGTGGGGATCAGCACGCGGTTGTCCGGGCCGACCAGCAGGCGGGCGACGTGCGGGACCACCAGCCCCACCCAGCCGATCATCCCGCCCATCACCACCGTCAGGGCGCTGATCATGCTGGCCGCGAGGATCACGGTCAGGCGCACGCCGCGCACCGGGATGCCCAGGCTCTTCGCCTCGTCCTCGCCCATTGACAGGGCATTGAGCGGCCGGGCCAGTGCCATGATCAGCGCGGTGCCCAGCAGCATGGGCACCGCCAGCATCAGCACCGTGCCCCGGTCGACCGTGGCCAGCGAGCCCATCAGCCAGTAGACGATCGCCGGCAGGTCGTCGTAGGGATCGGCGACGTACTTGACCACCGAGAGCAGCGCGTTGAAGAACGCCCCGCTGATGATCCCGCCGAGGATCAGGAGGATCAGCGCGTTGGCCCGCGAGATCCGCCCGATCAGCAGCGCGATGCCCACCGCGGCGACACCGAAGCCGAAGGCGCAGACCTGCACCACGATCCAGTGCCCCGAGGCGACCATGCCCACCGCGGCACCGAAGCCGGCGCCCGAGAGCACGCCCAGCACCCCGGGCGAGACCAGCGGGTTCATGAACATCGACTGGAAGGCCGCCCCGGAGACCGCCAGCGCCATGCCGATCAGCACCGCGGCGAGCACGCGCGGCAGGCGGATTTCCCAGACCAGGTTCTGCACCAGCGCCGCCTGCTCGCCGCCGCCCCCGCCGAACAGGCCGACGAACAGCTGCGAGACCTCCAGCGGGTAGCGCCCCAGGGTGAGCGAATAGAGCACCGCCGCGATCAGGATGGGCGCCAGCAGCCAGGGACGCGCCGCCGGCGGCAGGGCCGGCAGCCGCCGGCGGCGGACGGAATCAGCCGTGGTCACGGACATCGGCCAGCCCCTCCGTGAGTTGTTCGATCTGTTCGAGCCTTGCCGTGTCGTCCAGCGTGGCCGGATTGAGCGCGAGATCGGTCACCCCGAAGGCGCCCAGGGCACGCATGCGCTCGACGATCCGCTCCAGCGGGCCGAGCAGCATCACCCGGTCGATGGACTCCTCGGTGAGCGCCCCGCCGCCGCGCCGGCGGCCACCGACATGACCGTGGCGCTGCTTGAAGGCCCGCTTGGACTCGCGCACCGCACGGATATGCGCCAGCGCCCGCCGCCGGGCGCGGTCGATGTCGTCATCGATCCAGAACCCGCGCGAACACATCAGGGCCGGCGCGTGCCCGGCCACCTCGCGGTATTGGCGCACCAGGTCGTCGACCTGATCGTCCCCGCCGGTCTGGCCGGTCATCAGTCCGTCGCCGTGACGGGCAGCCTCGCGGATGGTCGCCGGCGTGCGGGTGGCCAGATACAGCGGCACCCGAGCGGTGTTGCCGGTATGAGGGTGAAGCGCGGTCTGTTGCCAGTGATGGCCGTCGAGCTCGTCGCTGACCGTCTCCCCGCCCAGCCAGCGGTGCAGCAGCCCCAGTGCGCGGTGGAAGCGCCGGTCGCGGTCCTCGCCGCCGAGGTCGTCTATCTGGCGCAGCGACTCGAACGGACCACCCTTGGCCAGGCCGATGCGCAACCGTCCCGGGGCCAGTTCGGCCAGCACCGCGATGGCCTCGGCCACCGCCAGCGGGCTGCGATAGCCGAGCAGCAGCGCCGCCGACCCCAGCTCCAGCCGCCGGGTGCGCGCGGCCAGATGCGCTAGCACCAGCTCGGGGCGCGGCGTGGGGTTGTGCGGATTGCCGTGATGCTCGGTCAGCCAGATGCTGTCCCAGCCGAGGGCCTCGATGCGTTCGGCCAGCGACAACCCGGCGCGCATGCGCTCGCCCGGGTCCTGCCCGTGGTGGGCGTC
>JBNJFM010000063.1:0-6705 GCA_051746865.1 Pseudomonadota bacterium | reverse complement strand
GAAGCTAGAAGCTAGAAGCTAGAAGCGAGGCTCGGTTCGGAGTCAGCTATCGTCAAGGCCACCTTCGCCAGATCTTTGCCCGCTCGTTTCTCGAGCGCACCTCGGCCTGTTCACTCCGCCGCGCCCCTCTTCCAGCTTCTAGCTGTCAGCTTCCAACTCCCGGGTCAGGCCGGGCTCGGCGGCCTGACCCGGAACCACACCGCGTACATCGCCGGCAGGAAGACGATGGTCAGCACGGTGCCGACCGCGACCCCGCCGATCAGGGTGACCGCCAGCGGCCCCCAGAAGGTGGAGGTGGTCAGCGGCACGAAGGCGAGCACGGCGGCCAGGGCCGTGAGCACCACGGGCCGCGCACGGCGGATGGTCGCCTCGATCACGGCGGTATGGCGGTCGTCGCCGGCGCGGCGGTTCTCGTCGATCTGGCCTACCAGGATCAGCGTGTTGCGCATGAGTATCCCGGCCAGCCCGATCAGGCCGAGCAGGGCGACGAACCCGAACGGCCGGTCGAACAGCCACAACGCCGCAGCGGCGCCGATCAGGCCCAGCGGCGCGGTGAACAGCACCATGAACAGCCCCGGGAAGGAACGCATGTTGAGCATGATCAGGGTGAGCATCAGCACCACCATCACCGGCATCACCGCCTTGAGCGAGTTCTGCGCCCGGCCGGACTGCTCGACGGTGCCACCGATCTCGATGCGGTAGCCATCCGGCAGGGCGGCACGAATGTCGGCCAGGTCCGCCCAGCTGGCGGCGGTGGCATCCGGCGGCTGCGCCCCACGGATCTCGGCATTCACATTGATGTACGGCCTCTGGTTGCGGCGCTTGAACACCGGCAGCTCCGTGTCGACCACCACTTCGCCCAGCTGCGCGAGGGGCACGGCCTGCCCCGAGGGCGTGCGGACCGGCATGGCCTCGAGCGCGCCCGGGTCGCGAACGGCCTCCGGCTCGCCCATCACCACCACGTCGATGCCACGAATGTCCTCGCGCAGCTGCGTGGCCACCCGGCCGTTGATCCAGCCGGCCAGCTGGTCCTGCACCTCCACCGGAGCCAGTCCGAGCTGGGCCAGGCGGGCCGGGTCGAGTTCCACACGCAGGCTGGGCACGGCGTCACCCCATTCCAGGTGCGGATCGACCAGATGCGGATTGTCCGCCATCACCGCCCGTACCCGCTCGCCGATCTCGGCCAGCCGCTCGACCTCCGGGCCCATGACGCGGAACTGCACCGGCCAGACGACCGGCGGGCCATAGAGCAGCGGATGCGGGCGCACGCGCGCCTCGGGGAAGTCGCCCTCGGCGATCATCTCGTCCAGCCGGGCCTTGAGCGCGGACCGTGCCTCGGCGTCGTGGGTGACGGCGATGATCTTGGCGAAGCCCGGATCGGGCAGTTCCGGGTTGAGCGCGAGGAAGAAACGCGGCGCGCCCCGGCCGATGTAGGTCGACAGCGATTCCAGCGCCGGATCGTCCTCGATCGCCGCGGCGATGCGCTCGGCCACCTCGCGGGTGGCAACCACCGAACTGCCCTCGGGCAGCTGAATGTCGATCAGCAGCTCCGGGCGGTCGGAGCTGGGGAAGAACTGCTTGGCCACGCCCTTGCCCATCAGCACCGCCGAACCGGCGAACAGGATCAGCGTGCCGCCGATCACCCACCAGCGATGGCGCACGCAGCCGGTGATCACCCGGCGAAGGCCGCGGTAGATGCGCGTGTCGTACATCTCGCCCGCCTGCGGTTCGACCTTGGGCAGCAGCTTCACGCCCAGATACGGGGTGAACACCACCGCCACGAACCAGGAAGCGGTCAGCGAGATGCCCAGGATCCAGAAGATGTTGCCGGCGTACTCGCCCACGTTGGACTGGGCGAAACCGATCGGCACGAAACCGACCACGGTGATCAGCGTACCCACCAGCATGGGCATGGCGGTGACCGTCCAGGCATGGGCCGCGGCCGCGATGCGGTCGGCGCCCTCCTCGAGCTTCACCAGCATCATCTCGATGGCGATGATCGCGTCGTCCACCAGCAGGCCCAGCGAGAGGATCAGCGCGCCGAGGGTGATGCGATCGAGGTTCTTGCCGGTGATCTGCATGACCAAAAAGGTGATCGCCAGCGTCAGCGGCACAGCCGTCGCCACCACCAGCCCCGCACGCAGCCCCAGGGCGAGAAAGCCCACCAGCATCACCACGCCCAGGGCGAGCAGGAACTTGGTCTGGAAGGTATCCACCGCCAGCCGGATGGCATCGGCCTGGTCGGTGACCTTCTCCAGCCGCACGCCCTCGGGCAGCCGGGCGGCGATGCGCGCCTCGAAGGCTTCCAGCCGTTCGCCCAGCTTCAGGCCGTTGACGTTCTCGCCCATGATCACGCCCACCATCAGGGCACGCTCGCCGTCGGTCTCGATCTGGAAGGCCGGCGGATCGGCCAGCCGCCGGGTCACGTCGGCCACGTCCGAGATCCGCAGTACTCGCTCGCCGATCACCAGCGGGGCATTGCCGATGCGCTCGATTGCGGCCGTCCCGCCGCCGTCGAGGCCCGGGCCGACACGCAGGTACAGGCGCGGGCCGTCGGTCTCGATGCGTCCCCGCTCGGTCATGCGGTTCTGCGCGGCGATGGCCTCGGACACCGCGTCCAGCGAGAGGCCCAGTGACTGGATCCGTTCCGGATCGAGACGGATCTCGACCCGGTCATCCTGCTCGCCGAGCAGGTGGGCCTTGGCGACACCCTCGACACGCAGCGTCTCCCGACGCAGCATCTCACCTGCGCGCACCAGCTCGCGCTGGTCGACGCCCGGGGCGGTCAGGGAATAGAGAGTGAAGTAGACGTCGGAGAAGTCGTCGTTGAAATACGGCCCGGCCACGCCCGGCGGCAGCTCCGGCTCGGCATCGGAGAGATGCTTGCGCACCTGGTAGAAGACGTCGCCCACCTCTTCGGGCGGGGTGAACTCCTCGAAATTGATCCGCAGGTAGACCGCCCCCGGCCGGGCGACGGTCTCGACGAAATCGAAGTACGGCACGTTGTCCAGCGCTTGTTCCAGCGGCTCGCCCACCTGCTCCTGCATCTCGCGGGCGGTCGCCCCGGGCCAGTGCGCCTCGGCCAGCATCACCTTGAGGGTGAAGGCCGGGTCCTCCGCACGACCCAGCGAGACGAAGGCGTACAGCCCGGCGGCGGCCACCAGCAGGATCAGGTAGAGCGTGATCGCCCGCTCATGAACCGCCAGCCGGGAGAGATTGAAGCGACTGACCACCGACTCGCTCAAGGCCGCGCCTCCCCGGCTCCGGCGGCGACTGCGGCCGCCCGGCGCGGCACCACCGCCTGGCCGTCATGCAGGCGGTTGACGCCGGCGGCGACCACCTGCGCCCCCTCGGGCAGTTCGGCCTCGATCACGGCGTGCTCGGTCTCGATCGCGCGCACGCTCACCTCGACCGCTTCCACCCGGTCATCGACGACACGGAACACCTGCGGCTGACCGTCGCGGGCGAACAGGGCACCGACCGGCACGCGGCGCACGGATCGTGCCGCCTCGAAGGCGAGCCGCGCGGTCTGACCGAGCGTCCAGGGACGATCCCGCTCCGCCGGCTCCAGCCGGAAACGCGCCGCGAAGGTCCGGCTGGCCCGATCGGCCGCGCCGTTCACCGAGTCCAGCCTCGCCGGCACCGTCTCGCCGTCGGCCGCCAGACGGACGGTAGCCACGGAAGACAGATGCGACAGACGCGACTCGGGCACCGCGACCTCGACCAGCCGGCCGTCGTCAGCCGCCAGACGCAGTACCGGCTGGCCGACAGCCACCACGTCCCCCGTGTCGGCGATCACGGCGGTCAGCACCCCGGCGAAGGGGGCGCGCAACTCGGCGTAGTCCAGGGCGTTCTGCGCCTCGACCAGCCGGGCCTCGGCATTCTGCACCGCCCCGACAGTCGCCCGCTGGCGGGAGACCGCCTGGTCGAGCTGCTGCCGGCTGGCGACGTTGCGGTCGAACAGATCGCGGATGCGGGCCAGTTCCTGCTCGGCGAGCGTGGCCTCGGCCCGCGCCTGCGACAGCGCCGAGCGGGCCGAATCCAGCCGGGCGAGCAGGTCGCGGTCGTCCAGACGGGCGAGCAGGTCGCCGGCCTCGACCCGCTGACCGCGCCGCACCAGCCGTTCGCTGATCCGGCCGCCGGCCTGGAATCCCAGTGCGGTTTCGGTTTCCGCCACCACCTCGCCGACCAGCGGCGGCGCCGCGGTCACCCCGGCCTGAACCGGAGCGACCAGCACGATGGGTGCCTCGCCCCGTTCTTCCTCGGCGGACACCGGGGACACGAGGAGCGCTAGGCAACACAGGGCGACCAGCCCCCGAAAAACCCCGCCAACGTTTGCCATACTCACCGCGCCTTCCCCTCGTCCACTCCGTACATCAAGTCGCACACCATGCCCCTCACCATCGTCTGGTTTCGCCAGGATCTCCGCCTCGCCGACAATCCGGCGCTGTCCCGTGGTCTGGAGACCGGGAACATCATACCCGTGTACATCCTGCCACCCGAGACGGAGCGCCGCGACGGCTTCGTCAACGGCGGAGCCAGCCGCTGGTGGCTGCATCACAGCCTGGCGTCCCTCGACCAGGCAATGCGACACAAGGGTAGCCGACTGGTGGTCCGGCGCGGCGAGCCGGTTCGAGTACTGACACAACTGGCCGTGGAGACGGGGGCGACGGCGGTGCACTGGAATCGTCGCATCGAGCCGGCGGGCATCGCCACCGACCGCGCCGTCAAACGGACCCTGCACGAGGCCGGCATCGAGGCGACGTCGCTCCCCGGCAACTACCTGCACGAACCGTGGAACCTGCTCAACAGGCAGGGCGCTCCCTACCGGGTGTTCACGCCCTACTGGAAGGCGCTGCTGGCCGCCGGAATCGACCAGCCGACCCTGCCCGAACCCGATCAGCTGCCACCGCTGGAGGCGGGCATCGCCAGCGAGAGGATCGACTCGCTCGGCCTGCTGCCGCGACTCGACTGGGCCGACGCCTTTCCCGACTCGTGGACTCCCGGCGAAGCCGGCGCCCGGGCGCGATTCGAGGCATTCCTCGACGAGGTCTCCCGCTACCACGAGACCCGCAACCGGCTGGACCTGGACGGCACCTCGCGGCTATCCCCGCACCTGCACTTCGGCGAGATCTCCCCGCGCCAGGTCGTCGCCCGGGTGCGGAGCGAATACCCGGAGGCAGTCGACGACAAGGGCCCGGAGCACTTCCTGCGCGAGGTCGGCTGGCGCGAGTTCGGCGCGAACCTGCTCTACCACTTCCCGCAGACCGAAACCGACAACCTCGACGCGCGCTTCGACCACCTCCCCTGGCGCAACGATCCCGATCGCATCGCCGCCTGGCAACGCGGCGAGACCGGCATCCCGGTGGTCGACGCGGCCATGCGGGCCCTGTGGACCACCGGCTGGATGCACAACCGCGCCCGGATGATCGTCGCCTCGTTTTTGACCAAGAACTGCCTGGTCGACTGGCGCATCGGCGCGGACTGGTTCATGGACACGCTGGTCGACGCCGACCTGCCCAGCAACACCGCCGGCTGGCAGTGGGTCGCCGGCACGGGCGCGGACGCCGCACCCTATTTCCGCATCTTCAACCCGGTGATCCAGGGCAGAAAATTCGACCCCGAGGGCAACTTCATCCGCCGCTGGGTGCCGGAGCTGGCCGATCTGCCAGACAAGCTGCTCAATACCCCCTGGGAAGCCGACCCCGACACGCTCACCCGGGCCGGTGTACGTCCGGGCGAGACCTATCCCGCCCCGATCGTCGACCTCAAGAAATCGCGCCGGGAGGCGCTGGAGGCCTTCGAGCGGATCAGGCATCACGAGCGCTAGCCTCATCCGCGATCCATGGACGTAGAATGTTCCTGTCCGTTCCAACCATTGCGATCTTCCCTCATGTCGGTATATAGTTCGAAACATATCGGGGCCTTCACCGGCTCCCTCGGCCTGAAACTCGGCGAAGGCGAGGTTTCCGACCGGCGGTTGCGGCTGCTCGCCGCCCTGGGCCAGACCGGCTCGATCAGCGGGGCTGCTCGTGCCATCGGCATGACCTACAAGGCGGCCTGGGACGCGATCGACGCGATCAACAACCTCGCCGACAAGCCGCTGGTCACCACCCGTCACGGCGGAGCGAAGGGCGGCGGCGCGGAACTGACCGAGGAAGGCCGCCGACTGCTGGAGGCCTGGCAACGCCTCGACGGGATGCAGCAGGAACTGCTCGCCCTGTTCGAACGCGACCGACTGACGGATCAACTGGACCTGCTGAGACGGATCAACATGAAGACGAGCGCGAGAAACCACCTGGCCGGCCGGGTGAAGGCCATCACCCACGGCCCGGTCAGCAGCGAAGTCGTCGTCGACCTCAACGGCGGCGACGAACTGGTCGCGGTGATCACCCGGCACAGCGCCGAGGACATGGGGCTTGCCGAGGGCAGTGCCGTGCATGCGCTGATCAAGGCGAGCTTCGTGATCCTGAGTGACGCGGATAGCCGCACCTCGGCACGCAACCACCTCTGCGGCGAGATCGCCCGTATCGAGGAAGGCGCGGTCAACAGCGAGGTGGTGCTCGCCCTGCCCGGCGGCGCGCGGCTGACCGCGGTGGTCACCAACGACAGCGTCAAGTCGCTGGGCCTGAGCGAGGGGGGCCGTGCCTGCGCCCAGGTCAAGGCCAGCCACGTCATCCTGGGCGTGGACGACTGACGGTCACC
>JBNJFM010000062.1:0-7386 GCA_051746865.1 Pseudomonadota bacterium | reverse complement strand
GGTGGCGGCCGCCACCTGGCCGATCACCACCGCAGTGGCCGCGCTGGCGATCCCGGGCATGTTGTGATGCTCGGCGAGCCAGTAACGTCGGTAACCGAGGTCCTCGGCATGACGGGCGAGATCCACGCTGTTGGCGAATGTCGAGGCGGCATCCGATCCCTCGGTGATCGGGGCGAGATCGAGTACGGAAAAAGGAATCATGCGCACAGAGTGTAGTGGACGGTCGGTGGGGATCCGCGCTTCCGATTCATCACGGACATGAAGGTGCGCGGCAATGCGCACCCGACGTGCACCGAGTTGAAGTGCCCTGCGCCCTTAGCGCAACTGGCTGTCCTTGGAGCCCCGACGGTTGTACGGCGAGGTAGAGGCGGTTTGCTCGTCCCGTTCGGACTGGCAGCCGACGCACAGGCGCACACCGGGCACTGCCCGGCGACGCGCCTCGGGGATCGGTTCGTCGCATTCCTCGCAATACTCGAGGCTCTCGCCGTCAGGGATGTCCGCCCGCACCCGAGCGAGAGCGTCGTTGACCGTGTCGTCGATCTGCGCCTGTTCGGCGCCATCCTTTGCCCAGCCTCCGGCCATGTTCCACCCCCATTTCGCGTGTCGGTGCTGTCGATCTATCGACACCTCGCCGGCATTTCAAGCCAACTGTCCCTCACTCAAAAGAACAGCATCTTGATACCCACCGCGATCAACAGCACCGCGAAGGCGCGCCGAAGCTTGCCCACGTCCAGCCGTTGACACAAGCGCACCCCCATCGGGGCGAAGAGCATCGTCATCGGCACCAGCAGGACGAAGGCCAGCCAGTTGACGTAACCGGTCGACCCGAGCGGCAGTCCCCCCTGATTCCAGCCCGTCAGCATGTAGCCAATGGTCCCCGGTACGGCGACCACCAGCCCGACTACCGCCGCCGAGCCCACCGCCCGGTGCATGGGAAAACTGAAGAAGTTGAGGAACGGGACCACCAGCGTGCCACCCCCGATACCCAGCAACGAGGCGAGGCTGCCGATCCCGGTCGCCGCCCCGCGCTGGCCCCAGGCACCGGGGAGGTGGTCGGTCAGGGCCACCGGACGGCCTGCGGTGAGCAGCATGTGGGTGGCGATCACGATCATGAAGCCACCGAATATCACCCGCAGAAGCTCGCCCGGCAGCACGGCGCCGAGCAAGGTGCCGACCACCACGCCGGCCAGCACGGCCGGGATCCAGCGCTTGACCAGCGGGCCATCGACGTTGCCCCGGGCGTGATGGCTGCGCGAGGACATGCTCGCCGTGACCACGATCGTGGCAAGCGATGTTCCCACCGCCAGGGGCATCACCACGTCCGGCGCCACGCCGACATGGATGAAGACGTGGTAGAGCATCGGCACGATGACGATACCGCCACCGACGCCCAGCAAACCGGCCAGCAGCCCGGCGACTGCACCACTGGCGAGAAGTAACGGAATCAGGACGAGAAGGTTTTCCATGGGGTACCGTGGTCAATTAGAAACGGGAGAAAGCGAACCTGCCCGGGCGTCGTCCGGGCAGGCATCAGAAACCGGCGACACTGCCATTGCCACGGGGGTCGGCTCCACCGGCGAGCACGCCGTCGGGTGAGCGCACGATCAAGCCGGCGTGCCCCATCATCTCGTCGAATTCAGCCACCGACTCCACCTCGTGCCCCATCTCGGAAAGCCTTGAGGTGACGGACGGATCGAAACGGGCTTCGAGCTTCAACGAGGTCGAGGGGTTGCCCCAGGTTCGTCCCAGTAGCCAGCGTGGAGCGGTAACGGCTGCCTGGGGCTCGACCGCGTTCCAGACATGGCGGGCGAACAATGCTGCCTGTGTCTGCGGCTGACCATCACCACCCATCGTGCCGTAAACGATCGTGCGGCCATCGTCGAGACTGGCAAGCGGCGGGTTGAGCGTGTGGAACGGCCGGCGGCCCTTTCTCAACACCCTTGGAGAATCCGGCTCGAGAGAGAAGGCCAGCCCGCGGTTCTGCCAGTTGATGCCAGTCTCGGGGAGCACCATCCCACTGCCGTACTCGTGGTAGATACTCTGGATCACGGACACGGCATTACCCTGCCCGTCGATGACGCCGAACCACGTGGTGTCGCCCGGTTCGCCCGCCCTGCCCCAAGGCATGGCCCCGTTCGGATCGACCTCGTCGGCCAGCCCGTCGAGAAAACCCGAATCGAGGAAGGTCTCGACCGGGACGTCCATGTCGGCGGGATCCATCAGCGACTTGTCGCGCACCCGGAATGCCCGCTTGGTTGCCTCGACGATCCGGTGGATGGCCTCGGGGCTGTCGACCGGGAAGTCGGCCACACCGAGACGCTCGGCCAGGGCCAGGATGATCAGCGACACGACGCCCTGGGTTGGCGGGCGGCTGTTGTAGACCGTCGCCGACCCGACCCGGCAGGCCAGGGGCTCGCCCACCTCTACCTGGTGGGCGAGCAGTGCCTCCAGCCCGACCCGGCTACCCACCCGATCGAGGTCGTCGGCAATCGAACGGGCCAGCCTTCCCTGATAGAAGCCCTCCAGCCCCTCGTCGACCAGACGACGCAGGGTGCGACCCAGCCGGGGCTGGGTCTCGATTGCACCCACAGGCCGGTGCTTCCCGTCCTGGAGAAAGGTCTCGGCGAAGCCGGGGACGGATGACAGTTCGTCCGTACGCGACGCGGTGACGGAGGCCTGGCTTGCCGTGACCGGGTAGCCCAACTCGGCATAGTCGATGGCGTCTTCGAGCAGGCGCGAGACCGGCACCCGCCCACCCAGCTCGGCAGTCGACAGCTCGAGTGCGGCCTCCCAGGACGAGACGGCACCGGCCACGGTCAGCGCGGCATCCGGCCCGCGGGTCGGGATCGCTGTCATCCCTCGCTCGGTGTAGTCGTCACGGTCCGCCGCGGCCGCACCGCAGCCTCCGACGTAGCGCACCGCCCCGCCGGCCGGCTTGATAAGCCAGAAGGCATCTCCGCCGATGCCAGTCATGTGCGGGTAGACCACGGCCAGTGTCGAGGCGGTCGCGACAGCGGCCTCGACGGCGTTACCGCCTTCACGCAGCACTGCCAGCCCCGCCTCGGAGGCGAGCGCATGCGGGGCGACCACCATGCCGCGGCGGGCGCGTGGGGTATTGATCATCGGGTTTCTCCGTTTGGTCACGGGGCCGCGCCCCGCGGTGAAAACCTTACCAGCCCATGCTCTGCGGCAAGCCCGTAGCCACGCTCGGAAAGATCAGCACGATGGCGAGTGTCAGCAGTTGCAGGCCGATGAAGGGCAGCACGCCGAGGTAGAGATCCCGGGTGCGCACCTCCGGGGGTGCCACCCCCTTGAGGAAGAACAGCGCCCAGCCGAAGGGTGGCGTCAGGAACGACGTCTGCAGCACCAGGGCCACCAGCATCGCCAGCCATATGACATCAACGTCGGCGGCCGCGAACACGGGCAGCATCAGAGGCAGCACGATGTAGGAGATCTCTATCCACTCGAGGAAAAAGCCGAGTACGAACAGGACGAGGAGCATAAACAGGATCGCCCCCATGGTTCCGCCAGGAACCCATTCGAACAGGTCGCTGATAATCGCCTCTCCACCGAGCAGGCGGAACGAGAGCGCAAAGGCCTGAGCCGCGATCAGCACGAACATGATCATGCCGGTGAGCTTCAAGGTGTCGCGCATGGTCTGCTTGAGCGTGGCCATGTCCAACCGTCCCATGGCCGCAACGATCGCCATGGCCCCGAGCGCCCCGATGGAGGCGGCTTCCGTGGGCGCGGCCACCCCGCCGATGATCGAACCGAGCACCGCGACGACCAGCAGCACCGGCGGTACCACCGTCTTGACCACCTTGAGCCAAAGCTCGCCCCGCCCCATCGCGTCCCGTTCGGCCTGGGGCAGTGGCGGGGCGTGGTGCGGCACCAGGCGCCCGAGGACGATCAGGTAGATCACGTAGAGCGCCGCCAGAAGCATCGAAGGCACCATCGCCGCAGCGAACAGCTCGCCCACCGACTCGCCCATAATGTCGGCCAGGAGAATGATCAACAGACTCGGCGGGATGATCTGGCCAAGCGTGCCCGATGCGCAGATGGTGCCGCTGGCAAGCGACGGGTGGTATCCCCGGGCAAGCAACTTCGGCAGCGTGATCAAGCCGACGGCCACCACCGTCGCGCCGACGATGCCGGTCGAGGCGCCCATCAGCACCCCGATGACGATGATGGCGATCGCCATGCCGCCCGGTCGGTTACCGGCCAGATGGCCGACCACGTCAATCGCGCTCTCGGCGATGCGGGACTTCTCCAGCAGCACCCCCATGAACACGAACAGCGGGATGGCGAGCAGCGTGTAGTTGGTGATGACCCCGAAGATGCGCGCCGGCAGCAGGTTGAACATGAAGTCGCCCACGCCGATCAGCCCGAAGACGATGCCGACGGCGGCGATCGAAAAGGCCACCGGGACGCCGGCAAATATCAGGACCAGCAATCCCGCGATCATCATCAACGCCAGGCTGTAGGAGTCCATGGGTCCGTCTCCGTATTCAGGGGGATGTCGCCGGCTGTTCCGGCGGAGTTTCGGGCTGCCCGACAGATTTGTTCGAAGCAAGCAGGGCGTCCGGGTCGCGAGCGAAGACCGCCAGGCCGTCACGCAGGGCCATGGCGAACCCCTGGATGGCGATCAGCGAGAATCCGAGCGGGATCACGGCCTTGACCAGGTAGCGGTACGGCAGGCCACCCGGGTCGGGCGAGACCTCGCCCATGCGGTAGGACTTCGTGACGTAATCGACCGAGAGCCACCCCAGCCACAACGCCATCGGCACGATGACCAGCGCGGCGATCAACGCGCCGAAAGCCCTTCGCAGCCGGGGCGGATACCTCTGCCAGAGGATGTCGACGCGGACGTGCTCGTCCTGCTGGAGCGTGTAAACCGAACCGAGCATCGCGATCAGGGCCAGCAGGTGCCACTCGAGCTCCTGCAGGCCAACCGAGCTGACGTGGAAGAAGTAGCGGAATAGGACGTTGCCCGCCACCAGGAGCACCAGGGCCAGCGTCAGCCAGGCACTGAGGCGACCGATCAGCCCCACCCCCCGGTCGAGCGACCGGGCCAGTTCGTGGATTGCCGTGTGCATAGCTCAGCTCAGGTCGGTCTGCAGCACGGTCTCGCTGCGGCGCTGCCACAGGTCGTGCTTTTGCTTGAAGGCGAAGTAGCTGTCGTGGACCTTCTTGGCCATCGGATCCTTCGCCACCAGATCGCTGAGCGCATCCCCGGTGCTTTCCTTGAGGCGCTTGACGATCTCCGGCGAGAGCGTGCCGAGCTTGACGCCGTGGTTCTCGACCAGGTCGGTGAGCGCGTCGGCGTTGTTGGCCTCGGACCAGGTGTGGCTGGTCACGTTGCAGGCATTGGCCGCGTGGCGAACGATGGCCTGCAGGTCGCCCGGCAGGCTGGCCCAGGCTTCCTTGTTGACCAGCAACTCGGTGACGTTGCAGGGCTCGGCCCAGCCGGTGGTGTAGTAGTGCTTGGCGGCCATGTGCAGCCCGAGGCGACGATCCTGGTACGGCCCGACGAACTCGGCGGCATCGATCACGCCCCGCTCAAGCGCCGGGAAGATCTCGCCACCGGGCAGCAGCTTCACGCTCACGCCGAGTTGCTCGTAGACCTTGCCAGCCAGGCCCGGGATGCGCATTCGCAGGCCATCGAAGTCATCGACGGACTCGATCGGGTCGCGAAACCAGCCGGTCATCTGCACGCCCGTGTTGCCCGCCGGCATGCCGATCACGTTGAACGGCTCGTAGACCTCGTCCCAGAGCTTCTGGCCTTCACCGTGCTGCAGCCACGCGGTCATGCCCTGGAAGTTCATGCCGAACGGCACGGTGGTGAAGAACTGGGCCGCCGGCGTCTTGCCCGCCCAGTAATAGGCATTCGCCCAGTTCATCTCGACGACACCGTTGGAGCAGGCATCGAACCCTTCCATCGCCGGGAGCAGTTCCCCCGCGGCGAAATGCTTGATCTTCAGCCGCCCGCCGGACATTTCCTCAACGATGCGGCAGAAATCCTCCGCACTGCCCGGGCCGGTGGAGTAGAAAGGCGCACCCGCCGGGTAGGCATTGGTCATCTTCCAAACAAAGGTCTTGTCCGATTCGGCCCGGGCGATCATCGGCGCCGAGGCGGCAGCGGTGGCTCCGAGCGCGGCAACGCCGGACTTGATGAAACTTCTGCGATTGATCGACATGCGGTTTTCCTCCGTGGGGATGAAATGCAGGCGTTTACATTCGTCTGCGTCACCCACCGAGGTAGCGAGCTTCGTGCCATGTCACCAGTAACGGGGATTCCCCCTTCTTAGTCATACACTTGTAAAGCCGCCCTCTTGCCTGGAAGAACTCACCGAACGCACCAGCCTGGCGCAGCGAAACACCTCCCCTCACTGCAATTTGTCAGGTCAGGGGCGATTTCGCGACCGGATGTCAGTGCTCCTCGCGCAATTCGTTCCCCAACCTACCGGTTATACCCCGGCATTGCCGGCGAATGTCACCTGCTGCGACGTATTGGTGCCCGTCTGCACCAGCCGGGTGCCTACTGATCCTGCCGGGGCGGTGAAAACCGGCGACAGGTCACGACGAGTGCGGCTGGCAAGGAAACTGCAACGAGGCGTCACCGGGAGGAAAGACACATGAATCGACTGGATACCGAGATCATCGGTTTACTGATAAAGGATGGGCGACTGTCCTACGCGGAAATCGCACGGCAACTCGGCGTGACGCGCGCCCACGTGCGGGATCGCGTGCAGGCGCTGATCGACGGTGGCTCGATCGAGCAGTTCACAGCCGTGATCGACCCAGAGAAACTGGGAAAATCCGTCTCGGCATTCCTCGATATCAAGGCCGCACCCCACGCGATCGAATCGATCGCCCAGGCACTGGCCGATCAACCCGAGATCATCAGCCTCTACATCATGAGCGACATGCGAAGCCTGCACGTCCACGCCTTGACCGACTCCCCGGAGTCCCTGCTCGCCTTTGCCTCCCGCGAGATCTACGGTCGCGAGGGCATCGTCAGCGTCGAGTGCCAGACGTTGCTCAAGCGGATCAAGAATCGGGTCGGCGGCCCCCGGTTGTAAGGCTCACCCCCTTCCCGAGCCTGATCATTTCGCCAACTTGGCCACCCAGCCGTTCCTGCGGGCGGCAACGCAGATCGCATCTTGCGTCGCCATTTCCAACGATTTCCCGGATTAATGCCCACCTGCCAGAGGATCCGCGCCACCGCAGAGGCGGTCATCCTGGGACTTGCGCTCGACTCGGTGACCGGGCTGAGCCTCAAGGGGGAGTACGGACATTCCTCCCGAGGGGCGGCCGCATACCGACGGACCGCTGACCAGTGTGGAGCCCCTCGGGGGCGCCGCCAACTTAGACCGGCGCGAGTCC
>JBNJFM010000061.1:0-7495 GCA_051746865.1 Pseudomonadota bacterium | reverse complement strand
GTTGGCCGCGCCGATGCCGCTGGTGATGTGGTCGTAGGCCGGGGCGATGTCGGTGACCAGCGGCCCGAGGGTGTAGAACGGCGCCTCGAAGCAGTCCTCGAGTTCCTTGTCCATGTTCTCCTTTACCATGTGCAGCGGCACATGGCCGGGGCCCTCGATCATCACCTGCACGTCGTGCTTCCAGGCGATCTGGGTGAGCTCGCCCAGGGTCTCGAGCTCGGCGAACTGGGCCTCGTCGTTGGCGTCCGCCAGGCAGCCCGGGCGCAGGCCGTCGCCCAGCGAGAAGGAGACGTCGTAGGCCTTCATGATCTCGCAGATCTCGTTGAAGCGCGTGTAGAGGAACGACTCCTCGTGGTGGGCCAGGCACCACTTGGCCATGATCGACCCGCCGCGCGAGACGATCCCGGTGACGCGGTCGGCGGTCATCGGCACGTGGGCCAGGCGCACACCGGCGTGGATGGTGAAGTAATCCACGCCCTGCTCGGCCTGCTCGATAAGGGTGTCGCGGTAGATCTCCCAGGTCAGGTCCTCGGCCTTGCCGTTGACCTTCTCCAGCGCCTGGTAGAGCGGCACGGTGCCGATCGGTACCGGCGCGTTGCGCAGGATCCACTCGCGAGTCTCGTGGATGTTCTTGCCGGTGGACAGGTCCATGATGGTGTCCGCGCCCCAGCGGATGCCCCAGACCATCTTTTCCACTTCCTCGGCGATGCCGGAGGTGACCGCGGAGTTGCCGAGGTTGCCGTTGATCTTGGTACGGAAGTTCCGCCCGATGATCATCGGCTCGATTTCCGGGTGGTTGACGTTCGCCGGGATGATGGCGCGGCCGCGGGCGATCTCGTCGCGGACGAACTCCGGGGTGATCTCGTCGGGGATCGCCGCGCCGAAGGACTCGCCCTTGTGCTGACGCAGCAGCGCCTTGTAGCGCGGATCGGCGCGCATTTCCTGGAGACGGTTGTTCTCGCGGATGGCGACGTATTCCATCTCCGGGGTGATGACGCCCTGACGCGCATAGTGCATCTGCGTGACGTTGGCGCCATTGCTGGCACGGCGCGGCGGGCGGATGTGCGAGAAGCGCAGGTTTTCGGTCTTCTCGTCCGTCAGACGCTCCCGGCCGAACGCGGACGTCGGGCCGTCGAGCTGCTCGGTGTCACCGCGCTCCTCGATCCACTGCTGACGCAGGGGCGAAAGCCCCTTGAGCAGGTCGATCTCGGTGTCCGGATCGGTATACGGACCGGAGGTGTCGTAGACGGGGATCGGCGGGTTGGAGACGATGCCGGAATCGTTCTGCGTGGCGGTCTGGGAGATCTCGCGGTACGGCACGCGGATGTCCGCACGCGAGCCTTGCGTGTAGCGCTTGTGACTGGCGGGGAACGGGGCGATGACCGTCTCGGAAAGCTTCGCGGTCTTCTGCAGGAAATCGCTGGGGATTGCGCTCATATGCCACCTCGGGGGCTTGGGGCATGCTCGACGAGCGCCGGACTGGCTGGTTAGGACTACCCAAGTGCGCCAGACAGACTTCCCTACGCCGATGCAAGCCGGATCAGGTTCCAAGGGTGTTTCTCAGCCGCGTGCACGGCACCCCTAGTCTGTTGGTAGCGATCGCAGGGCGACCGCCTCGTAAACCCGTGACGCTACCCCAGCGGCGCGCCGATGACAAGTTCGCCCGGGCCGTCAGGCACTTGGCCGGTCGACCGAAGCGCCTCCCGGGACGAGTGCGCCCAAGTTGCCCGCAATGCGCAAAACCCGTAAATTACCGCGCACTTGTCCTTATTCATCAGGAACAGAGCCGAATCATGCCCACCGACACCGAACTGGCCCGCTTCAACATGGTCGAGCAGCAGATCCGTCCCTGGGACGTGCTCGACAAGCGCGTGCTGGAGGTCTTCTTCAGCGTCCCGCGCGAGCGCTTCGCCCCCGAGGACCAGCAGGCCCACGCCTTTGCCGATGTGGCGGTACCCATCGGCCACGGACAGACCATGCTCCCGCCGGTCGTGGAAGGGCGCATCCTGCAGCACCTCCAGGTCCAGCCCGACGAGCGGGTACTCGAGATCGGCACGGGCACGGGCTTCTTCACCGCGGCGCTGGCTTCCCTGGGCAACAGCGTGCGCTCGGTGGACATCTTCCAGGACTTCACCGAGCGGGCCGGCGGGCTGCTTTCGGAGCTGGGATTCGAGCGCGTGGTCCTCGAGACCGGTGACGCGCACGACGGCTGGGCGCCGGAAGAGCGCTTCGACGTGATCGTCTACACCGGCGCCCGCGCCGACATGCCCGAGTCGAACTACCGCCAGCTCAACCTCGGGGGTCGACTGCTGGCGATCACCGGCAGCGGCCCGATCCAGACGGTCTCCATGGTCACCCGCGAATCGGAAACGGACTTCCGCACCGACTCGCTGTTCGAGACCCGCACCGCCTACTTGGTCGGCGCGGAACCCAGGCCCGAGTTCTCGCTCTGACACCGCCCCGGCCTGGGTCGTGAATTCTCGCCACCGGATTATGCACTAAGCTCCGATTGCAGGAACGCGCCCCGTCAACGGGACGCGTCGCATCGCCATGCTTGTCCGGTCGCCGGCTCGTGGGGTAAGGTTCCTCAAAACCTTAGTGGGCTAACTATTTCACATCGGGGTGTCTCGACCATGTCCGCCAGCCGCCGCTCTCATTCCTCCGCCGCCCTTCGCGGGAAGACGGCTCTGCGCCGGGCCACGCTGTCGCTGGCCGTCGGCATGGGGCTGTCACTCTACGCCGCCCAGGCCACGGCGGCGGATCTTCTGGACATCTACTCGCTGGCCGAGCAGAACGACCAGCAGCTGCGCGCCGCCGAACAGCAGCGACTCTCGATCGAACAGAACATCCCCATCGAGCGCGCCGACCTGTTGCCGCAGGTAAACGCCGAGACCGGTGTGAGTTTCAGCCGCAGCGACACCACCATCGGCGAGGTCCCGGGGACGGACAGCAGTGACGGCGTCGGCGGCAACCTGGCCCTCACGCTCAGCCAGACCATCTTCAACCGCAGCGACCAGCTGGAACTGGATCGGGCGGAACTGCAGGTCCGCCAGGCGGACATCGACTACGAGCAGGCCCGGCAGGACCTGATCCTGCGTACCGGCCAGGCGTACTTTCAGGTGCTCAATGCCGACGCCCAGCTCCAGCTGGCCAAGGCCAACCGCGCGGCGCTCAAGCGCCAGCTCGAACGCGCCCAGCGCCAGTACGAGGTCGGCCAGGTGGCCGTGACCGACGTGGCCGATGCCCAGTCCCAGTACGACCAGGCCAACGCGCGGATCATCGCCGCGCGCAACGCCCTGCACAACGCCGAGGCCGCCCTGCAGACGATCATCGGGCAATCGGTGACCGACCTGGACGACATTCGCACCAACCTCGACGTGGCCTCCCCGAAACCGGCTGATCCGGAACGGTGGATCGAGGCGGCACTGCAACAGAACCTGGGGTTGCAGAGCGCCGTGGTCGGCACGCAGATCGCCCAGCAGGTGGTCGACATCAACCGCTCGGCACGGCTGCCCACCGTAGGGCTAAACGCCCAGTACGGCTTCGACAACAGCTATACCGGTGGCGGCGTGACCCGACAGGGGCGCAGGGGCGATCTGAACGGATCGGTGGGCGTGCAACTGCAGATGCCGATCTACACCGGCGGGCGGATCAACTCGCGCTCCCGGCAGGCGGCCTTCGACTACCAGCGCAGCCAGTTCGACCTCGACGGCCAGCGCCGGCAGGTGCGCCAGCAGACCTCCGACAGCTTCCGCGGCGTGCAGACCTCGATCAGCGAGATCACCGCCTTCCGCCAGGCGGTCGAATCCGCCCGGACCAGCCTGGTGGCCACCGAGGCAGGGTACGGCGTGGGCACGCGCACCATCGTAGACGTGCTCAATGCCGAGCTGCGCGTCTTCGAGGCGATGGCCGACTACCTCGACGCCCGCTACAGCTACCTCACCAACCTCCTCCAGCTCAAGGCGGACACCGGCCAGTTGACCGTGGCGGATCTCGAGGCGATCAACCGCCAGCTCACCGACCAGGAAACCAACGCCCTAATCGCGCCCCTGATGGGACAGGATCGCGAGGATGGCAATGGCTCGGTCACCGACACGGACATGATGCAGCGCGTGCTGGAACGCGCCCGACGCACCGTGGACGGAGAAGCGACCGACGAGGAGTGACGGCTCAGGCGTCGAGGGAAACTCTGCTCGATTCGATGGCATCTCTGGCTCGCGGGTTTGTTCGCAATCGAGGCGCCGGACCGAAGGCGGGCTCATTGCCCGTCGAGGGACGGCAACGACGAGTGCGGACAAACCCGCGAACCCCGTCCGGGCGGGCCTCCAAGGGCCCATCTGCGGCGTTACAGCCCTTGTAAAGGGCCACGGCCCTTCACGGCGGGCTGTGCCTTGCATCTGGGCCCTTGGAGGTCCCGCAGAGACGTCATCGAATCGTGCAGAGTTTCCCTAGCCAAGGAGAGATCTGATCGAGCACTTGCGCCGTCGCCCCGCGGTGCTCGGCGATTACCTCCCGGGCCCGTTGCCCCCGGGCGGCCCAGTCGGCGGGACGGGCGAATGCCCGGATCACCTGCTCTCCCAGTTCGCGCGCATCCTCGACCTTTCGGGACGCCTGCCGCTCCTCGAGTGCGGCAAAAACCGCCCGGAAATTCTCGACGTGCGGACCGTGCAGCACGGCGCGGGCCACCGCCGCCGGCTCGATCGGGTTGTGTCCGCCCACGGGCACCAGCGACCCGCCCATGAATATCACCGGCACCTCGGCAAATCGCTCGGCAAGCACGCCGGCACGATCCACCACCTCGACCTCCGCACCGGTACCCGCACCCCAGCAACCGACCGTCCATCCGCGCGACTCCACCAGCCGCAGCACCTCGTCGGCCCGCTCGGGGTGACGTGGCACCAGAAGGAGACGGGCGTCCGGAAATGCCTGCTTCACCCGCTGATGCGCGTCGAGTACCAGCTCCTCCTCGCCGGGATGGGTGCTCGCCGCGAGCCAGTCGTGACGACTGGCTTCCGCGGGCGCCGCCGGCTCGTCGGGCAGCGGCAGATCGAACTTGAGATTGCCGCAGTCCGCCACCCGGGACGCGCCGAGCTGGCGGAAACGGGCCCGATCCTGCGCGGACTGCGCACAGATCAGGTCGATGCCCGCCAGCACCTCGCGCAGCAGCGCCCCGCCCCAGCGGCGGTAGCGGGCCATCGAGCGGTCGGACAGACGGGCATTGACCACCGCGACCGGCGTGTCCGACCGGTTGCATTCGCGCACCAGGTTCGGCCAGAGCTCGGTCTCCATGACAAGCAGCAGGCGGGGACGCAGGCGACGCAGCGCCCGACGTTGGGCGACGGCGAGGTCATAGGGTGCATAGAAGTGCGGCACGCCCAGCGACCGGGCGGCATCGGCCCCGGTCTCGGTCGTGGTACTGACCACGATGGGCAGTTGCGGATGGCGCTCACGCAGGGCGCGGACCAGGGAGGCGGCCGCACGCACCTCGCCCAGCGACACGGCGTGGAGCCAGACGCCACCGGCGGGCAGTCCGTCACGCAGCCGGCCGAACTGCTCGAAGAGTCGTCGCTGCCCATCCGGCGCCGCCCGGTAGCGGCGCAGGGCATCGATCACCAGCCAGGGGGTGAAAGCGGCCAGCGCCAGCCGATACTGCCAGCGCCTCATGGCTGCCCCCTCCTCGGCGCCGGAACAGCGCCGGCCCCGGAATATCCATGTCGTGTCGAGCACATGCCCGCATTATCCCTTAGAATCCGGTCGTCATGAGTTCCGCCCGCATAAATCCCCCCGGCCGGCGCGTACGTGCCGCCCGATTCGCCCTGTCCCTGCTGCCGCGGCTGATCGCCGCCCTGCCGCAGACCGCCCGATTGCGTCTCGGTCGCGGCATGGGCTGGCTGATGGCACGAATGCTAAAGTCGCGTCGGGCCGTGATGCGGGCCAACCTCGCCGTCGCGTTCCCGGAATGGACGAGCGCCGCCCGCGAGGATCTTGTCGACGAGCACTTCGCCCGACTGGGCGCCGGCATCTGCGAGGGGTTCTGGGGCTGGTTCGGCAACCTCGACAAGGTTCCCGAGTATCGCATCATCGGGCTGGAGCACCTCGAGGCCGCGACTGCGGCGGGCCGGGGCGTGATCCTCAACGCCGCCCACGTCACCGACATGGAACTGGGCGTGTACTTCGTCTCGCGCCATGCGCCGGTGCATGCCGTCTATCGCCCCAACAACAACCCCGCGATCGACGCGCTGATCGACCAGGGCCGCGAAAAGCATCTCGCCGGACTGATCCACCGCGAGGACACCCGCGCCATGGTCCGCGCCCTGCGCGCCGGCGACGTGCTCTGGACCGCACCGGACCAGAACTACCACGGCAAGACCAGCGCCTTCACCCCCTTCTTCGGCCTGCCGGCGGCCACCAACACCGCCATGCCGACACTCGCGCGCATGGGTCGTGCCGAGATCCTGCCCTACCACGTCCGCCGCTTCGGCAATCGTTACGAGCTGGAGATCGAGCCGCCGCTGGAAGGCATCCCCAGCGGCGACGAGGTGGCCGACACCTGTCGACTGGTCGAACGTCTGGAGGCCGAGATCCGGCGCCACCCGGCGATGTACCTGTGGGGGCACCGACGCTTCAAGACGTTGCCGGACGACGTCCCGTCCCCGTACCGCCGGGGCAAGTGAAGGACGCGGGAGTCAGCGGTCGAGACGTCGGTGGGTGAACACCCCCGGCACCAGCCCGACCCGGAACCCCTGCTGACGCCACCAGTCACCGTTGAGCTCCTTCTCGATATCGGAAAAGCCGTTGACTAGCCGGTTGCTCGGATGGGCGTCCACGTAGGGCAGGATGACATCCCGCATCCAGCGACGATTGACCAGCACCGACTGGTTGGTCCAGTTGATGTGCCGGGAACTCACGACGAGATTGTCGCAAGGAGTCCGGCCGAATACCTCGGGAAACACCCGGTCGGGCTCGCAGTCGGCATAGGCCGACGCCCCGAGCATCCTGCGGGCCTTGCCGGGCCGCAGCAGACGCCTGAACCGGCTCAGCAGTGGCGAATAGCCGGCCGGGGCCGGCACCCGGTCGGCGTAGTAGCGGTAGAACTTCTCCAGGGACGCGAGCCCCTCGCCCGGCTCGCGCCGGCTGCGAAAGCGGAACACGGGAATCGACTCGGACTCCATGTCGCGCAACGCGCCATCGAGCTGGCGACGGATTTCCTCGAGTGGCTCGACCGCCGGGCAGTCGTTCTCCAGCAGGAGGAGATAGTCGCAGTCTAGCCTTTCGACCAGGGCTCGCACACCGCCGACGATTCCGGTGTTCTCGCGATTGCCGTCGTGCCGCAGGCCGAAGTGTTCCGCCACCTCGATGTCGGACTCGCTGCGTTCCTGGAAGAAGATCAGGTGCTCGTCGAACAACGAGAACAGATCCTTCGAGACATGGCTCTCCAGCGTCGCCCGGAGCGTCGCCGGCGCCTTCCAGCTGAGCAGGCCGACGCCGACGCGGA
>JBNJFM010000060.1:0-7669 GCA_051746865.1 Pseudomonadota bacterium | reverse complement strand
CCCTCGGCGGCCTGCTCGAGAAGCTGGGCATAGCGGGCCTCGCTGCGGCGGAGCCGACTGATCAGCGGGTCGGTGGCCCGCCGGAACAACAGCCCGCCGATCAGCACCAGAACCGCGCCGATCAGGGTGGCAACGACGGCACTGCGAATGAAGGGGGCACGAATCTCGGCGAGTTCCTTCTTGGCCACCAGCCCCCAGCCGAGGCTTTCCAGCGGCTGGTAGGCGGCCAGCACGGTCTCGTGGAGAAAGTCCTCGGCAATCACCGTCCCGGACTGGCCGGCGAGTGCCCGGCGCATGGGTTCGGCGGCCGTGGGGCTTTCGTTGACGTCGTGAGCGTGCTCCCTTTTCACGAATTCGAGGGTGTCGCTTTCGGGAAGGGCCTCGACCTGCGGGGCATCCTTTTCGGTGCGCTCGTGGACATGCGTTGAAGCACGCTGGTGAAGAAAGATGACGATCTCGCCATCCTCCTCCCGACCAATCACCAACTCGCCGGTTTCACCCAGTCCGGGCGAAGCGGCAAAGGCCGCCTCGATCTGGCTCAGGGTCGCGGCCCGTGCGCCATGGGGGTATCCCTGGGTATCGTCCTCGTCCCGACCGGGGCTGGTCACCCGGTCGAAGGCGGCCACCGCCTCGATCAAGGCGGCCTGGGTGGTAACCGTGTCCTGCAGCGCCGCTCGCTCGGCCTCGAAGGCCTGCTGGTAGAGCAGGAAAGCCCCGATCACGATCGCGACCAGGGTCAGGAGCGTCAGCACCATACCCCATTCGATCAGGCGCCTGACCTCCGACATGCAAAGCCTCCTAGGAAAGGCGGGGGACCGGGAGGTCCCGCCCACCTTCGCTGATGATCCAACCGCTTGCCTCCGGCAAGCGGTCGACCTGCCCTGTGGTCTGACAGCGAACCATGACAGTACTTTAGATCATTATTCGAATCAGGATATAAACGCGGGATTTACCGGCCCTTTTCAAGGCGAAACGACATCCGTCCCGTTGTCATCGGGACGGGCGCCGACCAGACCGTCAGCCGGGGTGGTAGCGGCAGGCGCGGTTCCGACCGCCCTCCTTGGCCTGGTACATGGCGGTATCCGCCTGCTTGAGCAGATCCTCGTCGTCGACCCGCTCGTCCTGCGGGTAGAAGGTATAGCCGACACTGGCGGTGACCTGGATGATCTCGCCCCGGATCACGCGCCGGCGGGCGGCGGTCTCGATCAGGCGGGCGATAATCGGCTCGGCGGTTTGTTCGTTTTCCAGCGCGCTCAGGACAATGACGAACTCGTCGCCACTGATGCGCGCGAGGGTGTCGACCTCGCGGAGCTGGGCGGCGAAGTCCTTCGACACCTCGATCAGCAGCTTGTCGCCCATGTCGTGGCCATGGCGATCGTTGACGGCCTTGAAGCCGTCGAGGTCCAGGAACGCGACGGCCAGCAGACCGCCCTTCCGTCGGGTCTCGGCCATGGCGCGCCGCAGGCGGTCGGCCATGAGTATCCGGTTGGGCAGGCCTGTCAGCGCATCATGGCTGGCCTGATGCTCGAGGTCCTTCTGGTAAGACTTGATGTCGGTGACATCCGATCCCAGCGAGATGTAGTTGGTCGCCCTGCCCTCGCCGTCGAGCACGCGGCTGATGGTGGTCCGCTGGGCGAACAGCTCGCCGCTCCTGCGACGGTTCCAGATCTCGCCGCTCCAGAAGCCCTCGGTCTCGAGCCGTTGCCACAGGCGGCGATAGAAGACGTCGCTCTGCTTGCCGGACCGGAGAAAGGCCGGGGTGCGGCCGATGATTTCCTCTCGCCGCCAGCCGGTCATCTCGCTGAACGCGGCGTTGACGTCGATGATGCGCCCCTCCAGGTCGGTGATCATGATCGACTCCCGGGCGTGCACGAATACCGACGCGGCCAGTTGCAGCTGCTGTTCCATCCGCTTGTGCTCGGAGATGTCCTGGTGCGTGCCCCACATGCGCAGGGGCTTACCGTCGTCGGTCCATTCCAGTATCCGCCCCCGGGTCACCACCCAGACCCAGTGACCGTCACGGTGACGCATGCGGATCTCGACATCGTAATAGTCGGCCGTCTTCTCAAAGCAGGCATTCAGCTGGCGATTCGCGTTTTCCAGGTCGGCGGGGTGCACGAGATGCTCCCAGTCCTGGATCGTGGTGGGCTCCAGCTCGGCGAGACGGTAGCCGACCATTTCCGCCCAACGCTCGTTGATGACCAGCTCGCCGGTCTGGATGTTCCACTCCCAGATGCCGACGTTGGTGCCCTCGATGACGTTGGCCAGGCGCTGGCGCTCGCGGGCCAGGGATTCCTGGGCACGGACCCGTTCGGTCACGTCGTGGACGATGACGAAGTAGTGTTCTTCATGCTCGCGCCCTTTCAGGGAGGTGGCGTGCGCCTCGACCAGCCGCCGGTCCCCATTGCGAAGCCGGGCGATGTAGATGTCCCTGCCGGCCGCCCGCACCCCGGGCTCGGTATCCTCCGGATCCACCCAGATGTCCGCCACCCGACGCCCCAGCAAATCCTTTCGGCGCCAGCCATAGAACCGAGCGGCGGACTCGTTGGCATCCAGCACCCGGCCGTTGCGAAAGTCGATCAGCAGGAGGATGGACGCGTTGTCCTCGAAGAAACGCCGGAAACGTTCCTCGCTGCGCAAAAGCGCGAGGTGGCGCATCGCCAGCGCCACGGACAACAGCATCACCAGGGCGGCGGCAACGGCAAGCACGATCCCTTCGGCCCGATACTGTGCCCAGAGCTGAGGCCAGGTAATCTCGTCGGCTCCCTCGAAGGGAGGCAGGCCGAGCGAACGAGTCAGGCGCTCGACGGAAAGATAGTCCGCCGGCGGTGCAAATCCGGCCAGCCCGCTGGCGCGCGCCGTGGCCTCGTTTGGTTGGAAACCGAACAGGGCCGCGGCGAGACGACGCTCCGTCTCGGAGTCGATGTGCGCCACCGTGACCACGGGCCATTCCGGGTACAGGCGCGTGGAGACCCGGTAGGGGAAAGCGCCCAGTTGCTGGAGGTTGATGACCTTCAGGGCCGCCGGGGCCAGTTCGCCACGGTCGATCCACTCCTCGAGTATGCCCGTGCGAATGAAACCGGCATCCGTCTGACCGGAAAGCACGGCCCGGACGACGGCGTCGTGGTTGTCGACGAAAAGGAAATCGGCGCTTTCGCGCAGATCCACCCCGGCATCGAACGCCTCGCGCAACGGTGCCTGGTAGCCGGCCAGGCAGCATTTGCCCGGGGAAGCGATGCGACGTCCGGCCAGGTCCGCCAGGCTGGTGATGTCCTCCGACTCCGACCGGACAATGATCGCCCCGCCAAGACTGCGGGTTTCCTGGTCCCCGTAGCGCGAGACCTGCGTGGCCAGCACGCCGGAGAGGGCGTTTTCGCTGCGAACCACCTCGTAGTGGGTCGGGGTGGTCAGCAGCAGGTCGATGGCGTTGCGCTTCAGGGCGAGATCCAGCTTTTCGGTGGAGAGGATCCGCAGCTCCACCTTCCGCTCCGGCAGGGCTCGGTCCAGGTGCTCGACCAACGGGGCATAGCGTGGTTCCAGGACGGCCTCGTCGCGCACGCCCAGCACCCCAAGGACGATCGGCTCGGCGTTCGCCTCCACCGCGTCCCAGGGCAAGGCGAGCACGAGCAGCACCGCGGCCAGAAGGCCGCGCGCCATCGCACCGGTCGAATATCTCCTGCGATCAGCGATCAAGGGACTCTCCCGGGGGCAGATACGTATCGGTGTACCAGTCATCGCCAGGGCCGCCGTCAATGCGCAGGCGTTGGCGCAGTTCGCTGGCGGCGGTGGTGAGCCGGGAGCCCGGCGACAGGTAGCGGGCATTCGCCCGAAGGCCGGGCATCAGTACGCCGCCCAGGGCCTGGCGCACCGCCTCGGGAGCGATCGCCTCCACCTCGCTGATACGGTAGATGGCGTCCTGCCGACTCAGGCGCAGATGCTCGAGCGCCCGGAAATGGGCCGCGATCAGCCCGCCGAGGGTCTGTCGCGCCCCGTCGATCCGATCCCGTCGAACCGCCAGCACGTCAAAGATGGTATCGGGATAGTCCCGACTGTCGCGCAGGCGACGGGCGCCCGTCTGCTCCAGTCGGGAAGCCACGGGCTCGTAGCTGACCATGGCGTCGACCCGGCCATCGCGCCATGCCTTCACATGCCGGTCCGCGGCCAGGTCGACCACGGTCACGTCGTCACGTCCGAGGCCGGCCTCTTCCAGTATCCGGTCGAGGAGCATCCCTCCGACGGCCGAGGACTCCACGCCGATCCGCCGTCCCGCGAGGTCCGGCGTGTCGGTGATCGACGGGGCGGCCATCAGCACATCAGCACCGGAGGAGACGTTGAAGACCAGCACTACCACCAGATCCAGTCCCTGCCCGCGTGCCCGGATGACCTCGTCGAGCGTCAGTGCCGCCCCGTCGGCCCGGTCCGTCCGCAATGCATCCAGCGATTCCAGGGCCGAATTCCGGCGGGTCAGGCTCACGCCCGCGGGTAGCCAGCGAAACTGATCGGCGAGACAGAACGTCTCGTAGCCGATCCACGGATGGTAGGAGACCTGCAATGGACCATCCTGCCGGCAACCGACCAGCAGCGGTGCCACCGCAAGCGTGCTGCTGAAGAGAAAGCGTCGACGGTCCATCGGGTTTCCATGTTTCTGGGCGACCCGTGGTCGCCAGCCATCTCACCTTGCAGGACGATTCAGGGCTCGACCGTGGTCAGCCCCATGACGTGCCAGACCTGCATGCCGCCACGGTACCAGTAGATCTTGTCGGCCGGGTAGCCCATGCCCACGAGCGCGCGGATGTTGGTGGGCGACTGACCGCACCATGGGCCGTTGCAGAACAGCACCAGGGTCTTGGCGTCCCGGAAGTCGAACAGCCCGTCACGCTTTTCCACGCCGAATTCGTCGATCAGCAGGGACTCGGCGATGAACGGATCGAAGCCGGAGGCCTCGGGATGGAGACGGGTCCAGGGGATGTTGACGGCACTGGGAATGGTGCCGCGCTGATACCAGTCGGGGGTGCGCGAGTCGATGATCAGGATCGAGTCGTCGTCTCGGGCGCGCTCGAGCATCCCGAGCATCTCGATCTCGCCGATGGTGTGCACGCCCGGCAGGAGCTCGATGGGCTGGACGCAGAACGGCGGGCATTCCCGGCTGGTCTGCTGATAGTCCTCGTGGATGCGGTTATCCGGGTCCTGGTTGCGCTTAATCTCGACGGGTTCACCGTCGTGCTCGACGGTGACCGACTCGAGCGTGGGCGTGACCTTGACCTTCGTTTCGTCGGCCGCCATGGCCAGACCCGCCAAACCGGCGATTGCCGCACCGACGAGCCATTGATGGATACGCATGACCTGCCTCCCGAATCACGTTGGGTGTTTCGGGAGTCTAGGCCCTTTGCCGGCCCGGTTCAGGAAAGATCAGACGATCCGGCGAACGGTGCGGCCGCGGCCGATGCCGTAGTAGGTCCAGCCGTCCTCGGCCAGCCGCTCGGGGTCGTAGAGGTTGCGGCCGTCGAAGATGGTCGGTTCGCTCAGCGCATCGCGCATCAGCTCGAAGTCCGGCGCGCGGAAGGCCTTCCATTCGGTGCAGACGACCAGTGCGTCGGCGCCCTTGAGCGCCGCGTCACGGGTGCCCACCAGGGCGAGATCGTCGCGCTGGCCGTAGATCCGCTGGGTTTCTTCCATCGCCTCCGGATCGAAGGCCTGCACCTTCGCCCCGGCCTCCCAGAGGGCCTCCATCAGCACGCGCGAGGGGGCCTCGCGCATGTCGTCGGTGTTGGGCTTGAACGCCAGCCCCCACAGCGCGAAGGTCTTGCCGGCCAGCGCCTCGCGACCACCGTAGTGCGACACGATCATCTCGAACAGGCGCTGCTTTTGCCGGCAGTTGACCGCCTCGACGGCGTCCATCAGCAGCGGCTGGTGGTCGACGGCGTGCGCGATGCGCGAGAGCGCCTGCACGTCCTTGGGGAAGCACGACCCGCCGTAGCCGCAGCCGGGGTAGATGAAGTGATAGCCGATGCGCGGGTCGGAACCTATCCCCAGGCGCACGTTCTCGATGTCCGCGCCCAATCGCTCGGCGAGGTTGGAAAGCTCGTTCATGAAGCTGATCTTGGTCGCCAGCATGGCGTTGGCGGCGTACTTGGTCAGCTCGGCCGAGCGCAGATCCATCACGATCATGCGGTCGTGGTTGCGGTTGAACGGCGCGTACAGCTCGCGCATCTGATCTTCGCTGTGCGGGTTGCTCGTGCCGACGATGATGCGGTCGGGCTTCATGAAGTCGTTGACCGCCGCCCCTTCCTTGAGGAATTCGGGGTTGGAGACCACGTCGAAGCCCAGATCGAGCCCGCGCCGGGCGAGGATGCCGGAGACCACCTCGCGCACCTGGTCGCCGGTGCCCACCGGCACGGTGGACTTGTCGATGATGATCTTCGGCGCGTCCATGTGCTCGGCAATGGAGGCGGCGACGGCCCGCACGTACTGCAGGTCCGCGGAGCCGTCCTCGTCCGGCGGCGTGCCCACGGCGATGAACTGCAACTCCCCGTGGGCCACGCCCTCGGCCGCATCGGTCGTGAAGCGCAGGCGGCCCTGTTCCCGGTTCTCGCGGACGATCGGCTCGAGGCCCGGCTCGTAGATGGGAATCACCCCGTCGTTGAGTCGCGCGATCTTGTCCGGGTCGACATCCACGCAGGTCACGTCGTGGCCCACCTCGGAGAGGCAGGCACCCGTGACCAGTCCCACGTACCCCGTGCCGAAAATCGTCACCTTCATCGTTTTCTAGTCCCTGTCCTGTTCTTCTTTCGCCTGGATCTGTGCCCGCACTTCCTCGAAAAGCGCGCGGGCAGCCTTGCCGTACCGTTCCTTCTTCGCCTCGGCGCGTGCGCCGCGCTGCAACTGGCGCAGGTGCTGCACATCAACCTCGGGGAAGGCCTCGACAAAGCGCGTGGTCGCGCCCCGGTCCTCGATCAGCGCGTCCCGCCAGCCTTCGGCCTGGTGGACGACGCGCTGGTTTTCCGGCGAGTTGGGGTCCAGGCGACGCAGGCCGGCCTCGATGGCCTCGACGTCCTCTTCGCGCATCAGGCGGCCGATGTACTGCATCTGACGCTTGCGTGCCCCGCGGGCACGGATGCGCTGGGCCTCCTCGATCGCGTCGCGCAGGCGATCGCTGACGGCCAGGGTGTCGAGCGCCTCGGCATCCAGCTTAACCAGACCCTCGCCCAGCTTCTGGGCGGCATGAGCCTCGCGCTTGACGGCGGACTTGCTCGGGCCGAGGTCCTCGTCGTGCTCCCCGTCCGGATAGTGATGTTCGTTCATGGAATGCGGCTCTCCGGCGTGAATCCGGGGATTCTACCCAAAGCCGCCCTGCCGGGGCGAGCCGGCCGGCCGTTCCCGGCCAGATTGCCCTGGGCGCTAGGGAAGGTCTGCACGAATCGATGGCATCTCTGGCTCGCGGGTTTGTTCGCAATCAAGGCGCCGGACCGAAGGCGGGCTCGTTGCCCGTCGAGGGACGGCAACGCCGAGTGCGAACAAACCCGCGAGCCCCGTCCGGGCGGGCCTCCAAGGGCCCATCTGCGGCGTTGCAGCCCTTGTAAAGGGCGACGGCCCTTCACGGCGGACTGCGCCTTGCATCTGGGCCCTTGGAGAGCCCGCAGAGACGTCATCGATTCGTGCAGACCTTCCC
>JBNJFM010000059.1:0-7705 GCA_051746865.1 Pseudomonadota bacterium | reverse complement strand
CGTGCCGATGCAGCTGCAGGTGATCGAGGCCGAGCACCTCGACCCGACCTTCTCCCGCGCCTTCGGCGGCAGCCTGATCAAGATGGGCATCGAGTTCGACGGCATCGGCCAGCGGCGCGCCTATCACCTGTGGCGCTACCACCCGCACGAGCGGCTGACCAGCGAGATCAACACGCGCGTGCCGGTACCGGCCGACAACGTCATCCACATGTACCGCCGCGGCCGCCCCGGCCAGCTGCGCGGCGTGCCCGAGCTCACCTCGGTGATCGTGCGGCTGTACGAAATCGACGAGATGCAGGATGCGACGTTGGCCAGACAAAAGCTGGCTCAGCTGTTCGGCGCCTTCGTCCGGCGCAAGACCAGCCACGACCCCGAGGACGAGGGCCCGACCTTCGGCGAACTGGTCAGCATGCCGGACGATGTCGAGCCGCTCGACGAGTTCACGCCCGGCGGCATCCACTACCTCGAGGACGACGAGGAGGTCAGCTTCTCGAACCCGCCGGACATCGGCGGCAACTACACCGAATGGCTGCGCACCGAGCTGCTCGCCGTGGCCGCTGGCGCGGGTATCACCTACGAACAGCTGACCGGCGACCTCAAGGGCGTCAACTACAGCTCGATCCGCGCCGGGCTGCTCGAATTCCGTCGCCGCATCGAGGCGCTGCAGGCGCAGCTGATCGTCCACCAGTGGTGCCGGCGCATCGCCGCCAAGTGGCTCGACGTGGCCGTCACCTCCGGCGCGCTGCGCCTGCCGGACTACTGGCGCAACCGCTCGCAGTATCTGGCCATCGACTGGATCGCCCCGAAGTGGGCCTGGGTCGACCCGCTCAAGGAGGTCACCGCCGACCTGCTCGAGGTCCGCGCCGGCTTCAAGCCGCGCAGCGAGGCCGCCGGCGAGCGTGGCTGGAGCATCGACCAGCTCGACGCCGAGATCGACAAGGGCAACCAGAGCGCCGACAAGTTCGGCCTGCTTCTCGATTCCGACCCGCGGCGCCTGGCCAAGAATGGCGCACTACACCAGGCGCTCGAGGCCCTGGCCAACCAAGACGAGGACTGATCTATGAAATGGTTCACTGCCCGGGCTCAAGCGGACGATCCGCGCAAGGCCCACGTCGTCATCGACAAGCCCATCGGCTCCGACTGGGCCCCGGACTGGATCGCCGACTTCACCGGCGAGCAGCCGGCCCGCGACTTCATCGCCGCCATCGACGCCCTGGGCGAGCTGGACGAGATCACCGTCGAGCTCAACAGCCCCGGCGGCGACGTGTCGTCAGGCGTGCGGATCTACAACTACCTGCGCGATCACCAGGCCAAGGTGCACACCCGCGTCACCGGCACGGCGGCCAGCATCGCCACCGTGATCATGATGGCCGGCGACACTCGCAGCATGGCCGTGGGCAGCACCATGATGACCCACCGGGCCAGCGCCCTGATGGTCGGCTTCTTCAGCGCCCAGGAGATGCAGGAGACCGCCCGCAACCTCCAGGCCATCGACGCCTCCATGGTCGACATCTACGTCGAGGCCACCGGCAAGACGGCCGACGAGGTCGGCGCGCTGCTCGACCAGGGCGACACCTTCCTCGGCGCCGACGAGGCCATCGAGTGGGGCTTCGCCACCGAGGCCGATGCCCAGCTTCGCGCCGTGGCCAGTGCCGACATCGGCCCCTACCTGCGCCAACTCGAGCAGCAGGGCGAGCTGGTGCACCTGCGCGCCCAGCTGGCCGGCAAGCCGCCCGCACCCGCCGCCATGACCGCCGCCGATGCGCTGGCGCTGGCCTTCGACCTGACCCCCGAGCGGGCCGAGGCCCAGGCCGCCGACCTGGGCGACCAGATCATCGCGCTGCTGCAGCAGGCACCGGTGGTGGCCAAGGTCGACGACGTGCCCCAGGCGCTGCTCGAAGAGATCCGCGCTTCTGCTCTGGCCGGCGTGGAGCCCGCCCCGCAGCCCGACGAGATCCTCGCCGGCGAGCGCGCCCGCATCTCGGCCATCGTCAAGGCCTGCCAGACCACTGGCCAGACCCAGCTGCTCGAGAAGCTGGTCGACAACGGCCTGCCGGAAGAACAGGCCAGCGAGTACATCTACGACGTGGCGGCGGCCAGCGGCAACCGGCACAGCATCCACAACTCGCACTCTCCCGAAGGTGGGCACAAGCCCGGCATCGACTACGCCGCCATCTACGCCCGCCAGAACCGTTCCAAGGCCACCGCCTGACCGGCCGGCCTGCACCCCGCCGCGCCCCCGGCGCAGCACCCTGAAACGCCACTGAAGGAGATTCACCATGGCGAGCTTCACCGAAGGCCGGCATACCGGCGAGCACATCGTATCCGAGGCCAATGGCGCGCGCTCCCGCGAGCAGGGCACCCTGGCCAGCGGCGACCTGCCGGCCGGCGCCGTGCTGGCGCTGAACGGCGACGGCGACTACGTCCAGCTGGCGCCCGACGCCGATGACGGCACCGAGACCGCCAAGGCCGTGCTCTATGGCGCCGTGGACGCCTCCAGCGCTGCCCAGCCGTGCACCGTGCACGTCCGCGCCTGCGAAGTGCAGGAAGATGCCCTGACCTTCCCCGATAGCATCACCGAAGGCCAGACCACCACCGCGCTGAACGACCTGATCGGCGTCGGCATCATCCCGCGCTGATCGCGCCTGACCCTCACCCCACCATCGAGTGCCCACGGCCCCGCGGGGCTGGGCGACTGACTACCCCTTTTTCTGAGAAAACAGGAGCCTCTCCATGGGCATCTTCGATTCCGACATCTTCACCATGTCGTCCCTGACCGCCTCGATCAACGAGGTGACCTACACGCCCAGCCAGATCGGCAGCCTGGGGCTGTTCGAGGCCGACGGCATCTCGACCACCAGCCTGGTGATCGAGAAGGACGGCGACACCCTGGGCCTGGTCGAGTCCAAGCCGCGCGGCGCCCCCGGCACCGTGGTCGGCGCCGACAAGCGCACCGGCGTGAGCTTCCAGGCCGCGCACCTGCCGACCACCGCCACCGTGCTGGCCGACGAGGTGCAGAACGTGCGCGCCTTCGGCAGCGAGGACAGCGAGGAAGCGGTGCAGGCCGTGGTCAACCGTCGCCTGGCCAAGATGGCCCGCCGCATCGACCTGACCCACGAGCACCACCGTCTCGGCGCCATCATGGGTCAGGTGCTCAACTCGGACGGCAGCACCGTGCTCTACGACCTGTTCACGGCCTTCGGCGTGACCCAGCAGAGCGTGGCCATGGCGATGGACACCGCCACCACCGACATCCAGGGCAAGGCGCTGGACATCCACGAGAAGGTGGAAGACGCCCTCGGCGGGCTCTCCTACACCGGCATCACCGTGCTGTGTGGCAAGAGCTTCTGGCGCAAGCTGATCAGCCACAAGGCCGTGAAGGACGCCTATGCCCGTTACCAGGACGGCGCGCGCCTGCGTGACGACCCGCGGGATGGCTTCTCCTTCGGCGGCATCTTCTGGGAGCGCTATCGCGGCGGCGGCACCGTCAAGGTCGCCGACACCGAGGCCTATGCCGTGCCCACCGGCGTGATGGATCTCTTCATCACCCGCTTCGCTCCGGCGGACTACATGGACGCGGTCAACACCCTGGGCCTGCCGTTCTACTCCTCCAGCGAGATGCTCAAGCACGGCAAGGGCGTCGAGCTCGAGGGGCAGTCCAACCCGGCGCACCTGTGCACCCGCCCGCGGGCCTGCATCAAGCTCACCGAGAACACCTGATAGGGCTCTCCCATGAGCTTCAGCGACTACGCCGACCGCCTCGATGAGGCGGTCATGGCGCACCTGGCCGACACCCAGTCGGCCACTTACACCCCGGCCAGCGGCGACCCGGTCACGATCCCCGTCATGGTGGATCGCGACGTGGAGCGCACGGTGGCTGGTATGCAGGGCACGGTGGTCGAACGACGCACCGAGCTATCCGGCTACGCTTCCGATCTTGCCGACGCCAAACGCGGCGAGACGGTGAGCGTTGCCACCGACACTTGGCGCCTGGTGAGCCAGCTCGCCAACGATGGCGGCTTCGTCACCTGGATCGTCAAGCCGGACCGCTAAGGAGGCCGCATGGCCCTCGAGCCGATCAAGATTAAGGTCGACCAGGCGCAGATCAAGTCGATCTACGACGACCTGGCGCACATCAAAAACGGTGCGCCGCGGGCGATGTCCCGGGCGATCAACCACACCCTGGGCGTGACCCGCACCGAGTCGAGCAAGGAAATCCGCAAGCAGGTCAAGCTGAAGGCCGGCTATGTGCGGGACAAGCTCAAGATCCGCAAGGCCACGGTGAGCCAGCTGCAGGGTGCGATTCAGACGCCGACACGCGGCACGCTGCTGACCCGCTACCCGCACCGCCAGTACAAGAAGGGCGGCATTGGCGTTCAGGTCAAGCCCAGCGGCGGCAAGCAGAAGATGCCCGGCGCCTTCTTCATCACGTTCGGCAATGGCGTGCAGGCCATCGCCTATCGCACCAAGTCCGGCCCCGGGCTCGGGCGCAGCGAGGGCATCAAGGTGCTCTATGGCCCCAGCGTCAGCCAGGTGTTCACCGACGTGAAGGACGACCTGCAGGCGCCCAGCGGCAACCGGCTGATGCAGCGCCTGGCCTACGAGGCCGACCGCCTGCTGGCCAAGCAGTAGCCCTTCGACACGATCAGGAGCGCCCATGGCGACCCCCATCCGCGAACAGATCCTCGAGGCGCTCAAGGCCAAGCTCTCCGGCCTGGCCGCGTTCGACGGCCACGCCGCCCAGCGGGCGAACAGCGAGCTTGACATCGACAGCCTGCCGGCCATTTCCCTATGGGATGGGAGCGACGGCCCGGTGGAGCACGATCAGCGCTATGGTCAGGCCGTGGTGACCACCCAGGTGGGCGTCGAGACCGTGCACCGGGCCGATGCCGACTACCGCACCTGGAGCACCCAGGCCAACGCGATCCTCGCCGCGCTGATCACCGGCGCCACCGGCGACGACCGCACCCTCGGCGGTCTAGCGGACGACGTGCGCTACGCCGGCACCACGATCTACTACCCCGAGCCGGGCAGCGACATCATCGGCGTCGACCTCGTTCTCGAGGTGCGCTGGCGCCACGACCTGGGCGCACCTGACACCAATTCCATGTGAACGGAGAGCGCGATGGCCAGCCAGAAACTCGACCGGACCCATCAGCGGCTGGACATAGGGCTGACGCGCGGTGATCCGCTGACGATAACGGTGCCGGTCACCAACAAGAGTGACGGCACACCGGCCGATCTCAGTGGCAAGACGCCTGTCGCAGGCATTCGTCTTGATGACGGCAGCACCTTGCCCATGGAGGCGAGCGTGGATGGCAGCGCGATCGTGGTGCGCCTTTCGCGCAGCGTGAGCGCGCAGCTCGGCCCCATGCAGCTCTGGGGCCTGGAGCTGCTCGAGGACGCCGATCCTGAGTACGGTGGGCTGACGATTCTCGGCGGCCTGCTCACTACCGGGGAGAACGTGCCCAATGGCTGAGTACACCGTGACCGTCGTGCTGCCTGAGCCGCCTTCACTCGAGGTGAACGTGCCTGAGCATGAGCAGGTGCAGGTAGTGCACGTGCCTGGCTTGCAGGGGCCGCGCGGCCCGAAGGGCGACGACGGCGAACCCCAATGGACCACTACGCAATGGTAACCCCACCCGCATCAGGAGCCTGACGCATGGCCGCTATCCAGTTCTTTCGTGAGACATCACTGCCCGGCACGCTTGAAGCGAACTCGATATATGCCATCGCCCCCTCGGCCCGGCCCGATTATGTCGAGCTCTACATCACCGGCACCTCCGGCACCACCGTTAAACGGGTGATCAACGAAGCTGACGTGCAGGCGATGATCGACACGGCTGGCGCTGGAGCAAGTGCACTCGAGATCGTGGACGACATCACAGCGCGTGATGCGCTCACGTTGACCGAAAACGCATTTGTGCTGGTGCTGGACGCCAGTGGAGACGAGACAGTTGATAGCGGTGGTGCCACCTACGCTTACCGCCACAGCGACACTTCCTGGCACAAGATGAGCGAAGCGGAGTCGATGGATGTCGTGCTTCAGTGGGCCAACATCCAAGATAAGCCCACCAGCGCCGTCGCTGACATTGACGATGCTGTGAGTAAACGGCACAACCACTCCAACAAGACGCAGCTCGATAAGATTGACCAAGACGGCGACGGCAATCTGACCTATGACGGGTCGCTGCCTGCGACGGGTTGGGACTCAACAGGGTGGTAACGCATGGCTAAGTACCGCGCTGAAAAAGTCGTCTCGTCGCTGCCCGACCCACTGGAGCCCGATACCGTTTATTACGTCCGCACGGGCGATGGGTTTGATATGTACGTCAGCGACGCCACCGGGAGTGTCGCGCATGCGCTGAATCTACCGGAAGAGAGCGGGGGAGGTGGCGGCGACATCGTGCTGCTGCAAACCGTCGAGATCACAAGTCCTGTGGCGGCAGTGGATATTACGGGGCTTGATTTATCAGAGTTCGGTTATGTGAAAGTTGAGTACGACCTATATATCAACAGCGGACTGGACGAAACGTTTAATTTTATAGTACTACAATCCTCTGACGATAATGGCGTAACATTTGCAACAACGGACTACTACACCGATGTGGCCTACCTAAAAAACGCCACGGGGTATGACTGGTCTAAAACAAACCGAGACACGAAAGGCGCGGTACTAGGCGCAACTTTTGGCCATTCGGCGTCATTTCAGCTTTCAAGGGGAGTATTGGTTTTGCAGCCGCAAAGTAACTACTTCCTTGAGCGTGCTTCACAGTACACGTTAAGCGGAATTCATGGATACCCCAATTCAAAAAGCTGGGCTTTTGAGGCAGCAGGCAATAACCCTAATGACAGCATATCAATGACGAACAGCGCCTACAGAATTTTATATGACGCTGGAGACCTTGTTGCCGGCACCATCAAAGTCTACGGGGTGAAATAATGGCCACCATCCTGAAATCATCACCCGCTGGCCTCGAAACCATCACCGTCGACGACGCCGAATGGGCCGCGCAGAATCAGCAGCCGCTCGACGCGCTCTACGAGAGCAAACGCCAATCTATCAACAACGAACGCGACCGCCGCCTCTACCCCGGCCGGTTGGCAACAAGCATCGCCCCGGTCGACCTGCGCAGCGCCCGCGACGAAAGCAACCTGTCCCATGTCCGCAGCAGCGCAAAGGAGCGGCTAGCCGAGGATGACACCACGCCGATCCCGTTCCGCGATGCCGACAACAAAACGCAAATGCTCTCGCCCGCTGACGTTATCACGATGACTGACGAGGCGCTGGGCTACGGCCAGCAGGTCTATGCAGATAGCTGGCAGGCCAAAGACGAACTACAGACTATCTACGACGATGAGTCGTTGACCGATGCCGAGAAGCGCACGCAACTGGAGGCGGTGGTATGGCCGGAGTAACGAGGGCATAGCAAAGCCGCTTCTGACACCTCCCGAGGCGGTTTTTTCATGCCCGACTGACTGACACCCAGCACCCCTTCCAGCCCTGGCATCCGCTGGGGCTTTTCCATGCCCGGCCGCCGGGCTTTCTGCAACGCAATAGGAGAGCCACACCATGGCGATCACCAGCAACCCGCTCCTGCAATACGAGTCCGGCCAGGCCTTCCACTCCTTCGAGGCCATGACCGACAGCGGAGATGCCACGACCTTTGAGGCCTCGTTCGCGCCCTGGTCCGGCCGCTCCGGC
>JBNJFM010000058.1:0-8161 GCA_051746865.1 Pseudomonadota bacterium | reverse complement strand
TCGACCACGCCGAGATTGGCCGACAGGTGCCCGCCGGTGGCGTCCACCTGGGCGAGCAGGCCGGCGCGCAGCTCGGCGGCGAGCGCGTGCAGGGACGGCCGCGACAGGCCCTTGAGATCGGCGGGGCTGTCGATCAGGTCGAGGGTCGGCGTGTGGACGGTGGACAGCGGCATGGGGATCAGTACTGGCGATGGATCACGAAGTCGAGGCAGCCGCTCAGGGCATGGCTGTCGCCGCCCATCGTGCCGAGCTCCCACAACGCGGCATGCGCGTGGCGCACGGTGTCGTCGAGTTCCCTGTGTGCCCCGTCGAGGCCCGCCACGGTGACGTAGGAGCACTTGTCCGCATCGCTGTCCTTGCCTGGGGTCTTGCCCAGCGCCTCGGCCGAACCAGTGACATCGAGGATGTCGTCCTGGATCTGGAAAGCGCGCCCGAGCAGGCGGCCGAACTGGTCGATCTGTCCGCACTGACGGGCAGAAAGGCCGGCCCACCGGGCGCCCATGGCCAGGGCCGCCCGGATCAGCGCGCCGGTCTTGCGGTCGTGCAGGTCGGCCAACGTGCCGAGATCGGCGGCCGGTTGCCGCCCGGCCAGCGAGAGGTCGATTGCCTGTCCCCCGACCATCCCGGCGGGGCCGGCAGCCGTGGCCAGTGTGCGGCTCCAAGACAGGCGAACGGATTCCGGCGCGCCGGCACCGGCCAGTTCCGCGAATGCCAGCGCCTGCAGGGCATCGCCGGCGAGCACGGCGGTGGCCTCGTCATAGGCGCGGTGGAGCGTGGCGCGGCCTCGGCGCAGATCGTCGTCGTCCATGCTCGGCAGGTCGTCGTGGATCAGCGAGTAGACGTGGATCAACTCGACGGCCACCGCCGCCGACCACAGGCTCTCGTAGTCGGGGCGTTCCAGGTCCGGCCAGGGGCGGCCCTTGAGGCTGCCGAGAAAGACCAGCGCCGGGCGCAGCCGCTTGCCCCCGTCCAGCGAGGCATAGCGGATCGCCGCGGCGAGTTCCGCGGGCGTGTCGGCCAGCAGGCGGTCGAGGGTCGTGCTCAGACGGGATTCGAAACGCTCGCGCAGTTCGACCAGCCAGGTCTCGAAACCCGGGGTGGAGTGCTGTGCGCCGGTGGATGGGGACTCGGGGATCACGGGCGGTATCAGAACAGGCCGTCGTTGCCCCGGGGAGCGTCGTCCTCTGCCTCCGGCGATGCGTTCAGGGCGTTGATGCGCTGTTCGGCCTCGTCGAGTGCCTTCTGGCACTGGCGTTCGAGGCGGATCCCGCGTTCGTAGTCCTCGAGTGATTTCTCGAGGCTCTGGTCTCCCTGTTCCAGCCGGGCGACGATCTGCTCGAGTTCCGCCAGTGCCTTCTCGTACTGGGCGATCGCCGAGGGGGCGCCGTCGTCGATGGTCTGGGATTGGACGGAATCGGAATCCATGGCTGGCCTCATCAATGGGTTGCAACATTATACCGCCCGGCAGCGTGGGCAGCCAAAGACCGTGGGGTCAGAACGTGTCGACGGCCTCGATCGCCTCGTCGAGGTGCGCCACGCCGATCACCTCCAGCCCGTCGATGGGCTTGGGCGGCTTGTTGGCCTTGGGCACGATCGCGCGGGTGAAACCGTGCTTGGCCGCCTCGGTCAAGCGTTCCGGCCCGCCGGGCACCGGGCGGATCTCACCGGCCAGTCCCACTTCGCCGAAGATCACCAGTCCCTGCGGCAACGGCCGGTCGCGGAAGCTCGAGAGCATCGCGATCAGGCTGGCCAGGTCGGCGGCGGTCTCGGCGACGCGCACGCCGCCGACCACGTTGAGGAACACGTCCTGGTCGAACAGGGCGACCTGGCCGTGGCGGTGCAGTACGGCCAGCAGCATCGCCAGCCGATTCTGGTCCAGGCCGACGGTCAGCCGCCGCGAGCCGCCGCCCGGGTGGTCGGCCACCAGCGCCTGGACTTCGACCAGCATTGGCCGGGTGCCCTCGCGGGTGACCATGACCACGCTGCCCGGCACGGGCTTCTCGTGGCGGGAGAGGAAGATCGCCGAGGGATTGGACACGGGTTTCAGCCCGTGATCGGTCATGCCGAACACGCCCACCTCGTTGGCCGCGCCGAAGCGGTTCTTCACCGCGCGGATCACGCGGAAGCGTGCGCCGGGATCGCCCTCGAAGTAGAGCACGGTGTCGACCATGTGCTCGAGCACGCGCGGGCCGGCCAGCGCACCTTCCTTGGTGACGTGGCCGACGATCAGCACGATCACGTCATGGTGCTTGGCGAAGCGCACCAGCTGGGCGGTGGCCTCGCGCAGTTGCGAGACTGAACCCGGCGCGGCGGAGAGTTCCTCGGTGTACAGCGTCTGGATGGAGTCGACCACCATCAGCCCGGGGAGGGACTTGGCACAGGCGGCGAGGATCGACTCGATGCGGGTTTCGGAGAGCAGTGTCAGCTCCCCGGCCCGCCCGGAGAGATCCGTGCCCAGCCGCCGGCCGCGCAGGGCGACCTGCTGCAGTGATTCCTCGCCGGTGATGTACAGGCATTCGAGCCGGTTCTGCAGGCCGAGCACGGTCTGGAGCAGCAGCGTGGACTTGCCGATGCCCGGGTCGCCGCCGAGCAGCACCACCGATCCGGGCACCAGCCCGCCGCCGAGCACACGGTCGAGCTCGCCGAGTCCGCTGGATTCGCGCGGGGTGTCGCTGACTTCCACTTCGCCGATCGCCGTGATGGCCGGCGCCTCCCCGGCGTAGCCGGTCGCGCCCCGTGCCGGCGCCTTCCCGCCCGGCAGGCGCATCTCCGCGAGGCTGTTCCAGGCGCCGCATTCGTTGCAGCGTCCGGCCCACTTGGGGTGGTCGGCGCCGCACTCGCGGCAGACGAAGGCGGTCTGGCTCTTCTTCGCCACGGTTTGTCAGATCTCCTCGTCGCGGGCGAATGTGGTGATCAGGGCGGTGTCCAAGGCGCGCTTTCTCACCGTGCGCACCTCGATGTGTGCGTCGGGCAGCTCGACCATCGCCCCCACCGTGGGCAGGGACTCGAGTTGCTCGATCACCAGGCCGTTGAGCGTGCTGGCTTCGTCGGTGGGCAGGTCGATCTTGAGCTCGCGGTTGACCTCCCGGATGGGCAGGTTGCCGCGCACGATGTAGCGGCCGTCCTCGAGTAGCGTGATGCCTTCGTGGTCGGAGTCCGGCGAGGTGGTGAACTCGCCCACGATCTCCTCGAGGATGTCCTCGAGCGTCACCAGCCCCTGGATGTCGCCGTACTCGTCGACCACCAGCGCCGAGCGACGCTGCTGTCGTCGGAAGTTGAGCAGCTGGGTGGTCAGCGGCGTGCCTTCCGGAACGTAGTAGGGCTCGGCGACGCGCCGCTTGACCTGGGAGGCGGTCAGGCTCTGGTCGATCAGCGGCCCGATCAGCCGCCGGACATTGATGATGCCGATGGTGTGCTCCACCGACCCTTCGAATACCGGCAGTCGCGAATACTGGGCATGGATGAGCTGGTCGAGGACGTCGTTCCAGGGTTGGTTGATGTCGATGCCGACGATCTCGGCCCGCGGGATCATGATGTCCTCGACGCTGGCCTGGCCGAGCTCGAGTACCGATAGCAGCATGTTCTGGTCGAGGTCCGGCAGGCGCTGACCGGACTCGCGCACGATGGTATGCAGCTCCGCGCGGGTCAGCGCGTTCGATCCGGCCCCGCTGGGATGCAGCCCGAAGATCGACAGCAGCCCGTTCGCCAGCCAGTTGATCAGCCAGATGACGGGGCGCAGCGGGCGGATCAGGAACGTGTAGACGAAGGAGGCCGGGAAGGCGAATCGTTCCGGGAACACCGCGGCGGCGGTCTTGGGCGCGACTTCACCGAAGATCAGCAGCAGGAGCGTCATCGCCCCGGTCGCGATCGCGATGCCGGAATCGCCGAACAGCCGCAGGCCGATCACCGTGGCGATCGACGAGGCGAGGATGTTGACGAAGTTGTTGCCCAGCAGGATCAGGCCGATAAGGCGGTCGGGTTCGTCGAGCAGCCTTGATGCGAGTATCGCGCCGCGTTGGCCCTGCTTGGCCAGATGGCGCAACCGGTAACGGTTGAGCGCCATCAGTGCGGTCTCCGAGCTGGAGAAGAAGGCGGACAGGACGATGAGCACGGCCAAGGCCGTGAACAGGAAACCTAGGGGTATCTCGTTCAAGGGGTTGGATTCGTTATTGAGCCAGACGGCAGTGTAAGGCCAAGCCGGCGGCATTTCGAGCCGGCCCGGGCGGGATGATGGGGGCTACCCGATGTCCAGAATCCATTCGAGCACGATCTTGGTGCCGAAGTAGGCCATGCCCATCAGGACGAAGCCGGCGAGCGTCCACTGCACCGCGGTGCGCCCGCGCCAGCCGGCGACGTGGCGTCCAACCAGCAGCACTGCGAAGACCACCCAGCTGATCACCGAGAGCACGGTCTTGTGCACCAGGTGCTGGGCGAAGATGTTCTCGAGGAACAGAAAGCCGGTGACCAGCGCCAGGGTGAGCAGCACGAAGCCGGTGGCAATGAAGCGGAACATCAGTTGCTCGACCGACTCCATCGGCGGTAGCCGCCGGATCCAGCCGGAGGCCTGATGCCCGTGCAGCGCCTGGTGCAGGATCAGCAACATCACTCCCTGGAGGGCGGCGAGGGTGAGCAGCGCGTAGGCGAGCAGCGAGATCAGGATGTGGGTATCGAGCGCTATCACGCCGGTCTGGATCGGCACGTTGGTTTCGGGGACGAATACCGTCAAGAACACCGTCAGTGCCGTGACCGGCAGGAGCACCACGGCGATCGATTCGAGTCGCTCGCGGAAGGCGCTGATCACCGTGATCGCGCTGGCCAGACCGAAGACCATCGACAGCGAGTTGAGCACGCTCAGGTTGATCGCCGCCGGCTCGGCGTGAAAGCCCAACCGGTAGAGAAGGGCACCCTGCCCGACCAGCGCCGCGGTCGCGACAAGCAGCCCCGGCAGGCGCAGGGAAATACGCTCGCAGCTCTGCCACTGGTCGGCCAGGAGCAGCACCGTCGAGAGGACGAAGCCGGTGATGGTGGCGATGGCGAGAAAGGTCACGCTGGGATCCAAGACGAATGTTCCTCCTTGCGGGCGAATTTCGGCGTTCCGGTCCGGGTACAGTCTGCCACAGGGTCAGTCGCCGGACCGGTTCGGTGACGGGTCCGGCAGTTTCTTGTTCGGGTTGAGAATGCCTTGCGGGTCGAACACCCGCTTGATCCCCTGCATCAGGGCGAGGGTATCGGGCTCGATCTCGCGGGAGACGAACTCGCGCTTGACCAGGCCGATGCCGTGTTCGCCGGAAAGCGTGCCGTCTAGGGAAAGCACCGCGTCGAACACCTCGCCCAGGGCCTGGTCGGCGGCGGCCATCTGGCGCGGATCGTCCGGATCGACCAGCAGGTTGACGTGGATGTTGCCGTTGCCGGCATGGCCGAAGTTGACGATCGATATGGCGTACTTGCGGGCGATCTCGTCGAGCCGGCCGATGAGCACGGGGATGCGCGAGACCGGGACGACCACGTCCTCGTTGATCTTCTTCGGTGCGACCTGCCGCAGGGTGGGCGAGAGGGCTTTTCGCGCCGCCCAGAGCCGTTTCTGCTCCTCGTCGGTGCGGGCCACCGCGATGTCGACCGGACGGTCCGGATCGTCGGCGGCCGCCCGGATGCGCTCGACCAGCCCGTCGATGCCGGCCTCGTCGCCGTCGACCTCGATCATCAGCAGGGCGCCGGCTTCCGCGGGGATCGTCACGTCGGCGTTGCGGCGCAGCAGGTCGAGCGCGTTGCCGTCGATGAACTCGATCGCCGCCGGGGTGGCCGGTTGGGCCATCAGCCGCGAGACAGCCCGGGAGGCAGCGTGCATGTCCGGGTAGAAGGCCCGCAGCAGCCGGCGGGTCTCCGGTAGCGGGGTCAGGCGCAGGGTGGCCTCGGTGATCACCCCGAGCGTGCCCTCCGAGCCGATCAGCAGGCGGGTCAGATCGTGGCCGACCACGCCCTTGGTCGTCTGCGTGCCGGCCTTGACACTCCGGCCCCGGCCGTCGACGGCGCGCAGGCCGAGTACGTTCTCCCGGGTGGTGCCGTACTTGACCGCGTGCGGCCCGGCGGCGTTGGCGCCCAGGTTGCCGCCCACGGTGCACAGCGCATTGCTGGTGGGGTCGGGCGGCCAGAAGAAACCCTGCTCGCCGACGATGCGCTGCAGCTCGGCGTTGATCAGCCCCGCCTCGACCACGATCAGGCGGTCCTCGGGGCGGAAGTCGATCACCCGGGTCATCCGGTCGGTGACCAGCACGATGCCGCCCTCGGTCGGCACCGAGCCGCCGGCGGTTCCCGTTCCCCGGCCGCGGGTGGTCACGGGCACCCCGGCGTCGGCGGCCGTCCGGATCACCTCGACCACCTCGTCGTGGCTCTCCGGAAACACCACCAGCCCGGGTGCCTGGTGCACCCGGCTGTTGTCCATGCCGTAGGCCCAGGTGCTGCCGGCATCCGTGGCCAGCCGGTCGGCGCCGATCCGTTCGGCCAGGATTCCGGCGAGGTTGTCGATCCGTTCGTCGGTCATGGTCAGTTCGTCAGTCCGAGCAGTTGCCGGTCGACCAGGTCGACCAGCATGTGCACCAGCTTGAGCTGTATTTCATGGGCGATACCGGGCCGGTCGGTCGGCACGCAGATCAGCCGGTCCTGGCTGTGCAGGTGCGGCGCGATCAACTCCTCGGAGCCGGCGGAAATCAGCACCACCTGCATCTCGCGCTCGTGGGCGGCGCGCAGCGCGGGCTCGATGCCGTCGACCGCGTTGCGCGTCACGGCGAAAAGCACGTCATGCTGGGCGCCCAGCGCGCGGATGGGCTTGACGAAGGGTTCCTTGCCGCCGGGGTATTCCGACAGCGGGATCACCGGCAGTCCCGGGCGCGGATGCTCGAACTGGCCGGTCATCAGCCGGGCGAAGTAGTGCGCCAGGTCGTTGCGCTCGCGGGCCCCGCAAGCCAGCACGCGCTGGCCGTTGAGCACGGCGGTGAGAATGACGCCAGCGGCTTCCAGTGCCTGCGGGGCGCTCTGCTCCAGCAGATTGCCGGTCTCGCGCAGGTCGTCTTCCAGGCGTCGTTTCAGTCCGTCGAGGATCTCGCTCATGGTCTCGGGCTTCGTGTCGGGTATGTGTTGCTCAGAACGCGTTGGCCAGCCAGTCGACATGTGGCTTGCCGTTCCCGTCCGGGATCGTCACGGCCACCACGTCGAAGCGACAGAATAGCGACTGCCATTCCAGGCGTTGGGTGATCAGACGCTGGGCGGTCTCGCGCACCTTGGCGCACTTGGCAGGGGAGAGACTTTCGGCGGCCGTGACCGGCGCCCCCGAGGCGCGGGCGCGGACCTCGACGAACACCAGCGTGTCATCTTTCCGCATGACCAGATCGATTTCGCCGCGACCGGCTCGCGCATTGCGCTCCAGCAGTTCCAGTCCGTCGCGCTCCAGGTGCTGGCAGGCGAGTGTCTCGGCCTGCCGACCGCGCTGCTGTCGATTGCCGGTCCATTGCATGGGCTGTGTCTCTTCCCGCCGACTAAGCCACCGGTGCAGGAACCTCACCGGCTATTCGACCACGTCGAGGCCGCGGGTTCCCTCGACGGGAGAAGCCGGCAGGGGCACGAGGTCGTCCGGGCGGTCCGGCGTGACCGTGTTCGCGGGTATGCCGGCATTGCCGATATTGCTACCGCTGCCAATGCCGCCGATTGGCTGCAGCACGCCATCCTCGAACCGGCCCCAGTCGGGCTGCCGCTCGACCAGTCCGAGCGGGTTGAGGGTCAGTTCGCCGGTCAGCCCGGAGAGTCGCCCGCCGTCGAGCAGGATGTCCAAGTGCGCGGCGAGCATCGCGGCATCGGCACCGAAAGCGAACAACCTCGGCAGCGGGCCGGCCAGCTGGGCGCGCTCGTAGGTCAGGCGCAGCGGGTGGTCCGGTCCGGCGGTGCCGGCCAGTAGCATCGGGGCGATCGGGATGATGGTTCGATCCTTGTCCTGGTCCCGTTTCGGGTCGCGGTTGCCGGAATAGACGGAGGCCAGCGAATAGCGCGGCAGCTTGTCGGCACCGAAGTAGTCGAGCTGCGGGGCGACCAGCGCCAGCTCGCGACCGCTGGCCGCCACGAACACCGCATCGATGTCCTTGCGGATTTCCGGCTGGAAGGGTCCGTCGTCGGG
>JBNJFM010000057.1:4536-8218 GCA_051746865.1 Pseudomonadota bacterium | reverse complement strand
CTGGTCGAACGCCAGACCGGCGAGTCGACCGGCAAGGCGGCCGCCGGCGAATCCGCCGGGTCCGGCGACGAAGGTGCGGCCAAGCCGCTGACCATCGGCGGCGTGGACATCCGCGACGCCACCCTGCACTGGCGCGATGAGCGAGCCGGCCAGGACGTCACCATCGACGGGCTGGACCTGCGTACCGGCGCGCTGGCCAGCGGCGAGATGACCATCGTCGAGTTGGCTTCCGGTTTCCGTCTCGACCTGCCCGACATGCCGCCGATGACCGGGCAGGTCGACCTGAGTGCCGAGGTGCAGGCCTGGCTGGACCGGCAGGACGTCAAGATCGATGACCTCAGGCTCGACCTGTCCGCCACCCGCGAGGGCGATGCCGCCGATGCCGCCGGCCTGCCCCGGCAGCTGGACGCCGCCCTGCGCGTGGCCAGCACGGACGTGCGCGGCGAGAGTTCCCAGGCGCGGTTCGAGGGCGTGACGCTGGAGCTGGAAGGCAGCGAGATCGGTCCCACCAGCTTTCTGGAGGCCCGCCTGGAAACGGTGTTGGAGGCGGACTGGGCACGCGGTCGCTACGAGATGCCGGAACTGTCCTTCTCCGCCGACGTGAAGGGCGCGCCGGGCGTGGCCGAGCCGCTCGCGGTGAATGGCAGCGCGGCGGTTTCCGCCGACATGCAGGCCGGCACGGCCAGCGTCGAGAAGCTGGTCGTCAACAGTGACCCGGTCACCCTGCGCAGCGACCTGTCGCTGGCGGGCCTCGACGACAACCTGACCGTGACCGGCCCGCTGACCATCGAGAGTTTCGACCCGCGGGTGCTGGCCGACCGGCTGGGCATCACCCTGCCGGAAATGCGCGGCGAGCAGGCGCTTTCCAGCGCCTCGCTTTCGGGTCAGCTGGACGTGACCCCGTCGCAGGCCATGCTCGACGAACTCGAGCTGACGCTCGACGGCAAGGCACTCTCCGGCCGGGCCGGCATCGACAATCTCGAGACCGGGCGGCTGTTCGCCCGCCTGCAGGGTGGCGAGTTCAACCTTAATCCCTACCTTGCACCGAAGGCGGCGAAGGCCGCTTCCGGCTCGGAGGGTGATTCCGGCGATTCAGGCGGTTCCGGTAGCGGCGGCCAGGCCGCGCAGAACGCCGAGATCCAGCTGCCGACGGAGACCCTGCGCGGGCTGAACCTCGATGGCCGGCTGCAACTCTCGCGATTGGTCTACGAGGACTACCGCATCGACAACCCGGTCGTACATGTCACCGCAGCCGGCGGCCAGATCCGGCTGACCGAGCTGGTCGCCCAGGCTTTCGAGGGGCGCATCAACGGCACCGGTGGACTGGATGTGCGCAGCGATGCGCCCGCCTACAACGCCCGGTTCAACGTCGCCGACGTCGCGCTGCAGCCGTTGCTGGTCGCGGTGATGGACGAGGACCGCCTGCTGGGCAAGGGGAATGTCTCCTTCGACGTGAACACCCGGGGCAATCGCGTCGATCAGCTCAAGTCCGCGCTCGACGGCAACGCCGAATTCGCCCTGCGTGACGGCAAGGTCAAGGGCTTCGACATCGGCTACCAGCTGAGGCGCGCCCAGGCGCAGCTGGAAGGTCGCACGGAGCCGGAACCGGAGGAAAAGTCCACCGACTTCACTTCGATCACCGGTACCGCCACCATCCGCAACGGCGTGGTGCGAAACGACGATCTCGCCGGGGCATCACCGCTGCTGCGCGTCTCGGGCGAGGGCGAAGCGGACCTGTCGCGCGAAGTCATCGACTACGGCGTGACGGCCACCGTGGTGAATACGGCCAGCGGGCAGGGCGGCAAGGAGCTCGAGCGGCTCAAGCAGATCCCCGTGCCGATCCGCATCAAGGGCCCGTTCAGCGACCCGTCGATCTCGCTCGACATGGAAGCGCTGGCCCGCGAGGCGGCCAAGGGCGAGGTCAAGCAGCGCATCGAGGAAGAGCTCGAGAAGCGTCTGGGCGGCAGTCAGGACGGCGAGGACGGTGAAGGCAGCGAGGACGGCTCGCCGGTGAAGGATCTTCTCAAGGGCTTCGGCCTGTGAGCCGGCCCGCGGCGACCCTGTCCGCTGACTCGTGACGGACGCCTTCGCCGATCGCCTGCTGGCCTGGTTCGACCGCCACGGCCGGCACGACCTGCCGTGGCAGCACCCGCGCACGCCCTACCGGGTCTGGGTCTCGGAGATCATGCTCCAGCAGACCCAGGTGGCCACGGTGATCCCCTATTTCCAGCAATTCATGGCCCGCTTTCCGGCCATCGACGACCTCGCCGCCGCGCCGGTGGACGAAGTGCTCTCGCTGTGGAGCGGGCTGGGCTACTACGCCCGGGCGCGCAACCTGCACCGCGCGGCGCGGCTTCTGGCGGGAAACGGCGTGCCGGAGACCGTCGAGGGCTGGGCGGAACTGCCCGGAGTGGGGCCTTCGACCGCCGCGGCGATCGTCGCCCAGGCCTTCGACCGGCGGGCGGTGATCCTCGACGGCAACGTCAAGCGCGTGCTGGCCCGCCATGCCGCCGTCGACACCCCGCAGGAAGTCGCCGCCACCCAGCGGCAGCTCTGGGCGCTGGCCGACGAGCGCACCCCGCCGACGCGGGCGGCCGACTACACCCAGGCGATCATGGACCTGGGCGCGACCGTATGTCGTCGCGGTCGGCCGCGCTGCGAGGTCTGCCCGGTTGCCGAGGACTGCCGGGCGCGCATCGAGGGCCGCGCCGCGGAATTGCCCGTGCGCCGGCGGCGCAAGCCCAAGCCCGTGCGCGAGCGGGTGCTGCTGTGGCTCGAGGACCGCGATGGGCGGCTGTTCCTGGAAAAGCGCCCGCCCGCCGGCATCTGGGGCGGGCTGGCCTGCCTGCCGGTGGCCGAGACCGCCGGGGAAGCGGACGAGCGGCTGGGCGAACTGGGCCTGGAGCGCCGCGACGACTGGCGTGCGCAGAATCGCCTGCGGCACGTCTTCAGCCACTTCGAGCTCGACGCCCGGGTGCTCGCCGCCTGCGTCGATCATCGCGGCGTGTCAGAGCCCGCCGGCGAATGGCACGCGATCCACCGACTGGCGAATGCCCCGCCCGTCGGCCTGCCCGCGCCGGTGCAGCGCCTGATCCGCGAGCGCATGGATGATCGTTGACGAGACACAGCGTGTCGGACGTACCTGTCGTAGGTCGGACTTCAGTCCGACAGCCCAAGCCTTGAGATCGGGCATGCCTCTGGTTGCCGTGGTCGCCGGGAAATCGTCCTGACGACCGACGTCGGACTGAAGTCCGATCTACAGAGACTTTCCCGCCAACTGGTGGGTCGGGCCCCGGCCCGCCAGGGCGGATGGAACCACACCGTCACCGCCCTGCCGCGACCGCACGAGGCACTGTTATCATCACCGCAACATTCCGCATCGACACGCGAACGAGGTTTCCATGAGCGAACGCACCGTCTTCTGCCAGCGCCTGCAGTGCGAGGCCGAGGCCCTGCCCAAGCCGCCATACCCGGGCGAGATGGGCGAGCGCATCTACAACAACATCTCCAAGGCGGCCTGGCAGCAGTGGCTGGCCCACCAGACCATGCTGATCAACGAATACCGCCTGACCCCCATCGACCCCAAGGCGCGCGAGTTCCTCGAGCGCGAGATGAAGAAGTTCCTGTTCGAGGGCAAGGAAGACAAGCCCGAGGACTACGTCCCGCCGAGCGAGGGCGAGTA
>JBNJFM010000057.1:0-4436 GCA_051746865.1 Pseudomonadota bacterium | reverse complement strand
AACGCGGCGCCAGCGTCGCCACCGCGTCGAGAAAGTCGTCCAGCGGCTCGAACGGCGCGGTGTCCATGGGCTCGCCCCGACTGTCCGGTCGACTGACCGCGCGCAGGTGACGGATGCCGAAACGGCGGGCGGCATCGAGTGCCACCAGGTTGTCGTCCACCAGCAGGGTGCGGTCGGGATCGAAGTGGAGTCGTTCGGCCAGCCGTTCCCAGAAGACGGCCGCCTCCTTGGCCGCGCCGATATGGTGGGCATTGAAGATCCGGTCGAGCCGGGCTTCGAGGTCGACGTGCTCGAACTTGAGGTCCACGCTGGCCGGGTGGGCGTTGGTGACCAGCACGCGCTGCTTGCCCGCCCCGGCGAGGGCATCGAGAAATTCCGGCACGCCTTCGCGGTAGCCGATGTGATGGGCGAGTTCGCGCTTGAGCTCGATCAGGTCGAGCCCGTTGCGGCAGTCCGGCGCCAGCGCGCGGTGCCAGTCGTCGAGGCAGTACCAGGCCAGCTGCCCGCGCAGGCCCTCGAAGCGGGCCGTCAGTCGGGCCCCGGCCTCGTCCTCGGACAGGCCACTGAGCTCCCGGTAGCGACGCGGGAAGTGCTCCTTCCAGAAGCGCGCGTCGAAGTGCAGGTCCAGCAGGGTGCCGTCCATGTCCAGCAGGACGGTGTCGATCGCCTGCCAGGGCAGTGGGCATCGGTCGGCCATGATTGTCCGCTCGCGGGGAAGTGGGTGGTGTCGCGGTGATGCCGGCCGGATCGTGGCCGGGCAAGAATTCTATCATCGGAGAGAAACTGGCCCGCTGGCGGGCCCGAGGTAAGACAAATGGCGGAAGAGACGATTCGCATCCAGCTCAACGGCGAGACGCGGGAGGTCGCGCCCGGCACCACCCTCGAGGCGCTGGTCGAGATGGTCGGCATCCAGGGGCGGCGCTATGCCGTGGAGGTCAACGGCGAGATCCGGCCGCGTGCCGAACATGCCGAGACGGCGGTGAACGAGGGTGACCGGGTCGAGGTCGTCCAGGCGATCGGTGGGGGCTGAGCCGATGAGCCCGCACACCTCGCCAGTCTTTTCTCCGGACGCCCTGGTCCTGGCACGGGTCCCTTCGCCGCAACGGCCGCGCCAAGCCGGGACCGCCGAGCTCGCGCGTGACGAGGGCCGGGCCGTGGTCTTCGCCCCGAAGTCGCCGTGAACGACGACCGGCGTTTCGCCTTGGGCTGCTTTCGTGCCACGTCCGCCCCGCAGGGGATGGGGGGACTGTTCGGCCTGCCGACGGACATCCGTCGACTGGCCGGAACTCCCGGCTCGTTCACCCGGGCGCTGCAGCGCCACACCGGCCGGCCGGTGACGGTGCGGCGGCTGGCCGAGGGCTGGCGTGATCACCGGGCCGACCGCTGGCCGGTGCCGCGGGTCGCGCGGGTCTGGGAGCGGCGGGTGCGCCTAGAGAGTGCCGGGGCGCGCGTCGAGGCGCTGACCGAGGTGGTCGGCCCGCTCACCCCGCGGCTGCATCGGGCGATTACCGGGCTGGCCGACGCGCCGCTGATGGAAGTGCTGGCTCGCCAGCCACACTGCCGCCGTCAGCAGTTCGACGTCCGCCGTCATGGCCGGACGATCGTCCGCAGCAGCGTCTACCGCATTCATCTCGCCCGCGTGCGTGTCACCGAGTGGTTCGATATCGACCTGCGCTGAGAGACGCCAAGCATGTCCCACAGTGGGTTTCCTTCAGGCATGAAAAAGCCGCGCCAGGGTTCGCTCCGGGCGCGGCTTGTTTGGGAAGGTCTGCACGAATCCGATGCCACTCTGGCCTGACGAGCCGTTCGTGATCAAGGCGCCTCAAAGCCGGCGTGCCGGTGGCCACGTCAAGACATCGCAACGTAGAGCACGGGCGCCTCGCCAGGCCCCGCAGGGCGCGCCTTGAGCCGGGCATCTGCTGCGTTGCCGTCCTTGGAAAGGGAATCACCCTTCCACGGCGGACGGTCGCCTTGCATCTGCCCGGCTCAAGGCGCGCAGAGCGGTATCGGATTCACGCAGACCTTCCCTAAGGCCGGCGGCAGGTTTCAGCCGAACTCCATGCTGCGGATATTGCCGCCGAGATCATGCAGGGTCTTCTTGACCTGCTGGGTGAAGGCCGCCGGGCCGCAGACGTAGAACTCCTCGTCGAGATCACGGATGTGCTCGTGGAGGAAGCCTTCGTCGACGTGGCCGAAGTGTGTGCACAGCGGCGAGCTCTCCCGGGTGCAGACGAAGTGGGCATTCTCGCCGAAGGCGGATTTGAGCTCGCGCTGCTGGATGATGTCGTCGCCGGTCTTGTTGGAGTAGATCAGCTTCTGCCGGTCGAGCTCGCCGCGGTCGGCCAGATCGCGAATGATGGCCAGAAACGGCGTGATGCCCGCCCCGGCGGCGATGAACCAGCCCGGGCCCTCGTACTTGAAGCTGTCGAACGGCTCGGAGATCCGCAGTTTCGTGCCGGGCCGGGCCTCGGCCAGGTGCTGGGTGACGCCGTCATGGTTGCCGTAGCTCTTGATCATCAGTTCTAGCACGCGGTCGTCGACGCGGTTGGTCAGCGTGAACGGCCGCGCCTGGTCGCGCCACTCGGGCTCGTCGATGGCCATCTCCAGCGCCTGCCCGGGCGAGAAGGAAAAGCCCTCGGGCTTGGCGAGGATGTAGCGTTGCACGTCGTGGGTGACGAATTCGCGAAGCAGCAGTTCGGTAGAGAACATGGGCTCAAGGGGTCCCGTCGGATTGAAAATGTCGCGGAATTCTAGCTGATTTGGCGTGCTTCCGCCGACTCCCGCCCGTTCGCCGTTCTTAAAATGGACCGGGAAATCCGGTACATTGACCATTAGTATCCTGCGCCTTCCCTGTCCCGATCATCGCGCGCGATGCACGGCCGGGGAGGGCGCGCACCGCATCTTTGCGTCTATCCGAGGAGCCTTTTCGATGAGCGACTACATCATTGCCCCCAGTATCCTGTCCGCCGACTTCGCCCGCCTGGGCGAGGAAGTGGACAACGTCCTGAAGTCCGGCGCCGACTGGGTGCACTTCGACGTGATGGACAACCACTATGTGCCCAACCTGACCATCGGCCCGCTGGTCTGCGACGCGCTGCGCAAGCACGGCGTGACCGCGCCGATCGACGTCCACCTGATGGTCAAGCCGGTCGATCGCATCATCCCGGACTTCGCCCAGGCGGGCGCGACCTCCATCACCTTCCACCCGGAGGCCTCCGAGCACGTCGACCGCAGCCTGCAGCTGATCCGCGACCAGGGCTGCCAGTCGGGCCTGGTGTTCAACCCGGCCACCCCGCTGGACGTGCTGGAATGGGTGATCGACAAGGTCGACATCGTCCTGCTGATGTCCGTCAACCCGGGCTTCGGCGGCCAGAAGTTCATCCCGGCGACCCTCGAGAAGGCCCGCCAGGCGCGCGAGATCATCGACCGTTCCGGCCGTGACATCCGCCTCGAGATCGACGGCGGCGTCAACGCCGACAACATCGGCGAGATCGCCGCGGCCGGCGTGGATACCTTCGTTTCCGGCTCCGCGCTGTTCGGCAAGGGCCAGGATTCCGACCCGAACCAGTACGACAGCATCGTCAAGGCAATGCGCGACGAGCTGGCGAAGGTCGGCAAGTAATGGCGTCAGGGTCAATGGCGAAGTTCACGCCGAGCATGGTGCTGTTCGACCTCGACGGCACCCTGGTCGACTCCGTGCCCGACCTGCTGGTGGCGACCAACGCCATGCAGCGCGAGCTGGGCAACCCCGAGCGTGCCGAAGAGGACGTGCGCAACTGGGTGGGCAACGGCGTCGAGCGGCTGGTCGAGCGTGCGCTGACCAACGACCTCGACGGCAAGCCCGACCCGGCCGAGTTCGAGCGCGCCCTGCCCGTTTTTAAGAAGCACTACCTGGAAAGCAACGGCCAGCACTCCAAGGTCTTCGACGGCGTGGTCGAGGGTCTGGACTTCGTGAAGTCACTGGGCCTGCCCATGGGGTGCGTCACCAACAAGGCCGAGGCCTTCACCCTGCCGCTGCTTGAGCAAACGGGGCTCAAGGACTACTTCGAGGTGGTCATCAGTGGCGACATCCTGCCGCTGAAAAAGCCCGACCCGGCGCCGCTGATCTACTCGGCGGGCTGGTTCCACGTCCATCCTTCCGAAGCGCTGATGGTCGGGGACTCCATCTCCGACGTGAAGGCCGCGCGCGCCGCGGGCTTCTCCATCGTCTGCATGACCTACGGCTACAACCACGGCCGGGACATCCGCGACTTCGACCCCGACGCGGTCATCGACTCGATGACCGAGCTTTCAGGTCTGGTGGGGCGCTGAGCCATGTGCGGCATGATCGGCGCGGGTACACGATGGCGATGGCGAGGATGAACCGAGCCTGACCCGAACCGCAGCCTGCCATCTTCAGGGAGAGAGATCATGCCCGCCGCCTTCCAGCCTTATCA
>JBNJFM010000056.1:0-9013 GCA_051746865.1 Pseudomonadota bacterium | reverse complement strand
GAACTCTTTGCTGTATCGACGTCTTTGGGTCATGGACACCTCCTAATGGCTCATGGTGAGCCTTTTCAGAAATGTCCGCAAAAATGGGGCAGAACCCATGCCTTGGAGCATGGAATAGGTGTTGGACTGGTCCTGAAGGAAGGATGCGGCTTGTGCTGCATTGACCTCGACGCCACCGATGATCCCGGCCTGCAAGGCGTCCACCGAGGGGTCATCAATGAGGCAGATGCCGCCGGGGCGTATATCGAAACCTCCCCGAGCGGGCATGGCTGGCATATCTGGATGAAGCACGACCAGCACGCCTCGTCTCCGCGCGCGGTACCTGGGATCGAGTGCTACACCGCTGGCCGCTTCATGACCGTTACCGGCATGGAGGCCCGCGGGCGGCTCTGTCCGATGCCGGAATCGCTGGCCTCGCGTCTGACCCCGTGCTTCGCCCCTCCTGAACCCGATAGACCGGCCCTGACTACTGTCAGCCTGCCTCGGGTCAGCGACGAAGAAGTCTTGAGCAAAGCTGCCACTCGATACGGCAATCGGTTTCATGCGTTTTGGGCAGGCGAGTGGCAGATCTACCACCCCTCTCAATCGGAGGCGGATCACGAGTTCGGCATCATGCTGGCCCGCTTTACCTCTGACCCGGATCAGTGGCTGCAACTATTCCTGAAAAGCGGTTTGGCGGCGACTCTCGACCGCAAGAAGACCGAGCGCCACGTGCGTCAGTATCTGCGCACGACCTACACCAAGGCACGGCGTATCGCGGACGATGAGAATTATCACGTCGACTTCGGTCGCCGAGCGGCGGAAGCCATCTTGGCTAGTTGGCGCGCCTCAAAGGCTGCGTTGGTGAGCAATCTGTTAGAGCCTTTCAGTGAGTTCATCAATAAGAAGGTTTCCGTCCTCAAGTTGGTGCGCGGCATCTTGGGCGAGGGCGGTCTGTCAGTCCTCTATGGCCCGCCCGGGTCCGGCAAGTCTTTCCTCGCCCTGGACCTTTGTCACGCGCTGGCGACTGGCCAACCATGGATGGGGCGGGACATCCGGCCGGGGCCCGTAATTTACGCGGCTGGGGAGGGCGTCACGGGCCTACGGCTGCGGAGCAAGGCCATTGCCAAGGTAAAGGGCGGCGAGCTTCCATCGCTCTATTTCCTGCCTCACGCATTAAGCACTCCCGATGAAGGCGAAAAGCTGGCGGCCGTTCTGGAGCAGGTGGCAAGCAAGTGTGGTCAACAGCCGGCACTGCTGGTGATCGACACCTTGGCGCGCTTCTTTGGCGATGGGGACGACGAGAACTCCGCCAAGGACATGAAGCGATTTGTCAGTGCTATCGGCGCGCTGATGACTAAGTTCCCCACCCTTCACGTCATGGTCGTCCACCACTCCGGCAAGGATGTGGACAAGGGAATGCGTGGTTCGTCCGCCCTTCAGGGGGCGGCCGATACGGTCATCGGATGCCGTAAGGAAACAGATCGGTTTCGGGCGTTCGTGGAGAAGCAGAAGGATGGACAGGACGGTATTCCGCTTCCCTTTGTGCTCGACGAGGTGGAGCTAGGAGAGGACGAGGACGGTGAACCCATCAGCTCGTGCGTTGTTGCTTATGACCACGACGGCAAGGCTCGCCCGGCCAAGGGCTGGACAGCCGTGGCGGTGAGGGTCCTCCGTAAGCTGAAGCAATCAGCGATCGAAGACGGATCAGCCGGGAATCTGGCCACCGAGATTCCGCTAACCGCTTACCACAACCACTGGTATCTCGAGCGCCCGGAAGACAAGAAAGACACCGTGCGCAAAAACGCGAGACGCCAACTCGAAACCTTGCGCGAAAAGAATCTGATTGAGTGGAGCGGAGGGCAGAGCCCCATCCGCCTATTGCCCGCCTTTGATGGCGTCACGACCGAATAAGGAGAAGTAACTATGACCACCATCCAACTTCCTGGGCTGGCTGGAGAGCTCGCGCAGTACTTGGACGACCATTCCCCCGTCGCAAGTCCTCGTATGGCAAGCGGTGGGGCAATCGCATTGCTTGGGGCGGTTGTTGGGGCCGGTTGGGAGCTGCCGCTGATCAGCCTCTACCCCCAGCAGGCACTACGCCGGGTTCTGCCGCACCTCCAACCGGAAGATTTCGGTGCGACGCAACCCATCAGGCAAAGCGTCATGCTGATTGCACCTTCGGCTTTTGGGAAGGGCGGCATCATTGACGGCGTGGAGGCGCTGCTGGCGGAGCTAGTTCAACTACGCCCCGATGCGGAGGCAATTGCCCGTAGCCTGCTGACCATGCAGAACATGGATCACATGACTTTGGCTGCGATGGAGCTCGAGCCGGAGGGGGTAAGGCGAGTCGGGGGCTTTGTTCGGCCATCCACTTATGACCGTTTGCAAGATGGATCGTTGACCCTTCTTGCTGAGTCCACCCCCGATGCCTTCGATCATCAACTGCCCCGCTGGTATGAGGAAAGCGCCTTCTACGGTGACTGTTTAATGATTCGTCACCACGGACCGCGTGGCAGGAAAGGTCCAAATGATCCGGCGATGCCCCCCGCTCATCTGTTGGATCGCTTGGCTGCTCTTACCGATATCGCGCTTGCTGGAGAAAAGACGCTGGTTGAGGTTTCGGACGAGGCCGTCGCCCGGTATCGGCGGTTTCACAGGATGGACATGGATACCTATTGCGACCATGGCCAGATTGGCATGGAGGGGCATTGGGCGCGCCAGTCCCTACAAGTTGCGGCGATACTGGCGGTAGGCATAAGCCCGCGTCATCCGGTGGTGACGGCTGACCTTTTCCGTGTCGCCAGTGAGCTGGCCAGTGAAGGAATCCGGCTGGCTCGTGACGGGCTGACGCCGCCCAGACCGATGTCGGGCGGGGAGTTTCACCCCCAACTGCACCCCCGGAGTTAAACCGGGGTCCTGAAGGCTGGGCTTTTCCCCGAACAAAAATAACCCCGAGCCGGCTAAATCCTGCTCGGGGTTTGTTCTGGGGTGCTTCATGTGCATTTCGGTAACTGGTTGAAATGCAAGGGTGTGTGGTGGGCCCAGCAGGACTTGAACCTGCGACCAATCGATTATGAGTCGACTGCTCTAACCAACTGAGCTATAGGCCCAAAATCTAAATTCTACCGGGCTGACCTCCTGATTATGAGTCGCCTGCTCTGACCAACTGAGCTAAGGGCCCGGACGGCGGTGGCGAGGGCCACCGGGGCCGGCGGGGAGCCGGCCGGGGAGGGTCATTCCATCTTCGCGTCGATGAAGCTGCGCAGCTTTTCCGAGCGGGACGGATGACGCAGCTTGCGCAGGGCCTTGGCCTCGATCTGGCGGATGCGCTCGCGGGTGACGTCGAACTGCTTGCCGACTTCCTCGAGGGTGTGGTCGGTGTTCATGCCGATGCCGAAGCGCATCATCAGCACCTTGGCCTCGCGCGGGGTCAGCGTCGAGAGGATCTCGCGCACGATCTCGGAGAGCGAGGCGTTGGTCGCCGAGTCCAGCGGCGAGACCGCGCCCTGATCCTCGATGAAATCGCCCAGGCTCGAATCGTCGTCCTCGCCGATCGGCGTCTCCATGGAGATCGGCTCCTTGGAGATCTTCATCACGCGGCGGACCTTGTCCTCGGGCAGATCCATGCGCTCGGCCAGCTCCTCGGGGGTGGCCTCGCGGCCCATCTCCTGGAGCATCTGTCGGCTGATGCGGTTCAACTTGTTGATCGTCTCGATCATGTGCACCGGGATGCGGATCGTGCGCGCCTGGTCGGCGATCGAGCGGGTGATCGCCTGGCGGATCCACCAGGTGGCGTAGGTCGAGAACTTGTAGCCGCGGCGGTATTCGAACTTGTCGACCGCCTTCATCAGGCCGATGTTGCCTTCCTGGATCAGGTCGAGGAACTGCAGGCCGCGGTTGGTGTACTTCTTGGCGATCGAGATAACCAGGCGCAGGTTGGCCTCGATCATCTCCTTCTTCGCCCGTCGGGCCTTGGCCTCGCCCAGCGTGACCTGGCGGTTGACCTCGCGGATCTGGCTGACCGACAGCTGGCTATCGCGCTCGACCATGGCCAGACGCTTGGACAGGCGCTCGATCTCCGGCTGCACGGCGGCGAACTTCGCGCTCGGCTTGCCCTTGGTGACTTCCTTGATCCACTCGTTGCTGGTCTCGTGACCGCGAAAGGCGTGGATGAAGTCCTGGCGCTTGATGCCGCCCTTGTCGACGGCTTGCTGCAGGATCTGCTTTTCCAGCAGGCGCACGCGCGCGATGGCGTCGCGGACCTGCTTGACCAGTCGCTCGTTGAAGTTGGGGTTGAGCTTGAGCTTGATCAGCTCGCCGGCGATCTTCTCGTTGAGCGCCTCGATCTTCTCGGCATCGCTCTTGGCCTTGCGGCTCTTGGTGGCGATGGCGCGGCGCTGCTCGTGCAGGTCCTTGAGCTCCATCATGATGGAGCGCACGGCCTCGACGTCGATGCCGTTGTCGGCGGCGTCTTCCTCGTCGTCATCGTCCTTGCTGGCGTTGTTGCCGCCGGAGGGGGCGTTCTCCTCGTCGTCATCGAGGACGTGGAAGCCGACCACCACGTCGGCCAGCTTGACCTCCTCGGCCTCGACGCGGGCGTACTGCTCGAGCAGGGTGTCGAGGGTCGGCGGATAGGCGGCGATGGCGATGGTCACCTCGCGCAGGCCTTCCTCGATGCGCTTGGCGATCTCGATCTCGCCTTCGCGATTGAGCAGGTCGACCGTGCCCATCTCGCGCATGTACATGCGCACCGGGTCGGTGGTGCGGCCGAATTCGGCGTCCACCTGCGAGGCGAGGACGGCCACGGCCTCCTCGGTGGCCTCGTCGTCGGTGGAGACGCGCTGTTCGTCCGACAGGCCCAGGTCGTCCTTGTCCGGCGGCGCCTCGGATACCTGGATGCCCATGTCCTGGATCATGCCGATGATCACTTCGATCTGCTCGGCGTCGACCAGCGACTCGGGCAGGTGGTCGTTGATCTCGGCATACGTCAGGTACCCCTGCTCGTTGCCCAGGGCGATCAACTGCTTGATGCTGGTTTGTTGGTCTTGCTGCATCGGCGTGAAACCTGCTCCGGCAATTCGGTGAAAACGTCTGGAAAACGCGCCGCGGTCATGCGGTGGGCCCGGTCGTATTCGGGCGGCGCGAGAGGATGTCTGGGCCTCGCGCGGGAAGCCCGGGCGCTCCATGCGAGCGCATTTCCTCCCGGGTTTTCCCGTTGGGGAACACGAAATTATAACGCTCGGCGGGCTTTTCGTCCATGTAAGCCGTCCCGGCGGGACGGGACGTGTCCGGTGGGGCCGCGGTCTATCGGTCCGAGTCGCCACCGGCCAGGCCGGTGCGCAGTCGCCATTTTCGCTCGGCCAACGCCTCGCGCTGACGACGTTTTTCCAGAATGTCTGCCAGCATGGTGGAGGCGATCTCGGGGTTTTCAATGCCGACCACTCGCTGTTGCGCCGCCACCTGCCGGTCCTCTTCTTCCAGCCGGTCGGCAAGCAGTCGTTCGATCACCGCCGGTCGTCGGCCCGCATGCCAGGCCTCCTCGGGGCGGACCCGATCGATCAGGCGCGGGTGCTCCAGAAGCAGTCTGAGCAGTACGTGTTCCTCGGAGCGCGCCGCCGGTGGCCGTTTCGCGGCGACCGGACCGGAACGCTCGCGCTGTTCGCGCCAGGGGCGGCCGAACAGCCCGTGGTGACGGTCGACCTGCTTGGCGGTCAGCTTGCGCAGGCTGCCCATGGGCATGCGGGCGATGAGCTTGTGGGCTTCCTTGTTCTTGCGGGCGCGGGCGGCGGTGTCGTCGCCGGGGACGGTCTCGTCCAGGTGCAGGGTGAGAAAGCGGTCGAAGCCCATGGCGCTCTGTTCCACGAACCGTTCGAATCCGGCCTTGCCGTGGGCGCGCACGTAGCTGTCCGGGTCCTCGCCCTCCGGCAGGAAGGCGAAGCGCAGGTCGCGGCCGTCGTGCATCAGCGGCAGGGCGACCTCGAGCGCCTTGACCGCCGCCCGGCGGCCTGCGGCATCCCCGTCGAAGCAGAACACCAGTCGATCGGTCTGGCGGAACAGCAGGGTCAGCTGCTCGGCGGTGGTGGCGGTGCCCAGCGTGGCGACCGTATGGCGCACGCCGTGCTGGGCCAGCAGGATCACGTCCATGTAGCCCTCGACCACGATCAGCGAATCGGGCCGCTGGTCGACCTGGCGAGATTCGTAGAGCCCGTACACCCCGTAGCCCTTGTGGAACAGCTCGGTCTCGGGGGAATTGAGGTACTTTGGCTCGCCGGGGCCGATGATTCGTCCACCAAAGCCGATCACGTGGCCGCGCGGATCGCGGATGGGGAAGATCACCCGGCCGCGGAAGCGGTCGTAGCGATCGCCGTTGTCGCGCTGGATCAGCAGCCCCGTGTCGACCAGCTCTTCCGCCCCTGCCTTGCCGCTCAGCGCCTGTTCGAGATGATTGCCGGGCGGGGCGAACCCCAGGGCGAAGCGGGCCGCTGTCTCGCCACTCAGTCCGCGGCCCTTGAGGAACTCGATCGCCTCAGGGTGTCGACGTAGGTTGGCGCGGAACCAGTCCGTTGCCATGGCGGTGACTTCCCGCAACCGCCCGAGGCGGTCGAGCTTTTCCCGATCGCCCTGATGCCGGGGCACCTCCATGCCCAGCCGCCCGGCCAGCGTCTCGATGGCGGTGGGGAAGTCGACGTGGTCGTACTCCATCAGAAAGCCCACCACGTTGCCGTGCGCCCCGCAGCCGAAGCAGTGATAGAACTGCTTGTCCGGGGTCACGTAGAACGAGGGGGTCTTTTCCTGGTGGAAGGGGCAGCAGGCGGCGAATTCCTTGCCCTTCTTCTTGAGCGGCACGCGCTCGCCGATCACCTCGACGATGTCGGAGCGCGCGACGACTTCCTCGACGAAGGCCTCGGGAATGCGACTCATGATGCTCGGATGTTCTTGTCGGTAATCCGTTCGATCCGCCCACCGGAAACGACAGGACCGGCCACCCCGGGAAGGGTAGCCGGTCCCGGTTTCATGACGGTTCGAGCCTCGCCCGACCCGTGCATCGCCTTACGCCGCGTTGTCGAGCAGGTCGAGCAGATCGCCGATTTCCATGGCTTTCGGCTTGACCAGCCAGAACTTCGACAGGAACGCGTCGAAGTCCGCGAGGATCGCCTTCGCCCGGGCGCTGTCGGTGCGGCGGACGTGCTCCTCGAGGATCGAGCGCAGGTGCTGGCGGTGCGGTTCGAGCTCCGCGGCCTGCAGCCGGTGGATGTCGACCAGCTCGTGGTTGTAGCGATCGACGAAGTCGTTCGTCTCGTCGAGGACGTAGGCGAAGCCGCCGGTCATGCCCGCGCCGAAATTGATGCCCGTGGACCCGAGGATGGTCATCACCCCGCCGGTCATGTATTCGCAGCCGTGGTCGCCACAGCCCTCGACTACCGCCTGGGCGCCGGAATTGCGCACGCCGAAGCGCTCGCCCGCCTGGCCGGCGGCGAACAGCTTGCCGCTGGTCGCGCCATACAGGCAGGTGTTGCCGATGATCGGCGTGGCGTGCGAGTCGAACGTGCTGCCCTTGGGCGGGTAGATGACGATCTCGCCACCGGCCATGCCCTTGCCGACGTAGTCGTTGGCGTCGCCCTCGAGCTCCAGCTGCAGGCCGCCGGCGTTGAACACGCCGAAACTCTGCCCGGCGATGCCGGTGAACCGGAGCTTGATCGGGTGCTCGGCCATGCCCTGGTTGCCGTGGCGGCGGGCGATCTCGCCCGAGACCCGTGCGCCGATAGAGCGGTCGGTGTTGCGGATGGGGAACTCGTACTCGCCACCGGTCTTGCCCTCGATCGCGGGCATGACTTCCGCCACGATCTTCTCGGCCAGCAGGCCCTTGTCGTGCGGATCGTTCTGCGGGGCCACGCAGCACGTGGGCGCATCGGAGACCATGCCGGCATCCGAGAGGATCGCGGACAGGTCGAGGTGGCGCTGCTTGTCGGTGACAGGCTCGCGCGGCTCGAACAGGTCGGTTCGGCCGATCAGTTCCTCGATCGAGCGCACGCCCACGCTTGCCATCAGGCGGCGGGTTTCCTCGGCGATGAAACGGAAGTAGTTGACCAGCTTGTCGACGTTGCCCTTGAAGTGCTCCAGGCGCAGCGTCTTGTTCTGCGTGGCCACGCCGGTGGCGCAGTTGTTCAGGTGGCAGATGCGCAGGTACTTGCAGCCGATGGCGATCATCGGGCCGGTGCCGAAACCGAAGCTCTCCGCGCCCAAGATGGCGGCCTTGACCACGTCGAGACCGGTCTTGAGACCGCCGTCGGTCTGCAGGCGGACCTTGTCGCGCAGATCATTGGCGCGCAGGGTCTGATGCGCTTCGGTCAGGCCCAGCTCCCAGGGGCTGCCGGCGTACTTGACCGAGGTGATCGGGCTCGCCCCGGTGCCGCCGTCGTAGCCGGAGATGGTGATCAGGTCCGCGTAGGCCTTGGCCACGCCCGCGGCGACGGTGCCCACACCGGGCTCGGAGACCAGCTTGACCGAGACCAGCGCCTCGGGGTTGGTCTGCTTGAGGTCGAAGATCAGCTGGGCGAGATCCTCGATCGAGTAGATGTCGTGGTGCGGCGGGGGCGAGATCAGCGCCACGCCGGGGCGCGCGAAGCGCAGCTTGCCGATGGTCTCGTCGACCTTGTGGCCCGGCAGCTGACCGCCTTCGCCCGGCTTGGCGCCCTGGGCGACCTTGATCTGCAACACCTCGGCGTTGACCAGGTAGTGCGGCGTCACACCGAAGCGGCCGGAGGCGATCTGCTTGATCTTGCTCATCTTCGCCGTGCCGTAGCGCGCCGGGTCCTCGCCCCCCTCACCGGAGTTCGAGCGCGCGCCCAGGCGGTTCATCGCCTCGGCGATGGTCTCGTGCGCCTCCGGGGAGAGTGCGCCGAGGCTCATGCCCGCCGAGTCGAAGCGCGAGGTGATCGATTCGATCGACTCGACCTCGTCGATGTCGATGGGCGTGACGCCTTCCTTGAGCCGGAACATGTCGCGGAAGGCCGCGGCCGGGCGCTCGTTG
>JBNJFM010000055.1:0-9329 GCA_051746865.1 Pseudomonadota bacterium | reverse complement strand
GCTCGCTGATCTCGACCGGGTAGGGCGGATCGGCCGGCTCGATGTCGCGAACGGCCACCGGCAGGCGCTCGATCGACACGCGCGCCTGCTCACGCAACTCGTCCATCGACGGGGCGGCGACGCGACGCCCCCCGGCCATTACCTGACGCAGCAGCGGTTCTCCCGGGTGGTCTTCGCCGTGACGGCCGATGGTGTCGCCGCTGAACACCCCCTCCTCGCTCCGGCGGAAGATCTGCTTGCGTCCGGGCAGGATGGGCTTGCCGGAGGAGAGCTTGAGCCGCCCCTGGCCGGCGTACTCGGCCAGCTTGTAGGCAATGTCGAGGTCCGGCGCGTCGTGGGAGACGCCCATGCTGGTGCCCACGCCGAAGGCGTCGATGGGCGCGGCGGAGTCGATCAGCCGCTTGATCTCGTGTTCGTCCAGACCGCCGCTGGCGATGATTTCCATGTCGGTCATCCCAGCCTCGTCCAGCCGTTTTCGTGCCTGTCGTGCCAGTTCGCCCAGGTCGCCGGAATCCAGTCGGATCGCGCGGACGCTGAAGTCCTCGCCCATCTCGCGGGCGAGTTCGATCACCCGTTCCACGCCGTCGAGGGTGTCGTAGGTGTCCACTAGCAGCACGGTTTTCGGATAGCGTTGCGCGTACTGGCGAAAGGCGCTGGTCTCGTCCTCGCAGGCCTGGATGAAGCTGTGGGCCATGGTGCCCAGCACCGGCACGCCGTACTCGCGGCCGGCGAGCACGTTGGAGGTGCCGGCGATGCCGGCGACGTGATAGGCCCGCGCGCCCTTGAGGGCCGCGTCGATGCCGTGCATGCGCCGGGCGCCGAAGTCGACCACGGGGCGCCTGCCGGCGGCGAGCGCCAGTCGCGCCGCCTTGGAGGCGAGCACCGTCTGCAGGTGCACCTGGTTCATCACCAGCGTCTCGATCAGCTGCGCCTGCGGCAACGGAGCGACCACCTCGAGGATGGGCTCGTTGGGGAATACCGGCGTGCCCTCGGGCACGGCGAACACGTCCCCCCTGAACCGCAAGTCGGCCAGCCAGTCGAGGAACGGTTGGTCGAAGGTGCCCAGCGAGGCCAGGTAGTCGATGTCCCGGTCGGAAAATCGCAGGGTCTCAAGTTGTTCGAGTACGGATTCGACCCCGCAGGCAAGCAGGAAGTTACGCGTATCCGGCAGTCGCCGGACGAACAGCGAAAACACGGCCGTCTCCTGCATGGCGGCCTCGTGGTAGGCCTGCATCATGGTCAGCTCGTAGAGATCCGTGAACAGCCCCAGCTCGCTGCCCGGCAGAAGGGCGTCGTATTCGGTTTCTCTACTGTGCGCGCTCATTTCGCCTCCCCGGTGTGAATGCGGACCGATCGGATCGTTCAGGCGGATACCCGTCTTTCCAGGGCACGAGAATAGATGTCTTGGTCGGCCTGGCCGTGCAGCACGAAGCGCACGCGCCGCACCGTGTCGAGTGTGGCCGCGGCGTCGACCACTGCGTCCACCGCGATGCCCGCGGCCGCCTCCACCGGGTAGCCGAAGGCGCCGGTGGAGATGGAGGGAAAGGCCACGCTCTCCAGGCCCGTCTCTTCTGCCCGGGCCAGTGCGTTGCGATAGCAGGCGGCCAGCAGCTCGTCGGCCGGTTCGTCCACGCCGTAGACCGGTCCCAGGCAGTGGATCACGTGCGGATTGGGCAGGTCGTGTCCGCCGGTGATCACCGCCTCGCCCGGACGGATGGGGGCGAGCGGGGCGCATTCGCGGGCCAGTTGTGGACCGGCCGCGCGGTGAATGGCTCCGGCGACACCTCCGCCGGGCGCGAGCTGCGCGTTGGCAGCGTTGACGATCGCGTCCATGTCCGGTTGGTCGGTGATGTCGCCCTTGACGCATTCGATGCTGACGTCATGGATGGTTCGCGCTGTCATCGCTGCCCCTCGTCTCGGCCCGTCAATACGATCTTGTTCGCCAATGGATAAGTGTAGGCAAGGCGCCGCCGGCCTGCAGTGACCGGGCATCCGGGGCGGATTGCCACTACGCTCTGCCGGAACGATGCGGAGAAGCCACGTGATGCGAGGTCTGCCGGGAATCTGCCTGATTGTCTCCTGCCTGCTGCCACCGAGCAGTCAGGCCGGCTTCACCACGCCCGCGCAAACGTTCACGTTCGACGGGCAGGAGGTCAGCTACCACCTGCGCGGCGAGCCGGGCGCGCCGGCGGTGATCGTGCTGGGTGGCGGCCCGGGGTTCTCGAGCTGGAACCTCGAGCCGATCCAGCGGCGGCTGGCCGAGCTGGGGTACCGTGCGGCGATCATGGACATGGCGGGCGTGGGGGAGAACGCGATGACGATCGAGGGCGGGCCGCTGGCGTCCTGGGTCGGGCAGATTGAGGGACTGCGTCGCACGCTGGTGGCGAATCGATCGGTGACCCTGGTCGGTCATTCCTGGGGTGCGCTGATGGCGCTGGTCTACACCCGGGCGCATCCGGAGCGGGTGGATCGCCTGCTGCTCATCAACCCGGTGGACCCGGAGCGCCGCGCCATGCGTACGGTAGTCGAGCAGATCGACATCCGCCGGGCACGCGAGCTGGGCGAGCGCTGGGACGACGAGAGCCGCTGGAAGCAGCCGGCCAATGGCGACCGGGAAGAGGCCGAACACACTCGACACCAGATCGAGCGGACGCTACCCGCCTACTTTGCCGACTGGGCGCAGGGCCGACGCTACGCGGCGCAGTTCGACGAGACGGATTTCCGCCCCGAGCTGAACGTCGAGGGCTGGCGGGCCTACGGTGAGGAGCCGGTGCGTTGGGAGACGATACGTGGCTGGAATGTTCCGATCGGTTTTATCGGTTGCCGGCAGGACCTGCTGATGCCGACGAATCTGGATCGCTACCGGGCGGAACTGGAGCTCGCGCGGGTCAGCGTGCTCAAAGATTGCGTGCACTTTCCCTGGGAGGAGGTGCCGGTGGCTTTCGATGCCGCCCTGGGCGCTCATCTGGGCCGGAAGGGAGGCTCAAAGCGAGGGTCATGAAAAGGGCCACGCCTTCGGGATGGGGTGGCCCGGGTCGATCGGTTGGCCGGATCAGTCGTTGTGGTCGGCGGCCTTGTCTTCGATCGCCTCGCCGGCTTCCTGGGTATCCTGCCCCAGCCCTTCCATCGTGTTGCAGCCGGCAAGAAGGCCGAGAAATCCGACCATGGCCAACATCAGGGTAATGCGCTTGAGGATTGAATGAGTCATCGTGAACGGTCTCCTCGCTTTTGTGGCTCGGTCCATGATCTTCGGACACGGTCCGGACATGGTCCAGATAGAATAGTCGGCGACGGGCACATCTACCATTCGGCGGGAATTTCGATGGCAAAGGAGGGGATGTGGAGATACTGCTGATCGGCATCCTGCTGATGGCGGGCCTGATATTCGGCACGCTGGGCAGCCGCTATCTGGGCGTACCCCGGGTGGTCGGGTACATCCTGCTGGGCATGCTGTTCGCCCCGGACCTGCTCGGCGGAGCGCTGGGCATGGACGCCACCACCTGGACCGGTCCGATGGTCTCCGTGGCGCTGGGCATCATCGCCTACCTTATCGGCGGGTCGGCGAGCATCGCCCAGCTCAAGCGGCTGGGCTGGGGGATTCTCGGGGCGACCACGGGCAAGGTGACCGGCGCCTTCCTGGCCGTGCTGGTGGCGGTGGGGTTGGTCGGGCAGATCGTCGGTGACCTGCCGGGCTGGACGTTTGCGCTGGTGGTGGCAGCCATCGCGCCGACCACGGCGCCGGCGGCGATCGTCGCGGTCATCCACCAGTACCGCGCCCGCGGACCGCTGACCACCACGCTGCTGGGCATGGTCGCGCTCGACGACGCCCTGGGCATCATGATCTTTTCCCTGGTGCTGGCGTTCGTGGGTGCCGAGAGTCTCGGTCAGGCTCTGCCGGCCGCGGCCTGGGACATCGGCGGGGCGATCCTGATCGGGGCGGCCGCCGGTTTTCTCCTCGAGCGCCTCTCCCGGCGTCTGCACGAGCACGAACTGCGGCTGGTGGCCCTGGTCGGCGGGATCATCCTGCTGGTGGGGCTATCGGAGCTCTGGGCCTTTTCGGCGCTGCTCGCCGCGATGAGCCTGGGTTTTTCCACCCGCTTTTTCGGTGGGGCGACCGCCGAGCGCGAATTCGAGCCGGTCGAGCAGCTCGAGGAACTGGTGTTCGTCCTGTTCTTCACCTTCGCCGGCCTGCATTTCGATCCGCAGGTGGTCATCCAGTACGCGCCGCTGATCCTGCTGTATTTCCTCGCCCGGGCGGCGGGGCTGGCCGGTGGCGCCACGCTGGGCGCCCGCCTTGCGCGGGCGCCGGATGTCGTGGTGCGCAACGTGGGGCTGGGGCTGCTCCCGCAGGGCGGCGTGGCGATCGGGCTCTCGCTGCTGCTGGCCGGCACGACGCGATTCGCCGATACCGGCGAACTGATCGTGAACATCATTACCGCCACCACGCTGCTGACCGAGTCCATCGGCTCGGTGGCGGCGCGCTATGGTCTCAAGCGGGCGGGCGAGGTCGACCAGGTCATGGGAGGACCGGAACATGAAGGCAAGTAAGTGGCTCGAGCGCCACCCGGCGGAGGCGTTGAAGGTCGCCGCGAGTGATTCGCTGGACGAGGCGGCGGCGACGCTGCTCGCGCACCCGGAATCGCGGGACCTGTACGTGCTCGACGAGGAGGGGCGCGTCTGCGGACACCTGGGATTCCGTCGGCTCGCCGGGATCTTTCTCGCGCACCTGCGGCCCACCCACACTCGCCGGCAACTGGTCGAGCGCATCACGCCGGGCACGGTGGCCGAGTACATGGATGAACGGCTGATCTGCATTCGGCAGGACGAGCGCCTCAGCGACGTGCTTCACCAGCACATGGAGCGCCGGGTCGAGGATATCCCCGTGGTCGACGACGACCGGCGGCTGCTGGGCGTGATCCGGGTGCGGGACCTGGTGGCGGCCGCATTGGCGGAGTGATGGCCGGCGCGGGGCGATTCAGCCAGCAGTGGTCAGGTGCTTCCGGAACCAGTCGCGTGCCAGCTCGGCGACCTGCTCGAGCTTGCCCGGCTCCTCGAACAGGTGCGTGGCGCCGGGGACGATCTCGATTTGCGGGGCCGGTCGCATGGCGGCGGCCGCCTCACGGTTCATCCCGATCACCGGCCCGTCCATCCCGCCGACGATGAACAGCGTTGGGGCACTGACCCGGGCAAGCGCATTCGGATCGGCGAGATCCGGGCGGCCTCCACGCGAGACCACGGCCGCAACCGGCTCGCTTCGTTCGGCGGCGACGTTGAGGGCCGCGGCCGCCCCGGTACTGGCACCGAACAGTCCGACCGGCATGTCGCGGATATCCGGCTGCCCATCCACCCAGTCGACGGCATAGGCCAGCCGGCGTGTCAGCAGCCCGATGTCGAAGCGGAATTCGGTGGTGACCTGGTCCACCTCGTGTTCCCGCGGGGTCAGAAGGTCGAAAAGCAGCGTGGCCAGCCCGCCGGCATTGAGTGCCTCGGCGACGTAGCGGTTGCGCGAACTGAAGCGGCTGCTGCCGCTGCCGTGGGCGAACAGCACGATGCCCTGCGCGCCGGCCGGCTGGTTCAAAATGCCCGGCAGGATGCCGTCCGGGGTCTCTATATCCACGTCCCGGGTGCGGATTTCGGCGTGTGCGTTCATGGTGTTCTCCCTTCCAGCAACTGGATCACCTCGTGGTCCTCGACCTGGCGGAAGTCCCGGTAGAACTGGCCGACGGCCATGAAGTCCGCCGGGGTCTCCAGGCAGACCAGCTCATCGACTTCCCCACGGATGCGCTCGGCGGTCTGCGGAGGCGCCACGCCCACGGCGACCACCAGCCGTTCCGGCCTCTGGGCCTTGACGGAACGGAGAGCCGCGAGCAGCGTCGCGCCGGTGGCGACCCCGTCGTCGACCAGGATCGCCACGCGGCCCTCCGCGTGGGTCGGTTGCCGACCGTAGAGTCGGCGGCGTTCCCGCAGGCGCTCGAGCTGGCGCTCGGCCTCCTCGTCGACGTACTCCTGCGAGATCCCGTAGCGGCCGGCGACCTCGCCGAGTTCGATGTGCCCGGTCTCGTCCACCGATCCGATGGCGAACTCGGGGTTGCCCGGCGCGCCGATCTTGCGCACCAGCACGATGTCGAGCTCGCCGTCCAGCCGGTCGGCGACGATCCGTCCCATCGGCACCCCGCCACGCGGAATGGCCAGCACCAGGGGATGATGGCCACGATGGTGCCCGAGCCGTTCGGCGATCTGCTCGGCCGCCTCCTCGCGATTGCGGAACATGCTTCCCTCCCGATCGATGTCGAGTCGATAACCGCGAGTCTAGACCGTCGTGACTGCTTCGCTCGCCCTCGACGTCTCGCGGCGGCGGTCGAGGGACGTGCAAACCGGGCGCCAAGCGGCTACATCTCAACAAGGCGAGTCCATGGACGAGAACAGGAGTGAGGCCAGTGGCCGAGGAAACCGATGAGGCGTTTCATCCCGGTTCGACATCCGTGCCGGACGTGCTCGATCGGTTCGGCACCGACCCCGATCGGGGCCTGTCGCGGCACGAGGCGCGCCGGCGGCTGGCCCGTTTCGGCGCGAACCGTCTGGTCGAAGCCCGCCAGCGCGGTGCGCTCGGGATATTGTTCGACCAGTTCAAGAGCCTGGTCATCCTCCTGCTGATCGCGGCGGCCGTGGCAGCATTCGCCTTCGATCGCACGGTGGAGGCGATCGCCATCGGCATCGCGTTGCTGGTCAACGGAGCGGTGGGCTTCGTCATGGAGTATCAGGCGGTGCGCTCGATGGCCGCGCTCAAGCGTCTGGGCACGATGAAGAGCCGCGTCCACCGCGACGGATCGGCACGGGAGGTATCCGCAGAAGATCTCGTCCCGGGAGACCTGGTCATGCTCGAGGCCGGGGACCAGGTGCCCGCGGACCTGCGCATCATCGAGTCGGAGGAGCTGACCTGCGACGAGTCGGCGCTGACCGGGGAATCCGTCCCGGTGACGAAGTCGACCGATCCTGCCCCGTCGGGGGCCGGCCTCGCCGACCAGCCCGGCATGGCCTTCAAGGGGACCGCGGTCACGCGTGGGGCCGGTGTCGGCCTGGTCGTGGGCACGGGCATGGACACCGAGATCGGGAGGATTGCGGCGCTGGTGGAGTCCTCCGAGGGCGATCTCACCCCGCTGGAGCAGCGGCTGGAATCGCTGGGCCGGCGCCTGGTGGGGCTGACCCTGGTCATCGCGGTGCTGGTGGCCGGTGCCGGGCTGCTGGCGGGGCACCCGCTGGTGACCATGCTGGAAACGGCGATCGCGCTGGCGGTCGCCGCAGTGCCAGAGGGCCTGCCAGTGGTCGCCACCGTCGCCTTGGCACGGGGCATGCACCGCATGGCGGCGCGCAACGCGCTGGTCAAGCGTCTGGCTGCGGTGGAGTCGCTGGGTGCCGCCACCACCATCCTTTCCGACAAGACCGGCACGCTCACGGAAAACCGCATGACCCTCGGGCGCCTCGTGCTCGCCGGCGAAACGATCGAGGTCGAGGCGACGGAAGGCGGTTTTCGCCACGACGAGAAGACCATCGAACCGGAGGCCCATCCGCGTTTGCGGCAGGTGCTGGAGGTGGCCGTTCTGTGCAATAACGCCTCCCTCAATGGCGCGCCCGGTGGCGATCCCATGGAGATCGCCCTTCTGGAGGGCGGGCGGCTGGCCGGGCTCGATCGGGAGGCCCTGCTGGAGCGGTGGCCGGAGGAGCGCGAGGAGCCGTTTTCCTCCGAGACCCTGATGATGGCGACCGTGCACGCGGACGATTCGGCTTATCGCCACGCGATCAAGGGGGCGCCCGAGGCGGTGATCGACCGCTGTGTCGCCGAGTTGGGGCCGGAGGGCGGGATGTCGCTGGATGACGAGGGTCGTGCCCGCTGGCACCGGATCAACGAGCAAATGGCAGGTGATGGCCTGCGTGTGCTGGCGCTGGCCGAACGGCGCACGGATGGCCCGGAGGACGATTCCCTCAACGACCTCACCCTGCTGGCGCTGGTCGGCCTGTTCGACCCGCCCCGAGAGGGCGTGCGCGAGGCGGTGGCGGCCTGCCGGGAGGCGGGCATCCGGGTGCTGATGGTCACCGGCGACCAGCCGGCGACGGCTGCGCATATTGCCCGGGAGCTGGGGATTTCGGAAGAGGGGGACCCACCACCGGTCCATGGCGACTCGCTGCATCCACCGGAGGAACTGGACGCGGAAACAAGGGAACGCGACCTGTCCACCGCGGTGTTCGCCCGGGTCAGCCCGGAGCAGAAGCTGGACATCGTTGCTCTCCACCAGCAGGACGGCGCCGTGGTAGCGATGACCGGCGACGGTGTCAACGACGCCCCGGCGCTGAAGAAGGCCGACGTGGGCATCGCCATGGGCCGGCGCGGTACCGATGTGGCCCGGGAGGCCGCCGACATGGTGCTGCGCGACGATGCCTTCACCACCATCGTCGACGCGATCCGGATGGGGCGGAACATCTTCGACAACATCCGCCGTTTCATCGTCTACCTGCTCTCGGGCAATCTCGGCGAGATCATGGCCGTGTCGGCGGCGGCCGCCGCCGGCGCCCCATTGCCGCTGCTGCCGCTGCAGATCCTCTACATCAATTTTGTCAACGACGTGCTGCCCTCGCTGGCGCTGGGCGTGAGCCGGGGCGAACCGGGGGTTATGCGCCGGCCGCCGCGCGACCGGACGGAGGCGTTGGTCACCCCGGCGGGCTGGGCGGCGATCTTCGGCTACGGTTTTCTGATCGCGGCAAGCGCCCTGGGCGCGTTGGCGGTGGCCCTGCTCGGCCTAGGGCTCCCGCTCGAGGCGGCGGTGACCGTCTCCTTCCTCACCTTCGGTTTCGCGCGGTTGTGGCACGTGTTCAACATGCGCTCGGCCGAGTCCGACTGGCTGGTCAATCCGATCAGCCGCAACCCGTTCGTCTGGCTCGCGCTGGTCGTCGGTGTGGGGTTGCTGATCGCCGCCGTCCACTGGCCCCTGCTGGGGACGGTGCTGGGCACGGTCGATCCGGGCCTGTCAGGCTGGCTGCTGGTACTGGGCTTTTCCTTGCTGCCCGTGCTGGTCGTCCAGCCGATGAAGCGGGCCGGACTGCTCTGGGAGGGGCACTGGCTCGATTGAGCCGAAAGGGAGTCTGGTGCGGGTGGCCGGACTCGAACCGGCACGGCCTTGCGGCCTGCAGATTTTAAGTCTGCTGTGTCTACCAATTCCACCACACCCGCTTGCAAGGCGCATTCTACCGGCTTTCCCCGCCTGCCGCGACCGGCCGGCTTGCATCGTGCGTCGTCATCCCCATGCTCCGTGGCGGCCCGGTGCTGCGTTACACTC
>JBNJFM010000054.1:0-9502 GCA_051746865.1 Pseudomonadota bacterium | reverse complement strand
GGTGGCAGCCACGGCTTCGTCGTCGGCCACATCACGCCCGAGGCCTTCGACGGCGGGCCGATCGCGCTGGTCGAGGACGGCGACACCATCACCATCGACGCGGTGGCCGACACGATCGAGGTGCACGTCGACAACGACGAACTCGAACGCCGCCGCGCCAACTGGCAGCGCCCCGCCCCGCGCTACCCGCGCGGCGTGCTGGCCAAATACGCTAAAACCGTGAGCTCGGCCTCCACCGGCGCGGTCACCGATCTGCCCGACTGATCACGAATACGATCCAGGAGAAAACACCATGAGCCTGACCGTCTATCTATCCGGCGAGATACACACCGACTGGCGCGAACAGATCGAGCAAGGCGCACGCGATGCTGGTCTGGACATCACCTTCACCCGCCCGGTCACCGATCACGCCGCCAGCGATGCCGCCGGCGACCTGCTCGGCGCGGAAGACAAGCCATTCTGGCGCGATCACAAGTCCGCCAAGGTCAACGCCATCCGCATCAAGACCCTGATCGAACAGGCTGACGTCGTGGTGGTCCGCTTCGGCGACAAGTACAAGCAGTGGAACGCCGCCTTCGACGCCGGTTACTGCGCCGCGCTGGACACCCCCTACATCACCCTCCACGACGAGGAACTGATCCACCCCCTCAAGGAAGTCGATGCCGCGGCCATGGCCTGGGCGACAACGCCCGAGCAGGTGGTGGGGATTCTCAAGCACGTGATGCGCGACTGACGCCGACAAAAGAAAACCCCGCACGAGGCGGGGCAACCAAGGAGTGAGAGAGCAGAAATCACCAAGCGTGAGAAGGGAATGAACCTGATGGACACGCCGATGGTGGCGGCCACAGCCCGATGACGAACCCGACCACGAGCCCATCGTGCCGAAGGCTTGTGACACTCTCGTGATGGCAAACGCAAAAAGGCCCGCCAAATTGGCGGGCCTTCGATTCTGAATTCGTATTATCCCCGACGCCGCGCGGCTATCGGCTCAGGCCAGTTCCGAATGCCGCGCCCGGGCGGAACGGATCACGCGCATCTGGCGCTCGGTGGCCCGCTCCATGACCCCCTTGTACACGCGCTTCTTCTCCGCCGACGACGCATTGCGCACGAAGTTCGAGAGCGGGCTGGAGTAGCCTTTCGTCTTTCTCTTGACCAGGAAGTCTTTCATGGCTTGCCTTCGGTAATCACCCAGTCTAAAGCGCGTGGCGCATCCGCTCAAGGGCGTGTCAGTGGGTTATCTGGCTCCGAACCAGCTCGCGGAAGCGGTCTGCCATTCCGGAGAACTCCACCGTCTTGTCGGTGTAGTACTGGGCCTTCTTGACTCGCTCGTGGCCCGGCTTTTTCTCGTCTTCCGTAACGGCCAGGACGTACAGGTCCGCCTTGCGGTTTTTCGCTTCCATCCAGATCATCTCGGCTTCGAGCAATCGCTCGGCCGAGTTGGCCGCGATCACGGCCAACGGCCGTCGAGAACGAAACACGGCATCCGCCCGGAATACCTCGTGCTGGTCCACTGGGGAATCCCAGTCGACGGGGATGTCGCATTCCTGGCTTACCTCGGCGAGCAGGGACTTCAGGACTTCCTTGAAATCCGAAGCCGCCGAGCGCTGTTCCTGCAGGACGGCCAGCGCCTGCATCTGAGCGGAGGCCTCGGCCACACGGAATATCGCGCGGGCGAGCTCGGCATTCCCGGCCAGAGTTTCGAGCTGTTCTGATTCGGCTGACCAGTGGACGCCACTGAGAATGCCGCACTGCTCGATCCAGCGGCTGATCTTGCTCGACTCCAGATTCACGCCTTCCAGCATCAGACGGAATGCGGCCTCGCCATTGTCGTGCACACGCCAACCAGTCTCCGACGACTCCACGAACGCGACCACCTTGTCTCGATCATCGTAGACGAATGGGGTCTCGATCAGCGTGATGCCATCTTCTTGGCGAAGGGAGAAGCCATCGCAGAGATCGGCTCGAAGTTGGCGTGTATCGAGTTTCACAGCAGGTCCTCTTTCCCCAGACGAACGCCCAAGCGCTCGCAGGCGGCATAGACCAGCCGGGCGCGGTCGGATTCCTTTTCCGGGTCCGGCTCGGTGTACCCGCCAAGATGCAGGGTGAACTCCTTGCACCCCGGCAGGCTTCGACCGGTCAGATCCTTGTTCTGTTCGCAGTTCAACACGGTGTGAAAGCCCTTGTGACTGGGGTGATAGTCCACCCGCGCGAGGGGAACCAGGCCGTCATCCTCTTCTTCCTGGAGAAACAGGTGTGCATAGAACGCCCGCTTTACACGCACCGGTCCCTCACGCCAGACGAAACATAGCCGGTAGGGACCGCCAACATCATAGAGATCGCTGACATGCGCGCGACGGCTTTTCCAGCGTTTGATCGGAGGCGGCATGGCCTTGACGTTTACCCCAAAGCTGTAGCCTTCGAGCGTTTTCGGCGCCTTGAGGTGCGCTTGAAGTTGCTTGCGGTGAATGAACAAGGCTTGCCTCTTTATGACCCATCCATGTGCTTGCCGTGAGTATCGGCCATCTCCTTGCCCGTTTAAACCCTGTTTAACTCCCCGCCTGCCGGCCGATCATCCGCCCACCGTAGAGATCAGAAGCCCTGAGACGACCTCGCACGCGCCCGAGGTCAACTCGAGTCGAGGTGGCCGCGGACGATGTCGAGGAACACGTCCCGGTCCTCAACGCCCAGCTCTAGGGACGGGCGGCGTTATCCTTGCCGGGGATCATGCTGTCGGCCGTAATGGTGCCACCAAACTGCTGCATGGTGCTGTAGACCTTGTTGATCCCGGCGGAACTGAGGCTGGCGACCAGCCTGACGCTGGGCTTCGGGAGGTCGGCTTAGCTGTGAAGCCTGCATCAGCGACTGTTCCCGTTTCCGTCACGCACCGAGCCAGCCGAAGACGGGACACGCGCCTGACGGCGCGTTTCGCTTGCAGGCAAGCTCGCACAGGGCATCGGTGGCGTTCTCGCTTTGCTACCATGTCGAGCGTTTCGCGCCGGCCAACAAGGGACTGCACCGCATGACGCAAGACGTGTCCACTCCGCAAGCCATTGAAGACTTCATCGCCCGCTGGGCCGGCGGTGGCGGGACGGAGAAGGCGAACTACCAGCTGTTTCTCACCGAGCTGATCGCGCTGCTGGGGCTGCCCACGCCCGATCCGGCTGGCGACGACACCGAGCTCAATGCCTACGTCTTCGAACGGCGTGTCGACATCGACAAGCCCGACGGGACCTCCACCCGCGGCTTCATCGACCTCTACCGGCGCGGCTGTTTCGTCCTGGAAGCCAAGCAGAGCGGCAAGACGCTCGACTCTTCCGGCTGGGACAAGGCCATGCTGGCCGCGCAGAACCAGGCGGACCAGTACGTCCGCGCGCTGCCGCAGAGCGAGGGCCGCCCGCCGTTCATCGTGGTCACCGACGTGGGCCGCTCCATCGAGCTCTACGCCGAGTTCACCCGCTCGGGCGGCACCTACGTCCCCTACCCGGACCCGGGCCACCACCGCATCCGCCTCGAGGACCTGCGCGACCCCGAGATCCGCCAACGCCTGATCCATCTCTGGACCGACCCGGATCAGCTCGATCCCTCGAAACACGCCGCCCGCGTCACCCGGGACGTCAGTCGCCGTCTGGCCACGCTGGCCCGCTCGCTGGAACAGAGCGGCTACGCCGTCGACCGTGTCGCGCACTTCCTCAAGCGCTGCCTGTTCACCATGTTCGCCGAGGACGTGGAACTGCTGCCGCGCGAGAGCTTCACCACCCTGCTGGAAAAGCTCAAGGACAACCCGGAACACTTCTCCGCCGCGCTCGCCGACCTGTGGCACTCGATGAACGAAGGCGGCTTCAACGGCGCGCTGATGCACAAGATCCCGCGCTTCAACGGCGGGCTGTTCAAGGACATCGACCCCATCGCGCTGACCCGCGACCAGATCAAACTGCTGATCGAGGCGGCGAAGGCCGACTGGCGCTTCGTCGAGCCGGCGATCTTCGGCACCCTGCTCGAACGTGCGCTCGACCCGCGCGAGCGCCACAAGCTCGGCGCCCACTACACCCCGCGCGCCTACGTCGAGCGGCTGGTCATGCCCACGCTCATCGACCCGCTGCGCAGCGAATGGCAGACCGTGCAGGTCGCCGCCGAGACCTGGCTGCAGAAGAACAAGCCCGACAAGGCCCTCGGCGAACTCACCGACTTTCACCACCGCCTCTGCCAGACCCGCGTGCTCGACCCGGCCTGCGGCTCGGCCAATTTTCTGTACGTCTCGCTGGAACACATGAAGCGGCTGGAAGGCGAGGTGCTCAACCTCATCCGCGATCTCTCCAGCGGCCAGGCCAGCCTGGACACCGAGGGCCTGACCGTCGACCCGCACCAGTTCCTGGGGCTGGAGATCAACCCGCGCGCCGCCGCCATCGCCGAGATCGTGCTGTGGATCGGCTACCTGCAATGGCACTTCCGCATCCACGGACAGCTGAGCCTGCCCGAGCCCATCCTCAAGGACTTCCACAACATCGAATGCCGCGACGCGCTGATCGAGTTTGAGGCCCGCGAGCCGATGACGGACGAACACGGCCAGCCGATCACCATCTGGGACGGCATCTCCTACAAGGAAAGCCCCACCACCGGCGAACTAGTCCCCGACGAGAGTGGCCGGACTACCGTCTACCGCTATATCAATCCGAGGAAGGCCGAATGGCCGGAGGCCGACTACATCATCGGCAATCCGCCTTTCATCGGGAAACTCCGAATCCGAGAAGCACTTGGTGACGGATACGTCGATGCCCTTCGAGGCGTCTATAAGGGCGAGGTGCCCGATTCTGCCGACTTCGTCATGTACTGGTGGCATATCGCCGCCAACAAGGTGCGCCACGGCGAAGCCGAGCGCTTCGGCTTTATCACCACCAATAGCCTGCGCCAGACGTTTAATCGCCGGGTACTCGAACCACACCTACGGGACAAAAAGAAGCCTCTCTCCTTGGTATTTGCGATACCCGACCACCCATGGGTGGAAGCCAATGACGGCGCCGCTGTTCGAATCGCGATGACTGTTGGCGTTAAAGGTAGCTATCAAGGACTTCTGCGCCAGTCACTGAAGGAAACCTCCAGCAAAGGTGAGGGACTGGACGCTGTCCTCTCCGCGCGTGAAGGGATCATATATTCCGACCTGTCTGTTGGAGCGGACGTTGCCGGAGCCTTGACACTGAAAGCCAACAACGCGATCAGCACGACTGGCGTCATTCCACATGGCAAAGGAATGATCCTGACCAACGAACAGAAACTTCAACTCGAAGGAAATGCCCCTATCCGGCCGTATCGCAACGGAAAAGATCTGACCTCTCGATCGCGCGATGCATGGGTAATTGACTGTTATGGGCTAACCGCGAACGAAGTCCGGGATCGATTTCCCAAGCTATATCAGTGGCTGGTGGAGAGGGTAAAGCCCGAAAGAGACGTCAACACTGACAAGGACCTACGCGAAAAGTGGTGGCTCCACCGCAGGAACAACGAAGACATGCGGCGCTCGCTGGCCGGTCTTGACCGCTACATCGTGACGGTGATGACCACCAAGCATCGTGTATTCCAATTCCTGGCAGGAGAGATTCTTCCTGACCAAATGTTGGTGAACATTGCTAGCGACCGAGCAGAGCATCTTGGCGTTCTCTCCAGTCGGATGCATGTAATTTGGTCTTTAGCAGCCGGCGGAACGCTTGAAGATCGTCCGCGTTACAACAAAATTCGCTGTTTCGAGACCTTCCCCTTCCCCGACCTGACCGACGCCCAGGCCCGTGAGATCGGCGCGTTGGCCGAACGCATCGACGCCCACCGCAAGCACCAGCAGGAGACGCATCCCGACCTCACCCTGACCGGCATGTACAACGTGCTGGAAAAGCTGCGCGCGGGCGCGTCGCTGACGAAGAAGGAACAGACCCTCCACGAGCAGGGGCTGGTCTCGGTCCTGCGCGAACTCCACGACGATCTCGACCGCGCCGTGTTCGCCGCCTACGGCTGGGATGACCTCGCCGATAAACTCGTCGGGCGACCCGGTGCGACCACCCCGCTACCCGACAAGCCCGCCGAGCAGGCCGAGGCCGAGGAAGGACTGCTCACCCGGCTGGTCGACCTCAACACCCAGCGCGCCGCCGAGGAAGCCCGCGGCCATATCCGCTGGCTGCGCCCCGACTACCAGGCCCCGGACGCCACCCAGACGGCCGCCGAACTGGAACAGGCCGAGGAAACCGCCCCGGTGGCCACTACCCCGGAGAAGAAACCCACGTTTCCGAAGGACATGGCCAGGCAGATCGAGGCCATCCGCGAGGCACTCGCCACTGGCCCGCAGGACACCGAAACCCTCGCCGCCCGCTTCAAGCGCAAGCCCGTCAAGGCCGTCACCCAGGTCGTCAACGCCCTGGCCGCCCTCGGCCTGATCCACGAGGAACAGAGCCGCTGGAGTTCCAGTTGAACCCGGCCTTTGCGACACTCGACGAAAAAACATTTCACCGAACACAGCCGTGAATCCACACGCGCAAGCCGAAAGGGAAGTCCATGCTCGTCTTTGCCACCGAATTCATGACGCGGCCCGAGGCCTCGATCGATGACTTTCTCGACGTCTGCCGGAAGTGGATCTCGGGGAGTCCGCACTATCCGTGGAAAAGCGAGGACATGCCGCCTGCTCCCGCCCTCAATGAAGTGCTGGAGGAGCGACGTGACGATCATCTTCTGAATCTGGCCTTCACGGACAGCGGACCACGCCGGATGGCGGCGCTGCAGTTGCGCCATGCCGACGAGAATCTGGAATGGGTAACGGAACTGGCCGGAGCAGAAACGCAAGACGGCCTTCTCGCGTCGGTACGGGTGCACTGCACTGCGCAAAAGACGGGGGTGGAGATTCCTGCGGCGCGCAAGCCTTACGTGGTCCGGCAACTTCTCGAGGAATTGGGCGGGGGAAATGACGGTGGACTGGTGATCACCGACACGCCCCACTCGCTCTTGGAGGGGGACCTCGATCTCTCGGCCCGGGCAATGACGGGGACCTTGGGCAACCGTCTTCCTGTCGTGTATGTCAGCCGAGGCTTCGACGACCGACACAAGATCAATGTGGAACGTCTCGCCCGGCAACTCTCCGGCATGGCTCATGTCATCACCGAACCCTCAAGGCGCTTCTCGCACCACCTCATGTCTCGCGTGAACGGAACCAATGCCTATGGTGGGGCGATCGGGATCTACTGGCCCGACGGAGCGACATCACAGAGAACGTTCGTCGGCGAAGGCGGTCCGAAACCAACCGAACGATTTATCGAAACGAGAGTCCAGAAGGCCCTTTGCCAGTCACAACCCACCGACCTGCCGACTTGGATGGCTGTGCGGGCACTGATCGCCAGAAAGCGGGTCGATGAGCTCCGCGAATCCGGCACCGAGAATCTGGATGCGTGGATGGATGCCTTCGACGAAGAAAACGCCTCTCTGCGAGAACAGAACGAGGACCTGAGGGAACAACTGACGGAAGCATTGGCACGGAACCATAACCTTCAGGCGCAGCTTCAGGGATTGCAGTCTGCACGAGGCCCGTCAACCCCTTTCTCCGACGTCGAAGAGGTCGATCTGTTTCCCGGCGAGCGTGACGAGATCATTCAAGACGCGATCCGCCTCGCACTGGAACATACCGAAGAAGGCGGCCGTCAGCGGCACGTCCTTGAGGACTTGCTTCCGGAAGATCCCACGAACTTCAGAGAAGAGTTCGCCGGCCAGGTGAAATCGATTCTTCAGGATCGGATGAACATTGGCTCGGCGGAAATCAAGGCTCTGGAAAAACTGGGTTTCGGCGTCACCGATGACGGCAAGCATTACAAGGCCGTGTTCAGAAACGATCCTCGATACACCTTCACGATGCACAAGACCGCCAGCGATCATCGGGGCCCGCAAAATCTAGTCAGTCTGATCAATCGTCGGCTCTTCAAGTGAGTTCTACGAAAGATCCCTTCAGTAAAGGTCGGTGACACCGGCCCATGTTCGACCGAAGTTCCGAGCGGGTACCGAGGCTGGTCCGGGATGCAATGCAGTAAAACAGGAGCGTGACGCCGGCAGGGTCCCCATTCCCGTCCCCACTTGGTCCATGCCAAGCGGGATCGCGACCGCCGGCGGCACGGCAGCTCAATGCGTTGGGTGGCCAATATTGGTGCCGGAAAGGGGAAAACGGGAAGATGGCGCCCAAGGCAGGATTCGAACCTGCGACCTACCGCTTAGGAGGCGGTTGCTCTATCCAGCTGAGCTACATGGGCTGGGGAAGGCGCTCTGGCGAGCGCGCCGCATGGTACCACGCAGTCGATTACCCCCTCCACCCATCTACCCGTCGGCGAACTGTTCGTCGCCTTCGCGGCGCAGGGTGAGCACGGGTTCGTCCCCGGACCAGGCGACGTGGACCACGATCGGCCGGCAGCAGACGCTGCAGTCCTCGACGTAGGTCTGCTCGCCGGCGCTGGCATCGAGGCTCAGATCGATGGTCTCCAGGCACCAGGGGCACTGCGCGGTGGTTTCGACGATGGCGTCCATGACGGTCCTCCCGTGAACACGATTTCAGGGCTACCCAAAGCGTAGCAGGCGCGCCCGGAATCACCCGGGACGCGCCTGCTCTTCAACACCAGTTTGTCGCGACACGAGGCCGCCCGCCGGATCAGCCCATCTGGCGGATCAGCTCGTCACCGAAGGCCTTGCAGCCGACCTGGTTGGGCTTGTCCATCAGGCGAGCGAGATCACCCGTGACGTTGCCGCTGGCGATCGCGCCTTCCATGGCCTTGATGACGTTGTCGGCGGCCTCGGTCCAGCCGAGATGGCGCAGCATCATCTCGGCCGAGAGGATGACCGACGACGGGTTGGCGAGATCCTTGCCGGCGATGTCCGGGGCGGTGCCGTGGGTGGCCTCGAACATGGCGACGGTGTCGGAGAGGTTCGCGCCCGGCGCGATGCCGATGCCGCCGACCTGTGCGGCCAGGGCGTCGGAGACGTAGTCCCCGTTGAGGTTGAGGGTGGCGACCACGTCGTACTCTTCCGGCACCAGCAGTATCTGCTGCAGGAAGGCATCCGCTATCGAGTCCTTGATGACGATGTCGCGGCCGGTGTTGGGGTTCTTGAAGGTCATCCACGGACCGCCGTCGAGCGGCTCCGCACCAAACTCTTCCTTCGCGAGCTCATAGCCCCAGTTCTTGAAGGCCCCTTCCGTGAATTTCATGATATTGCCCTTGTGCACCAGGGTGACCGACTCGCGGTCGTTGGCGATCGCGTACTCGATCGCGCGGCGCACCAGGCGCTTGGTGCCGTCCTCGGAGACCGGCTTGATGCCGATGCCCGAGCTCTCCGGGAAGCGGATGTTCTCGACGCCCATCTCTTTCGTCAGGAAGTCGATCACCTTCTTCACTTCCGGGGTGCCCGCCGCCCACTCGATGCCGGCGTAGATGTCCTCGGAGTTCTCGCGGAAGATGACCATGTCGGTCTTCTCCGGGTGCTTGACCGGGCTGGG
>JBNJFM010000053.1:0-9709 GCA_051746865.1 Pseudomonadota bacterium | reverse complement strand
ACAAGGAAACGGCCCGTGATCGCACCAACGACCAGGGAGTCGCCCAGTACGACGTGCCCGTCGGGACGTACTACGTGAAGGTGCGCCTCGAGGACATCGATGGGCCCGAACAGCGCATCGACGAGGTCGTGGTGCGGGCCGACGACAAGGCTAGTCATCGGCTCGACATTCCCTCCGGCCGAGTGGAACTGACGGTCATGGTGGCCGGCGAGCCGCTGAAGGCCAGGACATATCTGAAGGATGCGCAAACCGGCAAGGAGGTATCCCGGTCCCGCACCAACGATGACGGATTGGCCGATTACCGCGTCCCGACCGGCACCTACCGTCTCAAGGTTCGCCCCGACGGCATCGACGCCCCCGACCGCGTGATCGAGGACGTCACCGTCACTCCCGAAGCGACCACTACCCTTACCCTCGACTTTGCCGACGAATCCAGCTGACAACGGCCCGGAGTCCCCATATGCACTCACGTGAACCCCAATCCAGCCTGACAGCCATTCAAAGGACCATCCGACGGGCCAGGACGGTGGGTGCCGTCCTCATTGGCCTCGCCTTTTCCGCCGCTTCGATGGGCGCCCCGCCCACCGACCTCCCGCTGACCTACAGCTACAACACCGCCATGGAAATCGGCGACGGTCGGCAGGTGCTCCAGGTGCATCACGGCAAGGATGTGTCCGTAGCCAAGCTGCACACGGAAGGCGAATCAGGTTTCTACGCCAACGGCGACGAACCGTTTGCCTGGGCCCAGTCCTACACCTGGGTGACCGGCGCCCCGACCGACGGCCGGCTGGCTCGCTATCAGAACGTCGGCAAGAAGATCCTGCAGGTGAGGGAAATCGAACCGCTGGAACCCGGCGTCATTCAGGAACCGTCTTCCCGTCGGGATGCCCCCTGGGCGATCGAGAATCTCGAGGTATCCATGCAACCCGGCGATCGCGACATGACGGTCGCGGGCGTCGAGGCCAGCCACTACGTGGTCGAGGTCAATTACGAGAAGATCGTCAATCCGGGCACCGATGCCGAGAAGCGCCGCCCGGTGGCCGGTACTCGACACCTCTGGTTCGACGCCCAGCGTCCGTTCTCTCCCCTGCAGACCCTGCCGCTGCAGATGAGCGACAGCTTGTTCGTGACCTACGAGGACCCGGCCATCCAGGAAGGCATCTTCCTTTCGCTGCGCGACCGGATGAAGGAGCTGGGGATGCTTGTGCGCATGGAAATGGCCGGCCGTGACGGCCAGGCCCACGCGTTTGCCGTCGAACGCATCGAGCGGGCCGGTCCCCTGAACCTCGCCGATCTCGATGCCGTGCCCATCTTCACCGACAGCCAGGCCGACTCGATCGCCGGCCCGATGTTCATGTCGGAGATGGTCCGGGACTCTCTCGACGAGCAGGGGCTGGCGCGCATCGACGTCCCCCGGAGCGATGGCGAGCCCATAGAGGTCAACGGTTCGGCCGGCTTTACGACCATGGACAGCGGCGACTTCGCGCTGGCGATGACCTTCGCCAAAGGGAACGAGGACGGCGGCACCCGCGGCATGCTGCTGTTGCTTCGACCCTATCACGGCCAGCCCGAGCCCGGCCGCCACGGCATGAGCCACCATCTGGGCCGAGCGGCGCTTGACGAGATGTCGGCCGAGGAAATCGAGACCCATGCACGTGACTTCCAGGCCCTGGGTGTCATGCGCGACGGGGATGACTTCCTCGTGCTTACCGAGGCGGTCGACGGCGAGGTCACCCTGGAACGATCGGATGCCGAGGGCATCATTGGCGAATACCGCTTGGAAATGACGGTGATGGCGAACGGCGGGAGCCACACTCGCGAGGTACGCGGCTCCTTCGACGCGCCGCCGGGCGACATCGGCCGCTTCAATCACCCCGCCGGACGGCTGATCGAGCAGAAGCGCGGCAACTGATCGCGGAGGCCCCGTCATGACGCTTGCCATTACCCGGTTGGCCTCCCTCGCCCTGGCCGGCGCGCTGTTGGCCGGTGCCAGCGGCTGCGCCACCCTGTCCGAGGGCGAATGCTATACCGCCGACTGGTACCAGCTGGGCCGGGCCGATGGCCAGCGCGGCTACGAACGCTCACGCCTGTACGAGCACCGCAAGGCCTGCGCGGAATACGGCATTCGACCCGACGCGACCGCCTACTACCGGGGGCGCCAGGTCGGGCTGGCCGCCTACTGCACACCGCGCAACGGCTACGAGGAGGGCCGTGCCGGTCATGTCTACCGCGGGGTGTGTCCGCCCAAGTACGAGTCGCGCTTCCTCGCCGCCTTCCGTGACGGGCAGAGCGTCCACGAGGTCGAAGAGGACATCGAGGACGTGGAGCGGGACATCGACCGGAACGAACGGATCGTCGACGACGAAGACAGCGGGAAAGAAGAGCGGCGGGACGCTCGAAGGGATCTGCGCCATCTCCATGACCGTTTGAGGATACTCAATCACGAGCTGCGGAGCCTCGAACGCACCATGACCCGCTATCGCTACTGAGCGTTGGGCCCCAAGGTTTCCCGATTGTTCTCCACCACGGCGGCCACGGCCTCCCTCGCCCGCGTCGTCAACGCACTGCGACTCTCGTCCGCGGTCGGCCACACAGGCGGCAGGACATCCACGACCACCTCGATACCCGGCGTGCTGGCCACGCGCCACAACGATGACAGGATCCCCTCGTTGTCGACGAATGCCGGCGCGGTGGTGCGGCGACCCTCCGCGTCGTGATAGCGGATGGCAATGGGTACCACCGGCGCTTTCCGCTCGACGGCCGGGCCCAGCAGTCGCGCGTGATAACGCCTCACCCGCATCCCATCACTGGTTGTGCCCTCGGCGAAGACCACCATGCGGTGCCCGCGGTCCAGCCCGTGGCCGACCGCCGCCCGGGCACTTTCGCTGCCGCGCCCGCGCTCGATGAACTCGGTGCCCCCGATGACCGCCAATCCACCGATGACGGGCCAGTGGCGGATCTCGCTCTTGGCGAGAAAGACCGCTCCCGGCGCCAGGCTGCCAAGCACGGGGATGTCGAGCCAGCTGACATGGTTGGGTAGCCACAGCTGCGCCTGACCGTCGAGGGCATTGAGGCGCTCACGACCCTGTACGCGAATGGCCACGCCCAGCGCGTCGGAAGCCGTCGCAAGCCAGGCACGGACGGCTTCCTGCCGCTCCGGCTCCGACAGGGAGGAAAACCGTCGGGCCCGCCAGGTCCCCACGACCAAAAAGCCGGCCACCCGAAGCAGCCGAGCAATGGCCCGCAGGGTGCCGATCATGGGAATACGGGACTCATCGCTGCGCCGCTGTCTCCCGGACGGCGACCACTGCCGCGCGGACGTACTGAGCACCCGAGACGAACGTCAGCAGCGCGGCCAGCATCAGCAGCCAGTAACCGAAGGCATACACGTCCACCCCCAGCACCGGTAGCTGGTAGAGCAGGAAGACGATGGCGAACATCTGCACCAGCGTCTTGGCCTTGCCGAGCTGGGAGACCTTGACCGCCGCCCGGATACCCTTGCCGGCCATCCACTCGCGCAGCGCGGAGATGAACACCTCGCGCCCGATGATGATCGCGGTGGCCAGCACCAGCAGCAGGTCGCCATCGCTGTAGACCAGCAACACCAGGGCCACGACCACGATCAGCTTGTCCGCGACCGGGTCCAGGAAGGCGCCGAACGGGGTTTCCTGCCCCCAGCGACGCGCGAGGTAGCCATCGAGAAAATCGGTGATCGAGGCGATGGCGAAGATCCAGGCCGAGAGCGGCCGACCGATCTCCGCCGGCACGAACAGATAGACGCCGACGAGCAACGGGATCGCGGCGATGCGCAGCCAGGTAAGGAGCATGGGCAGGTTCATGCCGCTCCCCCCCGGGCCGCGCCGTACCAGGCCAGTTCGTCGATAATCTCGTTCTCGTCGGGTGTGAAGCGTTCCAGACGCAATCCCTCGTCGTCCAGCGAGACGAGCCAGCCCGCCTCGCCCCAGTCGCCGGTGACCACACGGCAACGCCCGCCGTCGAGCCGATGAATCGCGGGCCGGTGCGTGTGACCGTGGATCAGGCAGTCGGCCTGCGTGCGTTCCAGCATCTCGTCGACCGCCGCGGCGTTGACGTCCATGATGTCGTCGGCCTTGTTGGACGACTCGGTGCGACTCTTGGCCCGCAGGTCCTCGGCAATGGCGATCCGTTCGGCGAGCGTGCGTCCCAGGAAGTCCCGGATGAAGCGTGGATCGCGCAGTTGCGCGCGCATGGCCTGGTAGGCGGCATCGTCGATGCAGAGCTCGTCGCCGTGCAGCAGGAGCAGACGGCGGCCGCCCCGCTCGATGGCGGTCTGCTCGGCAACCGCCTTCGCCCCGAGCCGGTCGAGCAACTCGCTCCCCACCAGGAAATCCCGGTTGCCGGGCAGAAAGTGCACCGGCGCGGCAAGATCGGCGAACCGTTCCAGCCGCTCGGCGATGGCGGGATCCAGGGGCTGGTCGTCACCGATCCAGTAGTCGAACAGATCCCCGAGGATATAGACCGCGTCCGCAGCTGCCGCCCGCTCGAGAAAGCGGTCGAGCAGTTCGAGGGTGCGGGGCTCGGGACGGGCCAGGTGGAGGTCGCCAATGATGAGAGTCTCGGCCATGAGTCCGGTTCGCTCCTAGTCGATGCGTTCGGCCTTTTCGATGACGATGTCGTCGACCGGCACGTCGCGGTGGCCATAGCGCGTCCCGGTCTCCAGGGTGGCCATCCGGTCGACCACGTCCATGCCGCTCACGACCTCGCCGAACACGGCGTAGCCCCATCCCTGCGGCGTCTCCGAGGAGAAGTCGAGGAAGGCATTGTCGACCAGGTTGATGAAGAACTGGCTGGTCGCCGAGTGCGGATCCGGCGTGCGTGCCATCGACAGCGTGCCGCGCTTGTTCTTCAGGCCGTTGTTGGCCTCGTTCTCCACCGGGGGGCGAGTCGACTTCTGCTGCATGTCGGAGGTCAGGCCACCCCCCTGGACGACGAAGCCGGGGATGACACGATGGAAGATCGTGCCCTCGTAGTGCCCCGAGTCGACGTAGGCGAGGATGTTCTCCACCGTCCTGGGAGCCTTGTCGTCGTAAAGGCCGATCTCGATCTCGCCGAGGCGGGTGGAAAAACGGATCTTCGAGCCAATGTCACTCATGCGTGTTATCTCGTCTGTCGGGGCTTGAGAAACCTCGGCATGATTGACCGGTGGCGTTGGCGATTCCTGCCGAGGTTCCTTAGACTATGCTGTTTTCCCGGTCTGGAGTACGCCGGACCGGGACGCCAATCTCGCGGAACAGTCTAACGACCTTCGACCCGGAATCGTAGCCAACCATGCTCACCATCTATGACAGCGCCACTCGCTCCAAGCGCGAGTTCACCCCGATCCGTCCCGGCCATGTCGGCATCTACGTCTGCGGGATGACGGTCTACGACCGCTGTCATATCGGCCACGCCCGGGTGCTGGTGGTGTTCGACATGGTGGTTCGCTACCTCAAGGAACGCGGTTTCGACGTCAACTACATCCGCAATATCACCGACATCGACGACAAGATCATTGCCCGGGCCGCGGAGAACGCGGAAAGCATCGAGTCGCTGACCAACCGCTTCATCGACCTGATGCACCGCGACGCCGAGGCGCTGGGATGCCTGCCGCCGACCGCCGAGCCGCGCGCGACCGAGAACATCGACGAGATGGTCGCGATGATCGAGACGCTGATCGAGCGCGGCAACGCCTACCGGGCGGACAATGGCGACGTCTACTTCGATGTCTCGACCTTCGAGCGCTACGGCGTGCTCTCCGGGCGCGATCCGGAGGATCTGCGCGCCGGGGCCCGCGTGGCCGTCGACGAAGCCAAGGACGACCCGCTCGACTTCGTGCTCTGGAAGCACGCCAAGCCCGGCGAGCCGCAGTGGGACGCCCCGTTCGGCCCGGGCCGCCCCGGCTGGCACATCGAGTGCTCGGCCATGTCCACCGAGGCACTGGGCACCACCTTCGACATCCACGGCGGTGGCGCGGACCTGATGTTCCCGCACCACGAGAACGAGATCGCCCAGAGCGAGTGCGCCACGGGCTGCCATTTCGTCAACTACTGGATGCACAACGGCTTCGTGCGCATCGACGACGAGAAAATGTCCAAGTCCCTGGGCAACTTCTTCACCATCGAGGAGGTCACCCAGCGCTACCACCCGGAGGTGGTGCGACTGTTCATCCTCTCTTCCCACTACCGCAGCCCGCTGAACTACTCGGACCAGAACCTGGACGCCGCCCAGGCGAGCCTCTCGCGCTGGTACAACGCCCTGAAGAAGGTGCCGGCCAACGCCGAACCGATCACCGAGGTGATGGACGCCTTCCACGAGGCCATGGACGACGACTTCAACACGCCGAAGGCCATCGCCCTGATCCACGAGCAGTTGCACCTGGTGCACAAGGTCGGCGAACAGGACAAGGAGTCCGCCGCCCCCCACGCGGCGACCGTCAACGCAATGGGCGCGATCCTCAACCTGGGCCAGCTCGACCCGGATGCCTTCCTGCACTGGAGTGCCGAAGGCGAACGCGAGGACACCCTCGACGACGCCGAGATCAACCAGCTGATCGCCCAGCGGGCCGAGGCGCGGGCCGCCCGGAACTTCGCGGAATCCGACCGGATCCGCGACCTGCTCGCGGACAACGGCGTCGTCCTCGAGGACGGCCCCCAGGGCACGACCTGGCGCCGTCAGTAATATCGGATACCCGATCCGCATCCCTCCCCGGCACCTCCGAACGGGGACCCGGGTTGAATTACCCGTTACGATCAGCAGATTTCCTACCGTTTCATTCACGGGCGCAATGGACGCGCCTGTCATCAGCGAGTATTCATGAGCACACCGAAGATCATTCGCCCCGAAGGCTGGCTTTACCACCTGTCGCATACCGACCTGGACGGCTACGGCGCCCAGTACATGGTCGGGCAGACCGAGCAGCGCTGCCATTTCTTCAACGCCGACTACCGCGACATCAACAACGCGATCGACGACATCGTCGGGCGCATCGCCAAGGCGGGAGAACCGGCCGGGCTGCTGATCACCGATCTCAACCTCTCGCTCGACCAGGCCAGGCAACTCGACCGGCGCATCCGCAAGATGAAGGTGCCGGTGGAACTGCAACTGCTCGACCATCACGCCACGGGGGCCGACTGTGCCGAAGCCTTTGACTGGTACTACCTGGACACGGAGCGCTGCGCGAGCGTACTCGCCTTCGAGGCCGTCGGCGATCAACTCGACGAGCCCACCCGCGAGCGGATGCGGGAGCGGGCGGCGTTCATCGATGTCGGCGATCGCTGGCTGCGCGACCACGAGGACTTCCGCCGGGCGATCTACCTGATCGGGCTGGTGATGCAGGACGATCATCTCGCCCCTCCGTTGAAGGACCTCAAGCGCGCCTACCGCTTTCACCTGATCGAGGCCTTCTTCCGCTCCCACGAGTCCGGCGAATCGCTGGAGGCCTTCGAGCGCAACCTGTTCGAGATCCGCAAGGCCTTCCTCAAGGGGCGGATCGAAAAAAGGGTGTTCAACGACGAGAACCTGCCACTCAACGACAAGTATCACATCCTGTCGGCCTCGGTACTCGACGAGGACGTCGTTCCGGTCCTGGAGATCGACGGCGTGCGCACCGGCATCTTCTTCAACTGGCCGCACGACGTCTGGCGCGGCGTGATCATGGACATGATGGAAACCCGTGGGCGGATCGACATGGCGATGGGCATCCGCGGCAACGGCCGGCTTTCGCTGCGGGCCAATCCCGGCGTGAACGCCGGCGAGATCTCCGCGCGCTACTTCGGTGGCGGCGGTCACCCGGGCGCGGCCGGCGGCGAACTCAAGGACACCCGCCTGCGCGATCTGGCCCACGCGGTCAGCGCCATCCAGAAGACACTGGACGCCATCGCCGAGGAATGAGCACGCCGATCATCACCCGGGCGGGTTTCAGGATGCTCGAGGCCGAGCTGGATCGCCTGTGGCGCGTCGAGCGCCGCGAGACGGTGCAGGCAGTCTCCGAGGCCGCCGCACTGGGCGACCGCTCGGAGAATGCCGAGTACATCTACGGCAAGAAGCGCCTGCGGGAGATCGACCGGCGCATTCGCTACCTGCAAAAGCGCCTGCCCAATCTCAAGGTGGTCTCCCGGCCGCCGGACGATACCGACAAGGTCTATTTCGCGGCATTCGTCGAGATGGAATGCGAAGCGCATGAACTCGAGCGCACGCTGAGGTTGGTGGGTCCGGACGAGATCGATACCTCGCGCGGCTGGATCAGCATCGACTCGCCCGTGGCACGAAAGCTCATCGGCCGCCGGCCCGGCGACATCGTCCATCTGCCGGCCGGAGAGGACCGGGGACGACTGCCCTGGGAAATCGTCGACATCCACTACGAGGCGCCCTGATCCGGGCAGATCGCCTTTCCCCCGGCTAGACTCCGGCCATGACAACACCCAGCGAAACGCCGACCGGCCGATGCAAGACCTCGAATACCTGAGATTGCTGGAAGCGGCCGTCGAGCATTCCTTCGACGCGGTCGTGATCACCACGGCGCGGCTCGATCGGCCGGGACCGGAGATCGTCTACGCCAATCCGGCCTTCTGCCGGATGGCCGGCTATTCGGAAGACGAGCTGATCGGCCGGAGTCCCCGCATTCTCCAGGGACCGCGAACCAGCCGGGCCCTGCTCGATCGCCTCCGCGAGGCCCTGGAGGACGGGCAGCCCTTCTCCGCCCGCACCGTCAATTACCGCAAGGACGGCACGCCCTACGACGTCGAATGGAGCATCTCGCCGGTGCGCGGGCCCGACGGGAGCGTCACGCACTACGTTTCCGTCCAGCGCGACGTCACCGCGGAAACCCGGGAGCGCGTGCGCCGGGAGATGCTGGTCTATGCGCTCGACGAGACCAGCGACAACGTGGTCATCACCGACCGGGACGTGCGCATACTCGATGTCAACAAGGCCTTCGAGAACCATACCGGCTTCGTGCGGGACGAAGTGCGCGGGGAGAATCCCCGCATCCTCCAGTCGGGCATGCATGACCGCGTCTTCTACCGGCGGATGTGGGACACGCTCGGGAACGGCGACGTCTTCCGGGCCACCTTCACGGACCGGAAGAAGAACGGCCGCCTGGTCCACCTGGAGGAGACGATCACGCCGGTCAAGGACGAGAACGGCCGGATCAGCGGCTATGTCTCGATCGGCAAGGACGTGTCCGAACGCGTGAGAGCGGAAAACGAGCTCATGCGGCTGGCCACCACCGACATGCTCACCGGCCTGACCAATCGGATGCACTTCGAGAAGATCCTGCGCGAGGAAATCGAGCGCTCGACGCGCTACGACCATCCGCTGTCCCTGATCATGATGGACATCGACAGCTTCAAGCGGATCAACGACCGGCACGGCCACGCAGCCGGCGACGAGGTGCTCACCCACTTCGCCCGACTGCTCTCCGCCAACGTGCGCACGCCGGACACCTTCGCCCGCTGGGGTGGCGAAAAGTTCATGCTGCTGACCCCCGAAACGGACGTCGACCAGGCGATGACGATGGCCGACAACCTCCGGCAGACCGTCCGCGAGGAGACTTTCCCCGCCGTCGGAACCGTCACCTGCAGCTTCGGCGTGGTCGGGGTCGACACGGAGAAAGGCCCGGAAGAGGCGATCAGGCAGGCTGACAAGCGCCTCTACCGGGCCAAGGGTCTTGGCCGCGACCGGGTGGTCGCCG
>JBNJFM010000052.1:0-9933 GCA_051746865.1 Pseudomonadota bacterium | reverse complement strand
ATCGAGTTCCAGAACGAGCGCAACGCCTATCTCGAGGACAAGATCAAGGAACTGGATCGCAAGATCGAGTCGATCAACGAACTCAAGAAACGCAAGGCCGAACTCACCGCCCGCATGGAGGTGATCGAGAAACTGCAATCGAGCCGACCGACCATCGTTCACCTGATGGAGAACCTCGTCACGACCCTGCCCGAAGGGATCCAGCTCTCCGACGTCACCGTCAAGAACGACAGCTCGATGAACATCCAGGGCAAGGCCGATGCCCAGGCACGGGTCGCCACCTACCTGCGTCGGCTCAATGATGCGGACTACATAGGCAACGCGAGTCTGGTGGGTTCCGGCATCCTGGCTCAAAGCTCGGACGAGGAGACGGATTTCGACGCGGGCCGCTACGTGTTCTCGATCGAAGCGAAGATCACTCCGCCCAAGGACGCAAGCGCGGACAAGGAGGACTGATGCCATGGACATGAACGAACTGAGAAACCTGGATTTCCAGACCATCGGCCTGACCTCCCTGGGCACACGCATGGTGATCTTCGTGGTCATCTTCGTCCTGCTGGTCGGCGCGGTGATCTACTTCGACACACTGCCCCAGAAGGAGACACTGGAACAGGCGCAGCGAGAAGAGCAGGAATTGCTGCAAACGGTGGATCGCAAGCAACGACTGGCGGCAAACCTGGAGGCCTACCAGGCACAGATCAAGGAGATGGAAACCCGCTTCGGGGAACTTCTGCGGCAACTTCCGAACAAGCGAGAAGCGGAGAACCTCATCGACAATGTGGCGCAGACCTCGCTGTCCAACGGTCTGTCCAACGAGCAGATTCGACCGGGGAATGAACGCAAGCATGACTTTTATGCGGAGATGACCTACTACCTCTCGTTGAAAGGCACCTACGAGGAGCTGACCGACTTTGTCAGCGACACCGCCAATCTGCCTCGCATCGTCACCCTCCACAACCCGGAGATGAAACCGGCTGACGAGATCACGGAAGACGGCCCGCGCACCCTTTCGATGCAGATCGAGACCAAGACGTACCGTTATCTCGAACGCGACGAGCAAGGAGGCGGCCAATGAGTTCGGTATTTTCCAAGAAACGGCTGGGTCGAGTCAGCCTTCTGAGCACCAGCTTGCTGGCTGCCGGCTTGCTTTCCGGCTGCGCACAGGACATGAGCGACCTCAAGCAGGAAGTGGCCAAACTGGAAGCACGCCCGGGCGGCAAGATCGAACCGATTCCGGAGATGAAGCCCCTGCCCAAATATGCATACAGCGTGCCGGCCGAGCAGAGGACGCCGTTCATGCCTCCAAGAAGGGATGATGAAGAGCGGGATAGCGGGATCACTCCTGATGCCGACCGCCCGAAGGAACCTCTGGAGCAGTTCCCTCTGGACGCCCTGGCCATGCGCGGGATCATCACGCGCAGGGATGTCACGTTCGCACTCGTCCGTGACGGTAGCGGAGTCATCCACGAAATTTCGCTTGGCGATCACATGGGCCGGAACTACGGCGAGGTGGTCGGCATCAGCGAGAGCAGCATCACGCTGGAAGAGATCGTGCCCGATGGACAGGGTGGCTGGAAGAAACAGACGACGGTCGTCAAGTCGAAGGGCGACCGGAGCTAAATGATGGGAAGCAGCGATATGGACAACTTCAAGAAATCGTCAAGCCTGAGCACGGGTATGCGTCGAGGGATCGGCCTCCTTGCCATCGCGATGGCCCCCTCCCTGGCATTTGCCGGCGACCTGAACTCGATCACTTACGACCGGACTGCCGAAGGCCAGGTTCGCGTGCATTTCACGCTTTCCGAGCCCTTGGGCGCGGATCCGGGCAGCTTCAAGATCGACAACCCCGCCCGGGTCGCCATCGATCTGCCGGACGTGGAGAACAAGACCGGCAGTCGCAGCACCAAGATCGGACTGGGCGCGGTCAACTCGGTCATGCTGGCCGAGTCCGGCGGCAAGACACGGGCCGTCTTCAACCTCGACGGCTCGGTGCCCTACAGCCTTGACCAACAAGCCAATCGGGTGACCGTCACCTTCGACGAGGTACGCGAGGCCACCACCACCGAAAGCGGTCTTGCCGTGACCAGCCAGGGCTCCTCGGAGACGGCGAACATGGACGCCGGCCAGCCCATCGACTTCCGTCGATCCGCCGACGGTGCAGGGCGCCTGCTCCTCGACGTCGGCGGGACCGATGCCGCGCTCGACATTCGTCGCCAGGGCAGCCAGATCATTCTCGACCTGCCCGACACTCGCCTGGAGGCCGGTCGGTACAACGTCAACGATTTCGCGACTCCGGTGGAAACCATCGACGTACGACCCGCAGGCAGCGGCAGTCGCGTCACCGTCCGGACCAGCGACGCGGGCGAACACCTGGCATACCAGACCGGAAACCGACTGGTACTGGAAGTCCAGCCGCTCCCGGAGAGGGAGAGCGCCGAGTCGCTCGGCAAGAAGGAGTACGAGGGCGAACGCCTCTCGCTGAAGTTCCAGGACATCGAGGTGCGCCCGCTGCTGCAACTGATCGCCGACTTCACCGGCAACAATATTGTGGTCAGCGATTCCGTTCAGGGCTCCATCAGTCTGCGCCTGGAAAACGTCCCCTGGGATCAGGCACTCGACCTGATCATGACCACCAAGGGTCTGTCCGCTCGCAAGAACGGAAACGTCATCTACGTGGCGCCGACCAACGAGATCGCCGCTCGCGACAAGGCGGAACTGGCCGCCCGGGAACAAGCCCAGCAACTCGCCCCGCTGATCACCGACATCGTCCAGATCAATTATGCCAAGGCCGGAGACATCGCCGAGCTGGTCCGGCAGAGTTCGAGCAGCGGAAAAGATGGCTCGGACCAGCAGTCTAGCGAAGGCAATTTCCTCAGCCACCGTGGATCCATCACCGTCGATGCCCGCACCAACAACCTGATCGTCACCGATACGGCTGAAGCACTCGATCGCGTACGGGGGCTGATCGAACAGATCGACAAACCGGTCAAGCAGGTGCTGATCGAGACCCGGATCGTGATTGCCACCGACAACTTCTCCAGGGAACTGGGCGTTCGTTGGGGCCTGAGCGCTGGCTTCAACCGATCCGGAAGCACCGTGGGCCTTGGTGGGGGCTCAGCTCCCGAATACACGGACGGCGATGGCAACACCGGCGTACTGCCGAACCCGCTGGCATCCGGCAACTCCACCGTGGACGTGAATAACGACGAGTTCATGGTGAACACGCCCATCAGTAGCGATCCGACCGGCTCGCTCGGCCTGGCGATCCTTGGCTCCAATGTCCTGCTGAACCTGGAGCTGCAGGCCATGCAGTCCGAGGGCATGGGTAAGATCGTCTCAAACCCGAAAGTGATCACCACCAACGGGCACGAAGCGACCATCTCTCAGGGCATGGAAATCCCCTATCAGGAGCAGACCGGCCAGGGGAACACCTCGGTGTCCTTCCAGGAAGCGGTGCTGAGAACGACCGTCACGCCGCAGATCACGCCTAACGACAATGTCATCCTGGATATCGAGGTCCAGAAGGACGAAGCCGACTTCACTCGCCAGGTTCTCGGAGTTCCGCCGATCAATACCCGCGAAGTACAGACCAAGGTACAGGTCCAGAACGGGCAGACCGTGGTACTGGGCGGGATCTACGAATTCGAGAACACATCTCAGCTCAATAAGGTGCCCTTCTTCGGCGATCTGCCAGGTCTCGGCAACCTGTTCAAGAGTCGACTCAACGACAACTCGCGCTTCGAGTTGCTGATCTTCGTCACACCGAAGATCGTCGACAAGGAAGACCTCTCGAGTTACAACTCGGGCGTTTTGATCCAGTAAGTGCACAGCAGCGCAAGAAAACCCCGCTCCGGCGGGGTTTTTTTCATTTATGGGCCAGTATAATCGTGCGCCATGCGAAACATCATCCTCATCGGTCCCATGGGGGCCGGCAAGACAACCATCGGCCGGATCCTGGCCGGGCGACTCGGCTGGACCTTCAGTGACTCGGATCGCGAGATCGAGAAACGTACGGGGGCCTCGATTCCCCTGATCTTCGAGATAGAGGGGGAGTCCGGGTTCCGCCGGCGTGAACACGATATGCTCGCCCATCTCACCTCCGGCTCGGAGCGGGTGGTGGCGACCGGCGGCGGCGCCGTACTGCGGCCGGAAAACCGGACACTGCTGAGAGAAAACGGCTGGGTGGTCTACCTATACACCCCGGTCGAGCGGCAGTTCGAGCGGACGCAGCACGACACGCAGCGTCCTCTTCTTCAGAACGGTGACCGCCGGGCCACGCTCAAGCGCCTGATGGACGAGCGCGATCCGCTGTACCGCGAGACGGCCCACCTGGTCATCGAAACCGGCGGACAACCCCCGCGGGGGATGGCTGACCGCATCCTGAATGCCTGGCATGCACGGGACCGGAACAGCAACGACGCATGAGTTACCATTACCATTCCCGCCGCCACGGCGGGTGAGTGATCGTCACGAACAACTCGAGTGAAACGAGCCGAACGCTGCCAGGGGCTGCTGCCATGACCGTATCGACATCGCAATCAAGCCACGTGCCCGACGAACACCAAACCATCGTCAACGTGGATCTGGGCGAACGCAGCTACCCGATCTTCATCGACCGGGGACTGGTGGACGGCGACACCCTGGTGCCGTTCGTTGCCTCCGACCGGGCCGTGATCGTCAGCAACACCACGGTTGCCCCTTTGTACGCCGAGCGCCTCGCCCGCCCTCTCCAGGCGGCCGGCAAGCAAGTCGAACTCCTGGCTCTGCCGGACGGCGAGCAATACAAGAACCTCGAGACCCTCGAGCGCATATACGACTTCCTCATGGAGAAGCGGGCGGACCGAAAAACCACACTGATCGCGCTCGGCGGGGGAGTCATCGGCGACATCACCGGGTTTGCCGCGGCCAGCTTCCAGCGCGGCGTGCCCTTCATCCAGGTGCCGACCACGCTGCTGGCCCAGGTGGACAGCTCCGTCGGCGGCAAGACCGGCATCAACCACCCACGCGGCAAGAACATGATCGGCGCCTTCTACCAGCCGCGTTGCGTGCTGGCCGACACCGACACCCTCGACACTCTCCCCGACCGGGAACTCTCCGCCGGACTGGCGGAAGTGATCAAGTACGGCCTGCTCTGGGACGAGGACTTCCTCGACTGGATCGAGGCCAACCTGGCCGCACTGCGTGATCGCGACCCGGCCGCCCTGAACGAGGCGATCCGCCAGTCGTGCCTGATCAAGGCGGAGATCGTCCGCCAGGACGAACGCGAAGGCGGCATCCGCGCCCTGCTCAACCTCGGCCACACCTTCGGTCACGCCATCGAGGCGGGCATGGGCTACGGCAACTGGCTGCACGGCGAGGCGGTGGGCACCGGCATGTGCATGGCCGCCGAACTCTCCTGCCGGCTCGAGCTCATCGACCGGCATGCTTGCAAGCGGATCGAGCGGATCGTCGCGGCGGCCGGGCTGCCCACCGAGCCACCGACGGAACTGACGCCGGAACGTCTCCGCGAACTGATGAGCAGTGACAAGAAGGTGGAAAACGGCCGGCTGCGGCTGGTTCTTCTGGGACGACTGGGACAGGCACGGCTGATCGACGACGTCAGGGAAGACGATCTGATGGCCGCGATCCGGGCCACCCTGGCCAACGGCTGACAAAAGACAAGCGAACCAAGGAAGAGGAACCCGAGATGTCCAACGAGACGGAACACGCCCTGGAACAGGCCGAACGCATCGTCCAGTACGCCAAGTACTCCGACCGCTTCATGGTGGTCGAGAGCGGCTCGCTGGCCGAACGTCGTGCCTTCGTCAAGCTCGTCCGCGACAAGCTTCCCGTACAGGTCGACTCGGTGGCGATCCACGCCCAGGCCGGGGCGCCCCATCATGCACCCATCCACGCGCTGGGCACGGCATTGCAGTTGTCCGCCGGCATCCGGGAGACCGACGAACTTCACCGGGCGGCGACCGCGACACTCGACACCCACGACCGCCTGCTGGTGATCATCGAGAACGTCGACGCCTGGCTCGACTCCGATGCCGCCGACACCCTCTACGACCTGATCGAGGGCGCGCACGAGCACGCCCGCGAGCAACTGCTGTTCCTGCTCGTCGGACGCCCGGGGCTGTGCTCTCGGCTGGAAACGGCTCAGCCGTTGGCCACCGTCATCGCCGACCTGTACTGCGTCCGCCTGCTGGGCACCGAACCGCCCCGGAGCGCACCGGCAGCCGCGGCCGCCACCGAGACCTCCTCCGCGGCCTCGAGCATCGACGAGCCGGCCGACTTCACCGCAAGCGAACCGGTCGCCCCCGCACCGGAACACCAGCGCATGCGTCGCCGGCAGCACGGCCGGCCGATCTGGACACAGCCCCCTTTCCTGATCGCGGCCGTGGTAAGCGTCGCCGTGATCACGATCGGCATCTTCGCCCTGCTCAGCCGCTCCGGCGAACCGGAGCGCCCCGCTGAAACGTCCCTGGCACTCGATACCACCGAGAAAACCACCAGGCAGTCGAGCGCGGACCGGAACGCACCCGTTACCGCATCGACCGAAGACGCAACCTCTACCGAAGACACCGCATCGAGCCCGGACACCGAAGCGCCGGACACTGCAGCGCCGGAGACGCCTGCCGCCCCGGTCGTCGACCACGGCGAGCCACCGCACGTCCCGTTCCCCAAGCCCAAGAAGGCCGAATCCCGAATCGCAAGCGCCGAGGAGGCCCCGCAAGAGGTCGAACCGACACCCACGCCCACCACCGAACCGTCCGCCGACACGACGGATACCACCGAGGCGGGCGACCCAACGGATGCCACCGAGACCGCGGTGGACAATGCCTGGTTCCGTGAGCAGCCGCGTGCCCGCGCCGTGGTCCAGCTGGCCGCCTTCACCTCGCTCGACATGGCTCGACAGATGATCGAGACGCACTCGGGCGAGCCCCTACCGGCCGACGACTGGCGCGTCTACACCCAGCGCGTCAACGACCGGCTGCTCTACACGGTCACCTGGGGAGACTTCTCTTCCATCCAGCGGGCCCGGCACGCGATCGACTCGCTACCCGAGGCGTTGCGCTCACTCGAACCCTATCCCCGCTCCGTGGGTGACGTGCAGGATCGCCTAGTCGACCAGTGACGCCGCGCGGCCGCCCGGCGGGCCCGCCGTCAACGGATTTGCCTGAATCCGGCCGGGCCGGTAAAATTCCGGCCCATTTTGCCCAAATCCCGCGGACGCGGGCACACACGAAATACAACGGTCGGCACCCCAGGCACCAAGCTGGCAACCAGCGCCCTGCCGGGCCGCCAGGCCGGGCAGGGAACTCCCCTGCCCGGACGAACCGGAAGACTCCACGAGGTTGCGAAAGTCATGAGCCAAGCCCCCACTGACGGTCTGTACCACCCGAGCTTCGAGAAGGAAAACTGCGGCTTCGGCCTGATCGCCCACATGGACGACCAGGCCAGCCACGGCCTGGTATCGACCGCCATCGGGGCACTGGCCCGCATGACCCACCGCGGCGGCATCTCCGCCGACGGCAAGTCCGGCGACGGCTGCGGCCTACTGCTGAAGAAACCCGACGGCTTCTTCCGCAAGGCAGCGAGCGACTTGGGGCTGGACCTGCCGGAAACCTACGCCGTCGGCGTGGTCTTTTTCTCGCGTGACGAGGCCAAGCGCGAGCGCGCCCGCGAAGCGCTGATCGGCGCGATCGCCGAGCAGGGCCTCAACCTCGCCGGCTGGCGCCCCGTGCCGGTCGATCCGTCGGTCCTCGGCCAGATGTCGGCGGACAAGCGCCCGGAGATCGAACACCTGTTCGTCACCCCGGCCGAGGGCATGGACGAGAGCCAGTTCAACGCCGCGCTGTTCGTCGCCCGCCGGGATGCCGAGAACCTGATCCACGACGATCCGGACTTCTACATCCCCTCGCTGGCCAGCCAGGTCATCTCCTACAAGGGCCTGCTGATGCCGGAGGACCTGCCGCGCTTCTACAAAGACCTCAACGACCCGGCGCTGGAATCCTCGCAGGCGGTCTTCCACCAGCGGTTCTCGACCAACACCTTCCCCGAGTGGAAGCTGGCCCAGCCGTTCCGCTATCTGGCGCACAACGGCGAGATCAACACCATCCGCGGCAACCGCAACTGGGCGCTGGCACGGGCGGCCAAGTTCTCCTCGCCGTTGATCCCGGACATGAACCGCATCCAGCCGCTGGTCAACACCACCGGCTCGGACTCCTCGTCCATGGATAACATGCTCGAGGTACTGATCACCGGCGGGCTGGACATGATCCACGCCATGCGACTGATCGTGCCGCCGGCCTGGCAAAACGTCGAGCACATGGACCCGGACCTGCGCGCCTTCTACGAATTCAACTCGCTGCACATGGAGCCCTGGGACGGCCCGGCCGGCATCGTCATGAGCGACGGCCGCTTCGTCGCCTGCGCCATGGACCGCAACGGACTGCGCCCAGCCCGCTGGGTGATCACCAAGGACCGCCACATCACGCTGGCCTCCGAAATCGGCGTCTGGGACTACGACCCCGCCGACGTGATACAGAAAGGCCGGGTGCGCCCGGGCCAGATGGTCGCCGTCGACACCGAGACCGGCGACCTACTCCTGCCGCCGGACATCGACGACCAACTCAAGACCCGCAAGCCCTATCGTCAGTGGCTGCGCGAACAGTCGGTGCGCCTGAAGCACTCGGTGGCCGACGAGGAAGTCCTGTCGCTCGCTCCGATGGACGACGATGCGGTCCGCACCTACGAGAAGGCCTTCCTTCTCTCCTTCGAGGAACGCGACCAGGTTATCCGCGTCCTGGCAGAAAACGGCCAGGAGGCCATCGGCTCGATGGGCGACGACACGCCCATGGCTGTTCTCTCGCAGACCCAGCGCTCGCTGTTCGACTACTTCCGCCAGCAGTTCGCCCAGGTCACGAACCCGCCGATCGACCCGCTGCGCGAGGCAGTGGTCATGTCGCTGGAGACCCTGATTGGTCGCGAGCGCAACGTCTTCGAGGAAACCCCGGAGCATGCCCACCGTGTGCAGCTGGAGAGCCCGATTCTTACTCCGGCCCGCTTCGAAGCCCTGACGAAACTGGCCGACAAGGAGTTCTCCTCGCAGCGCATCGAGCTCAACTACGCGCCCGAGGAAGGCCTGGAGGCAGCCATCCGCCGCATCACCGACGAGGCGGTCGCGGCGATCAAGGGCGAGCACACCGTACTGGTGCTCTCCGACCGGGACATCGCGGCCGACCGCCTGCCGGTCCACGCCCTGCTGGCCACCGGCGCGGTCCACCATCGCCTGATCCGCGAGGGCCTGCGCACCGACGCGAACATCGTCGTCGAGACCGCGACCGCGCGTGACCCGCACCAGAACGCCGTGCTGATCGGCTACGGCGCGACGGCCGTGTTCCCCTACCTGGCCTTCGAGACCATCAACGACATGCGTCGCCGCAACCAGGTCGACGTCAAGCAGGCCGACAAACTGGCCACCAACTACGTCAAGGGCATCAACAAGGGCCTGAAGAAGATCCTGTCGAAGATGGGCATCTCCTCGATCGCGAGCTACCGTGGCGCCCAGCTGTTCGAGATCATCGGTCTGGCCGACGAGGTGGTCGACCTGTGCTTCAAGGACACCACCAGTCGTGTGGCCGGCGCGCGCTTCGTCGATCTCGAGGCCGACCAGAAGATCCTGATCAAGGAAGCCTTCACCAAGCGCAAGCTGCCGCGCCAGGGCGGTCTGCTCAAGTACATCGACGGCGGCGAGTACCACGCCTACAACCCGGACGTGGTCCAGACCCTGCAGCGGGCCGTCAACGAGGACGACTACCAAGCCTGGGAAGAATACGCCGCCTACGTCAACGAGCGCCCGGCCGCGGCCTTCCGCGACATGTTCCGGCTCAAGGAAGGCGTCACGCCCATCGACATCGACGAGGTCGAGTCGATCGAATCGATCAC
>JBNJFM010000051.1:0-10943 GCA_051746865.1 Pseudomonadota bacterium | reverse complement strand
CGTAGCCGGCGTCGCCTCGACCGTGATCTCCCGTCGGACCAGCACTCGGCCGGACTGGCCGGTCTGATAGCGCAACTCGTGCTTGCCGGGCGCATCGGGCGCGCGCAGGTCGACCGGGTTGTCGCTGGTGTAGGCGTAATTGCCGTATTCGCCCTCGGGCGTGCCGACCGGCACGATGGTGACGTAGTCGCCGTCGTTGTCCGGGCCCTGCCACTGGACGGAGAAATCCGCCCCGGCCTCGACGACATCGGGCGCATCCAGGCCGGCCTCGGTCGCTCGGACCGTCAGCGGCCGTCTGGCGAGCGTGCGGCCGCTCTGGCCGGTTTGGTAACGCAGTTCGTGGTCGCCGGCCTCGTCGGGCACGCGCAGGGTCAGCGGGCTACCGTCCTGGGTATGGGCGTAGTTGCCGTATTCACCCTCGGACGTGCCGGCCGGCACGATGGTGACGTAATCGCCCTCGTTGTCCGGACCTTCCCAGCGCACTTCGATCATGTCGCCGGCCCTGCCGCTTTCGGGAGCGCGCAGGCGGGCCTCCACGGCGCTCACCTTCAGTTCGGCACGGGCCAGTGTGGTGTTCGACTGGCCCGAGAGATAGCGCACCTCGTGCGCCCCGGCACCATCCGGTGCCCGCAGGGTGAGCGGCGAGCCCTCCGCGGTGTAGGCGTATTCCCGGTATTCCCCTTCCGCGGCATCCGCCGGGACCACGGTGACGTAATCCCCTTTCTTGTCGGGACCCTGCCAGTCGACCTCGAAGGGCGAGCCAGCGGCCACGGTCTCCGGCACTTCCAGCCGGGCGCGGAATGCCAGCTCCAGCTCGTGGACGGCATCGCGGCCGGCGACGACCTCGAAGGAACTCTCGGCCTCCGCCTCGCCCAGCTGCACCACCGCCCGGTATTGCCCCGGTTCGAGATTCAGCCTGGGCACCGCCTGCGCGGCCTCGTCGAGCACCGACTCGCCGTCGACGCTGGTCACCGTCCAGCGCAGCGCCTCCGCGCGCAGGGCCGGGCCACCGGCCCGGTCGACGGCCTTGAGGATGACCGTGCGCGCCGGCTCCTCCAGCTGGCCAGCCACCTCGCCCAGCGCCGAGCGCAATTCGTCGGCCCGGGCGGCCGCGAGGAATCGTCCACCGGTATTCTCGGCCAGGCAGCGCAGGCCGGCCTGTTCCGGGCCGTCGACGTCAAAGCCGATCACGTGGGCGGTGAAGCCCACGCCCTGGGCCTCTAGCTCCGCCCCGACGGCACAGGGGTCGGCATTGCAGGTCTCGCGTCCGTCGCTGACGAGAACGACCCGGGCGGCATTCTCCCGGTAGCGCAATGCGCGGGCGGCCTGGCGTACCGCTTCGGTCAGCGGTGTGCGCCCGCGCGGGTTGACGCCGGCCACCGCCTCTTGAACCGTGGCGGCATCGCCCGCGCCCGGCGGGACCAGCAATTCGATGTCCGAGCAATCCCCCTTACGACGGTGCCCGTAGGCCATCAGACCGAACGACCGGGCCGCCCCATCATCCTGCAGCAGCGCGTCGATCGCCTCCCGCGCGATCTCGATCTTCGGGCGGTCATCCACCCGACCCCACATGCTCCCCGACGCATCCAGCACCAGGATCACGTCGACCAGTCCGTCGTCCACCGGCTCGGCCGCCCGGACCGGTCCACCTGCCGCGTGCAGGACCACCACGACCAGCATCAATGCGAATCCGCGCATGACTCTCCTCCCCTTCGATCCATCGAATTGCCCGGTCCTCGACCAGTGGACGCGGGCTGCCCGACCGGCGCCGGTGCACCCTCTCGCCTCCGAGGTGCCCAACGATCCGTACTCGCCAGTACGCTATCAACGTCCGAAGACTGGCCCAATCCCCTGAAAGAGGGAGTCCAGCCGATCGGGCGACCGAATCAGAGCGCCCTTCGGACCTTCTGGAACGCACTCACGCCCGCCAGCACAATCGCCCCGGCGGCCAGGCCCGCGGCGCCGTTGAACAGCAGCGGAATCAGCATGCCGAGCACGCCCTCGAACGCGTGCGAGAGCGACTGGAGAAGGTGGTGCAGGAATGGCAGTCCGTGGACGAGGATGCCGCCACCGACCAGGAACATTGCCACCATGCCGACCGCCGACAGCCCACGCATGAACTTCGGCGCCGCGGTGAGGATGCCGCGCCCGAGCACCTGTTTGAAGCGCCCCCAGGCATCCTCGCCGGCGCCCTTGACCAGCGCGAGGCCCCAGTCGTCGAAGCGCACGATCCCGGCGACCAGCCCGTAGACACCTACCGTTGCGACCAGCGCCACCAGCGAGACCACCACCGCCTGCGTCCAGATGCCGGCGTCGCTCGCCGCCCCCAGTGCGATCACGATGATTTCGGCAGATAGTATGAAGTCGGTCCGGATCGCTCCCTTGATCTGTGCCTTCTCGGCATCGCGCAGGTCTGCTTTCTCGCCACGGGCGGCCTCGCGCAGTTTTTCTCGATGCGCCTCGTCCTCCTCGGCACTGTGCAGCCACTTGTGGGCGATCTTTTCCGCCCCCTCGAAGCAGAGGAACAACCCGCCGAGCATGAGAAGTGGCGTGATCAGCCACGGCAGAAAGGCGCTGATCAGCAGCGCGGCGGGCACCAGGATCAGCTTGTTGAGGATCGAGCCCTTGGCCACGGCCCATACGACCGGCAGTTCGCGGCTTGCCCCCACGCCGGTGACCTGCTGGGCGTTGAGCGCAAGATCGTCGCCCAGCACGCCCGCGGTGTTCTTGGCGGCAATCTTGGAATAGACGCTCACGTCGTCGAGCAGCGTGGCGATGTCATCGAGCAGGGCGAGAAGACCGGCCGCGGCCATGGGCGGACCTCCTTGTGGGTCGGGAATCCGTTCTGGAAGAAGAGACTATCAGGCGAGGGACCACCGGCGCGGGGCATCGGCCCATACAGCTGCCGCCGGAAGCCGATCACGGTATCGATAGCCGGCCTTCAATGGATCTGACGGTCTGAATCCGGACGCGACCCACCTGCCCGTGGGTGGGGGGCATGGATCACGCACGCCGTTGACTGGTCGAGCCCATGACAGAGGCACATCCCGCCCCGTGCGTGACTGCGTGATTGCGCGGAGAAATTCATGGCATGCTTTGCCGGAAGCCGGCCACGAGTTTCGCGGCCTCGCCCCCTCCTTAAGGGCTAACGGCCGCGAGCACCCGCTCCAGGCGCTGCTGCACTTCCTGCGCCAAAGCGTGTACGGCCGGGTTGTCCACCAGCCCGAGCACCGCCTGCGGGTCCATGAACTCCACGTGCACCGTACCGGTCTCTTCCTGCCTGACCACCACGTTGCAAGGCAAAAGCAGCCCGATCGACGGCTCGGCCGTCAGCGCCTGGTGCGCCAATGGCGGATTACAGGCGCCGAGAATGCGGTAGGGAGGGACGTCCTCGCCGAGCTTCTTTTTCATTGTTGCCTGAACGTCTATGTCGGTCAGCACACCGAAGCCTTCCTCCTTGAGAGCCTCGGTGACGACATCGATCGCGTGCTCGAAATCCATGGAAAGCGTAGTGCCAAAACCGTATTTCATGCTCATGCGTTTCTCCTGGTCAGTTTTGTCCGCCTGGCCGTATGGCGCTCAAGGAAAGGGAGAGGTCGGCTCGTTCGCCCCAGCGCCATCCGACCGACCAGACCCCTGCCGATCGGACCAAAAGGAATGGAGAAGGAACGGTAGACCTTTTTCAATCGTAATGCACGGCCAGCCAGACGGTGTCCTCGACCGGATCCGTCCAGGCCACGCGGTGGCGGCAATGCGCGGGAATGGTCAGATGGTCACCCGGACACAGCGTCACCTCATTGCCGTCCTCGAAGGCCACGACGCCCCGGCCCTTGATCACAACCACCCACTCGTTCCGTGCCTGGTCGTACCAGCCGGAAGCCGGCGAGGTATGGCCACGGGAGACGATGCGTTCGATCGTCACGTTATCGGCCTCGACCAGGGTGTCGAAGCATTCTTCCGGTAGCTGCGCGGGCAGATCACTCAACAGGTTGGCCGTCATGCCTTCTCCAATCTTCAAATCCGGCAAGGAGCGCCATCAGAACCACCAGTGTGGCGACGAGGAGATCCGTTCCGCCATGCGTGCATAACCCGCACTGTCCGAATGGGCGCCGTCACCGCGTTTCACCGCCTGGCGGTATGCTGCATCGCCGACCAGCGGCGTGAACAGATCGATGAAAGGAGTTCCCCTGCTCCCCGCCAGATCGGCAAGGGCCTCCGAAAGGGTCTCGATGCGATCGTTGTGCCCGTCGTCATCGACCGGTGGCGGACCCACCATCAGGCAACGGTAGCGACTCGCGAATGCCAGCATCTCGCCGAGATTGGCCAGGGATTCATCCAGTGGCACACGCGTCGCCCCGGCCTCCCACGTGGTGTCGTTGACGCCACAGGAAAGCACAATGCGGCCGTCACAATTCGCGGGCAGCCTCGGGGTGCACTCGGCCTCCAGCCGCCGGCACAGGTCACGGCTGGTGTCCCGGCGCACACCGAGGTTGTAGTACGTCACCGGAACGCCTTGGGCGTGGGCGTCACGACACAATCGCCCGGCCCAACCCAGCGCCGATTCGTCGCCCGTCCCGTTGACGAAGGAATCACCGACGAAGCAGATCCGGATGTCAGTCATCCTCAAGCCCGGCTGTTGAAGAACTGCCGCGCGACCCGGCCGCTGCGCACGCCGCGGGTCTGGGCGAAGCGGATCGCCTCGGCGTGCAGTTCCTCGCGGTCGCCCGGCCAGTCGCGGAAGTAGAAGTCGACGATCTCCAGGTACTCGGGCTGGGAGATGGGATAGAACGACAGCCACAGACCGAAGCGGTCGGAAAGCGAAATCTTCTCCTCGACGGCATCCGTGTAGTGCAGCTCCGTGCCCACCACCTGCGTCCCATGGTTATCGCTGGCCTCTTCGGGCAGCAGGTGCCGCCGGTTGGAGCTGGCGTAGACCAGCACGTTTTCCGGCGGCAGTTCCAGCGAGCCTTCCAGCACACGCTTCAGGCCCTTGTACCGGGAATCGCCCTGCTCGAAGGAGAGATCGTCGCAGAAAATGACGAAACGCTGCGACACGTCCAGCAGCGGGTCGATGATCTCCGGGAGGTCGCCAAGGTCGTCGGCGTCCACCTCGATCATCCGCAGGCCCTGCTCGGCATAGGCATTGAGCATCGACTTGATCAGCGACGACTTGCCCGTCCCGCGCGACCCCCACAGCAGGGCGTTGTTGGCGCCCTTTCCTGCCAGGAATCGTTCGGTGTTCTCCATCAGCGCCCGCTTCTGCCGCTCGACGCCCAGCAACCGGTCGGGACGCACGGGGTCGATGCGGTGCACCGGCCGCAGCCGCTGCGATCCCGCCCGCCAGATGGCCGCGGTGGTGTGCTTCCAGTCGATATCGGTCATGTCGGGGGCATCCAGTCCGTCGATAGACAAGCCCTGAATATACCGGAGAGGCACGAGGTTGAGCACCGTGCCCGCGCGGTCCCTGCAATCAGGGGCCGGTCAGGCCGATGGCCGTGGTCACGCCGAGCAGCATGAGCATGACGGCGCCGGCCTGCATCAATCTGGGCTGCCAGCGGCTCAGGTGACGGCGCAGCTCCTGGCCCAGGTGGGCCACGCCCAGGGCGAAGATCACGGCCGGCACCACCACCGCACCGATGCCGAAGCCGCCACCCAGGGTCAGGCCGGTCAGCAGGCTGCCGCTGGCCGCGGCCGCCACGATCACCGTGGTCAGCGGCACGCAGGGATTGAAGGCCATGCCGGCGCCCATGGCGAACAGGCCCAGGCGTGTAGGCGTGGCCGCGCGACCCGTCAGCGGCAGCACCGGCTGCTCGGTGGCCGGCCCGCCCCCCGCATTCGCGGGACAGGTGACGGGCTGGCCCCGACGGCTGCGTCGCCACAACTGCACGCCCAGGGCCAGGGTGGCCAGCCCCAGCACCGCATGAGCCGCCGGCGAGGAGACCCACAGATGCACCCAGGCGCCCACCATGCCGGCGGCGGCACCCAGCCCCGTGTAGCCGGTCAGCCGTCCCAGCGAGAAGGGCACCACCACCCGCCAGGCATGCCGAACGCCGCCGGTGCCGAGCATGATCGGCCCCAGGTACGGCAGGCAGGTGATCGCGCAGGCGCCGGCCCCGAACGACAGCCCCAGGATCACGGCACCGACGAAGCCCAGCCCGGCCGCTTCAACCGGCATCGTTTTTCCCTCCCTTGTCGCGCTCCTCGATCACGCGGATGCCGCCGGGCTCGCGCCGCCGGCGCCACCAGCCGAGCAGGCTGCGCTTCTCCCACTCGGTCTGGGCCTTCTTGCGCCGCTTGAAGTACTGCGGGCCGGAGGAGAACACCGGAAGGCTGGCGTAGCGGATCTGCAGCACGTCCTTGTCCGGGCAGAATTCCACGCAGCGCCCGCACAGCGTGCAGTCGGGGAAGGTGACGTCCTTCTTGTCCATCTCGGTATGGATCTCGCGGATGTCCATGGGACAGGCCTTCGCGCACAGGCCGCACTTGTCGCAGCGCGGCGTGCCGTTCTTGACCAGCCGCGCCAGCCCGACCTTGCGGAAGGTGGCATGCAGGGCCAGCATCGGGCAGATGCGACAGAAGGGCTGGCGCACGGTCAGGCCGACACCCAGCATCAGGCCGAACAGCAGGTCGGCGATCAGCGACAGCGCCATGTAGCCACCGCTGGACGTGTCCACATAGACCTGCGAGCCGTCGCCGGTGGCCAGCGTGGTGAGGATGCGGCTCGGGCAGATCTTGCAAAACGGGTCACCGAAGTCGTGGCCGAGGTAGCCCAGCCCGGTGAGCAGCGGAAAGATGAACACCAGGAAGGCCAGCATCAGCCACTTGATCGGACGGATGCGGTCCACGGCCCGGTCGTCGAGGCTTTCCGTGCGCTGCAGGCCCAGCTTCTGGCCGATCATGTGGGTGATTTCCTGGAAGAACCCCAGCGGGCAGATCCAGCCGCAGAAGGCCTTGTTGAGAAGCACGAACAGCAGGACGAAGGTCCCCAGGGTGATCAGGAACGGCAGCAGCGCCTTGAAGACCTCCCCGCCGGCGGCCAGCGTGGCGCCGACGCGGTGGTCCATCTGGTGCTGGAAGGGAATCAGCACGCAGTAGTCGGCGGTTTTCTGGTCGTAGGCGCAGGCCAGTGCCGGCAGGCTGCCGGAGATCTTGTCGGCGGCATAGAAGCCCACGATCACCGAGCCGTAAACCAGGAAGACGAAGGCGGCGAGCTGCACCAGCTTGCGCAGCAATGACAGGTTCTTGAGTGCGTCGATCATTGTTCTTTTCTCCCCCGGATGTTCTTGCGCGGCCGAACCGGGCGGGCCAGTCGACGACGGATCCAGGGGCCGAGCCCCAGCCCCAGGAACAACCCGCCACCGAGCACGGCAAACCCGGCCCAAGTGGGCTTCCAGTGGCCGTCATCCACGAAATAGGCGGCGCTGTAACGGGTCACGAAGGTTCCCCCGTCCTCCTGGTGACGCACCTGGAGCACGAACTCCGCGGGACGGTTGGCACGCCGGCCCGGGTGCGTCTCGGGAAAGTCGTCCGGAAGCTCTACCTGCAAGCGACCGCGGGCGTCCGTCTCCCGTTCGAGCCGGCTGCCGTGGCTGGTCGACAGCGTCACCGCCGCCTCAGTCAGCGGACGACCGTCGAACAGCAGCCGCCACGCGGCCTGGTGGTTGGCCTGGTAGCGCTGGTGTTCCCGCGGCAGGGGATCCGGGCGGATCTCCAGCCGCGCCTTGTCGGCGGTGGTCAGCTCCGAGGGGCTGTGCCCGCTGGGCTTGCCGTGCAGGTACACGTAGCGAATCGCCGTTTCATGCACGTCACCGTCATCCCGGGTGGCCACCAGCGCGTGGTAGTTGTCCATGCCGGTGCCGGAGAGGGTCAGGGAGCCCTCTTCCAGCGCCACCTCCCGTTCCGACAGGTCCGGCAGGATCAGGCTTGCCTCGGCGCCCTGCCCGTCCGCGAGCAACAGCCCCGTGCCGCGGCCATGATCGTCGCCGGACGGGGCCGGCTCCCAGATGAGTGCCGCCTGTGTCGGCGACAGCCATATCGCCAGCACCAGCAGGGTCGTCAAGCGTTTCATGGCCACCACCCTCAGAACTCCAGCGTGACGCCGGCGGTCCACACGCGCCCCGGGTTGACGACGATGGAGAGGTCCTCCTCGTCGAAGGCGCCGTCCGCATTGCTGTCGTAGAAACCGCGCGCGGTGTTGTAGTACTGCTGGTCGAAGACGTTGTCGACGCGGGCGAACAGCGACCAGTGGCCCTTGCCGGTCTTCAGGCGGTAGTTGGCCAGCAGGTTGAAGGTCTCGTGGCCGTCGACCTTCTCGAGGTTCATCTCGTCGGCGTAGTAATCGCTGGAGACGTCGAGCTCGCCGGTCACGCGCAGGCGATCGTTGAAACGGTGGGTAACGCCGAGGTTGAGGTGGTGCCGCGGGGTGCGGGGGACCTTGTTGCCACTGTTGTCGTAGTGGGCGATGGTCGGGTTGCGCCAGCGATCGCCCAGGGCCAGGTTGAAGTTGTCGTAGTCGGTGAACTCGGAATCCAGGAAGGTGTAGGCCAGACGGAAGGACCAGGGTCGAGAGGTGTCGCTGTCGACGGAAAGCTCCAGGCCGCGGCTGCGCATGCCGCCGATGTTCCGGTACTGGTCCTTCACCCCGTCGACGGGGTTGGCGTACTGCCCGGCCACGGACATGATGTAGTCGTCCCGCTGGATCTGGAACACGGTGGCCTCATAGGCCAGCGGCAGACCACCGACGCTCGTGTCGCCGCGCAGGCCCAGCTCCAGGTTGACCGCGTGCTCCGGGTCCAGGTCGGGGTTGCTGGCGGTGTCGCCGAACGGGCTGATGGTGCCGGCGAACAGCTGCTCGATGGTCGGGGTGCGAAAGCCGGTCGACGCATTGGCGAACAGGACCATGTTCTCGCGCAGGTCGTGGTTCACCCCGATGCGCCAGGAGGTGACGTCGAAGCTCTTGTCCAGGTCCAGTCCCGCGAGATGGTCGCTATAGTCCAGCGCGATGTGGTCATAGCGACCGTTGAGCGTCAGCAGCCAGTCGCGTACCGGGCGGAACTTGATCTCCCCGTAGGCCGCGTAGACGCCCTCGTCGGTCTCGTTGTCCTCGGTCACCGTCCCGGCGGTGTGGACGACCGGCGAATAGGGCGAGCTCTTGTAGTCCACCAAGTTGGTGCGGCGGTTCTCGTATTGATTGGCGCGCAGATCGAGCCCTGCCATCCAGGCCAGCCGCCCGCCCCCGGCGCGCAGCTCGCTCTTGATGCCGCGCTGTACCTGGCGATAGTCGTTGTCGTTGGTGTAGGCATCCGGATCGTCCACCGGCTGGCCGGCGGCGTCGTAACGCTGCGGCGCGGAAACGAAATCGGTGTTGTCGCCGAACTGGTAGACGTTGACCATCAGGTTGCCGGCATCGCTCAGGTCCCGGTTGTAGGTGGCGAAGAACTTGGCCAGCGAGACGTCGAACCTCCGCGCGTAGTCGGTGCCCTCGTAGCTCCTCGGATCCTCCGCCGCCTGGGTCACGCCCGTGACCGTGCCGTGGCTGTCCTTCTCCCGATCGGAAAGCTCGAAGCCGAGGGTGATGTCGCTGTAGTCGTCCAGCAGGTACTGGAGCTTGCCGTTGACGTAGTCGGTCCGGTAGTCGGACTGGTAGTGATAGCCGTCGGTCTGGCGGCGGGATACCTGCACGTGGGTGTTGAGGCGGTCGCCGCTGTAGCCGGCCCGCGCCAGTCCCTTGCGATAGCCGTGGGACCCGGCCTCCGTGCCGATCTTGAAGCCGGCGTTGTCGGCGCCGCGCTTGGTGGTGATGACCACCGCCCCGGACAGGGCGTCCTCGCCGAACAGGTAAGAGGCCCCGCCCTTGATCACCCGAATGGATTCGATGTTGTCCAGGTCGATGTTGACCCGCCCGGTGCGCTCGAACACCGGCACGCCGTCGATCACCACGGCCACTCCGGGCTTCTCGCCCATGAACCGCTGGTTCTCCACCCCGCGGATGTGGATCTTGAGCGAATCGCCGCTCTGCACCTCGGTGGTGATGCCCGGGATCGACTTGAGCAGCTGCTGGATGTTCTCGGTGTGGGACTCGTCGACCCGGTCCTCGCCGATCACCGCGACGCTGGAGGGTTCGTTGCGACGGTCCAGGGTGCGCTCGTGGATGGTGGTGGATTCGACCTGGATGGTGTCCAGTTCCTGCATCGCGTCCGGCTCGGGGGCCGCCATGACCCCGGTCGGCAGGAAGAGACCAAGACCGATGGCCCCCGACAGGCGGGACCGCTTGAACATGGGCATGAATGACTCCTCTTGTGCTTGTAGTTTTTGGCGCCGCCCATGTAACAAGCATCGTGCCAGTCAAATACCCCCAGCTTTATCAGGGTCTTGTGGATTGCCCGTACCGGAACCCCGATGTTTCAGTGGCATATGACACAGTCTTTTTGCGTCATATGACGGAATGCCCCCGGAGGGGTTCGAAGCGCCGTTCTTCAACGCAGCGAGAAGTCGAGCGGCAGCTCGTAGTGCCGGGTCTGTCCCGGCATGTCCGGGTCAAACGACGGGGCCTGCATGCAGGCCAGCGCATCCTTCGCCGCCCGGTCCAGCACCGTCTTGCCGGAACTGGTCTCCAGGCGCGACTCCACCAGCTTGCCGTCGCGATCCAGCACGAACGAGACCCGCACGACTCCCTCGAACTCCATGCGACGGGCGACTCTCGGGTAATCCTTGCAGCGCAGGATGGCGGCACGCACGGCCCGGGCGTAACGCATCTCGATGGCCGGATCGGCCCGCCGGGGCTCGCTCGCCGCCCGGCGTGCGGACTCCGTCGCCGGGGAAGATTTCTGCCGGGAACCGTCACCGGAGTCCGCGTCTTCGACGGGCTTGTCCGCCGTGGACCCGGTTTCCGGTTCCGAGCGTGGCTCTGACACCGGTTCTGGCTCTGACACCGGTTCTGGCTC
>JBNJFM010000050.1:9572-12354 GCA_051746865.1 Pseudomonadota bacterium | reverse complement strand
GGCGACAAGGTGATCGTCCCGCCGCCGTCGACCACCGAGGCTGCGGAAAAGCGCCTGGAAGAAGGCTACGAGTGCACCGACTGGTACTTCTGCCAGAAGCAGCTCTGAGCCATCCGTCCACGGGCCGGTCATCGGCCCGATGGACGGCCATGAAACGCCTCGCCGGTTTTTTCCGGCGGGGCGTTTTTCTTTGCTGCCCGTGATGTCGTTCCGTCGATGAGGGGTATCGGCAGAGTGATTCACCTCCCGGTGGGGGCGAGGGTGACATCGAGCAGGCTGGTAACGATCTCCCGGAGGTGCTGGACACCCTCCGGCATGCGGGCGTAGACGCGCATGCCGAAGATGCCCGTCATCAGCAGGCGGGCTAGGGCGGTGGGTGTTTGCCCGCCGCGGATGCTGCCGTCGGTCTGCCCTTCGGCGATCAACGCTGCAAAGCGCCGTTCGACGAGTTGCAGTGCCTCGCCGGCCCGACGACGCAGTTCGGGCTCCTCGGCCGGGGCCTCCAGCAGGGTGTTGACTAGCAGGCAGCCGCGGTTTTCCCGGTCCTGAGCGGCTCCCTCCAGCAGGTTTTCGAAGAACCGTTGGATGCGTTCGGCCGGCGGCTCGTCGCCTCCCAGGACCGTATCGACCTCCCTGCGGAGCCCCCGGACATAGAGATCGATCGACTCCTCGAACACCCCCTGCTTGCCGCGGAAGGCGGCGTAGAGACTGCCCGGATTGAGGCGAGTGGCTGCTCCGAGATCCCGCATCGAGGTGCGGTTGTATCCGCGCGACCAGAACAGGTGCATGGCCTGCTCGAGTACTTCTTCCCGGTCGAAGATGGGTCTTCTGGGCATGTCTATATCAGTTCCTGCGATGGCGTATCAGTAAAGATTGGGTTGAACGGCCCCGGGGCCTCGACTAGCTTCGATGGTGACATGAACGACTGTTCAACTATAGCACTCGAGGAGTCCCCCGCATGACAGAACGCTATCCCGTACATACCGCCGATACCGCTCCCCGCGAGGCGCTGGGTTCGATCGAGAAGGCCACGGAAGCCTTCGGTTTCCTGCCGAACCTGATCGGCATCATGGCTTCCTCGCCGGCCCTGGCCGAGGCCTATCTCTCGCTATCCGACATCTTCGCGCAGAAGACCCGACTGGATACCACCGAGCAGCACGTGGTTCTGCTCACGGTCAGTCGCTATCACGAATGCCGCTATTGCATGGCGGCACACACCACCACCGCCGGGATGTCCGGGGTGCCCGACTCGGTCGTGGAGGCCATTCGAGATGGTCGCCCCATACCGGACACCCGGCTCGAGGCCCTGCGGGTCCTTACCCGGGAGGTCGTCGATCGCCGGGGCTGGCCGGACGAGGCGAGCCAGCAACGGTTCCTCGATGCCGGGTACGAGCCGGGCCAGCTTCTCGACGTACTGGTCGGGGTCGCCCAGAAGACACTCAGCAATTTCACCAACCACATCGCGGGAACGCCCGTGGATGCGCCGATGAAGGCCAACGAGTGGACGCCGCCGGCAGGATGAACAGTGCCGTCCTTCACGAACCGGTCTTTTTTGGTACGCAACAAGGAGACATGCCATGACCCGTTTGAACTTCTCAAAACCCGTCCGTGCACTGTTGATCATCCTGGTCGGCACGATCCTGCCGATGGCGGCCTGGTCGGCCGAGGGAATGACGGTGGTGACCAGCGAGCATGACGTCGCCGAGACCGAGGAGCGTCTGGTGGCCGCCCTGGAGGAAAAGGGCTTCACGATCATGGCCCGAGTGAATCACGCCGCCGGCGCGCACTCGGTGGACCTGGAGCTGGAACCGACCCGACTGGTCATCTTCGGCAATCCGGCCGGCGGCACCCTGCTGATGCAATGCCGGCGCGGCATGGCGATCGACCTGCCCATGAAGATGCTCATCTGGCGTGACGGGGACGAGGTCCAGGTCGCCTACAACAGCGCGGAGTATCTGGCCGACCGTCATGATCTGGGCGATTGCGCCGCACCAGTGCAGGAAAAAATGGGAGAGGTGCTCGACGGTCTGGCCCGCCGGGCCGCGGACCTGTAGGGATCAATCGTCGGGAGGGCGGGATTGAGCACTTTGCTCAGTCCGGCCGGTCGCGATCCACAAGGTCCGAGGCGTGCGTATCCGGCGCGTTCTTGTGTCTTTCGTCCGGACGACTGGTGACCGGTTCATGCATCGATCCCGATCGTTCTCGCTCGCTCCGGCGCAAGTGGTCGGCCCTGTCATTGGCCTCCCGGGTCGATAGGGCGGGTTCGGCGAGTCGCTGATGCAGGTCTTCCTGCCGGATGACCAGAAGGCGGCGCATGACCTCTTCTGGCCCATGTCGTTTTGCATCAAGACAGGCGGCGGCCAGCGGCTCGAGGAGCTCGAGGCTGCGATCGACCCAGGCCACGCGCCCGGATTCGTCCGGTCCCTGGTCTTCCGGCAGCCGGTCGAGCACGTGCTCGCCGGCCTGACGGATCGCGTTCCGATCGGCCAGCAGACGCTGGATTGCCCGGCGGGCACGTCGATTCCGACGCCAGATCGCGGCGGCGAGGAACAGGACCAGCAGCGTCATGGCGACCAGCAGCTGGGAGGCGATGATGGCCCACTCGGGGCTGAGGAAGTAGGCGGGCAGGGTCATGGCAAGCGGGTCTGTCCTGGGTTCAGTAAGGAGTCTGTTCGATCAGTTGTCGGCGCAGCTGTCTCTCGCGGCGTCTGGCGACGAGGACCAGCAGCACCAGCACACCGACGCCGGCCAGTCCCAGCCCGAGCGCCTCGCGGTAACGGAC
>JBNJFM010000050.1:0-9472 GCA_051746865.1 Pseudomonadota bacterium | reverse complement strand
CCACGGTGATCAGATCGCGCCCGGCGCTGTCGTCCCAGCGCCAGTCGGACCGTTCCGATGCCATCGAGGCGGTGACCTCGTCGCCATCCGGTAGCCGGATGCGGGTGGGGACGTCCGTGTCGCGAAAGATCAGCAGGGTCAGTTCGCGCACGCCGTCGTCGACGCGGAGGCGGTTGTCCACCAGGGGCAGGCCGGCGCGCGGGGCGGTGGCCTCGAACAGGGCGAGAAAGGCGCGCTGGAGGTCGGCGCTGCTGTGTGCGGTGATCGCGAGTCCGTCGGTCCGGTCCGCGATCTCGGCGAGGAGCTCGCCGTCCGCCTTCTCCGAAAGCGCGACAGTGTGCACGCGCACGCTACGGGAGGCCAGTCGGGGAATCACTTCCTCTCGCAAGCGCTCGGTTGCCTGGCGGTTCGATGCCTGGTCTCCGACGTCCACCTTCCCGTCGGAGACCAGGATGACGTGGCGTTCGCCGTCGGCGTGCCAGCCCGTGTCGGCGTGTTCGAGCGCGGCGGGGATGTCGGTCAGCGGTTCATCGGCGGGAAGCCGTGCGGCCACTCGACGCATCGTCGCCCGTGTGTCCGCATCGGCTGGGGCCGCGGGCAACAGCGTGGCGACGTCACGGCCGAAGCGGTCGACCCGGACCCGGCTCCGCTCGGACATGAGCTCGGCGAGCAGGCGCAGCGCAGGGGCGCGCAGGTTGTCGGGGTCGGTTTCCTTCATGCTGCCGGAGACGTCCACCAGCGTGTGGATCTCCGGCGGGGCGGCGGCCTGGAGGTTCCAAGGGAACCAAAACAGCCCGAGCAGGACTAACACGCCAACCCCTCGCCTTCTCCGTCCGACGGCGGATACAGGCGACTGGCAGGGGGCACGCTCATCATGTCTCGGCATAGTGCTGGTATCCTTCTCGGACCGGCCTATCTTGGGAAGGTCTGTACGGATGGATGCCATGTCGGCCCGCTCTGCCCCGCAGAGCGCCTGTCGCATTCGTGCAGACCTTCCTCTGGTGATAGTGCCCCTTGTTTTCATTCGCAACAACCTGGGAGTCGTCAACGACCCTTATGGCTCAGTACATCTTCACCATGAACGGCGTGGGCAAGGTCGTCCCGCCGAAGAAGCACATCCTCAAGGACATCAACCTCAATTTCTTCCCGGGCGCGAAGATCGGCGTGCTGGGTTACAACGGCGCCGGCAAGTCGACCCTTCTGCGCATCATGGCCGGCGAGGACAAGGACATCATCGGCGAGGCGCGTCCGCAGCCGGGCACGAAGATCGGCTACCTCAAGCAGGAGCCGGATCTCGACCCCGAAAAGGACGTGCGCGGCAACGTCATGGACGGTGTCGGCGAGATGGCCGAACTGCTCGAGCGCTTCAACAAGGTCTCCGAGCAGTTCGCCGACCCGGACGCCGACTTCGAGGCCCTGATGGAAGAACAGGGCAAGCTTCAGGACCAGATTGAGGCCGGTGGCGGCTGGGATCTGGATCGCAAGCTCGAGGTCGCCGCCGATGCGTTGCGCCTGCCGCCCTGGGATGCGGACGTGACGAAACTGTCGGGCGGTGAGCGCCGCCGGGTTGCCCTGTGTCGCCTGCTGCTGTCGAACCCCGACATGCTGATCCTCGACGAGCCGACCAACCACCTCGACGCCGAGTCGGTCGCCTGGCTGGAGCGCTTCCTGCAGGAGTTCTCCGGCACGGTGGTCGCGGTCACTCACGATCGCTACTTCCTCGACAACGTCGCCGGCTGGATCCTGGAGCTCGATCGCGGCCAGGGCATCCCGTTCGAGGGCAACTACTCGCAGTGGTTGGAGGCAAAGGAAAAGCGCCTCGAGCAGGAAGAAAAGGCCGAGTCCGCCCACCAGAAGGCCATGAAGCAGGAACTCGAGTGGGTGCGCCAGAACCCCAAGGGCCGTCAGTCTAAGTCCAAGGCGCGTCTCAAGCGTTTCGAGGAACTGCAGTCCGAGGAATACCAGAAGCGCTCCGAGACCAACGAGATCTACATTCCGCCCGGTCCGCGGCTGGGTGACAAGGTCATCGAGGTCGAGGGGCTGTCCAAGAGCTTTGGCGATCGCGAGCTCTACGAGGGGCTGGATTTCTCCGTGCCCAGGGGCGCGATCGTGGGCATCATCGGTCCGAACGGCGTGGGCAAGTCGACGCTGTTCCGCATGCTGATCGGCGAGGAGCAGCCGGATGCCGGCACGATCGAAGTCGGCCCGAGCGTGGACCTGGCCTACGTCTCCCAGTCGCGCGACGACATGGAGGACACGAAGACGGTCTGGGAGGAGATCTCGGACGGCTACGACCACATCACCGTCGGCAAGTTCGAGATGCCTTCGCGCGCCTACCTGGGCCGGTTCAACTTCAAGGGCCAGGACCAGCAGAAGTTCATGAAGGATCTCTCGGGCGGTGAACGCAACCGCGTGCATCTGGCCAAGCTGCTTAAGTCCGGCGGCAACGTGCTGCTGCTCGACGAGCCGACCAACGATCTCGACGTCGAGACCCTGCGGGCGCTGGAAACCGCGCTGCTGGACTTCCCGGGCTCGGCACTGGTGATCTCGCACGATCGCTGGTTCCTCGACCGGGTGGCCACGCACATCCTCGCCTTCGAGGACGACGGCTCGGTGGTCTTCTTCGAGGGCAACTTCCAGGAGTACGAGGCCGATCGCCGCAAACGGCTCGGCGACGCCGCCGACCAGCCCAAGCGGATCAAGTACACCCGCTTGGCGGACTGATCCGGGCCGGCCTGTCGCGGCCTGCTGGTGTACTCTCGAACGGTCGGGTGACGCATGGCGTTCCCGGCCGTTTTTTCATGGGAGGTGGGTAGTGATGTCTCGTGTCTTCGGTCTGTTGTTGCTGTCTGTCTGGCTGGTCGGCTGTGCCACGCATCCGGTAACGGGGCGCAGCCAGTTGATGCTCATGTCGGAGGGACAGGCCAACCAGATGGCGTACCAGGCCTACGCCGAGATGGCCGACAAGGGTGACGTCTTGCCTGCCTCGAATCCGGCTAACCGTCGCGTGGCCGCGATCACGCGGCGGATCATCCCGCACGCCGTGCGCATCCACCCCGAGGCCAGCCGCTGGGTCTGGGAAAGCCGGGTATTCCGCGACGACAGCATCAACGCGTTCGCCATGGCCGGCGGCAAGATCGGCGTGAACACCGGGATGCTCGAACGCCTGCAGCCCACCGACGACGAACTGGCTCAGGTGATCGCCCATGAGGTGGCGCATGCCATTTCTGGCCACACGCGGGAGAAGATGTCCATCGCCATGAGCCAGGAACTGGGCGTGTCGATGGCGATGGCGCTGGGTGGGCTGGATGCGCAGACAGCGGACATGGCCCGCCAGGCGGCCACGGTTGCGGTGGGCCTGCCCTACAGTCGACGCATGGAGAGCGAGGCGGACGAGGTCGGTCTGTTGCTCGCCGCGCGTGCCGGCTTTGATCCGCGTGCCGCGGTGAGCCTGTGGCAGAAGATGCAGCGGCAGGGCGGACGCGCCGGGCCGGAATGGCTCAGCACTCACCCGGACAGCGGTCGGCGCATCGGGGATCTTCAGCGTGCCATCCCGAGAATGATGCCGATCTACCAGCGGGCAGTGAGTGGCCGGTAGCTCGCGACATTGCCCGGCGCTTCCGGCGTGGCCGGGGAGGCCAGCCGGATCTCGCGGGGATCAAAGGGCTTGAGGCGACAGACGGCCAGTTCGTCCGCCTGTGTGCGCCGTATGCCGAGTTGCTGCCGGGCCGGGCTGGCCTGGGCATCGGCCGTCATCGGGTAGGGGGTGAGAAGGCAACTGCCACCCTGTTCGGCGGCGAGCTTGAGACGTCGCCGCAGAGCGAAGCCGATGGGAGGCAACCAGGCGAGCACCAGGGGGTAGACCCCGCTGCGCAGGATCTCCTCGACCGCCCAGCCGAGCTCGCGCGGGCTGCGCGGCCGGACCAGCAGCAGGGAATCCAGCACCACGCCGCCGCGTTGCCAGCCCTCGGCGCACAACCGGGCCGGCGGATTGATCAGGGCGGCGCCTCCGTCGCGTGTCAGGCCGCTCAGCAGGGGCAGCAGGACGTCCATCAGTCCGAAGCCGAGCGAGGCCTGGCACCAGGCCCGGTAGTCGGACAGAGGGCCGTCGCCCAGCCGGTTCAGCGGCCGCATCGACGATGATTGCCCCGGCTGGCCGCTGTAGAGCTCCAGCAGCCCCTCCCGGGGCCAGCCGCCGCCCAGCAAGTCGTCGAGTGCCTGCCAGCCGCTGGGGAGGCAGGCCTCCCTCGGCGAGCCGCGCGTCGTCTGCCGACCCCGCCAGATGTCCCGGCGGGCCAGCAGGTCCGTGAGTGCCGGCGATGTCGTGGCCTGTCGACCCATGTCGTCTTTCCCCCGGAGCGGTCAGCCCATCGTGCGCAGCACGCCCACCACGCGTCCCTCGATCACCAGCTCCTCGTGCCGCAGGTCGACCTCGACCGGTGTCATCCCGGAGTTCTCGGGGATGAGCGAGACCCGTGGTCCGTGTCGGCGGTAGCGCTTGACCGTGACCTCGTCGGCCAGCCGGGCCACCACGATCTGGCCGTCACTGACTTCCGCGGTGCGATGGACCGCGACCAGGTCGCCGTCCATGATGCCGGCGTCCTTCATGCTCGTGCCGCGTACGCGCAGCAGGTAATCGGCCTGCGGGCGGAACAGGGCCGGGTCGACCGGCACGCGATCCTCGACGTGTTCCTCGGCGAGGATCGGGCTGCCCGCGGCGATGCGACCGACGACGGAGAGCTCGTCCCGCCGGGTCTCGTTCGCCAGGCGGATGCCGCGCGAGCGACCGGGCAGCAGCTCGATGGCCCCCTTCCTTTCCAGAGCGCGCAGGTGGCTTTCCGCCGCGTTGGGCGAGCGAAAGCCCAGCGCGGCGTTGATCTCGGCACGCGTCGGCGGCATGCCGGTCTCCTCGATGGTGTCGCGGATGAAGGTCAGGATCTCGGCCTGGCGTGCCGTGAGGCGGGGCGTGGGCTGCGGTTCGGTCATCGGATGCGTCGTCGGGATTTTTGATTTCCGACAGGATACTGTAAAAAACAACAGTATTCATCCGTAGGCCACGTTCGCATGTCTCAGATACCCCCTTCCAACCACGATCGTGCTGTCCCCCCGGCCGGGGAGGGCGCGTTCTGGCTGGCCCTGCGTTTCCCTGAGGCATGGTTCGAGTCGCGCTGCGTGGACGGGCCGTGTCCCGCCGATCGCCCGGCGGTGCTGATCGGCGGACGGTCGGAGGTGGTGGCGGTCAACACACCGGCGGCACGCCTCGGCCTGCACCCCGGGCAGACCCGCCTGGCGGCACAGTCGCGCTTTCACGACGTGGCGACGCCCGGCATGCCGGAACTGCGCTTTCTCGAGCCGGATGCCCACGCCGTTTCCGGCTGGCTGGAGCAACTGGCCGAGCAGGCCCTGCAATACACCTCGAGGGTGTGCCTGCCCGTGGCGCAAACGGCGCCGGGGCTGCTGCTCGAGGTCGGTCACAGTGCGGCGGCCTTCGGTGGCATCGACCACCTGCTCTCCCGGTTGCTGGGAGAGATTCGCGAGCAGGTTCGCTGCCTGCACTCGGCGCTCGCGCCCCATCCGCGGGTCGCCTGGGCGCTGGCCCGGGTGGCGGCCGACGCCGAAGCGGCGAATGGTCGGCCGGGGATGGTGATTCGCGACCGATCCCGGCAGATCGAGGCCGTCTGTCGCTTGCCGCTCTCGGCGCTGGACTGGCCGGTCGATCAGGTCGAGCGCTTCGAGGAGATGGGGGTGTCGACGCTGGGTCAGCTGCGCCGGCTGCCGCGGGACGGCGTGGCGATGCGCGCCTCCTCGGCCCTGCTCGACGACCTCGATCGCCTGTTTGGCGAGCGTGACTGGAGCCTGCCGGCCTTCATTCCGCCGGAGTGCTTCGAGCGCGAAGTCGACCTGTGGGACCCGGCGATGGGCGTGGAGCGGCTGCTGCTCCTGTCGCGGGGGGCGCTGGTGGCACTGGCGAATTTCCTGCGTCGCCGGCAGCGGGTCCTGGCGGCCTTCGAGGTGAGCTTTACCCATGAATCGGACCGGCCGACCGTACTGACCGTGCGCTCGGCCGAGACCGGCCGCGACGAGCGCGTCTGGATGGAGCAGTTGCGCCTGCGATTGCAATCGCTGCACGACCTGCCACCGGTGCACCGCATCCGGGTGTATGCCGACCGGTTCACCGTCCCCTCGGCCGGTCAGCGTTCCCTGTTCACCGGAGCGGCTGAACGGGAGCAGGACGAACTCAGGTTGTGGCATCGCCTGCAGGCCCGGCTGGGAGAGGAGGCACTCGCACGGGTGGAAGCGGCGCCCGCGATCGAGCCGCCGCGGCAGAGTCGCACGGTGGAGATCGGCACCCGGTCGGTCGATACCGGGGTGAAGGAAGCCGTGGCACGACCGGAGCGACCCTTCTGGTGGCTGGACGCGCCCGTGTTTCGCCACGTTGAAGTGCGGCGCTGGGAGGAAGTCGAACGCATCCGCACCGGCTGGTGGTCCGCCGAGCCGGAAACGGCGGACTATCGTCCGGCGACTCTGGCCGACGGGCGCGTGGTCTGGTTGTGTCGCGAGTCGGATGCCTCGGGCGGACATGCCTCCTGGGGGGTGATCGGTCTGGGAGGCTGAGATCTCGGGGGAAGCTTTCTTCAGCCTTCCTCCGGGGCAGGGGAGAGACCCCGCCAGCGCCACCAGAGCCATAGGCTCACCAGCGCCCCGCTGCCGCCGAACAGCAGGAAGAAGGTGGGCAACTCAATCCCCGCCCAGCCGAACAGCAGCATGCCCAACAGGCTGCTGGCCACCATCGCCAGGGCGTTCTGCACATTCAGCAGGGCGATGATCCGGGCGCGCTGGGTCGGATCCGAGCGGGTCTGCAGGTAGCTGTACAGCGGCACCACCAGCACGCCGGCGGCGATCCCCGTCGCCGCGACGTCGAAAGCGATGCGCAAGCGGTCCGGCGTGCCGTCGCCCGTGATGGAGGTGAGGTACCAGTCAAGTGCGGCCGCGGCCACGCCCAGAGTGGCCAGCGGGGCGAGCCACGGGCGGGAGCGGCCGAAGGAGAGATAACCCACCGCGAGCCCGCCGACGCCGATGCTCATCGCGAACAGGGCCAGCAGGCCAGTCGCGCCGCCGGCGTCCAGCCCCAGCCACTCGCGGGAGAAACGGGGAAACTGGGTCAGGTAGCCCGTGCCGACAAACCAGAACCAACTGATTAGCCACATGTTCTGCCGCAGACGGGGACGCTGACGACGCAACAATGCCCAGTTGACCAGCCAGCCACGGACCGGGCCGACATGCTCGGAGTCGGTTTCCAGCGGTGGCGCCGGCGGGATGAAGCGCGAGGCGAGCACACCGGCGAGGGCCACGCCGATCACCATGGCGCTTGCCCAGAGCGTCGCGGCCTCGCCGGCGGCGGTCAGCAGCCCGCCGGTGAGCGTCCCGCCGAGGATGGCGGCGAAGGTGCTGGCCGTCACCCAGCCGTTGGCCCGCATCAGGTGGTCGGTGGGCAGGTGGCGCGGCACGATGGCGTACTTGAGCGGGCCGAACCAGGCCGATTGCACCCCCATCAGGAACACCAGCGTCAGCAGGAAGACGGTGTTCTGCAGCCAGAAGGCCACCCCGGCCAGTGTCATCAGCCCCAGCTCCGTCCACTTGAGCAGGCGGGCCAGTCGCGCCTGATCGACGCGGTCGGTCCAGTGTCCGGCCACCGGCGAGAACAACAGGAAGGGCAGGATGAACAGCCCGGCGGCAAGATTCATCAGCACGTCGACGTTCACCGGGGCGTCCTCGCCGAGGCGGTAGGTGAGCAGGAACATCACCGAGAAACGGAAGGCATTGTCGTTGAATGCCCCGAGTGCCTGGGTGAGGAAATAGGGCAAAAACCGTCGGGAAAGCAGGCGGGGCGGCGTGTCGGGCATCGGGAATGTTTCCTTGGGAACCGAAAAGGATTGGAGCACGTCACTTCGGGCCGGGGCACGCCCGGAGGGCCATTTGACGTGCTACCTTACGTCGACCGCAACCGAGAGGCCCAAACCCGAGAGGACGCGATGACCGACACCGTCGACATCCAGGAAATGCTGGACTATTGCGAACGACTGCTGGAACCGGAAGTCTACCGTGACTATGCACCCAACGGCCTGCAGGTCGAGGGACGCGGCGAGGTGCGTCATCTGGTCAGCGGCGTGACCGCCTGTCAGGCCCTGCTCGATGCCGCCGTGGAGGAGGGCGCCGACGCGATCCTCGTCCATCACGGCTATTTCTGGAAGAACGAGCCGGCGGTGGTCACCGGGATGAAGCGTCGGCGGCTGGCAACGCTGCTGGCGAACGACATCAACCTGATCGGGTATCACCTGCCCCTGGACGGGCACGAGTCGATCGGCAACAACGCCTGGCTGGCACGCGAGCTCGGCGTGAACGTGACCGGACGATTCGGGCACCAGTCGCTCGCGGTAAGCGGGCGCATGGAGAGCCCCGTCTCCAGCGCGGAACTGGCCTCGCGCATCGCGAAGCGGCTCGATCGCGAGCCACTGGTGGTCGGACCCGAGCAGGAGATCCGCCGGATCGGCATCTGCACCGGCGGGGCGCAGGACATGATCGGCGATGCCATCGAGTTGGGGCTGGATGCCTTCGTTTCCGGCGAGATCTCCGAGCGGACCACGCACATGGCGCGCGAGGCCGGGGTGACCTACTTCGCTGCCGGCCATCACGCGACCGAGACCGGGGGCGTGCGCCTGCTGGGTGAGCGACTGGCCGAGGAGTTCGGCATTTCCCACCAATTCATCGATGTGAACAACCCGGCCTGACGGCGTCCGGAGCGGTCATAAAGGGCTTCGCCGAGGTATTAATGCCCCTTGTTTGACCCCCCTTGCCGAATGCTTAAACTGGCTCCGCTTTGAAAATGGCAGATGCTGTGCATCGGGTCATTTCCGCACACGACATGCGGTGACAGACCGGCGTCGGGCGGGAGCAGGGAGGCGTGATGCTCGCCAGCAACACGAGCGGTCGGGTACCGGGAACACCCACCGTGTTCGATTGACGGAAAACTTCAGGAGTACGACGTAACAATGGCTGATTCTCCCTCCAACCCGGCTCGACGCCGGTTCCTGACCGGCGCGGCGTCGGCGGTCGGCGCGGTGGGCGTTGGCTTTGCCGCCGTGCCGTTCTTGAGTTCCTTCCAGCCCAGCGCCAAGGCCGAGGCCGCCGGTGCTCCGGTTGACGTGAACATCGGCAAGCTTTCCCCGGGTCAGATGACCACGGTCTCCTGGCGCGGCAAGCCGGTCTATGTGGTGCATCGGACCGAGCGGATGCTCGAGTCGCTGGCCGATGTCGAGGACAACCTGGCCGATCCCGAGTCCGGCGTGGCCACCCAGCAGCCCGACTTCGCCGTCAATCGCTACCGTGCGCGGGAAGACAACCAGCGCTACCTGGTGATCGTCGGCCTTTGCACCCATCTCGGCTGCGCGCCGACCTACCGCCCCGAGGTGGC
>JBNJFM010000049.1:0-12470 GCA_051746865.1 Pseudomonadota bacterium | reverse complement strand
GCGCCCAGAATCAGGAACTCGACCAGCGCCTGCTGCGTGTACATGCGCGCCTCGGCCTCGTCCCAGACGACGCTCTTCGGGCCGTCGATGACGCTGGCCGACACTTCCTCGCCGCGGTGCGCCGGCAGGCAGTGCATGAACAGGGCATCGGCGTTGGCCCGCCCCATGATCTCGTCGTTGATCTGATAGTTCCGGAAGTCACGCAGGCGACGCTGGCGCTCCTCTTCCTGTCCCATGGATGCCCAGACGTCGGTGACCACCAGGTCGGCCTCCTCGACGGCGGCCTCGGCGCTCTCGACCAGGCGGACACGGTCGCCGGCGGATTCGACCACCTCGCGGTCCGGCTCGTAGCCGCTGGGGGCGGCCACGGTCAACTCGAAGTCGAACACGCTCGCGGCGTTGATGTACGAGTGGCACATGTTGAAGCCGTCACCCACCCAGGCGACCCGCTTGCCGGCGATCGAGCCGCGATGACGCTGGTAGGTGTAGATATCCGCCAGCAACTGGCAGGGGTGGTTGAGGTCGGTGAGCGCGTTGATCACCGGCACGCGGCTGTGCTCGGCGAAGGTCTCGACCATGCCGTGGTCGTTGGCCCGGATCATGATCGCGTCAACCATCCGCGACATCACTCGCGCGGAATCCTCGACCGGCTCGCCGCGGCCGAGCTGGGTGTCGCGCGGCGACAGGAAGATCGCCGAGCCGCCGAGCTGGGCCATGCCCGACTCGAAGGACAATCGCGTGCGCGTGGACGCCTTCTCGAAGATCATGCCCAGCACACGGCGCTCGAGGGTGTTGGGGCGCTCGCCCCGCTCGCGGGCGGACTGGATCTGCCCCGCCCGCTCGAACAGCGCGCGGTACTCGTCCGGATTCAGGTCGTGGAGGCTGAGGAAGTGACGTGTCGACATGGGTCTGGTTTCCCTTGGCGGCCGGGCCCGTCGGGCCGGGGCCGGTTTCATGCGGCGGCTTCGGTCGTCTCGAGCCAGTTACGGATCAGCGCGACCACGCGGTCGGCGACGAGGTCGGTCTGGGACGCGGTCAGGATCAGCGGCGGCAGCAGGCGCACCACCGACCCGGCCGTCACGTTGATCAGCAGGCCGTGCGCCAGTGCCCGGCTCACCAGTTCCCCGGCGGGCCGGTCAAGCTCGATGCCGACCATCAGGCCGCGGCCGCGCACCTCCCGGCACGCCGGCACGTCGGCCAGCCCGGCGCGGATGCGCTCGACCAGCCGGTTGCCCAGCGACTCGGCGCGGCTGACCAGCCCGTCCCGGCGAATCACCTCCAGCACCGTACAGGCCACGCGGCAGACCAGCGGGTTGCCGCCGAAGGTCGAGCCGTGGCTGCCCGGGCCGAACAGGTCGGTGGCCCGCCCGGCGGTCAGGCAGGCACCGATCGGCACGCCATTGCCCAGGCCCTTGGCCAGCGTCATCACGTCCGGCAGCACGTCCTCGTGCTGGAACCCGAACCAGCGACCGGTGCGGCCGATGCCGGTCTGCACTTCGTCGACCATCATCAGCCAGTCGTGCCTGTCGCAGAGCTCGCGCACGGCCTTCAGATAGCCCTCGGGCGCCGGGCGGACACCGCCCTCACCCTGCACCGGCTCGAGCAGCACGGCGACGATGCTCTCGTCGGCCGCGGCCGCCTCGAGTGCCTCGGCGTCACCGAAGGGCAGGCGGACGAAACCGTCGAGCAGCGGCTCGAAGCCCTGCTGGATAGCCGTGTTGCCGGTGGCCGCCAGCGCGGCGAGCGTGCGGCCGTGGAAGCTGTGCTCCATTACCGCGATCTTCGGCGTGGCCACCTCCTTGCGGCGCCCGTGCAGGCGGGCGAGCTTGATGGCCGCCTCGTTGGCCTCGGTGCCGGAGTTGGCGAAGAACACCTTGTCCATGCCGGAGAGCTCGGCGAGGCGCTCGCCCAGGCGCTCCTGCCACGGGATGCCGTAGAGATTGGAGGTGTGGATCAGCGTCCGGGCCTGCTCGCAGATGGCCTCGGCCACGTCCGGCTGGGCATGACCCAGCCCGGTCACGGCAATCCCGCTGATCGCGTCGAGATACTGGACACCCGACTCGTCCCACAGGTAGGGCCCCTCGCCGCGGACAAAGCGCACCGGCTGTCGATTGTAGGTTGGCAGCAGAAACTCGCTCACGGTGTTCCTCGAAAGCTCAACGCCCCGGTCGTTTTCGGGGCGACTCAAAACCAAAAATGCGCTCCCCGGGACGACGAGCGCATTGATTCGATTGCGTTTTTGGCCCGTGCGATCGGCAGGGCAAGTCGCTGAGCATACCACGGTTCCTTGCGAAACGGGCAAGAGGGCGACGAGGACACCCCGGCCGCGTGCTAGGCTTGGCAACCACAAAACGACGGACCGAGCCCGACTGCCATCCCATGGCCCGTCCCCGTTTGAAGACAAGCAGGACCCCGATGCCCGACACGACCGATACCGTGCAGATACTCGCCCCCCGCTGGCTGATCCCCGTCGCCCCACGCGACATCGTGCTCGAAGACCACGCAGTCGCCATCCGCGACGGCAAGATCAAGGCGGTACTGCCCCGTTCGGAGGCACGGACGCGCTACCCGCAGGCCGAGTGGACCGAGCTGTCCGACCATGCCCTTCTCCCGGGGCTGGTCAACGGCCACACCCACGCGGCGATGAGCCTGATGCGGGGCATGGCCGACGACCTGCCGCTGATGACCTGGCTCGAGGAGCACATCTGGCCGGTCGAGGGACAGATGCTGGGCATGGACTTCGTCCGTGACGGCAGCATGCTGGCCGCCCTGGAGATGTTGCGTAGCGGGACCACCACACTCGCGGACATGTACTTCTTTCCCGAGGCCGCCATCGAGGCGGTCACGGCCGTCGGGCTGCGGGGCAGTTTCGGCATCGTGGTGATCGACGCGCCCAATGCCTGGTCGGCCAGCCCCGAGGAGGCGCTGGCCAAGGGCATCGACCTGATCAACGAGTGGAAGCACCATCCGCACGTCGAGTTTTCCCTGGCCCCGCATGCCCCCTACACGGTGGGCGATGCCGCACTCAAACGGGTGCGCACCACCGCCGACCAGCTCGGCCTGCCCGTGCACATGCACCTCCACGAGACCGCCCACGAGATCGAGGCTTCGCTCGAGACCACCGGCGAGCGCCCGTTCGCACGGCTCGACCGTCTGGGGCTGGTCAACGAGAACCTGGTCGCGGTCCACATGACGCAACTGACCGACGCGGAAATCGCCCGACTGGCACACACCGGCGCCCACGTGCTCCACTCGCCGCAGTCGAACCTCAAGCTCGCCTCCGGCTTCTGCCCGGTGGCGAAATTGCTCGAGGCGGGCGTCAACGTCGGGCTGGGCACCGACGGCGCGGCCAGCAACAACGACCTGGACATGTTCGACGAGATGCGCACCGCCGCGCTGATCGCCAAGCCGGTCGCCAACGATGCTGCCGCCGTCAGCGCCCACCAGGCCCTGCACATGGCCACGCTCGGCGGCGCCCGCGCCTTCGGGCTGGATGACCGCATCGGCTCGATCGAACCGGGCAAGCAGGCCGACCTGGTGGCGGTGAACCTCGAGGAGCCGGAAACCCAGCCGGTATTCGACCCGGTATCCACGCTGGTCTACAGCGCCTCGCGCCGGCAGGTCAGCGACGTGTGGGTCGATGGCCGCGCCCTGCTCCGCGACGGGCGGTTGCGCCACCTCGACAGCCGCGCGATCATCGAGCAGGCCCGGCGCTGGCACGACCCGGTCCTAGCGGCCAGCCGGGGACGAACCGACCACGCGGAGGGCGATCGGACATGAACGACCGCATCGGCACACGACGCGACCCGGCGAGTTCCAGCGCCTCGCCGGAGGAACTGGCGCACTTCAACACCCTGGCCGAGAAGTGGTGGGACACGGACGGTCCGTTCGCCTCGTTGCACGCCATCAATCCGCTGCGCATGGCCTTCATCGAGCAACACAGCGAGCCGGGCGACCGGGCGGTGCTGGACGTCGGCTGCGGCGGCGGCATTCTCGCCGAGTCGCTGGCGCGCAGCGGGGCGCGGGTCACCGCGCTGGACCTGGCCGAGGACGTGATCGCGGTGGCCCGCGACCACGCACCGGACTACCTGGAAATCGACTACCGGGTCAGCGACGTCACCCGCTTCGCCCCGGAACACGCCGACAGCTATGACGTGGCCACCTGCATGGAAATGCTCGAGCACGTCGACCAGCCGCAGTCGATCATCGACGCGCTGGCCTGCGCGGTACGCCCCGGCGGACACGTCTTCCTCTCCACGCTCAACCGGAATGCCAAGTCCTGGCTGCTGGGGATCGTGGCCGCGGAATACATTCTGGGCATGGTGCCGAAAGGCACGCACGATCACGGTCACTTCATCCGCCCCGGCGAGCTGGCCCGCATGGGTCGCCGCGCCGGGCTGCGCCCGATCGCCTCCGCCGGCATCGTCTACAATCCGTTCACGCGCTCGTTCTCCCTGAACGACCATGATCTGGACGTGAACTACCTCATGGCCTTCGTGAAGGATTCATGACCCCGATGCACACCCTGACCGCGCCGCAAGCCATCCTGTTCGATCTCGACGGCACCCTGCTCGATACCGCACCGGACATGGCCGCCGCGCTCAACCTCCTGCGCGCCGAGGACGAGCTCGAACCTCTGGCCTTCGACCACATCCGCCCCCACGTCTCCAACGGGGCCCGGGGGCTGCTGGCCATCGGGCTGGAGATGACGCCGGAATCCCCTCGTTACGACGAGCGCCGCGACCGGTTCCTCGCCCTGTATGCCAGTGACCTGGCCGCCCGCACCCGCCTGTTTCCCGGTCTTGATCAGCTGGTGACCGACATGGAGGCCCGCGGCCTGCCCTGGGGCGTGGTCACCAACAAGCCGGGCGGACTGACGCGACGACTGCTCGAGGCCCTGGACCTCCACCCGGCGGTGGTGGTCTGCGGTGACGACCTGGAGCGGGCCAAGCCTCACCCCGATCCGCTCCTGTACGCCGCGGGCAAGCTGCGACTGCCCCCCGAACACATCTGGTACGTGGGCGACCACGAGCGGGATATCATCGCCGGCAACGCCGCGCGCATGCCGACAGTGGCCGGCCGCTGGGGCTATCTCGACGGGGAACGCCCCATCGAGGACTGGGGCGCGACCGTGGTGGTCGACGAGCCCACCGACATCGCCACCCTGCTCCGGCAGGCCCGCCACCAACCGGTCTCCGCCTGACATGCACGATCGCATTGCCCGACTCCTCCCCTGGCCCGTTGACGCCCGTCTGCGCAACGCTCCACTGACCCCGGTCACCCCACCGGAGGACATGGGCGAGTTGATCACTTTCTACCGTGACCGCCTCGACGCCTTCCGCCCGTCCTGGTTCGAGTCCCGTTCCTCGGCGGACCAGGCGCGCATCGACGGACTGATCACCGCGGTCCTGATGGTCGACGGCTGGCTGGATGCACCGGCCGACCGCGAAGCCGGTCATGCCGTGCGACTCCCTGCCGACGAACTGGCGCAGTTGGGGGTAACCGAGGCGCACTGGCGCGAGCGGCGGGTGGACTTTGCCTTTCGGCGCTTCAACGAACGCTTCGCCGGGCGCATCCGCGGCATCCTGCAGGGAGCGGCGCCGCTGGGCCGGCCATGGCTGCGCGGTTGGCGTTACCGGCTGACGATCGTGCGGGTCGAGCAGATCCTGCGCGAACGCCAGGTCGATCCATCACTGTGGTTCGAGGTTCAGCCCAGGCTCACACTCATGGCACGGGCGACGGCGGCCATTCGAATCGCCTGGAGAGTGCTCACCGGCCGCGGCTGATATCATGGCGAGCATGACTGATGCCGCCACTGACCGCCCCACCGACACCCGTCTGGCCGACGCCGAATGCGAGCGCCTGGCCCGGCCGGTCGGCAGCCCCTTCCGCCTGGCCAGCCTGAAGCTTTCGCCCGTCCAGCAGCGCGCCGTGACCGCCCTGCGCGCCCTGGACGTCTCGCTGGCCGAGATCAGCGAAAGCATCAGCGAGCCGCAGGTGGCGATGTCCAAGCTCGAGTGGTGGCGCCAGACCCTGCTCGGCATGACCGAGGGGCGAGCCGAGCACCCGGTGCTCCAGTCACTGATCGCCGCGCTCGATGAACTGGGACACGGCGAAGCGGCCCGCTCGGAGCACTCGTCCCTGGTTGCCCGGCTGGAGGAACGCCTCGGCGCCACGCGCATCGAGCTCGAGTACGAAGGGTTCGCCGCGGAAAGCGACCTGGAAGCCTTTCTCGATGCACGCTACGGCAGCCTGTTCGGGCTCTACGCGCAACTGCTGGATGCCGACACGACCACCACGGAGGCAGCCGCCCGGCTGGGCCGGTGGCACGGCCGGCTGGAACGTGCACGGCTGCTGGGCCGCCATGCCCGGGCCGGGCGGGTCTACCTGCCCGCCGAGCAGCTTTCCGCCCACGGGCTGGAGGAGGCGGATCTCTACCGTCCCCAGGCGAGGGAGGAACGCGCGGCCCTGTTCGCCGAGGAACTCGAGCACATGGAGGCGGGGTTGGCCATCTGGGCGGCGCCGGCCCGCCCGCCGCGGATGTTCCGCATTCTCCGGGCGATCGACCGAGAGCACCTGCGCCTGATGCGGGCAGACCCTGCCGCCATGACCGAGGCACGGATCGAGCTCAGCCCCGTCCGCCAGTGGTGGGTGGCCTGGAAGGCGTCCTGGTGAACCGGAGGATGAAAACATGACCAACACACCCGCCCACGTCTTCGCCGGCCAGGTCGCACTGGTCAACGGCGCGACCGGCGCGCTGGGCACCGCAATGGCCCAGACGCTGGCCGCCCGTGGCGCCACGCTGGTGCTGCTGGGGCGCAAGCTCGACGCGCTCGAGCGACTGGCCGACGACATCGTCGAGCGCGTGCTGCTGGACGTTCCGGCCTCGGATCGTGGCGAGCCGCCGCTGATCCAGCCGGTGGACTTCTCCGGGGCGGCCCCGGAAGACTATGCCACCCTGATGGAAGGCATCGCGCGCGAATTCGATCGCCTGGACCTGCTGGTGCATGCAATGGGCATGGCGGGCGAGCTCGCCCCGCTGGCCCAGTCGGACCTGATGAAGTTCCAGGAAAGCCTGCACGTGAACCTCACCGCGCCCTTCGCGCTGACCCGCACGGCCTGGCCGCTACTGGAGAAGGCCGCACGCCCGCGGGTGCTGTTCTTCAACGACCGCGGCACCGAGGCCTACGGCAACGCCTACGACATCGCGCATGCGGGCATGGCGCGAATGATCCGGGAATGGGCCGCAGAGGCCCCGTCCGCGTGGGTCGCGGGCTTCGACCCCGGGCCGGTCAACAGCCGTCTGCGCCATGCCCGTTTCCCCGGCGAGATGATCGAGGACCGCGCTTCCCCCTGCTCGGTAATGCCCGACGTGCTCGACTGGCTGGAGAACGGCCCTTCCGGCGAGGTGCGTCTCCTATAGCGATGATTCCAACGCCATCGGCCCGGAGCGCAGACCAGCAAGGAGTTGAGCTGCCAGTTCAGTGGAGACGCGCCTTGATGATCGGCTTGAGCAGGTAACTCAGCAGTGTGCGCTTGCCCGTCAGGATGTCGACCTGTGCCACCATGCCCGGCCGGATCGGCAGCACTTCCCCGTCACGCTTCAGGTGGGCCTGCTCGGTGCGGATAAGCACCTCGTAGAAGGATTCTTTGCCTTGGGCGGTCTCCTCTTCGATGGTGTTCTCGCTGATCTGCTCCACCTCGCCCTTCAAGTCCCCGTAGATGGTGTAGTCGTAGGCGGTGATCTTGACGCTCGCAGGCATTCCGGGCGCGACGAAAGCGACGTCCTGGGGGCGCACGCGCGCCTCGATCAGCAACTGATCCTCGATGGGCGTGATTTCCATGATCGGCTCCCCGGACTGGATCACGCCACCGACGGTATTGACCAGGATGTCATTGACCCGTCCGCGCACCGGCGAATGAATCTCGGTGCGCTTGAGCTGATCGCGCCGTTGCATCAGGGTCTGCTCGAGAGTGTTGAGTTCGGCCTGCTTGGCGGAAAGCTCGGCATAGGCATCCTGAACGTAGGTGTTGCGCAGTTCCGCCAGCCGGCCGGCCAGGCTGGCGATGCTCTGGCCCAGCTCGAGCGATTCCATTTCGCTGACCGAGCGCCGCTTCACCAGCGGCTCCACCAGATCCAGCTGGCGACGTGCCAGGCGCATCTCCTCGTTGATGGAACGCTCGGCCTCGACCAGGCGCTCTCGACGCGCGTGGAACAACCGCCGCTCCGAACGCACCAGCTCGCTTTCCGGGTCCAGGCTGTCGGGAAACTCGACCTCGTCCTTCCCCAGCACTTCCGCCTCCAGGCGAGCGATCGACGCCTTCAGGACGTCGATCTGGCTGGACGTCTCCAGGTAGGCGCTGCGAAACCGCGTATCGTCCAGTCGCAATAGGGGCTGCCCCTTCTCGACGCGTTCCCCGCGGGCAACCAGCAACTCGGCGAGAATACCGCCCTCGAGGCTCTGGATGGTCTGCATCCGTGTCAGGGGAACGACCCGGCCATCCCCGCGTGTCACCTTGTCGATCTCTGCCCAGGACGCCCAGGCAATGAACAACACCAGAACGGCCAGGCTGACCCACAGCACCAGATGGCTGCCCCCGCGCGCACGGCTGATCCGGGTATCGCCCAACTCGCGCAGGATCCGCGACTGTTTCGCTTCCCGACTACTCATCCTGTGACCCTCCCCCGCCACCGGGGCTGCGCCGGGGCGCCCGGACCACGTTGCCACTGACCACGCTCTCCATGGGACCGTCCTTTACCACCCGACCGTCGCGCAGGACGACCGCCCGCCTGACCAGCGACAGCAGTGTCTTCTTGTGGGTGGAGACGACCAGAGTGCGTCCGGCCAGCCAGCCCTGCAGGTAATCGATGACCCGGTTCTCGCTGGTCTGGTCGAAAGCCGAGGTGGGCTCGTCCATCAGCACGATACGGGGGTCCTGCAGCAGTAGCCTGGCCAGACCGATCGCCTGGCGCTGTCCCCCGGACACGCTGCCGCTGCCCTGGATGGGCAAGTCGAGACCCAGCGGATGCCGACGCACGAAATGCCCCAGTCCGACGACCTCCAGCACTTCGAACAGTTGGTCGTCATCGTGGGGGGCGCCGTCGAGCAGCAGGTTCTCGCGCAAGGTGCCATAGAACAGGGCGATGTCCTGCGGCAGATAGCCGATGGCGCGCCGCCGATCGGCCGGCTCGATCTGGCCGAGGTTGACGTCGTCGAGCACCACCCGGCCACTGCCCGGATCACTGAAGCCAGCGAGAATGCGCAAAAGCGACGACTTGCCGGCGCCGTTGCCCCCCAGGAGGACAACCTTGTCGCCGGCATCGATCTCCAGTGACCGGATCGCCAACGCCGCCGGGCCATCCTCCTGATAGCTCAGGGTCACATCCTCCAGTCGATAGTGGCCGCGCAGCGACGGCTTGCGGGCGAAAGTGCGTCCCGCCGGCCGCTCCACCGGCGCTTGCATCAGGTCGTCGAGCCCTTCTAGGGCCACCTTGACGTGCTGCCAGCGGGCCAGGATGCCGGCGACCTGGGTCATCGGCGCGATGGTGCGCGAGGCGAGGATGGTCGACGCAATCAAGGCGCCAATGGTCATCTCGCCGGCACCGATCAGATAGACCCCGACCACCACCACGCCCACGTAGGTGAGCTGCTGGACCAGGGTGGCCCCGTAACCAAGCATCGTCGACAGTCGCCGCACGCGCACGCCCACCTCGGCGAGGTCCGCCGAAAGGTGCTCCCAAAGGCGCAGATTGCGGCCCTCGGCCCGTGTGGCCTTGACCGTTTCCAGGTTCTCGATGGATTCCAGCAGCACGCCCTGGCGCACCGCGCCCTCGTGGAGATTCTGTCGCGACAGCCGCGCCAGGTGGCCCTGGGCCAGCAGCCCCGGCAGGACGATCAGCCAGATCGCGATAAACGGCACCCAGACCACCGGCCCACCGATATAACCGATTACCCCCAGGAAAAGCAGCACGAAGGGCATATCGCTGATCGTCCCGACGGTCGACGAGGTAAAGAACTCGCGCACCGCCTCGAACTCGCGGATCTGGGAACTGAAGGCCCCGGTCGAGCCGGGCTTGGCCGCCAATTTCAGTTGCATCACGCGATCGAAGAGCAGCGACGAGAGCTGCAGGTCGAGCCCCTTGCCCGTCACGTCGAGCAGATGCGCCCGCAGACTGCGCAGCACGAATTCCAGCACCACGGCAAGCACCACGCCGCTGGCCAGTATCCAGAGGGTGTCATGGGCGGCGGTGGGGATCACCCGGTCGTAGACCTGCATGGCGAAGAGCGCGGTGGAAATGGCCAGCACGTTGGCCATCAGCGCGGCGACGGCCACCTCGCCCCAGGTTTTCCAGTGTTTCTTGAGCGGCCCCTTCAGCCAGTGTTCGCCCTGCTCCCGGGCGAACTCCCCGGCCCGATCGTCCGGCCGAAAGGCAAGGCGGGCCACCACCGCGGAGCCGGAATAGCGTTCGGCGAGGGCCTGGCGGGAAAGACGCTCGCTGCCACCGCCGCTTTCGGGCAGAAGCACGACCGCCTCGTCGTCCTGCCATTCGACCAGCACCGCGGTGGCGCCGTCGCGCATGACCAGCAGCGCCGGAAGCAGGCGATGACCGAGCTCGTCGAGCCGCATCGCCAGCACCCTGCCCTCGACCCCGACCCGGTGCAGCGCGCGGCCGACAAGGTCGAGCGGCAAGCGGCCTTTCTCGAGTGCCAACCCGTCCCCGAGTTCCGCCGCCGTGGTGCTACGCCCGAGCTGCCGGCTCAGCAGCACCAGGCCTTCTCTCAAGGGATCTCCGGGCCGCGATACCCGTTCTTGCTCCGTCGTCATGGGACTCCTTGCCCGTTCTCTTCATCGGCGTGCAGCACCTCGTCCAGCTGGCCAAGCCGGGAGGCAACACGATACTGAATACGGAGCTTCTGGCTCCTGATCTCAGCTAGCTGGCGCTCGGTCTCGAACAGGTCGCGCTGGATGGGCAGCAGGTCGTCGATATCCCGAAGCCCGACCTCGAATTGCTCGCGATAGGCGTTGGCCACCTCCTTGGCATTGTCGAGCTGCGCCTGGAGGGAGTCGAGTCGCCAGCCGAACACCTCGTCCTGCTCGATCCAGGTGGACAGTTCGCGTCTCAGCTCACGTCGCGTCGCCCGCTGCTTCCAGCGGGCCGCGTCCACGCGGCGGCCAGCCGCCTCCACCCGCCGAAAGTTGGAAAGTCCCTGGAAGGCATCCATTCTCACGCGCAGTGCCACCACGGCGTCCTCCTCCATGCGGCCACCGATCTCGCGCCGCAGCAGCGACCCCTCGAGATTGAGTTGTGGCTTGAGCGCCGCACGCGACTCCTCCCGATCCGCCTGCGCCGCCTCCACTTCCTCGTGGGCGCGACGAAACGCCGGGGCCTCCGCCACCGCGGCGTCGAGCTCGTCCGGGTCACGCAGGCGCCCGGCCATGGAGATCGAATCAGGCCAGGAGAGATCGTCGGGAGGACGATCCACCAGTTCGCGGAACTGCGCCCTGGCATCCACCAGCGAACCTTTCTCGATGGCGCGCTGCTCCCGAGCCCGCGCCAGTTCCAGTTCCGCTCGCTCGGCCTCGCCGCGTCCCACGTAGCCCAGGCCACTGCGATCATGGCTGAGCTCGGCCAGATCCGCCAGGCGCTCGATGTGATGCTCCGCTGCCGCTAGCCGAGACTCGTAGAGCAGCACGTCGAGATAGACCTCGATGATGTCCAGAGCCGCCTCATCGCTGGTGACCTTGAAGGCCTCCAGTTGCTGGCGCTCTGCCGCCGAGGCACTCTCCACCTGGGAGCTGACTCGCCCCCAGTCGTAGAGCATCTGACTGGCGGTAAGGTCGTAGCCGAACTCGCCCCAGAGGGCATTTTCCGGACCGGCGGAGGCCTGCACGGTCGGCCAGTAACCATCCCTGGCGATGTCCACGTCAGTGCCCGCCGCTTCCACCTCGGCGCGGGCGGCGGCAACCGATGGGTGAATGGCCAGTCCCTGGCCGACGGCCGTTTCCAGGGTGATGGCCTGGCCGGGCGACGACAGCAGCATCAGAACAGCCGCCCCGGCCCACAGGGGCACGCGGCGGCAGCGATAACGCAGAAGAACGGGAAGGGAAGAAGGCGTGACCGCCACGATGGTTGCCAGCGCGCGTCTCCGTCGGATTGCGATCAAGACACCTCCACGTTGACTCCATCCTGGACCAGCAAGGTCGCGTCGCCGAAGGTGTACTCGGTATACGTCACGCCATCGTAGGCGTTGACGGCACCGCTGTAGGTGACCGAACCACCCTCGACCCAGTCCTCGGCAAGGCTGACGGTGTCACCCTGATCCCCCTCGATGTAGAGCTGGTTTCCGGCGTCGGTGAGTTCGAGCACCGTCGTCTCGTCGAGCGTCACCGTATTGGAGCTGTCGCCGCCGATACCGAGGTGTTCGATATTGTCCACCGTTGCCGGATCGACATAGTCAGTCGAGGTG
>JBNJFM010000048.1:0-13280 GCA_051746865.1 Pseudomonadota bacterium | reverse complement strand
TCTCCCGGCCAGTGTCGCCGCGAGTGTCACGCAGCGGTTCACCGACACGCTCACCGGCTCGTTCGGCCTGCTGTGGACCGGCTGGTCCAGCTTCGACGAGCTGCGCGTGGAGCAGGATGGCAGCCGCGACGACCTGCTGACCACCGAGAACTGGGACGACACCCTCCGTGTCGCGGTGGGTGGTGAGTGGCAGTTCGCCCCGCGCTGGACGCTGCGTGCCGGCACGGCCTACGACCCGACGCCGGTGCCCAGCGGCGAATTCCGCACCGCACGGCTACCGGATGCCGACCGCATCTGGGGGTCGGTGGGCGTCGGCTACGCGCTGGCGGAAAACTGGTCGGTCGATCTGGGCTACACGCACCTGTGGCTCAACGACAGCCGGATCGACAACACCACGGAGTCGGCCGCGCCCAACACGCTGTCGGGCGAGTACAGTGGTGACGTCGACATCCTGGGCATGCAGATCAACGCGCATTTCTGAGCGCGATGCTGGGAAGACGGTCGCGGGCGAGCGGAGTATCATCTACGCTTGGCCGGCCGCTAAGTCCGGCGAGGTTATTTACATTGCATACCGAGGTGATTGATGCAGGTTGAACATCACGATCTGGCGCACGAGTTTCCCGAGTTCAAGGATCGTATCCACGAACTCAAGACCAGTGATCCGCACTTCCACAAGCGGTTCGAGCGCTACGACCACCTGACCAAGGAAGTCGAGCGCCTGGAGAAGCAGGACGTACCGGTCACCGACGAGCACCTCGAGGAACTCAAGAAGGAGCGCCTGTCGATCAAGGACGAGCTCTACGGCATGCTCAAGGGCTGATCGGCCGCATCGATGGCACCGTGGAAGGGTCCGTCTGGTTCAGGCGGGCCCTTCTTTTTTTCGGCGGGTTGCGTCGGCTATGGACCAGCCGTCAGCGGCGAGGATGGAGCGGCGACTACCCCTGAGCCGGCGCGATGATCCGGCCGTCGATGTCGACGACGGCGGGGGTCGTCCGAGTGCTGGCGTGGTCGAAGTCCACCTTGCCCCGGATCAGCCAGTCGATGGCCAGCGGGTAGATGCGATGCTCGATGCCGTGAATGCGCTGCTTGAGCGAGTCGACGTCGTCGTCGGGGCGGATCGTCAGACGCCCCTGCACGATGGGCGGGCCGGCATCTACTGTCGGGGTGACGAAATGCACGGTCGCGCCGTGTTCGCGGTCGCCGGCTTCCAGCGCCCGGGCGTGGGTGTTCATGCCCGGGTACTTCGGCAGCAGCGAGGGATGGATATTGATCAGGCGGCCGCGAAACCGGTCGACGAAGCCGTCGGTGAGGATGCGCATGAAGCCGGCCATGATGATCCAGTCGGGCCGGGCCGCCTCGACGGCCTCGGCCAGCGCGGCATCGAAGGCCTCGCGGTCGGCATAGTCCTTGTGGTCGATCACGTCGGCCGGGATGCCATGCTTTCTGGCCCGCTCGAGCGCGTAGGCGCCGGGGCGGTTGACGATCAGCCGCACGACCTCGGCGTCCAGTCGGCCGGCTTCGCAGGCATCGATGATCGCCTGGAAATTCGAGCCGTTGCCGGAGGCGAGCACCACCAGCCTCGCTTTCTCCACGGCCGCCATCAGCGGTAGAGGACGGGCTCGCCGTTACCCCGCTCGACGATCTCGCCGAGGATCCAGGCCTCCTCGCCGGCCGCCTGCATGGCCGAGACGGCCTTCTCGGCCTTCTCGGCGGCGACGATCACCACCATCCCGACGCCGTTGTTGAAGGTGCGGCGCATCTCGCCGATCTCGACGTTGCCCTGCTCGGCGAGCCAGTCGAACACCGCCGGGCGCTGCCAGCTCGACCAGTCGATGGCGGCGGCCAGGTGATCCGGGTAGACGCGCGGCAGGTTCTCGGTCAGGCCGCCGCCGGTGATGTGGCTCATTGCGTGGATGTCGACCTGCTCGGCCAGTGCCTTGACGGCACGCGCGTAGATGCGGGTCGGGGCGAGCAGTTGCTCGATCAGCTGCTTGCCCTCGGTGGTGTTCCAGTCCGGCCGGGCACGGTCGATGATCTTGCGGATCAGCGAGTAGCCGTTGGCGTGCGGGCCGGAGGCGGGCAGGGCGATCAGCTTGTCGCCGGCGGCCACCTTGCTGCCGTCGATCAGCTGGTCCTTTTCCACTGCACCGACGGCGAAGCCGGCGAGATCGTAGTCGCCTTCCTCGTACATCGAGGGCATCTCGGCGGTCTCGCCGCCGATCAGGGCAGAGCCGGCCTGCTCGCAGCCATTGGCGATGCCCTCGACCACCTGGGCGGCGACGTCGACGTCGAGGCGGCCGGTGGCGTAGTAGTCGAGGAAGAACAGCGGCTCGGCGCCGGTGACCAGGATGTCGTTGACGCACATGGCGACCAGGTCGATGCCGATGGCGTCATGCTTGCCCAGATCGATCGCCAGGCGCAGCTTGGTGCCGACCCCGTCGGTACCCGAAACCAGTACCGGTTGCCTGAACTTGGTCGTGTCCAGGGCGAACAGCCCGCCGAAACCGCCCAGGCCACCCATGACCTCGGGGCGCTGGGTGCGCTTGACCGCGGGCTTGATGCGTTCGACCAGGCTGTTGCCGGCGTCGATGTCGACGCCCGCGTCGCGGTAGGTGAGGGGGGTGTTTTCCTGGGTCATGGCAATCTTGATGCTTGGACGTGAATGGCGCGTAGTCTACATCAACGGCAGGGGAAAACCTGTCTCCCCGACACCAACGAAGAGAGCCTATGAAGACCATCTACCAGGCCGATGACGTGCTCGAGGCGCATATCGTCAGCGGCATGCTCAATGCCGAGGGCATCGAGGCCGAGGTCGCCGGCCAGTACCAGCAGGGGGCCGTGGGCGGGCTCGCCCCGCGCGACTTCGCCCGCGTGCAACTGCTCGACGAGCGCGACGAGCCGCGCGCCCGGGAGCTGATCAGGGACTACGAGGGCCGTGAGGACACGCCGATGCAGGAACCCGGGCCGGAAGAATCGGACCCCGAGGAATCCGGACGGCTTGCGTTGTGGCTGCTGATCGGCGCGGTGGTGGTGTTCCTGGTCAGCTGGTGGACGCTGAGTCGCTGACGGCATCGTCCGCCGTAGGCCGGGTTTTGGCCCGACCCACATTGGATAGCTATTTCGGTGGCTGGTCCGCCTGCCCCTTGAGGTCGTCGTCGAACTCGTCCATGCGCCAGGGCAGGACGCCGGGCGAGGTGCGCACGAAGTGCAGGTAGCGCTCGAACTGGTCGATGATGTCCTCGATGATCAGGTCGGTGTCGAAGCCGTAGATGTCGTAGGCCTGGCCGCCGCGGCGCATGAACACTTCCGCGCGGTAGAAGCGCTCGCCGCCGCTGCCGGCCTGCTGGATCTGCGGGAAGGCCAGCGTCGGCTTGGCATAGCTCTGCAACCGGACCTCGTAGAAGAAGTCGAAGAACCCGGGGCGGTTGACGGTCAGGCGCGCCCTTGGGCGGTCCTCGTCGACGGTCACGGTCACCGGCCAGCCGCGTTCCTCGAGTTCCTTCGCCACGGTGTCCATGGCCTCCCGGACGTTCTCGCGGATGAAGCCGGCCACGCTCTCCCGGTCCGGGAAGGTCACCAGGCTGGTGATGCGGTCCCGCCAGGATGCCTTGCCGGCGATCCCGGTGCGCCCGGAGGTCATCTTGTACTGCAGGCTGATGTCACGCTGGCTCTCAATGCGCAGCGCCTGCCACAGGCCCACGCCGGCGATCAGCATGATGATGGCGAAGGGCAGGGCCGAGGTGACCGCGGCGGTCTGCAGGGCCTTGAGCCCACCGGCGAGCAACAGGACCGAGGCGACCACGCCCGACAGGGCCGCCCAGAAGATCCGCTGGGCCACCGGTGTCTTGAGTGCGCCGCCGGAGGCCAGCGAGTCGATCACCAGTGCGCCCGAGTCGGCGGAGGTGACGAAGAAGGTCACGATCAGCAGGATGGTGACGAACGAGACGATGGCCGTGAACGGCAGGTGTTCGAACAGCTTGAACAGTGCCACGGCCTGGTCGGCGTTTACCTGGTCGATCAGGGAGGTGTAGCCGTCGTGCATGATCGCGTGAAGCGCGGTGTCGCCGAAGACCGAGAACCAGAAGAAGGTGAACAGCGTCGGCACCAGCATCACGCCGAAGACGAACTGCCGGATGGTACGTCCGCGGCTGATCTTGGCGATGAACAGCCCGACGAACGGTGCCCAGGCGATGGTCCAGCCGAAGATGAACAGCGTCCAGTTGCCGATCCAGTCCCCGCCCACATAGGCCTGCAGGTTGAAGGTGCGCGCGATGATGCCGTCCAGGTAGGCCCCGGTGTTCTGCACGAAGGCCTCGAGGATGAAGATGGTCGGTCCGGCGAGGAAGACGAACAGCACCAGCAGCCCGGCTAGGATCATGTTGAGCAGCGACAGCCGCCGGATGCCGCGGTCCATGCCCGCGACCACCGAGAAGGTCGCCAGCCCCGTGATCACCGCGATCGCCCCGATCTGCACGCCGACGTGCACGGGAATGCCCGGCCAGAGGTAGGAGAGCCCCGAGTTGATCTGCGTGACCGACAGGCCGAGCGTGGTGGCCAGGCCGAAGAGCGTGCCGAGGATGGCGAATACGTCCACCGTGTGTCCCATCGGCCCGTAGATGCGTTCGCCGATCAGCGGGTAGAGTGCCGAGCGCATCGACAGCGGCAGCCCCTGCCGAAATGCGAAGTAGGCCAGCACCAGCCCCACCAGCCCGTAGATGGCCCAGATGTGAAAGCCCCAGTGGAAGAAGGCGATCTGCAGCGCCTGCTCGGCGGCTTGGCGCGTCTGCGGCTCGGCTTCGGGCGGGTTGGCATAGTGCAACACCGGTTCGGCCACGCCGAAGAACAGCAGCGCGATGCCGTAGCCGGCGGAGAACAGCATGGCGAACCACGAGGAGAAGCTGTATTCCGGCCGGGCGTGATCCGGTCCCAGCTTGATCCGCCCCCAGGGCGAGATGGCCACCGTGACCAGGAAGACCAAAAAGGTGGCCACGGCCAGCACATAGAACCACCCGAAGTCCTCCGTGATCGCCGCAAGCAGTATGGCGAACAGGCGTCCGGCGCGGTCCGGGTCGCTGATGGTGCCGGCCACCAGCAGGGCTACCACCACGATGGCCGGGATGAAGACCGGAATCAGGATGGTCGAGCGGAACCGTGTCAGACGGTCGGGCAGCATGCAGGTCTCCGCGACGAAGGGGAGGATACGAAAACGAGCCGGACGCTCTCACCTTAGCAGGTGGTCGCCCGTTTTTGCCCCGGGACGCTCACGCAGGTGGGGGCGGGTCCCGCACGCGAAGGCCGCTTTACGGGGCCGTCCTGCTCAGGTTGGCTGAGTGACCGATGCAGGCTCGCGCCGGTGCGTGGTTTGCGTGGCACCGCCATTCCGCACCGGCGGCAGGCGTCGCTGTTTCGTCGCGATCTCCTCTCCCCGACTTATTTCTTCTTGCCCCAGGAATCGCGCAGGGTCACGGCCCGGTTGAATACCGGGCGCTTGCCGGGGACGTGTTCCTTCTGGTCGGCGACGAAGTAGCCGTGGCGCTCGAACTGGTAGATCGATTCGGGCTCGGCGTTCGCCGCGCCAGCCTCGATAAAGGCGGTCAGGGTGTGGATCGAGTCGGGGTTGAGATCCTCGAGGAAGTCCCGCTCGACTTCCGCCTCGTCACCCTCGCGGCGGGCGCCCGGGGCGGGGACGTCGAACAGGCGGTCGTACTGGCGGATCTCCGTCTCGATCGCGTCACGCGCCGAGAGCCAGTGAATGTTGCCCTTGACCTTGCGCGAGTCCGCTCCCGGGGTGCCGGACTTGGTGTCCGGGTCGTACTCGGCGTAGACGCAGGTGACGTTGCCCTCGGCGTCCACGTCGTGGCCGACGTGCTTGATGATGAAGCCGTAGCGCAGGCGCACCTCGGAATCAGGCTTTAGACGGAAATACTTCTTGGGCGGGTCGAGGGCGAAGTCGCCGCGCTCGATCCACAGCTCCCGGGTGAGCGTGACCTCGCGCTTGCCCCAGTCCGGCTTTTTCGGATGGTTGGGGGCGTGACAGGTCTCCTCGTGGTCCTCGGGGAAGTTCACCAGCACGAGCTTCAATGGGTCGAGCACGCCGATGCGACGCTCGGCCGACTCGTTGAGCGTCTCGCGCATGCAGTCCTCGAGCACGCCGAAATCGATCAGGCTGTCGGACTTGGACACGCCGATGCGGTCGGTGAACAGCTTGAAGCCTTCCGGGGTGAAGCCGCGCCGGCGGGCGCCCTTGAGCGTGGGCATGCGCGGGTCGTCCCAGCCCTCGACGTGCCCTTCCTCGACCAGGCGGATCAGCTTGCGCTTGGACAGCGGCATGTAGGTGAGATTGAGCCGCGAGAACTCGATCTGCTGCGGCAGCGGGCGCTCGAAGAAGCCCAGGTCGGCCAGCTTGTCGATGAACCAGTCGTACAGCGGGCGATGGTCCTCGAACTCCAGCGTGCACAGCGAGTGGGTGACCCGCTCGATGGCGTCCGACACGCAGTGGGCGTAGTCGTACATCGGGTAGATGGGCCAGTCGTCGCCGGTTCGGTGGTGATGCGCGTGGCGGATGCGGTAGATGGCCGGGTCGCGCATGTTGAGGTTGGGCGCGGCCATGTCGATCTTCGCCCGCAGGATGTGCTCGCCGTCCTCGAACTCGCCCGCGCGCATGCGGGTGAACAGGTCCAGGTTCTCCTCGACCGAGCGATCGCGGTAGGGGCTGTTCGTGCCCGGCTCGGTCAGCGTACCGCGATTGGCCCGCATTTGTTCGGCCGACTGCGAATCCACGTAGGCCAGCCCGGCCTTCACCAGCGCGACCGCGCCCTGGTAGAGCGTCTCGAAGTAATCCGAGGCGAAGTGCTCGTGCTCGGCGTCACGAAACCCCAGCCACTCGATGTCCTCGCGGATGGCATCCACAAAGGCCTGCTCTTCCTTGACCGGGTTGGTGTCGTCGAAGCGCAGGTGGCAGATGCCTCCATAGTCCCGCGCCAGCCCGAAGTTGAGAAAGATGCTCTTGGCATGCCCGAAGTGCAGGTAGCCGTTGGGCTCCGGCGGGAAGCGCGTGGTCACGCGGCCGCCGTAGGTGCCCTTCTCACAGTCGGTGTCGATGCGGTTGCGGATGAAGTGGCTGATCGGCTCGTTGGACTCGGACATGTGGGCTCGATTCGCTGTCGGTGAATGGAAAGCGGCCATTGTACGAAAAATGCGCCGTGATCCGCGTGTTCCGTCTTCAAACGCCACTCTGGCTCGGCTCCGACGACGGATCCCTGAAAAACATACCTATTTGGTCGGGTATTTTCGTTGTAATAATGAAGTGCTAATATGCTTGAATTATGTTTGGCAAGGGCCGAGGTGTGGTGGGTTCTCGACGGCAGGTCTCTCCTAGGTAGCTGTAATGGAAGATGGTTTCCATTTTCGTCCTGGTGGATCGATCGCGGGTCCTGCCCCGGTCATTGCATTGAAATGAAAAGCTGATGGGCTTTTCCGGGTTCCGAGCCGGATCGGGGGTGTAGCAGATGCAAGGACATGGAATTCTCGACATCGACCAGGTGTTCCACGAGATAAACGCCGAGCGGCGGCTGGCGGGAATGCCGCAGGTCGAGCTGTCGGTCATGCGCGTGCGGGTCAATATCCGGCTGTCGGTGGCGGGCGTCGAGCGCCTGCCGCCCAACGGGCCGGTCGAGGTGGACGAGGAGCAGCTGGCGGCCATCGCCCGGGCGATCAGTGAGCTGTTCAATACCGCCTACACGGTCGAGCGTTTGGCCAACTTCGAGCGGATGCTGGGCGATGCGGACGAGCCGGGCGACGTGGTGAGTGCCGCTGCACCGGCGTCTTCCGCCGAGCAGGCCGCGACGAGGCCTGCCGCACCAGCCGGGGAGCCCTCCGGGGCGGGCGAAACCGAGCCGGCCGACGAACCCCGCGAGCGGTTGTACATGGTCGACTTCTTCACGGCCATCAACCGGGTTCGTCGACGCAGTCGTCAATTGCCGATCGAGCCGGCCGTGGTGATCGTCCGCGTCAGCGTGCGCTTTGCCATCGTCCGCCGTCGGCGGCTCAACTTCGACCAGGCCTGGATCGAGGTCTCGCCCCGAGACGTGGCCGCGCTGGAGGAGATCCTCGCCGAGCAGTTTGACGTGCGCCTCGAGGAGGGCATGAGCAAGTTGATCGAGCTGGGCCGGGAACGGGCGAAGCAGGAGCCGCGCAAGCTTTCCTGGGTGGACCGACTCTTCCGCCGGCGCAACTTCAATTTCCACGTTAACGACATGGTGATGGCGGTCACCCGTCAGCGCGCCCAGCTGGGCTACCATCCCAAGTCGCCCAGCGAGATCCAGCAATACTGCGAGAAGCTGCTGGCCGACATGCGGGTCAAGTACCGTGGTGGCCGGGTGAAGCTTACCGAGGCGGAAATGGACCAGCTGGCGGAGTTCCTGCGCGAGGAGTACGGGCTGTACTTCGAGGATCTTGACTCCTTCATCGGCGTGGGTGCGATCGGCCGGAAATGATCGCCCCCGGGGATCCGGGGTATGGTGCAGAAACAACAGGCAGACAGGATGGCAAAGCGAGTCATGGGTATCGACATCGAACCGGACAAGGGACTGGCCCGACTGGGTGGTCTGAGTCACGTATTCCACTGCAACCACTACAACGCGCACCTGCAGATGGCGGTGCAGCTCGGCGAGGGCATCGAGGAAGGCTTCGAGCCCAACCGCCTGCTCATGGATGCCGCCCGTGCGATCGCCGAGCATCTGCGCCGCGAGCGCGGCTACTCGGAAGCACAACTGCTCGAGGAGTACACGCGTTGCGGTTTCGGCATCCTCAGGAAGGTCGACGAGAACACTTACGAGGCGGTGCGCTCCCACTACGGCGAGATGACCTACCACCACGGCCGACCGCAGCCCAGCTGCCTGTTCGATGCCGGGTTCATCAGTGGCATGACCGGCCGCGAGGCGGTCGAGGTGCAGTGCCGTCATGCCGGCGGGAGTATTGATCGCTTCGAGCTGCGCGGGTCGGTCGACCCGCTGCCCAGCCCGTTTCGCAACCCGGACCCGCTGGTCGAGCCCCCGGCGCGCTTCGACTTTCCCGAGTGCCGCGTGAGCGACAGCGGCGTCGACGAGCAGGCCGTGATCGATGCTGTCTCCGGCATGGAGTTGTTCGGCAAGCCGGAGAGCGAGGGCGGCACCGGCCTGGTGGAGGCCTTCGGTGTCGGCCTGACCTTCCACTACGCTGACTACTACAACTACATCAGCTACGAGATCTACCGGCGGATGGTGGCCATCGGCGTGCCCTCCGACATGGCGCGCGAGGCCTTTGTCCAGGCCGGTCACGTCTGCGCGTTCAACACGCTCGGCGGGATCATGGAGAGCGACGCCTGGGACGAGATGATCCGCCCCATGTGCCGGGACATCTCGGACTGGGTCCACGGCATCGTGGCCGTGATCAACGCCCTGGGCTGGGGCGTGTGGCGCGTCGAGCGGATCACTCCCGGCCAGGAGCTGGCGATCCGGATCTACAACTCCTACGAAGGAGTGGGTTTCCGCCGGCTGTACCCGGCCGACGAGAGCGAGCGGCAGATCTCGTTTCTCGCCATGGGCGCGGTACGCGGCATCGCCCACCTGCTGTGGAAGATCGACATTCGCGAGCGGCCGGGTCTCAACGAGGATCTCTACATGAAGACCTTCAACGACCCGAAGGGCTACTGGTCGGTGGAGCAGACCCACGCTATCGGCGCCGGCGATCCCTACGACCGCATCGTCACCCGCGCCCCGGCCTGATCAAAACGCCGGGCGTACTTCGTCCGGTCCCTCCCAGAGCGACAATGGTGCCTCGCGCCGCTTCCGTGGCGTTGTCGCGGCGGTATCCTTGCAGCTGCCCACATTGATCAGGCCGATGAGACGCTCGTTTTCGGTCAGGCCCAGTTCGCCCTGCACGTACGGGTCGTAGACCCGTTTGCCGGTAAGCCAGACCACGCCGAACCCCGAAGCCTCGGCGGCCAGAACCACCTGGTGGGTGGCCGCGCCGGCGGCGAGCAGCTGCTCGATCTCGGGGATCTTCTCCTGCTCCGGTTCGACCCGGGCGATCGCCGCGATGATGAGCGGCGGGCGCAGGGCGCGCAGGCGTTCGCGTTCCAGCATGGCGTCGGAGGCATCGGGCACGCGTCGGCGGCAGGCCTCGACGAAGACCTCGCCGAGGCGGTCGAGGGCCGCGCCGCGGATCACGAGGAAACGCCACGGACGCAGGCCGCCGTGGTCGGGGGCGCTCTCGGCGGCCTGCAGGATGCGCCGCAGGGTCGTGTCGTCCGGCGCCGGGGCGGTCAGGCAGCCGGCGGGTGTCGAGCGCCGCGCGATCAGGGTATCGAGCAGGTGAGGGTCTTGAATCATGGGGTTTCGGGCCTATCCATAACGAGCGTTATTGCGTGATTCGAGACTCGTCCTTGGCGAAGCGGAGGTTTTCGTCGATAATCACGCACCATTTCAATCGACTAGAGGATTTATGGCAAAAGAAGACTACATCGAGATGCAGGGCGTGGTGATCGATACCCTGCCGAACACCATGTTCCGGGTCGAACTGGAAAACGGCCACGTGGTGACCGCCCATATCTCCGGGCGCATGCGCAAGAACTACATCCGCATCCTGACCGGCGACAAGGTCACGGTGCAGTTGACTCCCTACGACCTGACCAAGGGTCGCATCTCCTTCCGCTCCCGCTGATCCCGGCCCGGGGCGGCTGACGGCCCGCTCGCCCCGCCGATCCCGACGGATGACCACACCCGGCCACGCTCTGCGTGGGCCGGGTAGGTGCGTTTGTGGGCCGTGTGCCCATGAAAAACGACGCCCATGGGGCGCCGTCGTCACGTCGGGGCCCGGATCCCCGGTCAGGCGGTCGAGGACTCCTCGGCTACCGACTCGGCGGCCGGGGTGGCGGTGAGCACCGGCTCGCCGTCCTCGAGGTCGAAGCGTGCCAGGCCGCCGTCGGTCAGATCGCCGAACAGCATCTGCTCGGCCAGCGGACGCTTGAGCTTGTCCTGGATCAGGCGGGCCATGGGGCGGGCGCCGAGCACGGCGTCGTAGCCCTTCTGGCCGAGCCATTCCCGCACTTCCTCGCCGACCTGCAGGGTCACGCCGTTTTCCTCGAGCTGCTGCTCGAGTTCGAGGAGCAGCTTGTCGACCACGTTGGCGATCTGCCGTGTGCCCAGCGAGCGGAACTGGATGATGGCGTCCAGCCGGTTGCGGAACTCGGGCGTGAAGCCGCGCTTGATCGCCTCGATCCCGGAATCCCCCACGTCCTGGGCGACGAAGCCCATGGTGTTCTTCGCCATCTCCTCGGCCCCCATGTTGGAGGTCATGATCAGGATGACGTGGCGGAAATCCACGGTGCGGCCGTTGGTGTCGGTCAGCGCGCCGTTGTCCATCACCTGCAGCAGCACGTTGAACACGTCCGGGTGCGCCTTCTCGATCTCGTCGAGCAGCAGCACCGCGTGCGGGTTCTTGTGCACCTTCTCGGTGAGCAGACCGCCCTCGTCGAAGCCGACGTAGCCCGGGGGTGCGCCGATCAGCCGCGAGACGCTATGGCGCTCCATGTACTCGGACATGTCGAAGCGGATCAGCTCGATGCCCAGCAGGCGGGCGAGCTGCTTGGAGACCTCGGTCTTGCCCACCCCGGTGGGGCCGGCGAACAGGTACGAGCCGATCGGCTTGTTGTCCGGGCGCAGGCCGGAGCGTGCCAGCCGGATCGCGGTGGTGATCTGGTCGATCGCCTCGTCCTGACCGAAGACCACCATCTTGAGGTTGCGGTCGAGGTGACGCAGCACCTCGCGGTCGGAGGTGGAGACGCTGCGCTCCGGGATGCGGGCGATGCGTGCGACCACGCGCTCGATGTCCGCCGCGGTGATGCGGTTGTCCTCCGGCTGGGGGTGCAGCAGACGGTACTGGGCGCCGACCTCGTCGATGACGTCGATGGCCTTGTCCGGCAGGTGCCGGTCGTTGATGTGCCGGTTCGACAGGCGCACGGCGGCCTCGAGCGATTCGTCGCTGTACTCGACGCCGTGGTGCTTCTCGTAGCCCTCGCGCAGGCCGCGGAGGATGTCGATGGTGTCGTCCTCGGACGGTTCGGGCACGTCGATCTTCTGGAAGCGCCGGGTCAGCGCCGCATCCTTCTCGAAGATGCTGCGGTATTCCTGGTGCGTGGTCGAGCCGATGCAGCGCAACTCGCCGGAGGCCAGCGCGGGCTTGATCAGGTTAGAGGCGTCCATTGACCCGCCGGAGGCAGAGCCCGCCCCGATCAGGGTGTGGATCTCGTCGATGAACAGGATGGCATTGGGGACCGAGCGCACCTTCTTGAGCACGATCTTCAGGCGCTTCTCGAAGTCGCCGCGGTACTTGGTGCCGGCGACCAGCGCGCCCAGGTCGAGCGCGTAGATGGTCGCGTCGGAAAGCACGTCCGGCACCTCGCCGTCGACGATCTTGCGCGCCAGGCCCTCGGCGATGGCGGTCTTGCCGACGCCGGCCTCGCCGACCAGCAGCGGGTTGTTCTTGCGCCGGCGCGAGAGTACCTGCTGGACGCGCTCGAGCTCGGCGGCCCGGCCGATCAGCGGGTCGATCTTGCCTTCGGCGGCCTGCTTGTTGAGGTTGACGGCGAAGTTCTCGAAGGCGTTCTCGTCGGTCGGCTGTTCGTCACCGCTGTCCTGAGAGGTCTCGTCGATGGACGGTTCCTCGTCCTCGATGTCGCCGTCGTCTGTCTCCGGCCCGTGCGAGATGAAGTTGATCACGTCCAGGCGGGTGACACCGGCCTTGTGCAGCAGGTGCACGGCATGGGCGTCCTGTTCGCCGAACATCGCCGCGAGCACGTGCGCACCGGAGACCTCGTTGCGGCCGGCGGCCTGCACCTGCATCACCGCCCGTTGCAGCACCCGCTGGAAGCCCAGCGTCGGCTGCGTCTCGCGCGGGTCGTTATCCGGGATGCGCGGGGTCGTGCGGCGGATATGCGCCTCGAGGTCCATGGCCAGCTGCGAGATATTGGCGTTGCAGCCCTCGAGCACCATGCGCGCGTCGGGGTCCTCGAGCAGCGTGTGCAGCAGGCTCTCGAGCGTCACGAACTCGTAATTCTGGCGCCGCGCCCGGTCGAAGACGCGGCTCAATGTGGTTTCGAGGGACTTGCTGAGCACCGATCCACTCCTCCGGTAGGTTCTGCGGGCTGCGCGACTCGGCATCGAGGCGGCGCAACCGGTGTCTGTCTGTCGATGATATGCCTGACGGGCGGCGAGTGCATGGATTGGCGGAAATTCCTACTC
>JBNJFM010000047.1:0-13402 GCA_051746865.1 Pseudomonadota bacterium | reverse complement strand
TGGTGTTCGTTGCCGCCTCTGCGGCGCTGGGCGCCGGTCCGCGCCGCCTGTGGGCGGTGGTCACCTTCGATCGCGACGTGCCGCCCGAGCGTGGCTGAAAATCGCAACACGGACGAGAGATGCAACTGACCCGCCTTCATGTCACCGAATCGCTGGCCGACACGTCGCTCGCTCCGAACGGCGCGGTGGTCACCATCGGCAATTTCGACGGGGTGCACCAGGGCCACCGGGCGGTGATTCGCCAGGCGGCCCAACGGGCTCGCGAGCTGGACCTGCCGCTGTTCGTGGTCATCTTCGAGCCGCTGCCGCGCGAGTACTTCGCCGAGGCCCGCGGCATCGAGCCGGTCGCCCGCCTGACCCGCCTGCGCGAGCGCTTTGTCGCCTTCGACCGGCTGGGCGTGGTCGACCGGCTGATCCTGCTGCCCTTCAACCGCCGGCTGGCGGACCTGCCCGCCGAGGCCTTCGTCACCCGCCTGCTGGTGGGCGCGATGGGCGCGCGGCACGTGGTGATCGGCGACGACTTCCGCTTCGGCGCCAAAAGGCAGGGGGACTTCGCCCTGCTGGAATCGCTCGCCGGGGAACACGGTTTCGGCGTCGAGCGGGCGCGCACCGTATCGCTCGACGGCCAGCGGGTTTCCTCGACCCGGGTGCGTGCCGCGCTCGAAGCCCGCGACGTGGTCGAGGCCGCGCGGCTGCTGGGTCACCCGTTCTTTCTCTGCGGACGGGTGATGCACGGTGACAAGCGCGGCCGCCAACTGGGCTTTCCCACCGCCAATATCGCGCTGCGACGCCGGCTGTCGCCGTTGCGTGGTGTCTTTTTGGTGCGGGTCTCGGGCATCGGCGAGACCCCGCGCTACGGGGTGGCCAACATCGGCACCCGGCCGACCGTCGACGGCGTCGAGGCCCGGCTGGAGGTGTTCCTGCTGGACTTCGACGGCGACCTGTACGGCCGGCTGGTGGAGGTGGACTTTCTCGCCGGCATCCGCGACGAGCGACGATTCGAGTCGCTGGACGCGTTGGTCGAGCAGATCGATCGGGACGTGGCCGGCGCCCGTGAACTGATCGACGCAAAGGGCCGATCCAACCGTCTCTGGGCGGTCGACCGAACGGAGAATGACGCATCGTGAACGATCTGGATACCCTCTTGAACCACCCGCTGGTCTGGGCACTGGCCGGGACGCTGCTGGCCGCCGTGATCGCGCTGGCCTGGCTGGGCGGGCGCCTGCGCAGCGAGTCGGCCGAACGCCGGCGGCTGGACGAGGAGGCCCGCCGGCTCGAGGAGCGGCTGGAAGCGGACGCGGCGCAGTTCACCGAGGCCCGCACGCAGTTGACCCGGCTGGAGGCCGAGCGCGGGCACCTAATCGAGTCGCGCCGCGGCGTGGAGTCGCACCGGGACGAACTGGCCGAGCGCCTCGAACGCCTGCGGGGCGAGCACGCGGCGTTGCAGTCCTCGAACGCGGAGCTCACCGAGCGGCTCGAGCAGGAGCGCCAGTCGGCCAAGGAGAAGCTCGAACTGCTCGAGGAGGCGCGGACCAAGCTCTCGGATGCCTTCAAAAGCCTCTCCTCGGATGCCCTGTCGCGCAACAACGAGTCCTTCCTCAAGCTCGCCCGGGAGAACCTGGAACGCTTCCAGCACCAGGCCAAGGACGATCTCGCCTCCCGGCAGAAGGCGATCGAACAGCTCACCGCCCCCATCCGCGAGCGCCTGGAGAAGTTCGATACCAAGCTCGACGGCCTGGAGCAGGCGCGCACCAGCGCCTACTCGGCGCTCACCCAGCAGGTCAACGACCTGGTGCAGACCCACCTGCCGCAGCTGCACCGCGAGACCGCGGACCTGGTCAAGGCGCTGCGCCAGCCGCAGGCGCGCGGGCGCTGGGGCGAGCTGCAACTCAAGCGCGTGGTCGAGATGGCCGGCATGCTCGAGCACTGCGACTTCGACGAGCAGGTCAGCCAGACCACCGAGAACGGCCGCCTGCGCCCCGACCTGATCGTCCACCTGCCCGGTGGCCGGCAGGTGGTGGTCGACGCCAAGGCGCCGGTGGATGCCTACCTGCAGGCCGTGGAGGCCCAGGATGAGGCCGGGCGTAAGGCCGCACTGGTCAGCCACGCCCGGCAGGTGCGCAACCACGTCGGCCAGCTGGCGAAGAAGAGCTACTTCGACCAGTTCGACCCGTCACCCGAGTTCGTGGTGCTGTTCGTTCCCGGCGAGGCTTTCTTCTCCGCGGCCCTGGCCGAGGACCCCGGCCTGATCGAATACGGCGCCGAGAACCGCGTCATCCCGGCCAGCCCCACCACCCTGATCGCTCTGCTCAAGGCCGTCTCCTACGGCTGGCGGCAGGAAGCCATGGCGCAGAACGCCGCCGAAGTCGCCGCGCTGGGCAAGGAGCTCTACGAGCGCATCGGCATACTGGCTGACCACTGGAACAAGGTCGGCAACCGCCTAGAACAGGCCGTCAACGCCTACAACAGCTCCGTGGGGACGCTGGAAACCCGCGTTCTGCCCAGCGCCCGCAAGTTCCGCGACCTGAAGACCGTCTCCGGCGAGAAGGAATTGAAGAATCTCGAACCGGTCACCCAGGAACCGCGGCCGCTGACAGCGGCGGAGTTGACCGAACCTATGTCACCAACTGAGTCCGATAACGGGAACGAGGTGTAGTCCCGAATTCGCAGACTCACAACATTTCTCGTGACTCAGTGTGTTGGCCGGGATCTTAACGGGTTCAGAGGCTCAAGACCGTGCGGGGAGGATCCTCTTGCATTGGGTTGTGGACCCGTTCGATCGAACTGAACCATACTGATGAAGGATCGTCGATCATGTCTGCGGAATTCGGTATGGAACATTACACGACGCAATTTAAAGCCAGGGGTGCGGACTATGACCGCGCCATGAAGAAAAATATTGAGGCGAGGCGCGACGAGTTTCTCCAAGCCATTGAACGGGCCAGCTTGAGTTCGGGTATGGCCGTCGCCGATGTCCCTGCTGGAGGAGGGTATCTCCAGCATTTTTTGCCGGAAGGTTGCCGGTGGATGGGGCACGAACCTTGCCAAAGTTTTCTGGGTGAGGCCCATGGTGAGCCTGTGCCGTTTCTGCCGCTGCCTTGGCCGAGTGACTCCATCGACATCGTTTTCAGTATTGCGGGCTTACATCATGTTGATGATCTGCGGCCGCTCTTGCGCGAACTAAGGCGCGTTCTGCGTCGAAATGGGCAGCTTGTCATTTCTGACGTGTCGTGGGACAGTCCGCAAGCTCAATTTTTGGACAACTATGTAGGTTCCCACAATGGGACGGGGCACGCAGGGAAGTACTTAGGAGCACATACCCTCTCCCTGTTGAAAGAAGAGGGGTGGCTTAGCTCAAGCTATGAGCAGGTTGACTATCATTGGCGCTTTGCAGATGAGCCTGCGATGGCTGATTTTTGCCATACATTGTTTGGGCTTAAAAATCATCCGGACGAGACAGGGGCCGCGATTAAAGAATACTTGGGTATTGATGAACTGGAGAGTGGTGAGCTAGGTATGCGCTGGTCTTTGTTTACAGTCGTGGCCCGCCCGGCGTTCTGATTTACGCTCGACCCTGTATGGGGTGTTTTGTTTAGGGAAGTTCTGCTCGAATGCCAGGCCCCGCAGGGCGCGCCTTGAGCCGGGCATCTGCGGCGTCGCGAGGTCCATCCGTGGACCTCGCTCTTCGGGCCGGCGGCTGCCGGCCGAATCGGCGTCGTGCCGATTCGGTTTCGTCTGAGGATGCGGGAATCACCCTTCCGGCGGCGTAGGTTTAGCGTGCCCTCACGCGGGCTGCTTCACGTGAAAACACGCGGTTTCTTCATGGTCTCTTCCCAGCCGCAACCGAACTTCGTGATCGCCGGGAATGCTCAGCTGGATAGGGGCGGCCTGTACAAAAAAGAGAGCCTCTCCGGTCTTTGTTGAGGGAGTCAGGTTTCGTAATGGGGCGGTTCTTGTCTGGTGGCCGTCCGGTGCCTCGATGGTGAGGTCGATGCTTCTGGGTTCGGTCAGTCCTCGGAGACGGAACACCAAAGCCATTTGCGGGACTATTGTCGGTAACTGGGGTGCCGATATGGTGCTGCTTGGATACACCCCCATCAGGGAAAAGCGACCATCGGCTTCCTGCCGGATGTCGTCGCAGATGAGAAAGTCCACCAAGGTCGGCTGTTTGCTGGATGAGATCATGCGTCTTCTTTGTGAATTTTTTTGGTGATTGCTGCCCGACAACTATGTCAGAGGATCAGGGTCTCGTTGATGTAAAGAGGACCTGTGGGGATTTTGTCTACGCGTTCGAAAAGATGATTGGCGAAGAGGCGGCAGTAGCGGTTCACTGCCCAGAGTGATGTAGACCATTCGCGCTTGAAACCCTCGGCCTCGATGATCTGGTAGCAGGGGTTCATTTCGAATATGAAGGGGTGACCTTCTCTGGTCAGGGTGTAGTCGACGATGGCGTAGTCAAGACCAGTAAGGCTTTTTGCCTGCAGGAGAGTCTCTGCTTCATGCATCGCCCCCTCTCGGTAGCGTCGATCTTCCTCGATGTGGAATTCTTCACTGTCATCTCGACGTGATCCGGCATGGATGTTCCAATCCCGGGATGAAATTGCATGGCGCGGCACCACGTGGTCGCCGACCATGGCGGCTCGATATTTGTGGTATCGGCCATCCTGACCGCGATAATCGAAAAACTCGATCGCCACGGTGGACGATCCAAACTCCTTGGGGTCAAGCAACCGCGCGTCCTTACGATTATGTACGAACCTTACAGACGATCCCTTGTGGGAGAATTCCTGACGGATGATCAGGGGATATCGGAGATCTTGAAGCGAGAGGAGTGCTTCACGGCTTGGGGCATGTTCCACCCTGGCTGTATTGATCCCGTTTCGTCGTAAAACGACCGACAGCGGTTGACGGCTGCACCGGCCCAGGGAGTCAGGGTGGTTGAGAACGGGTGTCTGCGTTGCTGCTCCCCAACGTGCGATTCTGTGCAACCGCTCACGCTCGAAATGGTCGTTGCAGGCGGCGATCAGGATCACGTCGGCTTTCTCAACGTTTTCCGGAGTGACGTCTTCGATTCGCATCGAATCGAGCCGAATTCCGTGATTCCGCCAGAGGTGATTGAACAGGTAGTCGTGGATGGTGGTGCCGTACCGCTGGAACACGGCCAGAACGCGAAGTTGCGTGGGATGCTGGAGCATGGGTGCGAGAGGTGTCCGGTCCTGCTGGTAAGATTGGGTGTCGAGGAGCACCTTTCCTCTGGGCAGATGGTCTGCGCGGAGGAAAGGCCGAGATAGCCGTCAGTCAAGTGCCGGTAACAAGCTGGCGGCTGTGTGATCTCGTTTCCTCGTGTCGAGTCGTGTGACGGGCCTAGAAACGGTATCGGAATGCTACGTTGAATGCCGTTTCGTCACCGCCCCGCACCTCGGCCGCCAGAGACATGGCTGGGGTGAACAGGTATTCCATCCCGCCGACGACACCAATGTTGTCTTCGTTTTCCAGCTCCACAGTGCCGGTACTGTCGACCGTAAATTCCGGTGGGACGCTCACACTATCGTTTAATTTGGTCCGCACGTCGTACTCGCTGTCGATGCGCGCATACTTGATGCCGCCATACGGTCTGAAGTTGCCGGTGCGTTTCTCGAGGATGAGAGCGGCCTGCCATTCATCGCTCTTGTTGCCGGTGACTTCGACGGAATCGATAAACGCTTCGGGCGAGTAAACCGTGTCACCATCTCCGGTATCACGGTGCAGGTAGAGTGCGTCGAGCGTTAAACCCAAGCCTTGGCTCTCCCACTCGTAGAGACTGATCTTGGCACCGATGCCGATCATCCAGCCCATGTCGGTCGAGGTGGAGTCGAGAGCGTCGCCTGATTCGGTGAAGTAGAACTCCTGGCTGTCTGAAACGTTTGCGCCGTCAGATTCGGTCAAGGAGTAGGATTCTCGTGAGCCCGACTCGAAGTCACCAAAGTCCTTCAATTCGGATTTTGTGGCCCCCGCGCGGCCGTACACTTCGATACGGGGAGTGACGGCAAAGCTGAGTTGGGCATAGAGATCAGTCTGCTCCTGTTCGGCGTCGATACCCCGAACGCGTTCGGAGAACTCGTACTCTTCTGTGTAGCCTCCACTGGTTTGGCTTTCGGTGGCGGACCAGATTGCGGTTGAACCGTCTTGCTTCATGTCACGGTTGGAGCGGTTCGCCCCGAGGGTGACCGTGAAACGGTTGTCCGCCGAAGTGGCCATGTTGCCTACCGGTGCGGAAAGCGCCGTCAGGGGCGTTGCGACCGCGACAGACCCCAGCCCCAGGGCCAGCGCCAGTGTCGATTGGCGGAATGATGGTGTCTTCATGGGAGGCTCCTTTCCTTTGGAAGAACTGTTCGCCCAACTATTTGAAGTTCGGTTCGGTTTCGTGTGGGTTCAGTTCTTTGTATAGTCGAACCTTCCTTGAATTGAGAAGCTGGATGCCGACATTGGCTGTACTCGATGTTGTTTGCACGCGACACGCCTCTCTGGATCAGGGTTGATCAAGTGCGTGACAAGCCACCCCTTGAAGCCATTGACGTGGCTCGAGCCCATGCGTGGCCGTAGATGGTCACGTTTTCTCCGTTGCAGGCGTGGCTTTCACCCCTCCGGCAACCGCCGTCGCTACCATAGCCAGTAGATAACCGGCAGGACGGTTATCGAAAGGATCGGGGTCGTGATCATGCCGTTCCACTTGATAAATGAGACCAGCCAGTCGGCGCGATCGGTGCTGAGAAGCTCGGCACGTATTTGGCTGACCAGGCTGGGCGTGCGGGCCGAGCCGGTCAGCAGGGCGGAGATGCCCAACGGTGTGTCCGGCCGCTCGCTTGCCGCTTGGCCGACGGTCGCCGCGTCGGGAGAAACGATTTCCAGCAGTCGGCGAAAGGGCGGTGTCGGGAGGTCATCGACCAAGTCGGCGAAAGGGCGGTGTCGGGAGGTCATCGACCAAGTCGGCGAAAGGGTGGTCGCTGGCCTCAAGTGCGGCGCGCAGTTCTTCCAGTCGTGCCCGCCACGTGGCCGCGTCGCTTTCGCGCAGGGCCAGGAAGAGTTCCGCGAGTACCCGGGCGAGATGACTTCCGACCGCCGGCGCCGCCTCGTCCCGCGAAAGGGCGGACTCCCATCGGGCCAGTTCGGCCAGGTCCAGTCGTTCCAGTTCCTCGCGCAACCGGGGTGTATCCAGTCGTTCGTGCAGGCCGATCCACTCGGCTTGGTTGTCCTCATGACGCCATGCCATGGTCTGTCCCCTTGCGCTTGGTTCCGGCCAGGGTGGCAGCCCCGCGGGAACGATTTGCGAGGCAAGGGTTCCTCCCGGATGACTTGAGCCGCTATGCTGGTTAGCAAGCTAACGATTTTATGAGGCTGAAAATGGCAGACCGTTTGGCGACTCGAGTGCGCATGCCTGAGGGAGTGGTGTCGATGATGCGTGGGCTTTTTCTGGCGATGCTGTTTGTCGGGGCGCCCGGCGCGGCGATGGCGGCGTTGGACTCCGAGGTGCGCTTCGTCGACCACCTGAACGACCTCCCGGCGGACTTCGCCTGGATGCAGGAGCAGGGCAAGCCGATGATGATCTTCTTCCACGCCAGCTACTGCGGCTACTGCAAGATGATCGACGAGGAGTTCATCATCCCGATGCGGCTGAAGCCGAAGTACCAGGACCGCCTGCTGATCCGCCGGGTGCAGACCGACGGGACGCGCAGCGTAGCCGGCCTGCACGACGACACCCTTTCCCACCCGGAAGTTTCCAGGAAGCTGGGTGTGATCGGCGTGCCTTTCGTGATCTTTCTCGCGCCTTCAGGCGAGCGCATCGCCTCGATCAGCGGCACGGCGCCCAGCTACTACAACGTCTACCTCGACCGGAAGATCGAGCTGGCCGAACGCTGCGCGAAGGACATGAGCCCGGCCGAGTGCCGCGAGGAAATCGACGAGCCGGGGTTCAATCCCTGACCCGGCCCGCCGCCTATCCCGGCGGCAGTCGCCGCCGTTGCCACAGCCAGTAGATCACCGGCAGGACGATCATCGACAGGATTGGCGCGGTGATCATGCCGCCGACCATCGGCGCTGCGATGCGCGACATTACCTCCGAGCCCGTGCCCACGCCGATCATGATCGGCATCAGGCCGGCAAGGATCACGGCGACGGTCATCGCCTTGGGGCGCACCCGCAGCACCGCCCCTTCCATCAGGGCGTCCCTGAGGTCCGCGCGCGTGTTGAAGTGGTCTTCCTCCTGGCGGCGCTTGATCGCCTGGTCGAGGTAGATCAGCATCACCACGCCGAACTCGGCGGCCACGCCGGCCAGGGCGATCAGCCCCACCGCGACCGCGATCGAGAGGTTGTAGCCCAGCGCCCACAGAAGCCAGAAGCTGCCGATCAGTGCGAACGGCAGGGTGCCCATGATCATCACCGCCTTGCCGCCGTGGCGGAAGGCCAGGTACAGCAGGATGAAGATGATCGCCAGCGTCAGCGGCACCACCTGCTTGAGACGCTCGGCGGCGCGCTCCATGTAGCGGTACTGGCCGGCCCACTCGATCGCGTAGCCCGGTGGCAGGTCGACCTCGTCGCGCAACGCCTGCTTGGCCCGTTCGACGTAGCCGCCCAGATCCACGCCGCGGGTGGTGACGAAGACGAAGCCGGCCGGCCGACTGTTCTCTGACTTGATCACCGGCGGGCCGGACTCCACCTCGATGCTCGCGACTTGGCCCAGCGCCACGGTCGCCCCGGTGGGCGTGACGACCGGCAGATCGCGCAGTGCCTCGACCGAATCGCGATCGGCCTGCGGGTAGCGCAGGCTGACCGGGAACCGCTCCAGTCCCTCGACGGTATCGGTCACCTTGACCCCGCCGACGGCCAGGCTGATCACCCGCTGGATCTCGCCGATGTTTAGCCCCACGCGTGCGGCCTTGGCACGGTCGGGAGTGATGACCACGTAGCGCCCGTCGGAGGTGCGGTCGGCAAACGCGCTGCGCGTGCCGGGCAGCCCCTTGAGCGCGGTCTCCACCTCCTGGCCGATCGCCTCGATCCGATCCAGATCCGAGCCGGTGATCTTGATGCCGATGGGCGTCTGGATGCCGGTGGTCTGCATGTCGATGCGGGTCTTGATCGGCATCACCCAGGCGTTGTTGAGGCTGGGGAAGTCGACCTTGTCATCGAGCCGTTCGATCAGGTCGTCGAGCGTCACGCCCTCGTCCCACTCGTCACGCGGTTTGAGCGTGATGCTGGTCTCGATCATGGTCAGCGGGGCGGGGTCGGTGGCCGTGTCGGCCCGGCCGATCTTGCCGAACACGCGCTCGACTTCCGGTTCTTCGGCGATCAGCGCATCGACCTGCTGCATCAGTAGGCGCGCCTCGCCCACCGACAGGCCCGGCAGGGTGGTGGGCATGTACAGGAGATCGCCCTCGTCGAGTTGCGGCATGAACTCCGAGCCCAGCCCCGAGCCCAGCCTGGCGAGTCGCGGTGCCCCGTCGAACCACTCCTTCCACTGGCGTTCGAGGCCCGACTGCCAGTCGGTGACCTGGGCCTGCCAGTCCGTGTCCCCGCCCCACTTGAGCGGCGAGAGAAACCCGGAGATGCCCGCAAACGGCAGTACGGCCGAGAGCAACAGCAGCAGTGCGCCGACCAGCACGGTCTTCGGGAAGCGCAGTGCACCGGACAAGAGCGGCCGGTAGCCCCAGATCAAGAAACGGTTGAGCGGATTGCTTTCCTCCCTGGGGATTCGGCCGCGGATGAAATAGCCCATCAGCACCGGTACCAGCGTGATGGCAAGGCCCGCGGCGGCGGCCATGGCGTAGGTCTTGGTGTAGGCCAGCGGGGCAAACAGGCGTCCCTCCTGCGCCTCGAGGGCGAAGACCGGCAGGAACGACAGGGTGATGATCAGCAGGGAGAAGAACAGGGCCGGGCCGACCTCCGAGGCCGACCGGGCGATCACGCCCCAGTGCACTTCGCCTTTGGGGGCGTGCCCGTGGGTTTCCCGGTAGCGGGCCAAGTGCTTGTGGGCGTTCTCGATCATAACGATCGCGGCATCGACCATCGCGCCGATGGCGATCGCGATCCCGCCCAGCGACATGATGTTGGCGTTGATGCCCTGCCAGTGCATGACGATGAACGCGGCTAGAATGCCCAGCGGCAGGCTGACGATGGCGACGAACGCCGAGCGCAGGTGGAACAGGAAGATCAGGCTGACCAGTGCCACCACGATCAGCTCCTGGACCAGCTTCTTTTCGAGGAAGGCCACCGCCCGCTCGATCACGCCGCTGCGATCGTAGGTGGTCAGCACCTCCACGCCCTCGGGCAGGCCGGACTTGACGTCGTCGAGCTTCTCCTTGACCGCGGCGATCACCTCGCGGGCGTTCTCGCCGTGGCGCATCACCACGATGCCGCCGACGACCTCGCCCTTGCCGTCGAGATCGGCGATGCCGCGCCGTTCGGCCGGCCCGACCTCGACCCGGCCGAGATCGCGGACCGTGATCGGCGTGCCGGAATCCGAGACACCTACCGGGATCTGCGCGATGTCGTCGACCGACTGCAGGTAGCCGCGGCTGGTGATCATGTACTCGGCGCCGCCGCGCTCCATCACGCCGCCGCCGACCTCGCGGTTGGCCTCGGCAATCGCGTCGCGCAGTTCGGTGATCGAGATGTCGAACACCCGCAGGCGCTGCGGATCGACCACGATCTGGTACTCGCGCACCATGCCGCCGACCGTGGCCACTTCCGAGACCCCCTCGACCGACTCGAGCTGGAACTTCAAGAACCAGTTCTGCAGTGTCGTCAACTCGGAAAGATCATGCTGGCCGGTGGGATCGTTCAGCGCGTACTGGAACACCCAGCCCACGCCGGTGGCATCCGGCCCCAGGCTGGGGGTGACGCCCTCGGGCAGGTCCTCGCTGGCCTGGTTGAGGTATTCGAGTACCCGCGAGCGGGCCCAGTAGAGGTCGGTGCCTTCCTCGAAGGTGACGTAGGTGTAGGAGTCGCCGAAGAACGAGTAGCCGCGCACGGCCGTCGAGCCCGGCACGGCCAGCAGGCGAGTGGTCAGCGGGTAGGTGACCTGGTCCTGTACCACCTGCGGCGACTGGCCCGGGTAGCTGGTCTTGACGATCACCTGCGTGTCGGAGAGATCCGGTATCGCGTCCAGCGGGGTTGCCTTCCAGCTCGCCCAGCCGGCCACGGCCAGCAGGGCGGCCAGCAGGACGACCAGCACCCGCAGGCGGATGCAGGCATGGATGAGTCGTTCGATCATGTCTGCCTCCCCTTAGTGCTGGTGACCGGACTGGCCGTTGCCGGACGAGGCCTTTTCCTTCGACGTCTCCGAGCCACTGGAGCCGGACAGGCGCGAGAAGGCGGCCTGGATGCTGGATTCGGAGTCGATCAGGAACTGCCCGGAGGCGACCACCTGATCGCCGGCCTCCAGCCCCGAGACGATCTCGGTATAGCCGCCGGCCTCGACGCCGGTCTCTACCGCCACGGGGCGGAAGCGACCCTCGCCGGTGCGCACCACCACGCGCGCCCCGCCGGGCGCGGGAATGATGGCGGTCGACGGCACGGCCAGCACCTCGGGGGCGTTTGCCGGGCTCAGGGTGACCTCGGCGAACTGGTTGGGGCGCAGCAGGCCTTCCTCGTTGTCGAAGACCAGCCGCACCCGCAGCGTGCGTGACTGCGGGTCGAGTTCCGGATAGACGAAGTCCACCGTGCCCTCGAATTCGCGCCCGGGGACGCCGTCGACCTGCATGCGGGCGGTCTGGCCCTCACCGACTGACTGCATGCGCCGTTCGAGCACGTCGACGTTGACCCACACCTGGTCGCGGCGGGCGATGGTGTAGAGCTCCATGTCCGGGCGGATGTACATGCCCTCGCGCAGGTCGATCTCGGCGACATAGCCGTCCTGCGGCGCCAGCAGCGGGATGGTGCGCGTCACCTTGCGCTGCTGGCGGATGCGATCGATGGTGGCCTCGGGCACGTTCAACAGCTCGAGCCGTGCGCGACTGGATTCGATCAGGTCGTCCATGCCGCGCCGCAGGGCCACCAGGTAGTCTTGCTGGGCGGAGACGATGTCGGGGGAGTAGACCTCGAGCAGCACGTCGCCTTGCTTCACGCTGGCCCCGATGGAGGCGACCTTGAGCGTTTCCACCCAGCCCTCGGCGCGCGGGTGGACGTGGGCGAGCCGGTCCTCGTCGTAGCCGACGGTGCCCACCGTGCGGATCTCGCCGGCGAGTTGCCGCTCGGCGGCCTCGCTGATCACCACGTTCATGTGGCGCACGGTGATCGGGTCGACCGACACGCTCGGGTAGCTGGGCACTTCCTGCCGAGAGTCCGACTTGCCGCCGTCCACCTCGCTGGCCGGGTATTCCTTCTCGACGAGATCCATGCCGCAGATGGGGCAGCTGCCGGGTTCCTCCTCGACGATCTGCGGGTGCATCGGGCAGGTCCAGCGCGTCACGGTGTCGCCGTCGTCTCCCGATGCTTGGGCGTGATCGTGACCGGCATGCGCGTCCTCGCTAGCTTCTTCGGCGGGGAACTCCTTCTCGACCAGGTCCATGCCACAGATCGGACAACTGCCGGGCTCTTCCTCGACGATCTGTGGGTGCATGGGGCAGGTGTAGCGGGTGACGGTGTCGCCGCCGTCATCGGATGATTCGGCCTGATCATGGCCATCATCGTCCGTGGGGGAGTCCTGGTCATCGTTTGTTGCCTGTTCGGTCGGTTCGGCCGGGAATTCCTTCTCCACCAGATCCATGCCGCAGATGGGGCAGCTGCCGGGTTCTTCCTCGACGATCTGCGGGTGCATGGGGCAGGTCCAGCGGGTCACGGTGTCGCCGCCGTCGCTCGCGGACTGGGCGTGATCGTGACCCTCGTGGTCGGTCTGGTTGCCATTGTCGGCCGCCATCACCGAGGTGATCGCCGGGTTGACGCCCATCAGCACCGCCGGGGTGACCAGGGCCGAGCCCAGCAGCGTGATGCGGGTGAGCCGCTTGATGCGGAAGGTGCGATTGGGGGTCTTCATGCAGTCGGCTCCAGCAGGTAGCGCAGGTCGATGAGTTGGTCGGCACGGTCGAGGCGCAGGGTGAGCAGTTCCTGGCGGGCCTCGACCACGGCGCGTTCGGCCTCGATCAGGGCGTCGAATTCGCCTCGCCCGGAGCCGATCTCGCCGCGGATCATCTCGGCGACCTGTTGCAGTTCGGGAATGATGTCGGTTTCAAAACGCGCGACGCGCCGGTCCAGTGAGGCCAGGCGGGCGCGGATGCCGTCGGCCTGGGAGGCGAGATCGCGGGCACGCTTGGTCAGCTCGAGCTGGGCGGCTTGGGCGGATTGTTGCGCCCCGCGCAGCCGGGGTGACTGGCGGTGCTCGGTGAAGATCGGCAGGCTTACGCTCACGCCGGCGGACAACGTGTTGGGCTCG
>JBNJFM010000046.1:10821-15383 GCA_051746865.1 Pseudomonadota bacterium | reverse complement strand
CATTCTACACTCTTCAAACCGCCTGTCAACACCGTGTGTCGACCTTTCGACGGCCCCGATCTGCACCCTCGGGTGTGTCGGGAGGAGCGCGTATCTTACAGATCCGATCCGCGCTTTCAACCCCTCTCGGGGAAGAACCTGGTGGGTCGTGTAGGATTCGAACCTACGACCAATTGGTTAAAAGCCAACTGCTCTACCAACTGAGCTAACGACCCGTGTCGAGGACTGCGCATTTTACACAGCTGCACCGGGCTGACAACCCCTTTCTGCAGATTTTTTTGCTTGCGCCGTGGCAGGGCCGGATTCCCGAAGGGCGGCTGGCGCGGCGGGGCGATCAGGCGGGGAGAGGTTTGCCTGGCGGCATCGCGGCTAAAGCCGCTCCTACGGCGGCTAGAGCATCCTTCGCTGTGCCCGTCCAAAACCTTATGGGGACGTCGGTCTTACGACCGACGTTGGGCTGAAGCCCAACCCACAGCGAGCTCTCCCATAGTAGTTCCCGCAGGGGTGCCGTCAGGCGTAGCGGGTGGGGTCGGGGATGCCGGCCTCGATGAAGCCCTGTCGGCGGTAGTGGCAGGAGTCGCACTGGCCACAGGCCCGGCCTTCCTCGTCGGCTCGGTAGCAGGAGACGGTCAGACCGTAGTCGACACCGAGCGCGTGTCCTCGCTGAATGATCTCGGCCTTGGTCAGGTCGATCAGGGGGGCGTGGATCTCGAAGGGACGCTCGGCGGCCGTGGCGAGATTGGCGACTTTCTCGAACTGCTGGATAAACGCCGGGCGGCAGTCGGGGTAGCCGGAGTAGTCGACGGCGTTGACTCCGATGTAGATGCGCGTCGCGCCCAGCGTCTCCGCCCAGCCGAGGGCGAAGGAGAGGAAGGTGAGGTTGCGGGCCGGCACGTAGGTGCTGGGAATCTCGGCACTGTCCGGGTCATGGTCGGGCACCGCCCGGTCCATGTCGGTCAGCGACGAGCCGCCGATGCCGTCCATGTCGATGCGGATGGTGCGGTGGTCCGCCGCCTCCACCGCCCGGGCGACGCGGGCGGCGGCCTCCAGCTCGGCGCGGTGGCGCTGACCGTAGTCGAAGCTCAGGGCGTGAACGGCGAAGCCGTCGGCTCGCGCCTGCCAGGCGAGCGTGGCCGAATCGAGCCCGCCGGAGACCAGCACCACGGCGGGCTCCTTGTGGCTCAGGACAGACCCGGCCATCTCAGCGCCCCGGCTCGTCGCCCCAGACCAGCTTGTGCAACTGCATCTGGAATCGGATGTCACGACCGCTGGCGAGAATCCACTCGGCCAGATCGGCCGGGGCAATCTCGCCGAAGACCGGCGAGAACAGCACGCGGAAGCGGCGATCGAGGCCGTGTTCCTGCACGCTGGCCATGGCCCAGGCGAAATCCTCGCGGCTGCCGATGACCACCTTGATCTCGTCGGCGGCCTTGAGGCTGTCCAGGTTCTGCCAGCGATTGCGCTCGACCTCGCCCGAACTGGGCGTCTTGAGGTCCATCACCACGTGCACGCGCGGGTCCACGGACGCGATGTCGAGCGCCCCGCTGGTCTCCAGGCTAACGATGTGCCCGGCGTCGACCAGACGCGCGAGCAGCTCCGGGCAGCCCGGTTGCGCCAGCGGCTCGCCGCCGGTGACGCAGACATGGCGCGTGTCCATCGACCGGACCTGCTCGACGATGGCCTCCAGCGACATCCGCTCGCCGCCGGTGAAGGCGTAGGCGGTGTCGCAGTAGACGCAGCGCAGCGGGCAACCGGTCAGTCGGACGAACACCGTGGGCCAGCCGATGTGATCGGACTCGCCCTGCAGGGAACGGAAGATTTCCGTGATGCGCAGGGTGCCCTGCCCCGACTCGGCCGCCGGGGGCGCCGCCGTTTCCTCCAGGCGGATCATCCGCCCAGACGATCCAGTCGCTGCCTGGCCAGGCCCGCGGCCTGGGAGTCGGGGTATTGCTCGACCACCGTGTTGAAGCGACGCTTCGCCTCGTCGATCCGATCCTGTTCCTGGGCGATGTAACCCAGCTTGAGCGTGGCGTCGGGCACGCGGTTGCTCTCCGGATAGCGCTCGATCAACTCGGCGTAGCTCTTGGCCGCAGCGCTGTAGTCGCGCTGCACGTAATAGGTCTCGCCCTGCCAGAAGAACGCGCTGGGTGCCCAGTTGCCCTGCGGGTTGGCGTCGATGACCTTCTGGAAGGCCTCCACGGCCTGGTCGTATTCGCCGCTCTTGAGGGTCTCGAAGGCCTCGTTGTAGAGCGCCTGCTGCTCCTCGTCGCTCACCGCGTCGGCAGCGTCCTCGCCGGCATCGGGCGATTCCGGCGCCTCGTCGCCCGCATCCTCGCCGGATTCAGTCCCGTCGACCCCGTCAGCAGCGGCGTTCGCCGGGATCGGGGCCATGGCCGGGCCGCGCGCCTCGAGCTTGCGAAGGGCCCGCTCGTGCTCCTGCCGCTGTTTTTCAAGCTCGCGCTCCTGTTCGGACAGCTGCCCGCGCAGTTCGCGCACCTCGGATTCCAGCGAATCCACCCGGCGCATCAGGCGCTGGAGCAGCGCGGCCTGCCCGGTGCGGGATTCGGGGGCACCCTGGTCGGCCACCGGGCGTGTCTGGGCCTGTTCGCGGTCGGGGGCCTCCTCCTGCCGAGACTCGGACGAATCCCCGCCCCAGTTGAGCCAGCCGGGAGTGGATTCCTGCGCCGAGACCGGCGTGGCGAGGGAAAGCGCGAACACGACCGTCGCCAGGGCGAGCGGATGTTTCGAGAACGAATTGAGCGAAGACTGCATGAGCTGAACCTGCCTGTCGGTGATCAATCGGTGAACGGGCCCCAGGCCGGGTCGCGCACCTTGCCCTGATCATAACGGAGTGTCTGCGGCTCGCCGCCGGAAACCGGCGAGATCTTGAGCACCGACCCGCGTCCGGACTGGGCGGCATAGACCACCATCGACCCGTTGGGCGCGTAGCTCGGGCGTTCCTCGGAACCGCCCCGGCTGAGCGGCTGGCGCTCGCCGTCACCCAGCGACTGCTCGGCAACGAAGAAGCCGCCACCGTCGCGGACCACCACGGCCATGCGCTCGCCATCGGGGGCGATCCGCGCGCCGGCCGCGTAGGGCGTGTCGAAGGTCAGGCGCCGGGGACGGTCGTCCGGACCACTCTGGCGGAAGATCTGCGGCTGGCCGAAACGGTCCGAGGTGAACGCCAGGCTGCGATTGTCCGGGAACCAGGTCGCCTCGGTCTCGATGGCCCCGCTGCGGGTCCACTGCGTGCTCCGGCGGGTGTCGAGGTCGATGACATAGATGTCCGGGCTGCCGCCCTTCGACAGGGTCACGGCGATCTTGTCGCCCCGCGGCGACCAGGCCGGCGCGCCGTTGATGCCGGGGAAATCGGTCAGCTGGTAGCGCTCGCCGGAGCGCAGGTTCTGCACCCAGATGGCCGAGCGGTTGCCCTCGAAGGAGACGTAGGCGAGCTGCCCGCCGTCCGGGGACCAGCTCGGCGACATGATCGGGTAGGGGGATTCCAGCACCGTGCGCGGGTTGGCGCCGTCCGAGTCGGCGATCTGCAGGGTGTAGGTCTTGTCGTCGTCCCGCCCGCGCTCGGTGACGTAGGCCAGCCGCGTGGAGAAGGCGCCACGCTCGCCGGTCAGCTCCTCGTAGACGAGATCGCTGATGCGATGGGCGACCATGCGGTCGTTGGCGGCACCGGCGGTAATCTGGCTGCCGAGCAGCCGCTCGCCGGTACTCACGTCGACCAGGAAGAAACGGGTGCTGATGCGATCGCCCTCGGACTCCACCGCGCCCATGACCACGTAGCTGGCCTGACCGGCGCGCCAGTCGTCGATGCGAGTATCGTCGGGATGAGCCGGACGGCCCGGCATGGCATCACGCGGGATGGGGGCGAACAGCCCGGATCGTGCCAGGTCGTCGCCGATGATTCGCGCAATGTCGTCGATGGAACCCGGCTGATCGAACGGCACCACTGCGACCGGCACGCCGGACTCGGTGCCGCCGCTGATGTCGATCTGCAGTGCCGCCTGCGCCGGGGCGACCAGCATCGCCAGGCCGACAAAAACCAGCGCCTGGAGCCATTGCCGCGCCCGGCGAGTGCCGGTGCCTGTATCAAATCGCATCATCATGTCCGCCACCTCGTGAGACCCGGTCTATTCGGGCTGGAATCTGAACTGGATTTCCTTCTGGAAGATTTCGGGCATATCCGGCTTGGGAAGTGGAGAAGCGTCTCGTATGGCCTGCTCGACCGAGCGCTCAAACAGGCGGTCGCCATCGCAGCGACTGACAGAGACCTGCTGGACCCGGCCTTCCTCGTCCTGGACCACCGTTACAAGGCACTCCCAACCAACCTTAGCCCCTGGGGGGCGGCGCCACGCATTTTGCACTTTGGCCGTAATCGCATCACTCCATTTATTGATGGCCTCTTGACGCGCATTGGCATTGGCCTCAGCCGCTAGACGCTCCTGCAGCGCCTGCTCCTCGGCCTCGCGGCGGGCCTTTTCCTCGGCTTCCTTGCGCGCCTGCTCCTCCGCCTCGCGGCGAGCCTTTTCCTCAGCCTCCTTGCGCGCCTG
>JBNJFM010000046.1:0-10721 GCA_051746865.1 Pseudomonadota bacterium | reverse complement strand
GCCTCGCGAGCGGCTTCGGCCTCCGCTCTCTCCCGTTCTTCCGCTTCGCGGCGCTTCGCCGCTTCCTCGGCGGCCTTGCGCTCGGCCTCGGCCTGCTGCCGGGCCTGTTCGCGGGCCTTCGCCAGTTCCTCGAGACGCTGCTGCTCGGCGGCCGCCTCGCGCTCGCGTTGTTCGCGGAGCTCCTGCATCTGTTTCGCCCGGGCTTCCTCGGCCCGGCGGGCGGCCGCGGCCTCTTCGGCTGCCTTTTCCTGTTCGGCGCGACGCTGCTCGCGGGCCTCGCGCTCCTGCTTGAGCCGCTCGGCCTGCTTCTCGATCGCCTCGGAGGAGACCGACTCGGCCTCGATGGTCGGTGTCGGCACGCTGGTCGCCTGCCCCGAGGGCTTGTCCGGCTCGGACTTCCACAGGTCGGGAAACACGATCGCCACGACCAGCGCGACGTGCAGCAGCACGGCCAGGCCGAAGGCCACCGGCATGCGCGCGATCATCCGCAACATCGGTTACTGCCCCTCCTCGTCGGCGGAAGGATCGCTTTCGGTGACCAGGCCGACCTTGGCCGCCCCGCCCTGCTGCGCGGCGACCATGGCGCGCATCACCGCCTCGTAGTTGGAGGCGCGATCGCCCTTGACCAGTATGGGGGAGTCGGGGTCGACCGCCTGCGCGGCCGCGACCAGCTCGGTGACGGTAGCCAGACTAACGGGGGCCTGCGGATTCTCCGCCTTGTTCACGTAGATCTCGCCGTCACGATCGACGCTGATCAGCAGGGGCGGTTCGTCCTGTTCGTCCAGCGGGCTGGCCGCAGCCGTGGGCGGCTCGACCTCGACGCCCTGCTGCAGCATCGGCGCGGTCACCATGAAGATGACCAGCAGCACCAGCATGACGTCGATGTAGGGCACGACGTTGATCTCGGCGACCATGCGTCGGGACCGTCTGGTGCGACGCGCCATGGGTCACTTGCCTCCCAGCTGGCGCTGGAGCAGCCCCAGGAATTCGTCGATGAAGTTCTCGTAGCGCCCGGCCAGCCAGTCGATCCGCTGGGTGTAGCGGTTGTAGGCGATCACCGCGGGAATGGCGGCGAACAGGCCCATCGCGGTGGCGATCAGCGCCTCGGCGATCGGCGGGGCGACCGCCGCGAGGGTGGCACTCTGCATGGTGCCGAGGTTCATGAACGCGCTCATGATGCCCCAGACGGTGCCGAACAGGCCCACGTAGGGGCTGACCGAGCCGACGGTGGCGAGAAACGGCACGCCTTCCTCGAGCTGGTCGATCTGGCGGTTCTGCGCCACGTTCATGGCGCGCTCGACACCGTCGATGATCTGGGCATGGCTGCGCCCGTCGGTCTGGCGCAGGCGCTGGAACTCGTGGAAACCGGCCTCGAAGACCGCCTCGTGGCCCTCGCGGGGCCGCGAATGGCGGGAGATGCGATCGTAGTATTCCTTGAGGCTGCCACCGGCCCAGAAGCTGCCCTCGAAGGTACGCACGCCCTTGACGGCACGCCGGTAGACGCGGGCCTTGTGGATGATCAGCGCCCAGGAGGCGATGGAGGCGAGGACCAGGATCAGCAGGACCAGCTGCACCGGCAGGCTGGCCGTGACGATGAGTTCGACAACGGATGGCTCGGAATTCACGCGAAAGACTCCAGAATCGCCTTGGGAATGGGTTTGGGACGCAGGCTGCCGCTGTCGACACAGACCGCACGTGCCGTGACTGCACAGAAGACACGGGAATCGGCCGAATGTTCCACGCGCTGGACGAAGTCGATGGAGGCCGCGCCCAGGCGCTCGACCTCGCAGGTCACGTCCAGCGCGTCATTAAATCGTGCCGGTCGGCGATATTCAAGCGTGACCCGGGAGACCACGAACATCAGGCTCATCTCGTCGCGAAGCGCGTCCTGCTCCCATCCGCGGGCCCGCAGCCACTCGGTCCGCGCCCGTTCGCAGAAGTTGAGATAGCGGGCGTGATAGACCACGCCGCCGGCATCGGTGTCCTCGTAGTAGACGCGCACCGGCCAGCGGAAGACGTCGGCATCGTCCGTCATGATTCCTCCTCCGCGAGCAGATCGGGCTGGTCACCCGGCCAGCGCGGCGGCGGGGAAAAGCCGAAGTGCTCCCAGGTCTGGCGGGTGGCCATGCGCCCGCGCTGAGTGCGCACCAGAAAGCCCTGCTGGATGAGGTAGGGCTCGAACACGTCCTCGATGGTATCGCGCGACTCGCCGATGGCCGCGGCGAGGTTGTCCAGCCCCACCGGCCCGCCGTCGAACTTGTGCAGCAGGGTCTCGAGCAGGCGACGATCCTGGTGGTCGAAGCCGCGCTGATCGACCTTGAGCATGTCCAGCGCGCGGCTGGCGATCTCGCGGTCGACCCGGCCACCGCTCTTGATGTCGGCGTAGTCGCGCACCCGGCGCAGCAGGCGGTTGGCGATCCGCGGGGTGCCGCGCGAGCGGGCGGCGATCTCGCGCGCGCCCTCGGCATCCATCTCGAGACTGGTCAGCCGGGCCGAGCGCTCGACGATGTGCACCAGGTGCTCGACCTCGTAGAACTCCAGGCGCTGGAGGATACCGAAGCGGTCGCGCAGCGGATTGGTGAGCATGCCGGCGCGGGTGGTGGCACCCACCAGCGTGAACGGCGGCAGGTCGAGCTTGATCGAGCGCGCCGCCGGCCCCTCGCCGATCATGATGTCGATCTGGTAGTCCTCCATCGCCGGGTAGAGGATCTCCTCGACCACCGAGGAGAGCCGGTGGATCTCGTCGATGAACAGCACGTCGCCCGGCTCGAGGTTGGTCAGCAGCGCGGCGAGATCGCCCGGGCGCTCGAGCACCGGACCGGAGGTCTGCTTGAGGCTCACGCCCATCTCGTTGGCAATGATGTGCGCCAGCGTGGTCTTGCCCAGCCCCGGCGGGCCGAAGATCAGGACGTGGTCGAGCGGCTCGCCGCGATTGCGCGCGGCGGGGACGAAGATCTCCATCTGCTCGACCACCGCCGGCTGGCCGATGTAGTCGGCCAGCCGGCTCGGGCGCAGGGCGCGCTCGATGGCCTCATCGTCGGGGCGATGCTCGGAGCTGACGAAGCGCGGCTCTTCCATGGAATGACTCACCGTGGGTTATTTCACCGTGTGGCGCAGGGCCAGGCGGATCAGGGACTCGGCATCGCCCGCCCCCTCCTTCTCGGCCCGCGTGATCATGCGATTGGCCTCGGCGGGCTTGTAGCCGAGGGCCTCGAGTGCGCTCAACGCCTCGTCGCGCGGCGCCTCGCCCACGGCGGCACCGCCTTCCACGGTCGGCACCCCGCCGCCCGGCTCCTTGTCGAGCCGGTCGCGCATCTCGATGATCAGCCGCTCGGCGGTCTTCTTCCCGATCCCGGGCACCCGGGTCAGCGCGGTGACATCGTCATTGAGCACGCAGTCGCGGAACTGCGCCTCGGACATGCCCGAGAGCACGGCGACCGCCATGCGCGGACCGATGCCCGAGACCTTGATCAACGCCCGGAACAGGTCGCGCTCGCGGGTGGTGGCAAAACCGTAGAGCAGCTGGGCGTCCTCGCGCACCACCAGGTGAGTGCGCAGGACCACGTCCTCCTGCCCCTGTATGGCGAAGAACGTCGACATGGGCGCCTCGACCTCGTAGCCGACGCCGTGCACGTCCACCAGCAGGAATGGCGGCTTGCGTTCGAGCAAGCGTCCGGCCAGCCGTCCGATCATTTCCTTCCTCCGGATTTGCCCGCCGCGCGGGCCATCAGCGTGGCAGCATCCATGTCGCGCCAGCCGCGCGAGTCGCTGCGGCGGCGATAGCGGCGCTGCGAGGCCTCGCGCAGGATCTCGCGCGCCTCCGCGTTGCCTCCGCCGGCAGCCACGCCGCCGAAGGCCTGGCTGCGATAGCAGTGGCAAAGAGCGACGGCGGCGGCGTCCGCCCCGTCCGCCGACGGCAACTCGGCCAGTCCGGCCAGCCGCTGGATCATGTGGGCGACCTGCATCTTGTCGGCCTTGCCACTACCGACCACCGCCTGCTTGACGGTCGCCGGCATGTATTCCTCCACGGGCAGTCCGTGGCGCACCACCGCCGCCAGCGCCGCGCCGCGCGCCTGGGCGAGCTTGAGCGACGAGGATTCGCTGCGGTACATGAAGATCTGCTCGATGGCGCATTCGGTCGGCCGGTGGGTCTCGATCCACTCGGTCACGGCATCGAAAACGCCGCCCATGCGGGCGGCGAAGTCACCACGAGACTGGAGGGACAGACTTTCCAGTTCGAGGCAGCGCACCCGCCCCCCCGTGAACTCGATCACCGCCAGCCCCAATACGCGGGAGCCGGGGTCGATGCCCAGCACCCGGCGCGCGGGACGATTCGCTTGTGGCGAATCAGGCATAGACCTCGTCCGGGATCTCGGCGTTGTGGTAGACCTCCTGGACGTCGTCGAGGTCCTCGAGCATGTCGATCAGCTTGACCACCTTCTCGGCGGTCTCGCCCTCGACCGGCGCGCTGGTCGAGGCGCGCATGGTGACCTCGCTTTCCTCCGGCGGCAGCCCGGCGTCGATCATCGCCTGCTTGACGTCGCTGTACGTCTCCGGGGTGGTGATCACCTCGATGGCGTTGTCGTCGAACACCTCGATGTCCTCGGCGCCGGCCTCCATGGCGGCCTCCATGATCGGGTCCTCGTCGCTGCCCGGCGGGTAGTAGAGCACGCCGAGACGGGAGAACAGGAAGGCGACCGAGCCGTCGGTGCCGAGGTTGCCGCCGTTCTTGGAGAAGGCGTGGCGCACGTCGGCGACCGTGCGGGTGTTGTTGTCGGTCATGCCGGTGACATACACCGCCACGCCGCCCGGGCCGTAGCCCTCGAAGGTGACCTCGACGAAATCCTGCCCCTCGAGATCACCGGCGCCGCGCTTGGCGGCCCGCTCGATGGTGTCCTTGGGCATGTTCGCACCCAGCGCCTTGTCCCAGGCCAGGCGCAGCCTCGGGTTGGCCGCCGGGTCGGCGTTGCCGCCCGTACGCGCCGCGACCGTGATCTCGCGGATGATCTTGGTCCAGAGCTTGCCGCGCTTCTTGTCCTGCGCGGCCTTGCGATGCTTGATGTTCGCCCACTTGCTGTGACCGGCCATTCTCCACCTTTGCTGTTGCTGGCACGGCCCGGATTTCACGGGCCGTGTCACCAGTTGACTGACATGACGGCAGGGATTCTATCACCGCCGCCCGACATCCCGAGGAGAGACCCCGCCCGGCGATGTCACGAAAAAGTCTGCAACATCCCGGAACTCTCGACCTGACTCGTTGACACAGGGCTAGCGGGCGGCATTCATGCTCGCTGCTCGGCTAGATGCCGGGAAATTCACAGACAACCTGAAAAGGTGTTTTTATGAAACTCGAAGCCAAGACCATCACTACCCTTATCGGCAGCACGGCATTGGCGACGATGATCGGCATGGGCAGCGCCCACGCCCAGAGTGCGAACCAGGGCGCACAAGGCGGCACCGCACCGCAGGGACAACCGCAAGCGCAAGGTGGCGGCAGTGCTCAGGGCGGCGCTCAAGGTGGTGTCCAGGGCGGTGGTGCCCAAGGCGGCACTCAGGGTGGCGTTCAAGGCGGCGCCCAGGGTGGCGTTCAGGGTGGTGGCCAGGGTGCTGCTCCGCCGCCGACCGCCGGAGACAAGGACGACGGGAATGACGACGACGAAAAGGAAGATGGCATCATCGGCATGTAGGCCGCCCATCTTCCCGTGAGATATCCGCCAACGGCCCGCTCCTCAGGGAAGCGGGCCTTTTTCGTTTTGACCTCGCCCTCGCGCCCCGACCAGCCAGCAAAACCACAGGGTGAGCCCGGCCAGGTATAGCGCGGCCATCCCCACGGCCAGCGCGAACAGGGAGTCGGCCAGCCAGGCCACCATCACCCCGGACACCAGGCCGGCGAAGGCCATCTGCGTCGCGCCCTGCAGGGCTGAGGCCAGCCCCCGCTGCTCCGGCCAGTAGTCGAGCGCGACGAGGTTGAGCGCCGGCATGGTGGTCGCCATGCCCATGACATAGAGCGTGATCGGCGTGACCGTCAGCCACACCCCGTGCGTGACGTCCGGCGGCTGCACCCAGGCCTGCACCAGGTTGTAGACCACCGCCAGCCCGGTCAGCGATAGGCCGAGGCCCATGGTGGCGGTCATGCCCATCCGCCCGGCGAGCCAGCGGGTCAGCCGGCTGCCCAGGATCAGGCCGATCACCAGCGGCACGAAGAACTTCCAGAAATCGGTCTCGTCCTGGCCGAGGTGGTCGATGAGAATCGCCGGCGCGGCGGCCACGTACAGGAACATGCCGCCGAACAGCAGCGCGAACACGATGATCAGCTGCATGTACCGCGGGTGCGACAGCGCCCGGGCATAGCTTTTCAGGACGAAGGCCGGGGCGAACGACTGGCGATAGCGATACTCGACCGTCTCGGGCAGCAGCCGCCAGACCGCGAGCATCAGCAGAAGGGCAAAGCCCACCAGGAACCAGAACACCGACCGCCAGCCGAACCAGTCATGCAGCCAGCCACCGATGATCGGGGCGGCCGCGGGCGCGGCGGCGAACACCAGCATGACGTTGGCCATCACCCGCTGGGCATCGTCGTCCTCGAACAGGTCGCGCACCAGGGCGCGGGCGATCACGGTGCTGCCGCCGGCCGCCAGTCCCTGGCCCACGCGTGCGGCGATCAACTGACCGATGCTCTGCGAGAGCGCGGCAAGCACGGTCATCACCGTGTAGGCCAGCAGGGCGAGCAGGATCACCCGCCGGCGTCCGAAGCTGTCCGAGGCCGGCCCGTAGAACAGCATCATCGAGGCAAAGGCGACCAGGTAGAGGCTGAGGGTCTGCTGCATGGCCGCCTGGCCGACGCCGAATTCGTCGCCGATGGCATGGAAGGACGGCAGGTAGGCGTCGACCGTGAACGGCGCGAGCATCAGCAGCCCGGCAATCAGCACCACGAGGATCGCCGCCTGCCCACCCTGCGGCGACTGCACGGTCGAGGTGACGGTTTCCTCGGCCGGCGCGCTCACGCCGGCACGGGTTGCCGCACCCCGCTGCGGTAGCGCAGGAAACTCTTCAGTTGCTGATGGCCGTGCTGGGTGAGGATCGACTCGGGATGGAACTGCACGCCCTCGATGGCGTATTCGCGGTGACGGAAGCCCATGATCTCGTCGACCGCCCCATCGCAATTCTCGGTCCAGGCGGTCACCTCGAGCACCTCCGGCAGGCTGTCGCGCGCCACCACCAGCGAGTGGTAGCGGGTCGCCTCGAAGGGGTTAGGCAATCCCTCGAACACGCCTTCGCCGGTGTGGTGGACCGGCGAGACCTTGCCGTGCATCACCTCGCGGGCACGCACCACCTTGCCGCCGAAGGCCTGGCCGATCGCCTGGTGCCCCAGGCAGACGCCCAGGATCGGCAGCCGGCCGGCGAAGTGGCGGATCACCTCCAGCGAGATGCCCGCCTGGTCCGGGTCACAGGGGCCCGGCGAGACCACGATGTGGCTCGGTGCCCGTGCCTCGATCTCCTCGATGGTGACCTGGTCGTTGCGCGCCACCCAGACCTCTTCACCCAGCTCGCCCAGGTACTGGACCAGGTTGTAGGTAAAGGAGTCGTAGTTGTCGAGCATCAGGACCATTGCGGTTGCCACTCCATGATCTAGGCGGTGTGGCCACCCGGAAACCGGGCGGCGGAGGTTGGTGTCGGACGGTCAGTATAGCCGACACGGAGCGGGCGTCGACGGGGCGAGGCTCTCCCCGGGGCACCGCCAAGAACCGGCTGCGGCTCGCGACAGTTTTTGCGAGCCGCCCTCCAGGGAAGGTCGTCTGCTCAGTGATATTTCTCGACGGTGATGTGCCCGGGTTCACGGCGGCGATGGCGGCGCAGTCCGCGCGACTCCAGCACCTGCCGGACCTCCTCGATCATGGCCGAGTTGCCGCAGAGCATGACGTGGGCGTCCTCGGGGCGCAGCAACAGGCCGGCCAGCCGTTCGATGTCGCCGGAGGCCAGCGCCGCCGGGATGCGTTCATGCAGGGCGCCGGTATAAACCTCGCGCGTGACCAGCGGCACGAAGGTCAGCCGGTTGCCGTGTCGATTCAAAAGCTCGTTGATGACATCCCCGTAGACGAGGTCGGCCGCGGTGCGCACCGAATGGCAGAGCACCACCCGCTCGGTCCGTTGCCAGGGCGCATCGGTCTTGAGCATGGAGAGGAACGGCCCCAGCGCCGTGCCGGTGGCGAACAGCCACAGGTGACGGTGGTCGGGCGTTCGTTCCAGGGTCATGGTGCCGGCGACCGAGGAATGCACGTACAGCGCATCGCCGGTCTCGAGCCGCGCCAGTCGAGGCGAGAGCGGCCCGTCGGGCACCACGTTGAAATAGATCTCGTGAGGCGTCTCGTCGGGGGCGTTGACCAACGAATAGGGTCGCGCAATGCGCTCGCCGTCGACGTCGAGCCCCACGCGGACAAACTGCCCCGCCTTGAACGCCGGCAGCGGGGCCTCGAAACGCAGCGAAAACAGCCCGTCATTCCACCGGACTTTCTCGATTACCCTCGCCTGCAACCATTCGCCCATTGCGTCACTCGCCTCCTCGATCGTTCAACCGATAACCGGGAAACCGGCACCAACCGCGAAAATTGTAGCGTCCACCAATACACCCCGCAGCGAGGGCCGTCAGTGCCGCCCCCGCTGGCGCCGGCGTCGACGCTGACGTCGCTGATACAGGGTAATGACCAGCAGGGCCGACAGAATCAGCCCGATACCCAGCTGCTTGACCGGGCCCGGGGTTTCGCCCAGCACCAGCCACGCACTCAAGACACCGATCCCGGGGACCAGCAGCGCCCCGAAACCGGCGACCCAGGTCGGCAGGTGGTGCAAGGAATAAACCCACAGCAGCCACCCGAGCGCACCGGCAAGCACCACGTTGTAGACCAGCGCCCACATGAAGTTCGGCGTGGGATCGACGGCGAACGGCTCGGCCCATAGGGCGATGACGGCCAGCAGCACCCCACCATAAAGCATCTGCCAGGCCGTGAGGTTGAGCAGGTCGGGCCGATAGCGGTGGTAGTAGCGCTTCTGCCAGATCGCGCCCAGCGCCCAGCCGACCCCCGATGCCAGGGCGAGCCCGACCGCGCCGAGAGCCAATGCCTCTTCCCAGGGGGAGATCAGGAGGATCAGGCCGGGAAGCGCCAGGCCGATGGCCAGCAACTGGATGGCGGTGATCCGCTCGTGCAGGGCGAAGTGCGCCATCAGTGTCAGCCACAGCGGCATCATGAACACGATCACGGCGGTCTCGCCAGCCGTGCCGCCCGCCTGCAACGCCCACATCATGAAGCCGACGAAGCCGGCGGTCTGGAACAGGCCGATGGGCAGGGCATAGAAAAGGGGCGGCGGGCGCAGGCGCTTGCCCGCCAGCGGCAGGACGACGATCAGCAGCAATGCCGGCAGCACCGTGCGCAGGGCGGCGAACCAGGCGGCGGAAACATCCACCAGCACCGCCTTCATCACCACCCAGTTGTAGCCCCACAACACCCCGAGCAGGAGCAGGGCCAACAGCGGCAGCGCCGTTACGGGGGCGCTCTCGGGAATCTCGCGGTCCTCGACGGGGCCCTGGGTCATGCTGTCCTCGGCAACGGCAAAGGCCGGGATGCTACCAGACCGTCGAGACGACGACCCCTGGTTTCGCTACCATCGACCCGTGCCAGGGACTCCCGGCACGTCGAAGGAAAAGAATTTCAAACGAGAAAGGAGACCGTTTCCAATGGAAAACTCAGCCACCAGTCCCGCCATCCAGTCGATCATCGAGCCGCTGTACCGAAGCAAGTTCTGGATGCAGCTGATCGGGGTGATGATGATCATCTATGGCGTACTCACCGCGCTGTCGATCATCGGCATCCTGATCGCCTGGATCCCCATCTGGGGCGGCGTGGTCCTGATGCAGGCCGCCGGCGCGGTACAGCGCGCCTATAACGGCGGGGAGAGCAACGAGGCGACCTACGCCATGGGCAAGCTGCGCACCTACTTCACCATCTTCGGCGTGCTGACCCTGATCGGGCTGATCCTGATGGCCCTCAGCCTGATCTTCGGAATCGGGATGATGGGCATGGGCAACATGTAAGCGTCTGCCCCGCCGCAAACGAGAAAGCCCCGGCACGAGCCGGGGCTTTTTGCGTTTCGGGCACGCCGATCGGCGTACCGGATCAGATCCGGCCGTAGACCTCGCCGCCCTTCTCGACGAACTCAATCGACTTCTCCTTCATGCCGCGCTTGAGGGCCTCTTCCTCGTCGATGCCCATCTGGTCGGCGTATTCGCGGACCTCCTGGGTGATCTTCATCGAGCAGAAGTGCGGGCCGCACATGGAGCAGAAGTGCGCCACCTGGTGCGACTCGGCCGGCAGGGTCGCGTCGTGGTACTCGCGGGCCCGCTCCGGGTCGAGCGACAGGTGGTACTGGTCCAGCCAGCGGAACTCGAAGCGCGCCTTGGACAGGGCGTTGTCGCGCACCTGCGTGCCGGGGAAGCCCTTGGCTAGATCCGAGGCGTGGGCGGCGATCTTGTAGGTAATCACGCCTTCGCGCACGTCGTCCTTGTCCGGCAGGCCGAGGTGCTCTTTCGGGGTGACGTAGCAGAGCATGGCGGTGCCGTACCAGCCGATGTTGGCCGCGCCGATGCCGCTGGTGATGTGGTCGTAGGCCGGGGCGATGTCGGTGACCAGCGGCCCGAGGGTGTAGAACGGCGCCTCGAAGCAGTCCTC
>JBNJFM010000045.1:5814-15519 GCA_051746865.1 Pseudomonadota bacterium | reverse complement strand
GACGAGGACGGCCGGGCGGCGGTGCGCGCCGGGCGGGTGGGCTTCGTGTTCCAGTCCTTCCAGCTGATCGACGGGCTCAACGCGCTGGAGAACGTCGCCCTGCCGCTGGAGCTGGCCGGCGAACGCCGCGCGGAGGCCCGGGCGCGCGAGGCGCTGGTGGAGGTGGGGCTGGGCGAGCGGCTGGCGCACCTGCCCCGTCAGCTCTCCGGCGGCGAGCAGCAGCGGGTGGCGCTGGCGCGTGCCTTCGTGATCGAACCGGACATCCTGTTCGCCGACGAGCCGACCGGCTCGCTGGACACGGCCACCGGCGAGCACGTCATCGACCTGCTTTTCCGCCTGCGCGAGCGCCACCAGACCACGCTGGTCCTGGTGACCCACGACCCGGCGCTGGCCGCCCGCTGCGACCGGGGCTTCGAGGTGAACGCCGGCCGGGTGAGCGACTGGCAGCCCGACCCGGACGCGTTGCGGGGTGAGACATGAACGCGGGCGCGATGCGTAACGCCCGGCTGGCCTGGCAGGGGCTGGTCCGCGAGGTGCAGAACGGGCTGCTCACGCCGATGCTGCTCGCCCTGCTGGTGGCCGTGTCGGCGGTGACGGCGGTGGGCTTCTTCGTCGACCGCGTCGACGGGGCGATGCGTGCGCAGGCGGCGCAGTTTCTGGCCGCCGACGCCCGGGTGGAATCGCCCGATCCGCTCGACAAGTGGGCCGCGACGGCCGACGGACTGGGGCTGACGACCAGCCGGCACGTCACCTTTCCCACCGTGGTGCTCGCCGGGGAGCAGAGCCAGCTGGTGGGCGTGAAGGCGGTCGACGGCGCCTATCCGCTGCGCGGCGACCTGCGCATCGACGACGGCGAGACGGTGGCCACGGTCGAGCACGGGCCGCCGCCGGGACAGGTCTGGCTCGCCCGGCGCGCCCTGCTTTCGCTGGACGCGGCGATCGGCGACGCCATCGCGGTGGGCCAGACGACGCTGGAGATCGGCGCGGTGCTCGAGCGCGAACCGGACGTGGGCAACATCTTCGCCCAGGCCGCGCCCCGGCTGATGATCCACCGCGACGATCTGGCCGCCACCGGGCTGGTGACTGACACCAGCCGCGTGGAACACGCCCTGCTTCTGGCCAGCGATGCCGGGGATCGCGACGCCCGGCTCGAGCGACTCGCCGACCGCCTGCCCGACCGCTTGCGGCTGGAACGCCCGGAATCCAGCCAGCCGGCGTTCGAGACCGCCTTCGACCGCGCCGCGCGTTTTCTGGGTCTCGCCTCGGTGGTCGCCGTGCTGCTCGCCGGCGCGGCGCTGGTGATCGCGGCACGACACTACAACCGCGTGCAGCAGGGGGCGGCGGCATTGATGCGCGCGCTGGGCGCGTCCTCCAAGCAGATCGGGGCGATCTACCGCTGGCGCCTGCTGATGCTGGCGCTGCTGGCGGCGATTCCAGGCATCATTATCGGCGCGCTCACGCAGCTGCTGCTCGCCGACCTGATGGCACAGGTGCTGGAGGTCGACCTGCCCCCGCCGGGCTTCACGCCGGTGGCACTGGGGCTGGCGGTCGCCCTGGTTGCGCTGTTCGGCTTCGCCCTGCCCAGCCTGGTGCAGCTCAAGCACACCCCGCCCCTGCGCGTGCTGGTCGCACACGCGGTCGCGCCCAGCCCGGCGGCGACGCTGCTGTTCGGCGCCGGCATCGCGGCGATCACGCTGCTGGTCTGGTTCCAGGCCCGCGATGCGGCGCTAACGCTGTGGGTGCTGGTCGGACTGGGCGCGAGCCTGCTGGTCTTCCTGGCCGTGGCCTGGCTGCTGGTCACGCTGCTGCGCCGCTGGCCGGCCCGGGGCGTGGCCCGCTTCGGGCTGGCGCGCATGGCCCGCGCCCGCTGGGTGTCGGCCACGCAGATCGCCGCGCTGGCGCTGGGCGTGACCGCCGTGCTGCTGCTCTCGGTAGTCCGTTCAGACCTGATCGACGCCTGGGAGCGCCAGATCCCGGCCGATGCGCCCAACATCTTCGCCATCAACATCCAGCCGGAGCAGGTGGACGGCATGCGTGCCTTCCTCGATCGGGCCGGGATCGAGAACGCGGGCTTCTACCCGATGATGCGTGCCCGCTGGACCGAGCTGGACGACGCACCGGTGGACAAGGCGCGCTACGAGGGGCGCGCACATCGACTGGCCACGCGGGAATTCAACCTTTCCGTGGGCGAGGAAGCCGCCGCGCACAACCGCGTCACCGCCGGCGACCTGGGCGAGGAAGGCTTCTCGGTGGAACAAGGCATCGCCGAGACGCTCGACTGGTCGATGGGCGACCGGCTGACCTTCAGCGTCGACGGCCGGGAGGTGACCGGCCCGATCACCTCGCTGCGTGAAGTCGACTGGGACTCGATGCGGCCGAACTTCTTCGTCATCGCCAGCCGCTCGCTGGCCGAGGGGGTGGCCGCGCAGTACATCACCAGCTTCCACTTCCCCGACGGCGCGCCGCAGACGCAGGTAGACCTGCTGCGCGAGTTCCCGACGGTGACGCTGTTCGACGTCTCCCGGATCCTCGACGAAGTGCGCACGCTGATCGACCGGGCCAGCCAGGCCGTGGAGTACGTGTTCGCCTTCACGCTGGCCGCCGGGCTGGTGGTGCTGCTGGCCGCGTTCGGCGCGAGCGAGCGCCAGCGCATCCACGACGCCGCCGTGCTGCGGGTGATGGGCGCGAGTCGCCGCCAGGTGCTCACCGCACTGTGGATCGAGTTCCTCGCCCTGGGGCTGCTGGTGGGCCTGCTGGCGTCCGTCGCCGCCATGGTCGTGGGCGCGACCCTGTCGGCCCGGGTCTTCGACCTGCCGCTGACATTCAACCCCAAGCTGCTGTTATGGGGACTGGGCGTGGGTCTGCTTCTGGCCGCCGTCGTCACGCCGCTGCTGGCCCGGCGGATGACGCGCATCGCGCCGGCCAGGGCGCTGCGGGGCTGACGGCAACGCCCCCTGTTCGAGCGGGCCTTGCCCACGAAAGCCGCGTCAGCGGCTGTCCCGCTGGAAGAGTTACCACCGCGCTCAGGTGGATTTACCCATCCCGGGACACGCGCCACGGGCGCGTTTCGCGGGCAAGGCCCGCTCGCACAGTGGCGCCGCGGTCTGCGGCTCAGGCAAACAGCGCGTCGATCTCGTCCCAGAGGGCGCGGTAGGCCTGGTTGGCCGGGTGGCGGGGCTCGCTGTAGACGCTCGGTTGCTGGTCCTCGCCCATCCGCTCGACCACCGAGGCGTAAGGCACCTGCGTGCCCAGCAGCTCCGGGATATCGCGGTGGTGACGGTCGGCGAACTCGCGGTGCAGGGTGCGGCGCCGGTCGACCATGCTGAGAAAGGCGCGCAGATGCTCGGGGTGGATCTTGCGGTCACCCAGATGGGCCTTGAGCTGGAACCAGGTCCGCTCGGACAGGTGCGTGGGCACCATGGGCACCAGCACCATGTCCGCCGCGCGCAGGACGTTGTCCGCCAGCAGCGAGAGGCCCGGCGGGGCGTCGATCCAGATCTCCTCGAATTCCTCGGCCAGCGGGTCGAGCAGCTTGGCCAGGCGGAAGCCGGCGTCCTTGCGGTCGGCCAGGTGATGCTCGATGGCCTGCTGCCCCGGCAGCGCCGGCAGAACCCAGAGGTGCGGGTGCGGGGTGGGACGGACCGAGGCGGCCAGCCCCTTGCGCTTGAGGAGCTTCTTCACCGAGCCGCCGGCCTCCGCCTCGCCCTGAAGGTACCAGGAGGCCGCGCTCTGCGGGTCGAGATCCCAGACCAGCACCCGACGACCGGCAGCCGCCGAGAGCGCCGCGAGATTCACCGCCGAGGCGGTCTTCCCGACGCCGCCCTTGACCGAATAAAGCGCCACCGTCTGGGTCATGGTCTCCCCTGCATCGTCCCGTGAATCATCGTCGGAAAGCATAGCACCCGGCCGGCGTGAACGATCAGCGGTGGATCGAACCGTGAGACGACCCGGCGGATGCGATACTCTGTCGCCTGTTCACACAGGCCCATCCGATACCCATGCTCAAGCTGCTGTTCTGGCTCGTCGTCGCGCTCGTCATCGGGCTGATCTTCGCCATCCGTCGCGCCAACCGGCTCCGGGAGCAGCAAAGGCACGCCGGTCCGACCCGGGCCATGGAGTCGGTCCGCTGCGCCCAGTGCGGCGTGTTCGTGCCCGAGGACCGGGCCGTGCACCGCGAAGGACAGGATTTCTGCAGCTGGGAGCATGCCGAGCAATGGCACCGCGAACACCGCTGATCAGCCCGGCCGGGGCGGAGAACTGGCGTGGCCTGCGACTGGCCAACGCCTACCGACTGCTGCTAGCCCTGGCCCTGACCGCCGCGGCGCTGACCGACCGCGCACCCGGCCTGTTCGGCCAGACCGACCCGTCGCTGTTCATGATCACCGCCTGGGCCTACCTGTTCCTGGCCATGGCCTTCGAGTGGCTGCTGGAACTGCGGCTGATCTCCTTCCGCCCCCAGGCCCACATGCACACGCTCGGCGACATGGCCTGCCTGATCGTGATCGCCTACGCCTCCGGCGGGCCGCAGGGGCCGATCGCCCTGGCGCTGGTGATCGCCGTGGGCATCGCGGCGGTGCTCCACGGCGGGCGCGCGGCGATCGGCTACGCGGCCGGCGGCGGGATCCTGGTGATCGGCGAGGCCGTCTACGCCTCGGTGATCCAGGCAGACGCCGACCACATCACCAACTCCGGCTTTCTCGCCGCGGCCCTGTTGCTGATCACGGTGCTGGTCACCGCCTTCGAGCGGCGGGCCGCCGCTTGGGAGAAGCGCTCGCAATCCCAGGAAAAGGAGGTCCGCTATCTCTCGGAACTGGCGCTGCGGGTCATCGACCAGACAGAGAACGGCATCGTGGTCTCCGACCCGGACGGCCAGATCGAGTACATCAACGACGCCGCCCGCCAGCTCCTGCGCGACCCGGGAAACGAAGCCCCACAGGAGATCCACCCCACGGACCTGGGCGCCTTCTGCCCGACAGTGCTCGAGGCCCTGCAGGACTGGTATCGCGGGGAGGGGGCGCAGCTGGTGGATCTCGACCATCCGCGCCGCATCCGCCTGCACTTTCACCGCATCGAGACCGCCCTGGGTCCCCGCGCGCTGATCCAGCTGCTCGACCTGACCGCCGAGGACGAGCGGGTCCGGCGTGACAAGCTGGCCGCTCTGGGCCGACTGATCGCGTCGATCGCCCACGAGGTGCGCAACCCGCTCTCCTCGATCCGGCAGGCCGCCGAACTGCTGCCCGACTCGGACACCGCCGCGGAGCGCGAGCAGCTGACGACGATCATCACGCGCCACAGCGACCGCATCAACCGTCTGGTCGAGGACGTGCTGGGCGCGGCGCGTGCGCCGGTGGTACACACGCAGTCGGTCGACCTGGGGGAGTGGATCGAGCAGTTCGCCGCCAGCCGCCGGCAACGCTGGCAACAGGCCGACTCGCCCCCGCAGCTGAGAACGACCGTGCTCGACGGCCCGGCCATCGCGGCGGTGGACCCGACGCACCTGTGGCAGATCATGGACAATCTCTGTGACAATGCCGAGCGTCATGCCCAGCCCGGCGAGGGCACCCTGGAGCTGGTGATCACCATCGGCCGGGCGGACGGCCGCTGGCGCATCCGGGTCTGCGACAATGGCAGACCGATCGAGGCGACGAGCCGCGGCGCCCTGTTCGAGCCGTTCTTCACCACCCACTCCAGCGGCACGGGACTGGGCCTGTTCGTCTCGCGGGAACTGGCGCTGGCCAACCGCGGCGAACTGGCGCTGGACGACCCCGACCGGGCCCCGGGGCGATCCGGCAACTGCTTCGTGCTGACCCTGCCGGCGGACCCGGAACCGAAGCAACTCAAGGAAGGACAGGATGGGTAACTGCCTGATCGTCGACGACGAACCCGACATCCGCACCCTGGTCGCGCTGTTCATGAAGCGCGAAGGGGTCCCGACGCTGGAGGCGTCCACTCTCGCCGAAGCCCGGGAGCAACTCTCCGCCCATGCCGAGGACATCGATCTCTGCCTGGCGGACATGCGGCTGCCCGACGGCAACGGGCTCGACCTGGTCGACGATATCCGTCGGAAGCACCCCGGAATCCCGGTGGCGGTGATCACGGCACATGGCCAGGTCGACGCCGCCGTCCGTGCGCTGAAGGCCGGGGCGTTCGACTTCATCAGCAAGCCGATCGAGCAGGACACCCTGCGCCGCCTGCTGCGCGACGCCCGCAACCTGCAACCGGCGGGCTCGAACGACGCGGCAGACGACCGCAAGTCGAGCGACGACGGCGACTCCCCGCTGATCGGCCGCTCGCTGCCGATGCGCCAGATGCGGGAGATGATCGGCAAGCTGGCGCGCTCCCAGGCGCCGATTTTCATCCAGGGCGAGTCCGGCACCGGCAAGGAGCTGGTCGCTCGCGAGATTCATGCCCGCAGCAGCCGAGCCAAGGGACCGTTCGTGCCGGTCAACTGCGGCGCCATCCCGGACGAGCTGATCGAGTCGGAACTCTTCGGCCACCAGAAGGGCGCGTTCACCGGCGCCAGCCAGGACAAGCCCGGCCTGTTCCGCGCGGCCGAGGGCGGCACGCTATTCCTCGACGAGATCGCCGAGTTGCCCATGAACCTGCAGGTGACCCTGCTGCGGGTGCTGCAGGAGCGCCGAGTCCGCCCGGTCGGGGCGACGAAAGAGGTCCCGGTGGACGTGCGCATCGTCTCCGCGTCCCACCAGGACCTGCAGCAGGCGGTCGCCGACGGGCGCTTCCGCCAGGACCTGTTCTTCCGCCTCAACGTCATCGGGCTGCGGGTCCCGCCGCTGCGCGAACGGCTCGACGACCTTCCGGAACTGGCCGAGGCGATCATCGCACGGCTGGCGGCACGCGACGGCCGCCCGGTCCCGTCGATCGACCCCGACGTGTTCCAGTGGCTGGCGGGCCAGCCGTTCCCGGGCAACGTCCGCGAGCTGGAAAACCTGCTCGAGCGCGCCATGGCCCTGACCGAAGGCGAGCGCATCACCACCGAGGCGGTATCCCCGCATCCCATGATGACCGGCTGCCATGAGGAGGCCGGCTCCTCCACGCTCGCGGCCTGCCCCGGCTTCATCCCGGAGACCGACGAACAGCGCGAAGTGATCCTCACCCTGCAACAGACCCGCTGGAACCGCAGCGAGGCCGCCCGCCAGCTAGGACTCACCCTGCGCCAGCTGCGCTACCGGTTGCAGAAGTGGGGAGTTGAATAGAAGGGAGCAGAAATCAGATGTCAGAAAGGCCGTCTCTGACCTCTCGACGCTTCCCTCTGACCTCTTGTCTCAATCCGCCAACGCCCGGAGCACGGCCGGCGGCAGGGACCAGACCAGCTTGCCGTTGCCGTAGCCGACGGCGTTGTCGAAGCGGATGAGGATCATGCCGCCCTTCTTCATCGGCATGTTGCCGTTGGCGCGGCCGGCGATCAGGCACTCGGCCAGCTGGCCCAGGGTCGGTTCGTGGCCGACCACGGCCATGCCGTCGACCCGCGGCTGCTTGCGCAACCACTCGACCGCCCCGTCCAGCGGGGCCTCCGGGGCGAAGACCGCCTCGGTCTCCAGCGTCTTGACCTCGACCGCGGGGGAGACGAACTCGGCGGTCTGCACCGCGCGCACCGCCGGGCTGCTGATCAGCCGCTCGATCGGCAGGGCCAGCGTGGTCAGTCCGCGGGCGGCCAGTTTCATCCGTTCCACGCCCCGCTTGCTGAGCGGGCGCTGGTCGTCCGGCAGGCCTTCCCTGGCGAACGCCTCGCGGTCGAGGGCGGCGGCATGTCGAATGAGCAGAAGGTCCATGATGTTCCGTTCTCGCTTGGCGGCCCCGGGAAACAGCCCCGGGGCGTGGGTGATCGCGCGCATGGTGGACGGAGCAGACTACCCCGTCATGACAATCCGACCGGATAGTCAGGCCAAGGTTCTGCACCCCTACTTGCGCTATAGTAGGAAACCACAGCAATCCCGGGGATATTACGGAACAGGCACAGGACGCTTGCCTGGTTTGTCCCCGGAAAATACAACCCAACCGACCGAGAAGGATGCATTCATGGAAGGCAATCGACGGGCCGACAAGGCAAAGAACCGAGCCGCCGGGCCGCAAGGCACCATGCTCTTCCAGGCCGACAAGCTCCAGACCGAGGCACAGGCAACCGAACCGAAGGAAAACCAGCGCGCCACCGTGGCCGAGCCGGTGCTCGAGGGCCGCAGCCCCGGCATCGAGGGCAAGCGGTTCACGCTGCGGGCCGGACGACAGACCATCGGCCGCAAGGACAGCAACGACATCGTGGTCGGTGACGCCTCGGTCTCGTCCTCCCATGCCTGGATTCTCAACCAGAACGGCCAGCACGTGATCATGAACATGCTGTCGACCAACGGCACGCTGGTCAACGACGAGCGGGTGCACGAGGCCACGCTCAAGCACGGCGACCGCATCCGGCTCGGCAACGCGGAGTTCGTCTTCCTTACCCGGGAAGGCAACCGAGGACCAATCGGCCCGAGCATGTGGCTCGTCGGCGCCCTGCTGCTGGCCGCCGTGGCGGCAGCGCTTTACTTGTTCCTACGCTGACCACGCCGTGACGGCGACGTCACAACCCGGGCACCCGGAAACCATCGGGCGCTACCGGGTCGAGGGTGTGCTCGGCGAGGGGGCGATGTCGGTGGTCTATGCCGGGTTCGACCCCAGCATCGCTCGCCCGCTGGCGATCAAGGTCCTGCGTGACGAGGTCATGCAGGACGAGAACTACCGCCGGCGTTTCCTCGCCGAGGCCCGGGCCGCCGGCACGCTCACCCACCCGAACATCGTCACCGTCTACGACGTCGGCGAGACCGACGGCAACCCCTACATTGCCATGGAGCGACTGGACGGGGAGACCCTGGAGGAACGCGTCGCCCGTCTCGGCTTCCCGCCGACCGAGTACATTATCGACATCGTCGGCCAGGTCGCCGCCGCGTTGAACTTTGCCCACCGCCACGGCGTGGTCCACCAGGACATCAAGCCCGAGAACATCGTCATGGTCGACGGCTGGGGGCACGCCAAGGTCAACGACTTCGGCGTCGCCCGCCTGCTGGACGCGTCCGCCGAGTCGGACGACGGCATGGTCGCCGGCACCCCGGGCTACATGTCGCCCGAACAGCTCCGGGGCGAGGTCACCGACGGCCGCAGCGATCTCTACTCGCTGGGCATCATGCTCTACTGGCTACTCTGTCGGCACCTGCCGTGGCGCCGGGAAAGCGACGTGGACCAGCTGATCAAGGCCCGCCTGCACACGCCCCTGCCCCCGGTGGTCCCCAAGGACCCGGCCACGCCCGACGTGCTGGTGGAGGTCACGCGTACGCTGATGCAAACCTCCCCGGGGCAGCGCTACCAGACCGGCAACGAGGTCATCGACGACCTGCGGCACGCCCAGCGCGAACTCGACCGGCGACGCGAGGCTCCGGTCGCCACCCGGATCATCCCCATGCGACTGCGCTGGGCCGGCATTCTCGGCGTCGTGCTCGCCGTGACCCTGCTCGCCGGACTGGGGGCCGTCTACGTCAAGCAGAATTCGGCGATGACCGGCGTCACGTTAGACTTCGGCGCCTCGCTGGGGCGCACCATCGCCAGCGAGACCGCCGAGGACATGCTGCTCGGCGACCGGATCGCCGTTCGGGCGACCGTCCGCGACATGCAGCAGAACAGCCATATCCGCTACCTGGCCGTGGCCGACCGGGAGGG
>JBNJFM010000045.1:0-5714 GCA_051746865.1 Pseudomonadota bacterium | reverse complement strand
CTCCAGGCGGCCAATCGCACCACCCTGCTCTCGATGCTGGCCGCCCTGTTCGTCACCCTGGTGGTCGTGCTGGGTGCCGCGTGGTGGCTGTTCCGCCGGCTGGTCACCCCGATCAACGTGCTGCGTCACTCCCTGCTGCGGATCGCCCGGGGCGACTTCCGTCACCGCATCCGCCTGCAGCGACGTGACGAATTCGGGCCACTGTTCGGGGCCTTCAACCTGATGAGCGAGACGCTGGAGACCTACCAGCGGGAATCCGGGGAGAACCGGTCGAAGCCGGAGGGGGAATCTCGGAACAGCGATGCCGAGCCGACCCGGCTGATCGAGCCGCCGGAGGAAGAAGACCGGCCCCACGGGCGAAGGCACGAGGACCAGGTCGCCCCGGACTGAGCCGGATTGGACACCGCCGCCGGTGCCGGACGAACTGCGGCCGGCGTCTACAGGCTGTCGACCCGCCGCTGCAATTCACGCGCCCGGGCCCGGTAACTCCGCGCCGGCTCGAAGTCCGGATCGATGGCGATCACCCGGTCCCACAGCGCGATCGCCTCGTCGAGATCCTGGTTGCGGTAACGCACGATCGCGCGTTCATGGTAGCGGGAGACGAGTCGGTCCCGCAGGTCCGGGGCCCGGCTGGCCGCGGGCTGGATATCGGGCGCCAGCGCGAGCGCGGCCCGGAATCTCGCCAGGGCGGCCTCTTCCCTGGAGGCGTCGAGCAGTTCGATCCCTTCCTGCTGCAGCCGTTCGGCCCGTTCCCGGTCACTCTCACCCGGCCGCGGCGTCGTATCCACCGAGGGCAGGGGCTTGGTGGGCAACGTGAGGACGTCGACGGTCCGGCGGGAGGGCACCGGAGCATCGGGTACCGGCGTCAGCGCCGGCTCGCCGACACCCTCTTCCGTCTCCTTTTCCTCCGGCTCGGCTGGCGGCGGACCCGGCAGGCGGACCACCTCGCCAACACGCAGGTCGGAGGGGTTGGTCGAGCCGTTGTACCGGGCCAGCACGAGGAACAGACCGGGGTCGCCAAGGGTCCGGCCAGCCAGCCCGCTCCAGGAATCGCCCCGCTTGACCGTGTACCGGTGGGACTGCCGGCCCAGCATGACCTCCGGATCCTCGGTCAGCTGGCGCAGGACGGCGCGGGCGGCGTCGTCATCCGGGTGCTCTTCGAGATAGCGCCGCAACGCCGCCTCGCCTTCGGCATACTCGCCAGCCTGAAGATCGGCCAGGATCGCGCTCAGGGAGCGCACATCCTCGACCTTGGCCGGTTCGGGTTCGACCTCCGGTTCGTCGTCACCGCCGATGAAACGGGACAGCAACCCACCTTCGCCACCGAAGTCCTCCTTCAGCTGGCTCTGAAACTCGGCGTACTGGGTGGCACAACCACTCATCCCCACCGCGAGGGCAAGCACGCCCGTCAGCCATGCGGCGGCGCGCAACGGCGCGGGCCAGGACTTGGTCAATGAACGCATGGATCCTGTCTACCTCGAATGGAAATATCGGGCCGTTCAGGCTTGCTGATCCGGCATCCGGCCACCGCCCAGCCAGCGCTTGAGCAGCGGTGCCTGCGGCGTGCGCGTAACGATCATGGCGACGTTGTCCCCCGTCTCGCCGCCGCGCTCGCAGGCACGGACCAGACCGAAGCGAACCGCGTCGAACAGATCCTCCTCCTGGAGCAGATCGGCCAGCTCCCGCTCCGACAATGTCTCCCAGATGCCGTCGCTGCAGAGCACGAAACCCTGGCCGGCCTTCAGTTGAGCGTAGCCATGCTCGACCTCGGGCGGCTCCTCGCCGCCCAGCCCCCGCAACAGGACGTGCTGCTCGGGGTCGGTAGCCAGTTCCTCCATGGTCAGCTCGCCACGGTCGACCTTCAGCCGCGCCAGACTGTGATCCCGCGTGCACGAAAGGCAGCGCTTGCCCTGGAAGTGATAGAGGCGACTGTCGCCGACGTGGGCCCAGTAGGCATGCTCGCCGCGGGTCAGAAGCGCGACCACGGTCGAATGCGGTTCGCCCGAGACCCAGCCGTTGCGCCGGCGGATCTCGGCATGAGCTTCCTGGCAGAGCGTCTCGAGGAAAAGCGCCCCCGGCTGCTCCTCCCAGGCGCGTTCGTCCCAGAGTTCGCGGGCGGCATGGATGACGCCGCCCGAGGCCAGTTCTCCCGCGCCGTCGCCACCCATGCCGTCGGCGAGCACCATGAGCCGAGCATCCTCGCGGCGGTCGTGAAAGCAGATCAGGTCATCCTGCTGCGAAGGCCGGCCGCCACGGGCTCGCCCGCAGGCCATGCGGGATCGTTCCCGGATCTCCATGTCGACATCCATGTCCATCGCTCTCGTCGGGGTCCCTCGGCTGCACGCGCGAGCCATCCGGTCTCGTGCCGCGAAAAGTGTCAACGATCGAGTATAGACAGGCGACAGCGGCACACCAAAGGTCGTGAGACGATCAGCCGTCTTCCTGCTGCTCCAGCCACTCGGACTCCCGGGCCTCGATCCGGGCGCGCAGGTCCTCGCGATCGGACTGCAGGCGCACGAGGTCCTCGTCGTGGCCGCCGTCATACAGACCGGGGTCGGCGAGCGCGGCATCGATCTCCCCGAGACGCTCGCCGAGCGTCTCGAGCTCCGCCTCCAGACGGGCAGCCTCCCGCTCGCGCCGCTTCGCGCCCTTGTCGCGCGGCTTGCCCCAGGAAGACTTGTCCACCGGGGCCTTCTTCGCGGCCTTTCCGGCCGCCTGCTCCCGGTTGTGCGCCCGGCGTCGCTCGGTCACCGCCGCACGATAGTCGTCGAGATCGCCGTCGAAGGTGGTGGCCTCGCCGTCGCGGACCCACCAGAAGCGGTCGCAGACCATCTCGATCAGCGTACGGTCGTGCGAGATCACCAGCAGCGCACCATCAAAGGCCTGCAGGGCCTCGGCCAGCGCCTCGCGCATGGCCAGATCGAGATGGTTGGTGGGCTCGTCGAGGATCAGGAGGTTGGGCGCCTTCCACACCAGCAGGGCCAGCGCCAGCCGGGCCTTCTCGCCGCCGGAGAACGGCTCGATCGGCTCGAAGATGCGATCACCGACGAAACCGAACCGCCCGAGGAAGTCGCGCAGCTTCTGGGTGGTACCGCTCTGGCCGGCGACCCTTTCGAGGGCAATCATCGGAGTATCGCGCGGATCGAGCTGGTCGAGCTGGTGCTGGGTGTAGTAACCCACCTGGACGCCCGGGGCGATGAAGCGATCGCCGGATAGCCAGGTCTCGCCACCCTCGGCGATCACGCGAATCAGGGTGGTCTTGCCCGCACCATTGGCTCCCAGTACGCCGATGCGGTCGCCGGCGCGGATCTGCAGGTCGACATCCGAGAGCAGCGGGGTGCCGTCGTAGCCGATCGCGACGTCCTCGAGGGTGACCATCGGGTCGGGGGCGCGTTTGGGCGTCGGGAAATAGAAGGAGAAATCGTCGCGGTCGGCGTGACTCGCGGCGATGGTCGGCAGCCGCTCGAGGGCCTTGACCCGGCTCTGCGCGGCGCGCGCCTTGGTCGCCTTGGCACGGAAGCGGTCGATGAAGCCCTGCAGGCGCTCGCGTTCCTTGGCGATCTTGTCCGCCAGCGCGGCGTTCTGCGCGAGACGCTCGGCGCGCATCGCCTCGAAGTCGCTGTAGTGCCCGGTGTAGAGATTGAGCTTCTGGTTCTCGATATGGGCGATGTGCGTGCAGACGTGGTCGAGGAAATCTCGGTCGTGCGAGACCACGATCAGGGTGCCGGGGTAGTTGACCAGCCAGTCGGCCAGCCAGAAGACCGCATCGAGGTCGAGGTGGTTGGTGGGCTCGTCGAGCAGCAGGATGTCGGACGGCGCGATCAGGGCGCGGGCCAGGTTCAGCCGCATGCGCCAGCCGCCGGAGAAGCTCGAGACCGGGTTGTCGATCGAATCGGCGGCGAAGCCCAGCCCGTCGAGCAGGCGGGCCGCCCGGGCGCGGGCATTGAACCCGCCAATGGTCTCGAAGTCGGGGTAGAGCTCGGCCAGGCGCATGCCGTCGTTCTCGGCTTCCGCCTCGCGGATGGCGGCGTTCAGGCGCGCATAGTCACGGTCACCATCGAGGACGTAGTCGACCGCCGCGACCTCCAGTGCCGGGGTCTCCTGCTCCACGGTCGCCATGCGCTGACCACCGGCCCACTCGATGTCCCCCGAATCCGGGGCGATCTCGCCCTCGAACATCGCCAGCAGGCTCGACTTGCCCGTGCCGTTCTTGCCCACCAGGCCCATACGCTGGCCGGGCAACAGGGTGAGATCGGCATCCTCGAGCAGCAACTGCGTGCCGCGACGCAGGGAAACGGACTTCAACTGGATCATGCGGTCTCCAATCGGAATTGACGCCGGATTACTAGTCGGCGCCGAAAATGGGCGTGGCAACAGGGCATCAAGGGAGCTGGCGCCTCACAGGTGCCTCACCATCGAAACGAAGGGCCAAGGCGCAGGTCGCCCGGCGAGTCGTTCGAACTGGTCGCCCAACGTAACCAGGCGTGCGAAACGAGCCACGCCGCTCGGTTCGGGCAACGACGCGCCCGTGACGGACAGGCAGAACCCCAAAACCAAAAAGGCCGGGACCCCAAACGGGGCCCCGGCCGGGGTATTTGGTCGGAGTGGCAGGATTCGAACCTACGACCCCTACGTCCCGAACGTAGTGCTCTACCAGGCTGAGCTACACTCCGAAAGACCGTCGACGCCGTGGCGTCAGTGGTCGCGCTGCACGCTGATGTCCGCCAGGGCGGACATCGCTCGGGAATAGACGCTGTCCGGCAGAACCGTGAGCGCCCGCTTGGCCTTTTCGGCCTCGCGTCCAGCGAGCGCAGAAGTATACGAGAGTGCGTCGGTCTGTTCAACCACCTTGACCACTTCATCGATACGTTCGGCCGAATGCGACTCGATCGCCTCCCGCACGAGCTCCGCGTCAGCCGCGCCGGCGCGCGCCATGGCGATGATCAGCGGCAGGGTGGGCTTGCCCTCGCCGAGATCGTCGCCGACGTGCTTGCCGGTCTGCGCCTCGTCGCCGCGATAGTCGAGCACGTCGTCGATCAGCTGGAAGGCCAGCCCCAGGCGATAGCCATATTCGCCGAGCGCATCCTCCACCTCCTGGTCCCGGTCATCCAGCACGGCCGCCAGCCGGCAGGCCGCCTCGAACAGCGTGGCGGTCTTTCGGCCGATCACGTCCATGTAGCGGTCCTCGGAGACCGCCGCGTCGCCGATGTTCATCAGCTGCATCACCTCGCCCTCGGCGATGCGGTTGGTGGCATTGGCGAGGATCACCATCACGCGAGGGCGCTCGACCTCCACCATCATCTGGAAGGCACGCGAATAGAGGAAGTCGCCGGTCAGCACCGAGGCGGCGTTGCCGAAACGGGCGTTGGCGGTGTCGTGGCCGCGCCGCAGGGTGGACTCGTCGACCACGTCGTCATGCAGCAGGGTGGAGGTGTGAATGAACTCCACCACGGCGGCCAGCTGGGCCGCTCCCGGCAACTCCGCGCCCTCACCGCGCAATGCCCGGCTTACGAGCATGAGCAGCAGCGGCCGGAAGCGCTTGCCGCCGGAGTGAACGATGTAGCTGCCCAGCTGGTTGATCAGTGCCACGTCGGACCCAAGACGGGTCATGATCAGGCGGTCGACGGCCTTCATGTCGGCGGCCATCAGCTCGCGGATCTCGTTCAACTGCATGGTCATCGGCTTGACTCGTTCACTCCGTTGGCTGGCGGCAG
>JBNJFM010000044.1:0-15664 GCA_051746865.1 Pseudomonadota bacterium | reverse complement strand
CCTGTACGTCGGACATGGGTTACCTCCATCAGTAACGGTGTGACAGGTTGGCGGGGCGTAGCGACCGTGCCGCCGGCCCCGACAACGCAAACGATAGAGGCGGCTTATCCATCAATCAAATGATTAATATCTACTCGATAGATAGACAGGATCAATCATTGACGCCCCGGACAACGGCTGCGCTCGGGCATGCAATGCGACAACTCGTTGACGCACAAAGGCAAAAACTGTCCGGACCCTCACGAGGCGGCCTCCCCGGGCCGGCCGCCATCACTCCCGGGCCGGCAATCGCGCATTGACGGCATACCACTCCTCGTCTAGCTTCGAAGACGCGTCTTCACACGCCTGATCCAAGGAGGCAAGGATGAAAGACGATTCCAGTTCCTGCGCACGACCTTCGAGCAAGGTCGCCTCCGAGAAGGCCTCGGAGGAAGCTCGCGCAGCGGAACCAACCCGTGAAAGAGAGGAACCCTTGATGACTGCACGAGTGGGCAAGCAGGCCCCGGAGTTCAGTGCACCCGCTTACTACAAGGGCAAGTTCACCAACGTGAGCCTGTCCGACTTTGCCGGCAAGTGGGTCATGCTCTGTTTCTACCCGGGCGATTTCACCTTCGTCTGAGCAACTGAAGTGTCTGCGGTCGCAGCGAACTATCAGAAGCTCCAGGACCTGGGTGTCGAAGTCATTTCCGTCAGTGTGGACAGCCAGTTCGTCCACAAGATCTGGAACGACGAAGAACTGAGCAAGATGGCCGACGGCGGTGTGCCGTTCCACATGGCATCCGACCAGAACGGCGCGGTAGGCCGCGCCTACGGGGTGTGGGATGAAGATTCCGGGGTCGAACTCCGTGGTCGCTTCATCATCGACCCGGATGGCGTGATCCAGGCCGCCGAGACGCTCACGCCGCCGGTGGGGCGGAAGCTCGCGGAGACCATCCGCCAGATCCAGGCCTACCAGCACGTGCGCAAGACCAACGCGGCCGAGGTCTGCCCCGCCGGATGGGAACCGGGCAAGACCACGCTCAAGCCCGGCCCCGAGCTGGTGGGCAAGGTCTGGGAGCACTGGCAGCCTTCCGAGGAATAGGCCAGCCCCCCGACCGATGGCTCGGAACGACCCCGCCTCCCATGGCGGGGTTTTTGCGGCACATCCGGTGGTATCTTCGGGTGCACCGCGCCAATTTTCCGCGGCCGTGCAAGGACGCGGCCCAGGGACCCGGAACGACAGGATGAACGATCTCTCCCGACTGCCCTCCGTCAGCCGCCTGCTGGCCACCCCGGTCATCGCCGACCTGGTCGAGCGACACGGCCGGCAGGTAGTGACCGGCCTCGTGCGCGAGGCCCTCGACGAGGCCCGCGAGGCAGTGCGCGCTGGCGCCGTCCTGACCGAGGAACGGATACTGGTCGAGCGGATCGCGGCGGCCGCGGAGGCCCAGGCGCGGCCCCGCTTGCGCCCGGTGTTCAACCTCACCGGCACGGTACTGCACACCAACCTGGGGCGCGCCCCCCTGCCCGAGGAAGCGGTCGAGGCGCTGCTGACCGCGGCGCGCTCGCCCTGTGCGCTGGAATACGACCTGGCCACCGGACGACGCGGCGACCGCGACGACGTGGTGGAACAGCTGATCTGCGAACTGACGGGTGCCGAGGCGGCCACCGTGGTCAACAACAACGCCGCGGCGGTCATGCTGCTGCTCGACTCCCTGGCGCGAAAGCGCAAGGTGATCGTCTCGCGCGGCGAGCTGGTGGAGATCGGCGGCGCGTTCCGGGTGCCCGACATCATGAGCCGCGCCGGGGCGAAACTGAAAGAAGTGGGCACCACCAACCGCACCCACCTCGAGGACTTCCGCGAGGCGATCGGCAGGAAAACCGCCATGCTGATGAAGGTCCACACCAGCAACTACGCCATCGAAGGCTTCACCAAGGCCGTGCCGGAACGCGAACTGGCCACGCTGGCCCACGAGCATGACCTGCCGTTCGTAGTCGACCTGGGCTCCGGCACGCTCACCGACCTCGCTCGTTTCGGCCTGCCGCACGAACCCATCCCGCGCGAGAGCATCGAGGCCGGTACCGACCTGGTCACCTTCTCCGGTGACAAGCTGCTCGGCGGGCCGCAGGCCGGGGTTATCGTCGGACGGCGCGATCTTGTCGAGGCGATCAAGCGAAACCCGCTCAAGCGCGCCCTGCGTGTGGGCAAGATCACGCTCGCCGCGCTCGAGGCCGTACTGCGCCTCTACCGTGACCCGGACCGGCTGGGCGAGCGCCTGACCGCCCTGCGCCAGCTGACACGCCCGGAAGACGAGATCGCGGCGGTCGCCGAGCGCCTGGCCCCGGCGGTGAAACGCGCACTGGCCGACCAGCCGGTTACCGTGGGCGTGACCCCGCTGCGCTCGCAGATCGGCTCGGGGTCGCTGCCGGTCGACCGCCTGCCCTCGGCCGGCATCGCCATCCGGCCTCAGGGGAAGCGCGCCGGCATCCTGCACCGCATCGAGGCGGGCCTGCGCGCCCTGCCGCGACCCGTGATCGGCCGGATCGAGGACGGCGCCCTGCTGCTCGACCTGCGCTGCCTGGAGCCCGGGGACGAGGCGGATTTCGTGGATCAGCTCGGCAAGCTGGAGGTGACTGACAAGCCATGCTGATCGGGAGCGCCGGCCATATCGACCACGGCAAGACGACCCTGCTCCACGCGCTGACCGGGGTGGATGCCGACCGCCTGCCGCAGGAGAAGGAGCGCGGCATCACGCTGGACCTGGGCTATGCCTACGCCCCGCTGGGCGACGGCGCGACGCTGGGTTTCGTCGACGTGCCGGGGCACGAGAAGCTGATCCGCAACATGCTCGCCGGGGCCAAGGCGATCGACTTCGCCCTGCTGGTGATCGCCGCCGACGACGGGCCCATGCCGCAGACGATCGAGCATCTCGAGCTGCTCGACCTGATCGGCATCCGCCGTGGTGCGGTCGCGCTGACCAAGATCGATTCGGTCGACCCGGAGCGGCTGGACGAGGTCGTAGCCGAGATTGCCGACCTGGTCGCGGGCACCCAGCTCGCGGGTAGCCCGGTCTTCCGCGTCGCGTCGCCGACCGGCGACGGCGTGCCCGCCCTGCGCGCATACCTGGAGACCACCGCGCGCGATTTTGAACGACCGCCGAGCGGCGGGCGCTTCCGCATGGCGATCGACCGCGCCTTCTCGCTCAAGGGCGTGGGCACGGTGGTCACCGGTACCGCGCTGGCCGGTCAGGTCCGTGTTGACGACACGCTCGCCGTCTCCCCGGCGGGGGCCACCGCCCGGGTGCGCGGCCTGCACGTGCAGGACCGACCCGCCGAGAGCGGGCAGGCGGGCGAACGCTGCGCCGTGGCGATCAAGGGCGACTTCGACAAGAAGGACATCGAACGCGGCATGTGGCTGGTCGACCCCGCGCTGGCCGACCCGCTGACCCGCTTCCAGGCCGATCTGCGCGTGCCCAGGGGCCAGCGGCCGGTCAAGCACATGCAGTCGGTGCACGTGCACATCGGCACCGACGACATCATGGGCCGGGTCGCCCTGCTCGACTGCAAGACCGCCGAGCCGGGGCAGACCGCGCTCGCCGAGATCCTGCTGCAACGCGAGACGCTGACCGTGCGCGGCGACCCGTTCGTGCTGCGCGACGCCGGGGCGACGCGTACCGTCGCCGGCGGGCGCACGCTGGACATCTTTCCCCCGAAGCGCCACAAGCGCCACCCCTTCCGCCTCGAGTTGCTCGACAGGCTGCGCGACGACGATCCCGCAAACGCCTTGAGCTTCCTCGCCGCGGAATCGGACACCGGGGTCGATCTGGCCGCCTTCGCCCGCAACTGGAACCTCGACGAGGCGAGCGCGACAGCGCTCTGGCAACGCGCCGACCTGCGGGTGATCCGTGAGGGCCACGAGGCGGTGGGCATCGGTGCCGCCGCGTGGGATCGGTTGCGCCAGCGCCTGCTCGCCGTGCTCGCCGAGGAGCACGAACGCGCCCCGGACATGATCGGCATCGAGCCCGGCCGACTGCGGCGCATGGTCTCGGTGCGGCTTTCGCCGCTGCTGTTCCGGGCACTGACCGATGCACTGCTCGAGGACGGGGCGATCGCCCTGACCCGTGCCTGGCTCCACCTGCCGGAACACCGCGCGCAGGTCAGCCAGGACGACCGCGAACGATTCGCCCTCCTCGAGCCGCTGTTCCGGGCGAACCCCTACAACCCGCCGCGGGTGCGCTACGCCGCACGGGAAGCGGGCCTGGAGGAAGGCGAAGTGCGCCAGTTGTACCGCCGCCTGGCGCGCGCCGGCGAACTCTTCCCGGTCGCGCGGGACCACTACTTCACCGCCGAGGCAGTGGCCGAGCTGGCCGGCATCGTGCGGGAACTCGCCGAAGAGGAAGGCGCGGCGCGCGCCGCCCCCTTCCGCGACCGGATCTACCCGGACGGCAGCGGCGGGCGCAAGGTCACCATCCACATTCTCGAATTCTTCGACCGCGTCGGCTACACTCGCCGCGTCCATGACGACCACGTCCTGCGCGAGGACGCCGTCACGCCGCCATGGCGCAGTTGATCAATCGAAGGAAGAGATCGTTCCCCGGTGGGGCGCCCGGTCTTCAAAACCGGGAGGGGCTGTCAAGCGGTCCCTGATAGGTTCGACTCCTATTCTCTTCCGCCAGATTCCCTGATCCGGGTCGACCGACCGACAACGAAAAGGCCTCGCCCCGGCACCCCATCCCGAACACGGGATCGAGCCCACCGAGAGGCGAGGCCTTTATTCCACACAGGGATCGCAACAAACGCATTCCTTGTGCAGAACAAGTGATTCCAGGAAAGCTCGAGCCACAGCGCCCACCGCAGGAAGCTCCTGAAATCAATAGGTTTTGGTGCCGGAGAGAGGAGTCGAACCCCCGACCTTGGCATTACGAATGCCCTGCTCTACCAACTGAGCTACTCCGGCACGGGACCGCGCATTCTTGTCGCTTTTCATCGACTTGTCAATCGGCGGGCGTTGCGGTGGCGGCCTTGCGCATGTCCCGGGCGAGCCGGGTGACGGCTTGCGAGATGCGGCGCTCGCGCTTCGGGCGTTCCGACTCCCACTGCTGCCAGAGCTCGTCGAGGCGCGCGTCCTGCCAGCCGGCCAGGTCCATGACCTGCTCCCGGGCAGCGGCCATGGCCCGCGTGACTGCGCGGGTCTGCCGGCCGGGTCGTTCAAGGGCCGGGGGGAGCTGTTCTTCGACCAGCCAGCCGGCCCAGCGGGGGATGTGCGCCCGGAAGACAACCAGGTCGTGGACATCGCCCAGCCGGTCCTGGACCGCCTTGAGGTCCTCGAGCAGGCCGGCCACGCCAGGGAAGGGCTCGGCCATCGGCTCGGCCAGGTAGCGCAGGTACTTGCCCTGGATGCGGGCGGCGTGGGCGCCATCCAGCCCTTCGGCCATGTCGCGCTGCATCAGTTCGAGCATCTGCTCGATGCGCTCGGCGAACCAGTCCGCGAACGGGGGCGTGTCCTGTCGCGGGCGTGGCTTGAGGCCGGGTTTCAGGTCGAATGCCAGCCGCTGGTGGGCCGGCGGATCCTGCTCCTCGGCCAGCCGGAGCAGGCGCTGCCCGGCCTCGCCGATCTCCGGGTCGCGGGCCTGCTGGCCGATCAGCCCCATCATCACCTCGCGATCGCGGGCCGGACTGCTGGCGCGGGCCAGCGCCTTGAGTCGCTTGCGGCTGGACTTGCGCGTACGGATCACGTCGCGCGAGAGTTTGAGCCATACACGCAGGCGGCGGAGCTCGACCCGCAGGTCGTGCAGGGCCTCGGGGTCGTCCTCGGCGCATTCGCCGTAGTGCTTCCAGGCGCGGCGGAACACGTCCTGCTGCAGAGACACCAGCGTCGAGACCACTTCACCCGCCGGCTGGAGCGGAAAGTCCGCTTCCAGCTGCCGTGCGTGCTTCCTTGCCTTGCCCATGACGCACCCCCTGTCAGTGTATGCACGTTATGTCTATGATGGTCCATCAATCCGGATCCGGCAAAGATATCCCGACCAGCATGTCTTCACATCTTTCCTCTCGACTGCTCCTCGCCGTGGCCGGCTCGGCACTTATCGGCACGAGCGCTTCCGTCTCCGCCCGGTCCCTGGCCGACTGCGCGCGGGTCACGGACGATGCCGAGCGGCTGGCCTGCTTCGATGCGCTGGCCTCGGGACAGGACGGCGTCGAGACGGCATCGGGCGACCCGCGGGCCATACCGGCCGCCGAAGAGACGGCGAATGACAAGACCGCGACTGCCGATGCGCCGACCTCCCGATTCGCGCTGATCAACGAACCCGAGCCGGTGGCCCTGGACCAGCGGTTGCGCGAGGAACGCAGCGGCGGGCACAACCCCTTCGTGATGCGCAGCTACCGGCCAAACTACATCCTGCCGGCCACCTACACGCCCACGGACCTGTCCCGGCCGGTGTACGACTTCGACCCGCAGCACGCCGAGACCAAGTTCCAGCTCTCCTTTCAGTTCGACTGGTTCAACGAGCCGCTGGGTCCGGGCACGTCATTGTACTTCGGCTACACCCAGCTCTCGCTCTGGCAGACCTACAACACCGAGCTGCTTGGCGAGGACCAGGACGCCTCGTCACCCTTCCGCGAGACTAACTACGAGCCGGAGATGGGGCTGTCCGTGAACACGGACTACCGGCTGGCCGGCCTGAGCTTCCGCCGGGCACGCCTGTCGCTGATCCACACCTCCAACGGCCAAGGGGGCGACCGTTCGCGCAGCTGGAACCGACTGGCACTGAGTACCGCATTCGGCCGCGGCAATCTCGCCGGACGGGCACGGGTCTGGTACCGGCTCCCCGAGGCGGAACAGGACGACAATCCGGACATCACCGACTACATGGGCCACGGTGACCTGGTGCTGGCCTACAAGTGGCGGGAGCAGACGCTCGCGCTCACGTTGCGGAACAACCTGGACTTCACGGACAACCGCGGCGCCTTGCAGGTCGACTACAGCTTCCCGCTGAACGGACGCATCAAGGGCTACGTGCAGTACTTCAACGGCTACGGCGAGAGCCTCATCGATTACAATCGATCCGTGAGCCGCATCGGCCTGGGCATCGCCCTGACCGACTGGCTCTGACCTCATTCCCACCACCGCCGCGATCATGTTCTCCACCGCCCTGCGATTCACCACCGAGACCACTGTCAACCGGCTGATCCGCCGCGACCCCGTCACCCGCGACCGGCTGGCCCGCCAGGCGGGCATGGTCTTCCAGATCCTGGTCGAGCACCCTGCCCTGTCGCTGACGTTCACGCCGACCACCGACGGTCTGATGTGGCGTGCCGCCGATGGCCTGACACCCGACGCGACGATCCACACCTCGGGCCCGGCCCTGCTGGCCGCGCTGCAGCGCGAGCACGACATGGACTCGCTGTTCGCAGGAGACATCGAGATCGAGGGCGACGAGCAGGCGGCCACCGCCTTTCTGCGCGCCCTGCGAGAGCTGGACATCGACTGGGCGGACTGGCTGGCGCAGAAGATCGGCGTCTCGGCGGCCGGACTGGTGGAGCAGGCCGCGCACCGGGCCGGCCGCACGGTCGCGGAATGGCGCGAGACCCGCCACATCGAGCAGCACGACTACCTGGTCCACGAGGCGCGGCTGGTCGTCGACGACATCGACCTGCCGGACTTCCTCGACGAGGTGGACCGGGTACGCTCGGCCGTGGAGCGCCTGGAACGGCGTATCGGGGCACTGGAATCCGCCGGGAAGACAGGGGAGGACTGAATGCGACCCAGACTGATCTGGCGACTGGTGGTGATCCAGTTCGTCCTGCTGCGCCACGGACTGGACGAGATCGTGCTGGCCCTGCGGATCTTCCGCCCCATCCGCTTTCTCAAGTTCTTCTCGCCCTGGTACTGGTTCTCCGACAACCGCAAGCGCAGCCGCGGCGAGCGGCTCGTCGCCGCACTCGAGGATCTGGGCCCGATCTTCGTCAAGTTCGGCCAGATGCTCTCCACCCGGCGGGACCTGCTGCCGCCGGATCTGGCCGAGGCACTCTCCGCCCTGCAGGATCGGGTGCGTCCCTTCCCCGCGGAGATCGCCCGCCAGCGCATCGAGACGGCGCTGGGCGCCTCGGTGGCCGTGCACTTCGCCCGCTTCGAGACCGAACCGCTGGCCTCGGCCTCCATCGCCCAGGTGCATGCCGCCACGCTCGACGACGGCCAGGAGGTGATCGTCAAAATCACCCGCCCGGGCATCCAAAGGCGTATCCGCAGCGACCTGGAGATCCTCTACACCGTCGCCCGGCTGGCCGAGCGCTACTGGTCGGAAGGGCCGCGCCTGCACCCGGTGGAGGTGGTCACCGAGTTCGACAAGACCCTGATGAACGAGCTCGACCTGCAGCGCGAGGCAGCCAACGCCGCGGAGATCCGCCGGCAGTTCGCCGACTCGTCGCTGCTCTACGTCCCGGAGGTCTACTGGGACTGGTGCCGAACCGACGTGCTGGTCCAGGAACGCATCCACGGTATTCCCGTCGCGCGCACCGACCTGCTGCACGCCGCCAAGGTGGACATGAAAAGGCTGGCCGAGATCGGCGTGGAGGTGTTCTTCACCCAGGTGTTCCGCCACAACTTCTTCCATGCCGACATGCACCCGGGCAACATCTTCGTTGACGCCACCAACCCGGCGCAGCCGCGCTACATGGCGGTGGATTTCGGCATCGTCGGTTCGTTGACCCACGAGGACCAGCGCTATCTCGCCGAGAACTTCCACGCCTTCTTCAACCGCGACTACCGGCGCGTGGCGGAACTGCACGTCGAGTCCGGCTGGGTACCGCGCACCACGCGCATCGAGGAATTCGAGGCGGCCATCCGCACGGTCTGCGAGCCGATCTTCCAGAAGCCGCTGCGCGAGATCTCCTTCGGCCACTTCCTGCTGCGGCTGTTCCAGGTCGCGCGCCAGTTCAACATGGAAGTCCAGCCGCAACTGGTCCTGCTGCAGAAGACCCTGCTGGCCATCGAGGGGCTGGGCCGGGAGCTCTACCCGGACCTCGACCTCTGGGAGACCGCCAAGCCGTTCATCGAGCGCTGGATGCGCGAGCGCATGGGGCCGAAGGCCTTCCTGCGCCAGCTGCGCGACGAGGCGCCCTACCTCAACCAGCATCTCTCCGAACTGCCCCGCCTGTCGATCCAGGCCATGCAGCAGGTTCACCGCCAGTCGGAACTGCTCGAGGGCCAGCGACACGAACTGACCGCCTTGCGGGCGGAAGCCCACCAGGACCGCGCCCGCAACCGGCTCACGCTGGTCGGGGGACTGCTGCTGGTGATCTTCCTCGCCACCCAGGGTCGGACCCTCGAGCAGGAGGGCATCACCGCCCTCTCCTGGCTGGGCTGGTCGGAGCTCGCGGGCTCGGTAGCGCTCCTGTATGCCGGACTGGTGGCCCGCCGTCAGAACGGTCGTCGGCCGTCGGGGCGCTGACACGCCGCCCGAGCGGCATCACCCGTCAGAGCGTCACGATCTGCGAGGCGACCCACCAGGCCAGACCGCCAGCGACGGCGGCAGCCAGCAGGAAGGCGATCGGACCGGCAAAGCGCAGGTTGGCGTTGAGCACGCGCACGGAGGCCGGGATGCGCATCCAGCCGGTGATCATCGCCCGCAGCAGGTCGTGGCGCTTGATCAGCACGTGGAACAGCACCGCCAGCACGTGCAGGGCGATAAAGCCCAGCAGCACGTAGAACAGCTGCGTGTGCCATGCCGTCAGCCAGTCGGCGGTATCCCCGCTCACCAGGCTGTTGAACGGCCCCTCGGTGAAGGAATCATCGTCGGCGAACAGCCCTGTGCCCACCTGCGCGGCCAGCAGCACCAGCAGTGCGATCACCGACAATGCCCCCAGCGGGTTGTGCCCCAGCCGCAGGCCGTCGCGGTCGCCCCGGCGCAGGTAATGCCACAGCCGCCGCGGGCTGGGCACGAACTGGCCGAAGCGCGCCGTCTCGCTTCCCCACAGCCCCCAGAGCAGGCGAAAGATCACCAGACCACCCACCGTCACGCCCAGGTACATGTGCCAGTCGAGGTAGCGGTCGAAGACCTCGCCGGTCAGGTAGAGCGCCACGATCAACAACACCAGGACCCAGTGGAATACCCGGATCGGCAAGTCCCAGACACGAATGCGGCGGATGGATGACTTGTCTTTCCCTGGCATGGCGGTCTCCCTGTGAAGCTCGAAGCGGACAGTTGGAAGAAATCAGAAATCAGAAATCAGAAATCAGCGGAATGGTAGCCGGCTATGCACCTGGATGCACCCTTAGCCCCACCCTCTCCCAATGCCTCCGGTTGCCGGGCGCCTGCTCCATCCGTGCCCGCGGCCGCCCCCCCTCCAGTCGGCGCGGTGCCGACCGATTCAACTTCCGGGATTCCCGTCCCGGCACACGCGCCTATCGGCGCGTTTCGCTTGCAGGCAAGCTCGCACAGACGCTCCGATGGCACTGAACCTGTGCGAGCGGGCCTCGCCCGCGAAGGCGGCGCAAGCGGCCGCCCCGGTGGCGGGGTGCCGGACAGACCCAACCTCGGGAATACCCATCCCGGGACACGCGCCTCCCGGCGCGTTTCGCTTGCAGGGCAGGCTCGCACAGGCCCAGCGTGGACCGGCCCCTGCCTTCTGATTTCTGATTTCTGATTTCTGATTTCTGATTTCTGATTTCTGATTTCTGATTTCTGATTTCTTCCAACTGTCAGCTTCAAGCTCCCACAAACAAAAACCCCGCGACCGATGGCCGCGGGGTTTCTCGTTCAGCGTCGGGGGCCGACTCAGTCGTTGCCCATCAGCTGATCGAGGATCGCCGGGTTCTCCAGGGTAGAGGTATCGCCTTCCGGCGGCTCGCCCTTGGCGATGCCGCGCAGCAGGCGGCGCATGATCTTGCCCGAACGGGTCTTGGGCAGGTTGTCGCCGAAGCGGATGTCGTCCGGCTTGGCGATCGGCCCGATCTGCTCGGTGACCCAGCCGCGCAGGGTCTTGACCATTTCCTCGGCGGCCTCGCCCTGCGGGCGGTCGCCCTTAACCACGACGAAGGCGACGATCGACTCGCCCTTCACATCGTGCGGACGACCCACCACGGCAGCCTCGGCCACGTCCGGGTGCGCCACCAGTGCGGACTCGACCTCCATGGTGCCCAGGCGGTGGCCCGAGACGTTGATGACGTCGTCGATGCGACCCATGATCCAGATGTAGCCATCCTGATCACGCCGCGCCGAGTCACCCGCCAGGTAGTAGCCCGGCAGGTTGTCCGGGAAGTAGGTGCGCTTGAAACGCTCCTCGTCGCCCCAGATGGTGCGCAACATCGACGGCCACGGTTTCTTGATCACCAGGTTGCCGCCGCTCTCGGTCGGCACCGACTCGCCGTGGTCGTCGACCACGTCGGCCATGATGCCCGGCAGCGGCAGGGTGCAGGAGCCGGGCACCAGGTCGATCGCGCCCGGCAGCGGGGCGATCATGTGCGCGCCGGTCTCGGTCTGCCACCAGGTGTCGGTGATCGGGCAACGGCCGCCGCCGATGACCTGGTGGTACCAGACCCAGGCCTCGGGGTTGATCGGCTCGCCCACGGTGCCCAGCAGGCGCAGACTGGACAGGTCGTACTTGCCCGGCACCTCGTCGCCCAGCTTCATCAGCGCGCGGATGGCGGTCGGTGCGGTGTAGAACACGCTCACCTTGTGACGCTCGACCATGTCCCAGAAGCGACCGCCGTCCGGATAGGTCGGCACGCCCTCGAATACCACCTGGGTCACGCCCAGGGCCAGCGGGCCATAGGTGACGTAGGTGTGGCCGGTGATCCAGCCGACGTCGGCGGTGCACCAGTAGACGTCGTCGTCATTCAGGTCGAACACCCAGGAGCAGGTCATCGCTGCGTTGACCAGGTAGCCGCCCGAGGAATGCACGATGCCCTTGGGCTTGCCGGTCGAACCGGAGGTGTAGAGGATGAACAGCGGGTGCTCGGCCTCCACCATCACCGGCTCGCACTCGGCCGGCTGACCGTCGATGGCCTCGGCCCAGGTCAGCTCCTTCACACCGGCGGTGCCGGTGCCCACGCCGCCGATGTGCTCGAGCATGATCACGCTCTCGACCGACGGGCAGCCGTGCTCGAGGGCCTTGTCCACCTGACCCTTGAGGGTCACCTTCTTGCCGCCGCGCATGTTGCCATCGGCGGTGATCACCAGCTTGGCCTCGGTATCGTTGATCCGGTCACGCAGTGCCTCGGCGGAGAAGCCGCCGAAGACCACCGAGTGGATCGCGCCGATCCGCGCGCAGGCCAGCATGGCCACCGTGGCCTCCGGGATCATCGGCAGGTAGATGATCACGCGGTCGCCCTTCTCGACGCCCTGCGCCTTGAGCGCGTTGGCGAACCGGGCCACGCGGTCATGCAGGTCCTGGTAGGAGATGTGCGTGACGGTGCCGTCGTCCGACTCGCCGATGATGGCGGTCTTGTCCGCCTTTTCCGGCAGGTGACGGTCGATGCAGTTGACCGAGACGTTCAGCCGACCATCGGCGAACCACTTGAAAAACGGTGCGTTCGACTCGTCCAGGACCTCGGAGAACGGGGTGTCCCAGGTGACGAACTCGCGCGCGAGCCGTGCCCAGAAGCCCTCGAAATCGCGCTCGGCCTCGGCGACCAGCTCGTCATAGGCCGCCCGGGACCCGATTCTCGCCCGGTCGGAAAACTCCGGCGACGGCGAGAACACCCGGTTCTCGCTCAGAATGGACTCGAGGTTATCCATAAAGACTCCATCGGTGTGCGTTTTGTCGATTCGAACCGTTCGCGCACGGGCCTGCCGCGCTTCAGCGTAGAAGAGTAGCAAAAATCCCCGCGTGACTGTGACCCCGGCCACCAACCGGGGGCCACCGATCCACACCAATGACGCAGCAACCGGGGCCGCTCATCTGGACGTCATGCGAGGTTTGCCGTCCAAGTCACTGACCCGATAAGAAAACCGGCAGGGGCGGCTCGCGGTTATGCACAGAACCTGTGGAAAATTTCGTGGAAAGTCCGACGAAAAACGCAGCGGATGACGCTGTATCAAGCCCTTGCACGGATTGGTGATTTTTTAACCAACTGATGAGCCACACGGGCCGACCGCATCTAAGTCGTTGAATGAAGGACTACCAAAAGATCAATCGTCACTCGACCCCATCGGTTGGCTGGGGATTGTTCACGGCCATGGAGGCCTGGACCACGAAGGTGCCGCAACCATCCCAGTCTGTGGATAATTCCGTGGACAATCTGGAAGGAAGCCGAGGACAAGCTGGTATCTGCGCCGATCTGCCTACAGTGTCGCGCGTTCCGGGCATGCAACTGCTGCATAATGCATCGTGGAGGAACCTGATGGATGACCTTTCCCTGATCACCCGTTTCGTCGAGGCGCTCTGGCTGGAGGAGAACCTGGCGGAGAACAGCCGGGCCGCCTACCGGCGCGACCTTCTGCAGATCGCCAGGCGGCTGTCGGGGGGGGCGGACCCGGCCAGCTCGAACGCGCTGCTCGCTGCCGACGCGGACCGGCTCAACCGGCTGCTGGGGCAACGGTTGTCGGACGGGGCCTCGCCCCGATCGGTGGGACGCATGCGCTCGGCGCTGCGACGGTTCTACGCCTGGGCGACGCGCGAAGGGCTGCTGGAAGGCAACCCTGCGGCCGAACTGCCCGCGCCGCGCCTGCCGCGCGCACTGCCCGCCGACATGAGCGAGCAGGAAGTCGACGCCCTGCTCGAGGCACCCGACACCGCAACACCACTGGGACTGCGGGATCGGGCCATGCTGGAGACGCTCTACGCCACCGGCCTGCGCGTCTCCGAGCTGGTCGACCTGACCATCAGCGAGATCAGCCTGTCCCACGGCGTCGCCCGGGTCAGCGGCAAGGGCGGGCGCGAGCGGCTGGTGCCCGTCGGCGAGGAGGCCACCGACTGGCTGGACGCCTACCTGCGCGAGGCGCGCGGTGTGATTCTCGGCGAACGCCAGAGCCACGCGGTATTCGTCACCGAGCGCGGCCGACCCCTGACGCGGCAGGCCTTCTGGTACCGAATCAAGCACCATGCCCGCGCCGCCGGCCTGCGCAAGCTGCCTTCCCCGCACACCCTGCGCCATGCCTTCGCCACGCACCTGCTCAATCACGGCGCCGACCTGCGAGCCCTGCAAATGCTGCTCGGCCACGCGGACCTGTCCACCACGCAGATCTACACCCACGTCGCCACTGCCCGCCTCAAGGCCCTGCACGCCGAGCACCATCCACGCGGCTGATCATCTGCAAGCGAAGGCCGGCTGATGCGACAATGGAACCCGAGACGATGACGACACTCCAATCACCGCATTCCACTTTCAACAACCAGGTCCCAGACACGATGCAAAAGATGCCGATCTCCCGCCTGACCACCCGACGCCTGCTGGGCGCTGCGCTCGCCGCGTCGCTCGCCGCCCCGTTCGCCGGCGCGATCGCGGACGACAGGGACACGATCACCGAAAATCTCCGTCAGCACATGCCGGGCATCCCGATCGACTCGCTCGAACCGACCCCGGCCGAGGGGATCTACGAGCTGATCTCGGACGGCCAGGTGGCCTACGTGACTGCCGACGGCAAGCACCTGATCGCCGGCGATCTCATCGACATCGAGCAGCGCGAGAACCTGACCCAGGCCAAGCAGAACGAGCAGCGGGTCGCCCGTCTCGCGCAGATCCCCGCGGATCGCAAGCTGGTCTACCCGGCCGAGGGCGAGACCAAGCATTCGATCACCGTGCTCACCGACCCGACCTGCCCGTTCTGCGACAAGCTGCACAACGAGGTCCCCGCCCTGCAGGCCGCCGGCGTGGAGGTCAACTACATCCTCACCCCGCGACAGGGTCCGGGCTCCAAGGGCTTCGAGATCTCCTCGCGCACCCTGTGCGCCGACGATCCCAAGCAGGCCCTCGACAGCGCGATGAAGGGCAGCTCCGTGGACGCCGATGCCTGCCACGACGACGTGATCCGAGAGAACATGGCCCTATCCAACGAGCTGGGCATGCGCGGCACGCCGTACACCATCCTCCCGAACGGCTCCGCCCTGCCCGGTTTCCGGCCGGCCAAGGTCATGCTCGAGGCCATCCAGGGCAACGACACCTGATCCCGGGCACCGGCCCGATAGACAACGACACCCCGTCGGACTCTCCGGCGGGGTGTCCTTCATTCGGGCGCGGGGCACACCGACCGGCTATCCTGCCCGGCAGCGATCACCCACCTAGCGGAGCCGCCCATGACCGCAACCTACCATCCCATCGTGCTGATCGGCTACGGCGACATCGCCCGCCGCGTCGCCGAGCGGCTAGCGGCGCGCGACATCGTCGCCATCGCCCGGCAGCGCCCCCAGGCCCCGGCAGATCATCGCGGCACCTGGACCGGGCTGGCCGTGGACCTCGATGACGAGTTCCGGCTGCCCGAGGCCGCCGATCTGTCCGGGGCCATCTGGGTCTATCTCGCGCCGCCACCACGCCAGGGCAGCACCGATACCCGCGTGACCCGCTGGCTGGAAAGCGCAGGGCACACCCCGACGGCAGTGATCTACATCGGCACCACCGCCGTCTATGGCGACCAGCAGGGAGGCTGGGTGGACGAGAGCACCGCGCCGGCCCCGGGGCACGATCGGGGCCGGCGACGTCTGGATGCCGAGCGGCAGTTCACCGAGTGGTGCGGCGCGCGGGACA
>JBNJFM010000043.1:0-15827 GCA_051746865.1 Pseudomonadota bacterium | reverse complement strand
TGGCTCTGACACCGGTTCTGGCTCTGACACCGGTTCTGGCTCCGGCTCTGGCTCCGGCTCTGGCTCCGGCTCTGGCTCCGGCTCCGGCTCCGGCTCCGGCTCCGGCTCCGGCTCCGGCTCCGGCTCCGGCTCCGGCTCTGGCTCCGGCTCCGGCTCTGGCTCCGGCTCTGGCTCCGGCTCTGGCTCCGGCTCCGGCTCCGGCTCTGGCTCCGGCTCCGGCTCCGGCTCTGGCTCCGGCTCCGGCTCTGGCTCTGGCTCCGGCTCTGGTGTCGGTTCCGGTTCGAGCTCCGGCGGATCAACCGTCTGATCAACTTGAGTGGCGGGGGGAGTCTTCTGGGCCGCAGGCGTGGAGGACTCGTCAGACGGAGACTGGAAGGCAGCGAGCGACAGTGGGATGGTCTCCGCCCCCGCCGCCTGCTCGGCGACCAGCGGTTCCGACCGGGCGAGCACATACCAGCCCGCGGCTGCCAGCACGGCATGGGAAACCAGCGACACCGCCAGCGCCGACCGATAGCAACGGGCCTTCATCCCGGCGAACACCCGGCTCATCTAACGGCGGTTTCGGTGTCGATGGCGAGGTTGTCGAGGCGGTGCTTGCGCAGGAGGTCCAGCACATCGACGAAATGCTGGAAAGCCGCGTACCGATCCACCTTGAAGCGAATCGGTGCCTCCGGATTCAGACGACCGAACACGGCATCGAGCTCGGAAAGCGTGACCGTCTCGTCATCGAGATGGATGACCCCGTCGGCCGTGATGGCGATAACGCGCGCTTGTTCGTCGGAGGCCTCCTCGGAATGCGAGGCCTCCGGCAGCGTCAACGGGATCTTCCCCTGGGCGACGAAACTGGCCGTGGTCAGCACGATCGCCAGCAGCACCAGCATCACGTCCACCAGCGGAATGACGTTCATCTGGTCGAAGCGCCGCATGACTCAGTTCCCGGTGGTGTCCGGCCGCCGCACCTGCTCGGCACGCCATTGCTCGATCAGCACCTCGGCCCGCCGGCCCAGCGCGTTGTGGATCATCGTGGAAGGAATCGCCACCAGCAGCCCGACGGCCGTGACCTTCAGCGCCAGGGCCAGCCCCACCATGATCGTGCTCACCGCGATGTCACCCGATTGCCCCAGGTCGTAGAACACGATCAGGATGCCGATGACCGTCCCCAGCAACCCCACGTAGGGCGCGGTGGCACCGACGGTGTAGATGGTGGTCATCCGGTCGGTCAGCGAAACCGTCAGCGTGTGCACGTCGTCGAAGCGGGTCACGTCCACCCGCCGGAAGAACCGGCAGCGCTCGATGGCTGCCGCCAGCATCAGCACACTCATCAGGCCCAACGTGCCGAACGCCATTGGATCGATCCAGGTCTTGAAGAACTCCATCATCCCTTCCGTTGCATATGACTGGCCACGCCCTCGCCCGTCTCGCCTCGACGGAAGAGCCGCCGGGACGAAAACGCCGAAATGACGCGGCCCGGTCCGTTGCAAGGAACATTCCATGCACCAGGTGGTGCAATAACAACGAGTTGGAAAATCCCGGCATGGGGCAGATCACACAGATCCGGGTGATTTGCCACAGCGGGAGGGGCGGAACGCACGATTCCTTGTCCCCGGCACCTCCCGGGGATAACTTGAGACGATTCACCCCAATCCCGGACGACCATGAAAAACGACATGGAGAGGGTCATGCCGCAACTGAAACTCTATGACCTCGGCCTTTCCGGCAACTGCTACAAGATCCGACTGCTGCTTTCCATGCTGGGACTGGAATATGAGCGCGTGTACATCGACAGCATCCGGGGCGAGACACAGACCGCGGAATTCAAGCGCCTCAATCCTCGCGGCCAGATCCCGGTGCTGGTCGACCACGACTCGGTGATCTGGGATTCCATGGCCATCCTCGTCTATCTCGCGCGTCGCTACGGTGACGAGGCATGGCTGCCGCGCGAACCGCTGGGAGAGGCCCGAGTCATGCAGTGGCTGGCGGTTTCCGAGAACGAACTGCTCTACGGTCTCGCCCGCGCCCGCGCCGTGTTGCAGATCGATCGCCCCTTCGACCTGGAACAGTGCCAGCAGGAGGGGCGCGCCGGGCTGGCGACCCTGGAATCCCGTCTGTCGGACAACCAGTGGCTGGCGGCGGACCATCCCACCATCGCGGACATCGCCTGCTATCCCTACGTGGCCCTGGCCGGAGAAGGCGGGATCTCACTCGACCCCTTCCCCGCCGTTGGCGACTGGATCGATCGGCTGGAGCGATTGCCCGGCTGGGTGCCGATGAAGGGATGACCGGCAGCCCTCTGCCGGCGACCCGGCGAAATGGATAACGGAACGGGAACGATGCGAAGCACGAACGTTGTATTGATGGTGGCGGGCCTCGCGTTGATCACGGCTTGTGACAGCAAACGAGACCCGGTGGCCGGGCAAGGCGGCGGCACGAACGATCTTTCCGGCATGGAGGAAACCGCCGACGGGTACGCGGATACACGGGGCGAGGTCCACGAATTCAGATTCGGCCCCGGCCGAGAGGGCGATCGACCCGATTTCGAAGCCGGCCCCGTGATGCGGGCCCAGGTGATCATGCCGGCCGAGACGTTCCGCGGTGTCACGGTGATGCTGACGGCACCTAGGGCCGACCTGGAGTACCGCGTCGTGTTCGCCGACGGCGAGACCACCGACTGGATGCAGTTCTCGCCCGACATGAGCCATGACAAGTTTCACAATGGCACGGTCGGTCTTGATCAACCGGCCGAACAGCTTCACTTCCGCTCGATTTATCCCATCGAATACGTCCGATTCGAGTTTTTCGAGCAGACAGTCGAAACTCCCGACATCCATGACGATGCGAGGCCTCAGTAGCCCGTATGCTTGCCCTCATAAGGGAAGAACGAATCCGATCCGGCCCCATCCGTATCACCACAAACCATCCGGGTCCGCAGCGTGAGTGGGTTCTGCGGGACAACGAGGGCTCTTCCGATTCATTTCAAGGACGATGCAAGCGTTCACCGGCTGGGCTGTCCCGAGTCGGCAGCAGACGTTACACTATAACGTGTGTTTATTGCCCATAGGGTTTATTTTGCCGTGAAGACCTATCTCGACTGTTACCCCTGTTTCATGCGCCAGGCACTGCAAGCCTCCCGTTTCGCCGGGATCGACGAGGCGGGACAGAAACGGATCCTGTTGTCGGTGATGTCGTCCCTGGAATCCATGCCGGACGGGGCGAGCCCGCCGACCATGGCCCGCGAGATCCATCGCCTGGTACGCGAGATCGGCGGAAACCCCGATCCCTACCGGACGGCGAAGGTCAGGAGCACCGAGCATGCACTGACGTGGTACCCCGTTCTGCGCGACCGGATCGACGCCGCCAACGACCCGCTCGACATGGCCATCCGACTGAGCATCGCCGGGAACATCATCGACCTGGGCGCCTCGGTCGACTACGACCTCGAGGACAGCATCGACCGGGTGCTGAGCCAGCCGCTGGCCATCGACGACATGTCCGACCTGCGCCGGCGTCTGGAGAAGGTCTCGAGGGTGCTCTACCTGGGTGACAACAGCGGCGAGAGCGTCTTCGACCGCCTGCTGATCGAAACGCTGGACGTGCCGGTGACCTACGTGGTGCGCGGCGCGCCGACCATCAACGACGTGACCTACCAGGAAGCCGTCGAGGCCGGGCTGGACACAATCGCCGAAATCATCGACAACGGCTCCGACGCCCCGGGCACCCTGCTCGACACCACCAGCCCCGACTTCCGCGAACACTTCGACTCGGCCGAACTGATCCTGGCGAAGGGACAAGGCAACTTCGAGAGTCTCAGCCACGTCGACGCGCCCATCGTCTTCCTGCTTCAGGCCAAGTGCTCCGTGATCGCCGGCGAACTTGGGATTGCCGAGAAGGGACTGGTGGTCAAGGCCCCGCGAAACGGTCGACGATAGGCAGTCCCTCGATGTGGGTCGAACCGAGCCAAGGTGCTGTTTTAACTTCCGTCACCCGCTACAGTCGACCCTACAAGAGCTTAGCCCGGACATTTCATGAAATCCACGCACCCTCCCTGACCTGTTGACCGCACACGGGGGTTTCTTCCGGCGACCATATTCCCCTGACACGGCAGTCCGTCAGAAACCCCCGTGTGCGATCAACATCCTGCGCGATCATCACGCGGATTCATGAAATATCCGGACTCGGAAGGTGCTTTTCACTACCAGAAATCACGCTCCAAGGAGGGAGCCCATGCCACGAGCCAATCGCTTTTATCTACCCGGCTAAGTCTGGCACATCACCCATCGCTGCCATCGTCAGCAGTTCCTGCTCAAGTTCCTCCGCGACCGGCGCCTGTGGCACCGGTGGCTGTTCGAGGCACGCAAGCGCCACGGCCTTTGCGTCCTCGACTACATCGCCACCTCAAACCACATCCACCTGCTCGTTCGAGACCGAGGAAGAGGCGAGATCGCTCGATCGATGCAGCTCGTTTCCGGCCGGATGGCGCAGGCCTACAATCGACGAAAGCGGCGCAAGGTTGCATTCTGGGAGGATCGCTACCATGCCACGGCAATCGAAACCGGCGAGCATCTGGCGCGCTGCCTTGTCTACATCGACCTGAACATGGTGCGTGCCGGCGCCGTGAAGCATCCGGCCGATTGGCTGGTCAGCGGCTACCGCGAAGCCCAGTCCCCGCCCCGGCGGTACCGCGTTATCGATATTCCCGCCCTACACGAAGCCCTCGGCCTGCCCCCGAACAGCGAGATCGCATCGATCCGTCACGAATGGGTCGAGCAGGCATTGAAGGAAGACCAGCTGCAACGAGATACCCGTTGGTCCGAGAGCGTGGCGGTGGGGAGTCAGGCGTTCGTGGAAGGGGTTCAGAAGCAACTCGGTACCCGAGCACATGCACGACGGGTAGAAGACGCGTCTGATGCTGCTTGCCTGCGCGAATCGCCAAGCCCTTACGTCGCCGAATTCGAGCTCGAAAACCACCGTCCAAAGCCGAATCGGCCGGACTAAAAGGCAGGGAACCGTATACATTCAATGGGTTAGCCGGGCCCGACCCCATATGAACACCCCATGTACCTGGTCAATCCCGCCTTTCCGAGCATCGAGGGCCGCAGCCTGTGGGATGCCCGGGACAGTACCGGCAAGTACCTGGTACGCGAGAACATCGAGCTTGCCAAGGAACAGGGCCATGGCTGGGTGAGCTACCACTGGCCGCGGCCCACTTAGCCGCAGGTGGATGCACTGAAAAGCACCTATGTACGAAGCGTCGAGGTGGGTGGCGAGACCCTGATCGTCGGGGCAGGCATGTACGAGTAACGCCTGCCGAGCGCCCTCCCCGGGCGCTCTCGGAGACCCTCAGCCGAAGCTGTTGAAAAACTGCCGCGCGACGCGACCGCAGCCTACGCCGCTCAACCCGCCAGGCCGCAACGGCGCGCCGTGGCCTCCAGGATCATGCGCCAGAGCGTGCTGTAGTCGTAGCCGGCGTAGCTCGCCATGAGCGCCATCTTGCCGTCCCAGCTCCAGGTGGGGTTGTAGTTGGCGTCGAGCAGACGCGGCACGCCATCGATGCCGGCGCGGAAGTCGAACCGCGCGTAGTCGCGGCAGCCAAGGCGCTGGAACAGCCGCACCGTGTGGTCCACCAGTTGAGCGTGAGTGACATCGTCGATGTCCGCGCGCCGGAATTCCAGCTCCTGCCAGTAGGGGGAGTCCGGGTCGGCCTTGGAGCCGTAGGACAGGATCGGTGGCAGCCCGGGGTCCAGATGGCTGTAGTCGATCTCGAGCGGAGGCAGGACGGTGAAGTCGCCCGGATTGCCGATCAGGCCCACCGTATACTCGGTGCCGGTCAGGAAATCCTGGATCAGGGCCTGCGGGCGGTCGAGCTCCTCGCGCAGCCGTTCGAGGTAGGCCAGGGCCTCGGCGTCGTTGTGGACCACGCAGTCGCGCGTGATCCCGACGCTGCCGTCGGCCGCGTTCGGCTTGATCAGCGCGGGGTAGAGCTCGGGCAGCACCGGCGGATCGGCGGTGAGGTCGACGAAGGTTTCATTGGGCACCGGGATCCCGATCCCCATCGCCACCGCACGCACCATCGACTTGTCGGTGCTCAGCCCCATGGAGAACGAGCCCGCCCCCGTGAACGGGATGTCGAGGATCTCGAGGAGTGCCGCGACGAGCGTGTCGTGTTGAACCACGTTGCGCAAGCCGGTATCGCAGAGGTTCAGTACCAGATCCGGCGCGGCCTCGCGCAGATCCTCGTAGAGGCGCAGGTGATCGTCGAAGTAGCTGAACCGGAAGCCGTCCAGGGGCGCCAGCGCCTCGCGCAGGCGACGGATGTCCTCGAAATCTTCCTCGGTCAGGCGGCCTTCCCGACGATAGGGATACGGCAGGCGCGGGTCACCGAACAGCACACCGACGTGCAGCGGTTGGGTGGGGTCTCGGCTCATGGCTGCTTTCTCCCGGTGTCCTGCGGGGCCGGGTGACCGGCGTTATCGCGCCAATGGGCCTCGCGAGAGGCCTGCGAGTCCGGATACTCCGGCGCCAGCATGGACATCACGTACATGGACAAGTAATGGTCGCCTTCCTTGACGCTGTCGCGGCTGACCCCCTCGGTGACGAAGCCGAGCCGGCGGTAGAGGCGCCGGGCCGGCTCGTTGGTCTTCAATACCGTCAGCCACAGGCGATGGAACGCCAGCACCTCGAAGCAGTAGCCGGTCAGCAGCGCCACCGCCTCCTTGCCGAAGCCGCGGCCCTTGCGAGCAATGACGAGACGACGCAGCAGCAGGCAGTCGTTGGGGTCGCTGTGTCCCTCCAGCACCACGAAGCCGATCGGGTCGCCCGTATGCAGCTCCTCGATGACCCAGTGCGTGCAATCCGCCGACCGGATGCAGGACCGATGAGCGCCGTGACTCCACTGTTCGATGTAGTCCGCGTTTTCCGAATGGCGCTCGAGATCGACGACGAACTCGATCTCGGCATCGCCGGTCGGGCGCAAGCGCAGCCTGCGCCCGGCAAGCACCGGCTGCGGCGGGGCCTTCCCGTCCACGGGTTCGCTCGGCGGCATCGTGCAACCCTCCATTCGGTCGGCGCGTGATCGCACCTACCCACCGAATCTAGTCGAGAGCCGTGCGCCTGTCGACGGCGCGCAGTGGCGGGGCCGCGGGTCGGTGCACTATGCTCGAATCGCGGCCAACAAGGCAGGAGGGCCTCCGTCATGGTTCGACGTACGTCGCTGGCCGATGCCGACCAGATCCGCGACCGGTTGGTGTCACTGATCCGGATTCCGTCGATCACCGGCCAGGAAGATGCCGCCATCGCGCAGATCGCGGACTGGCTGCAGGAACTGGATGCCGAAATCGACTACTGGAACGACGGTATCGCCTCCCTGCAGCGCGATCCCCACTACCCGGGCCACGAGGTCGAACGCGCCTGGGCACCGGTAGTCGTTGGCGTGGTGCGCGGTGACCGGCCGGGCCCGTCGGTACTGCTGACCGGGCATGTCGACGTGGTGCCGCCCGGCGATTACGCCCCCTGGAACGACGAGCCCTTCTCCGGCGTCACCCGCGACGACAGGATCTTCGGCTGTGGCTCCGCCGACATGAAGTCCGGCCTGATCGCCGCCATGACCGCCTTCGCGGCATTTGCCTCCGGCGAGCGCAACTTCCCCGGCCGCGTGGTGTTCGCCGCCGTGCCGGCCGAAGAGGACAGCGGGCTGGGCACCCTGGCGGCGATCCGCGGCGGGTGGCAGGCCGACGCGGCCATCATTCCCGAACCCACCGTCATCGACGAGTTGCCGGAACTGGTGATCGCCCACGCCGGGGCGATGTCGCTGAAGATCGAGGTGCCCGGCCGCGCCGCGCATGCGAGCAAGCGGCTGCAGGGCGAAAGCGCGCTGGACCACTTCATGACCCTCCTGGACGCCATGCGCGCCGACGAGCGCGCCGTGAACGCGCGCGAGACGAACCCCCTGATGACCGCGCACGAGCTGCCCTACGCCACCAACGTCGGCATCATCCAGGGCGGGCGCTGGTCATCGACGGTGATGGATTCGCTGGAAGCGGAGGTGCGCATCGGCGTCGCCCTGGACGAGAGCGTCGACCAGGCGGAGGCACGATTCCGCGAGGCCATCGCCACGGCATGCGGCAATGACCCGTGGCTGTCGGCCAACCCGCCCCGCATCACGCGACTTGCCGCCGGTTTCGGCTCGGCGGCGACGGATGCGGACCATCCGCTGGTCACCACGATGGTAGAAGCGGCCGAGGAAGAATTCCGCAAGACTCCCGCCGTCACCGCCGCGCCCTACGGCTGCGACATGGCCGGCTGGGTGCGTCTCGCCGGGATACCCACGGTGCTCTACGGACCGGGACGTATCGACGTCGCGCACGCCCCCAACGAGTGGGTATCCCTGGAAAGCACCTACCGCGTGGCGCGCACGCTCATCCGCGCCACCGAACACCTACTCGAAACCGACATCGACGCGCTGCGACCGCCCACCTGACGTGGGTGGCGGCCGGTAGTTCAGCCGAAGGCGTCGAACAACTGGCGCCCGACGCGGCCACTGCGCACGCCGCGGGTCTGGACGAGCGTGGTCGCCTCGGCATACCCCCCTCTGGCGGCGTCTATAGTCGGCTTGAGTCGCTCCCGTCGCCAACAGGATGGGGCCTGTCATTGTCGCCCGGCCCGGAAACAACCCGGGACCGGTATCCCCGACAGAGACCGTCAGGAAGGTTGTGATGAATCCTCTGGAATTCACCATCGGTCAGGTCAACCTGATCGACGCCCTGATTGCCGCGGGCATCGCGCTGGGCCTCTTCGCGCTGCTGTTCGTCGCCCGGCGCGTGCTGGTCAATCGCTGGAGCCGGTTCGCCGAAACCACCGTCAACTCGCTCGACGACGACCTGGTGGCGGTGCTGCGACGCACGCAATGGTGGTTCCTGCTCGTGGTGGGCCTCTACGTCGGCGTGCTCTCCCTCGACCTGCCCGAGCAGGGCGACCGGTTCCTTCACTCGCTCACGGTACTGGCGCTTCTGCTGCAGACCGGCCTGTGGTCCAGCACCTTCCTCGCGCAGCGCCTCGAGCGCTACCAGGTGAGACGACGGGAAACCGACCCCGGCAGCGCCACGACGCTCGGCTTCGTCAACTTCCTCGGCCGCGTCGTGCTGTGGTCGATCATCCTGCTGCTCGTCCTGGACAACCTGGGCATGAACGTCACCGCCCTGATCGCCGGGCTGGGCGTGGCCGGCATCGCCGTCGCCCTGGCGATGCAGAACATCCTCGGCGACCTGTTCGCCTCGCTGTCGATCGTGCTGGACAAGCCCTTCGCCGTGGGCGATTTCCTGATCATCGACGACCTGCTCGGCAGCGTGGAGCACGTGGGCCTCAAGACCACCCGCCTGCGCAGCCTCTCGGGCGAGCAGCTGGTGTTCTCCAACTCCGACCTGCTGCAAAGCCGCATCCGCAACTACGGACGCATGCACGAGCGCCGGGTGGTCTTCGAGATCGGCGTGACCTACCAGACACCGCGAAGCAAGCTGGAGACGATTCCCGCGATCATGCGCGAGGCCGTGGAAGCCTCCGAGGGCACCCGTTTCGACCGCTCCCACTTCAAGGCCTACGGCAACTTCTCGCTCAACTTCGAGACCGTCTACTACGTGCTCACCCCGGACTACACCCGCTACATGGATATCCAGCAGGCTGTGAACCTGCACATCCACGAGCGTTTCGAGGAAGAAGGCATCGAGTTCGCCTACCCCACCCAGACGGTGTTCGTCGAGTCACCCGGCGCACGGTCAACCTAGTCCGGACCTGCTCGGGCCAGACGCGACCCCGTCGCCATCCTCGAACGCCGGCCCGTCACGCTCCCGAGAGCCATATCACTCGTCGCGCGGCTCGCCGTGTCCGCCCAAGGGTGCCGACCTGAGCCCGTGCGGCACGAGTTCGTCGATCGTGCCCCCCGGCTCGAACCGCATGTCGAACCACTCTTCCTCCAGAGGCCCGCGGGCAGATGGTCGAACCGGTTAGCGGTCATGCATTCCCCCCTCATCGAGTGGCCGGCAGGCAAGCGGACCCGGGCGATCGCACCTCTGTCTGCACGCGGGAAACGGCGTCGTGACGTCACCTCACGACCGGCGGCTCGTGAGGGATCACGAAAAAAACCCATTTTTCAAGGGGTTAAAAATCTCAGGTATTTGTTGGCAATCCACCAACGGGTGTACTAATGACTCAGCCATATGCTGAGCAAAGCAAGATATTCTCTAACCGACTGAATAGTTTAACTATTTTATTAATTAAGGATCTTCTCATACACGAATAACGGCTTTTGATTCCGACCACCCGCATTCCGAAGGCTTCACAAGCCAAGGAGGGCCACCATGATGTGGAAAAGACTGCTACCGGCCTTGATCACCCTGCCCACAGCGGTCGGGGCCGCCGCTCAGGACGAAGCAGGCGCCTTCAACATGACCCGCGGGGTCACCGAGATCAGCCGAGACGCCTTCGACATGCACATGCTGCTCCTCTGGATCTGCGTGGCGATCGGTGTCGGCGTGTTCGGCGTCATGATCTGGTCGCTGATCCGGCATCGGCGCTCACGCGGCGCAAAGCCGGCCAAGTTCTCGGAAAACACCGCTGTCGAGATCATCTGGACCGTCATCCCGGTGCTGATCCTCGTCGGTGTGGCCGTTCCCGCCACCGCAGTCCTCCTGAAGACCAACGCCGAGTCGCCGGACCCGGATGTCGTGGTCGATGTCCACGGTTCCCAATGGAAGTGGGAATACGTCTACCCCGAACAGGGCATCTCCTTCTTCAGCAACCTCTCCGCCAGCAGCCGCGATGCGAGCCGGCTGGACGCCAGGGAATCACCCGCAGACACCCGCAATTACCTGCTGGATGTCGACAACCCGCTCGTCGTGCCAACCGGCAGGAACGTTCGCCTGCGCATCACCAGTGACGACGTGATCCACTCCTGGTGGGTACCGAAGCTGGGCTTCAAGAAAGACGCGGTCCCCGGCCAGGTCAACAACATCGACGTCCACATCGACGAACCCGGTACCTACCGCGGCCAATGCGCCGAACTGTGCGGCTCCGGGCATGCCTACATGCCGGTCGTCGTGGAGGCAGTGACGCCCGAGGCCTATGACGAGTGGCTGGCCCAGAAGCAACAGGCCGCGGACAGGGAGGCGGAACAGGCATCCGCTCCGTACAACCGCGAGGTCGCCATGGCGCAGGGCAAGAAGCTCTACGAGTCGGCCTGCGCCTCCTGCCACCAGGTCAACGGCCAGGGCATCGAGGGCACCTTCCCCGCACTGGACGGCGGCAAGATCACCACCGGCCCGGTGGAAGGACATCTCAAGATCGTGATCCACGGCAGCGAAAAGAACCCGGTCATGCAGGCCTACGGCGACCAGCTGAGCGATCGCGAGATCGCGGCCGTGATCACCTACGAGCGCAATGCCTGGAGCAACGACACCGGTGACCTGGTCACCCCGCAAGCAGTGGAGGCGGCACGATGAGTCAAACAGCGGATTCCGTAGTCGATCAGATCGAACACGGTCACAGCCATGCCGGGCCGAGGAAGGGCCCGCTGCGCTGGCTGCTGACCACCAATCACAAGGACGTCGGCACCATGTACCTGGTGCTCGCCCTGGTCGCGTTGCTCGTCGGCGGCGTCATGGCGCTGCTCATCCGGGCCGAGTTGTTCCAGCCGGGGCTGCAACTGACACAGCCGCAGTTCTTCAACTCGCTGACCACCATGCACGGGCTGACCATGATCTTCCTGGCGATCATGCCGGGGCTGACCGGGCTGGCCAACTGGATGGTGCCGTTGCAGGTCGGCGCGGACGACATGTACTGGCCGCGGGTCAACAACTGGGCATTCTGGATGCTGCCACCGGCCGCGATCCTGTTGTGGTGGGGGTTCTTCATGCCACAGGGCGCACCCGGCAGTGGCTGGACGCTCTACGCGCCGCTCTCGTCGACATACGGCCCGCCGTCGATCGACTACGTGATCATGGCGATCCACATCATGGGCATCTCCTCGATCCTCGGCGCGCTGAACATCATCCTCACCATCCTCAGGATGCGCACCAAGGAGATGAGGCTCTGGGACATGCCGTTGTTCACCTGGACGTGGCTGATCACCGGCTTTCTCCTGCTGCTGGCCATGCCGACACTGGCCGTTGCGGTCACCATGCTTCTGACCGACCGGCACCTGGGCACCAGCTTCTTCGAGGCCGCGGCCGGCGGTGACCCGGTGCTGTACCAGCACATCTTCTGGTTCTTCGGTCACCCCGAGGTCTACATCATGATCTTGCCGGCCTTCGGCATCGTCTCGGAGATCGTGCCGGCCTTCAGCCGCAAGCCGCTGTTCGGCCGCACCTCGATGATCTGGGCGGTGATCGCGATCACCTTCCTCTCGGCGATCGTCTGGGCGCACCACATGTTCACCGTGGGCCTGCCGGTCCAGGCGCAGGTGCTGTTCATGTACACCACGATGCTGATCGCGATACCCACCGGCATCAAGATCTTCAACTGGGTCGCCACCATGTGGCGAGGGTCGATGACGTTCGAGGCGCCGATGCTGTGGGCGCTCGCCTTCATCTTCCTGTTCACCATCGGCGGCTTCTCCGGGCTGATGCTCGCCGACGTACCGGCCGACTACCAGTACCAGGACACCTACTTCGTCGTGGCGCACCTGCACTACGTCGTGGTCACCGGCTCGCTGTTCGCGATCATCGCCGGGGTCTACTACTGGCTGCCCAAGTGGACCGGCCACATGTACAACGAGACGCTCGCCAAGTGGCATTTCTGGCTCTCGGTGATCTCGGTCAACGTCACCTTCTTCCCGATGCACTTCGCCGGGCTGGCCGGCATGCCGCGCCGGATTCCCGACTACCCGATGCAGTTCATGGACTTCAACATGGTCTCGTCGGTGGGGTCGTTCGTCTTCGGCTTCTCGCAACTGCTGTTCATCTGGCTGGTGATCCAGACGATCCGTGGCGGGAAGAAGGCGGGCAACCGTCCCTGGGACGGCGCCAAAGGCCTGGAGTGGACCCTGACCTCCCCGCCGCCCTACCACACGTTCACCGAGCCGCCCTCCCCGAAGACGGTGCATGAGGAAGGTCCACACGGCTACCACTGAGGCGGACCTGAGCCGCCCCGGCAGCACGTGCAGTGAACGGCATCACGCTGCCGAAAACGCCCGGCAACACGACTTGACGAGGGGCGAACATGGCAATGGCCAAGGACAACCGAACGGCTGACATGCCCGGCGCGGCCTCGTCGGTGACGAAGGCCACGGCCCGGGGCCGTCGCTTCCGCCCTGCCCTGGCGCAAAGCCTCGCCACCCTACTCCTCCTGCCGCTCTTCCTCGGGCTGGGTGGCTGGCAGCTCGAGCGCGCCGCGGAAAAGCAGCAGCTGCTCGACGCCGAGTCGGCGGCAAGACAGGCCTCGCCGGTGCCGGCCGGCTCACTCGGCCCGACCGAGGTGCCTTTGCACGCCCGGGCGAACGGCCGGTACGACGAGCACCTGTTCCTGCTGGACAACCGGGTCCGGGATCGGCGCGCCGGCTACGAGGTGCTGGCGCCGTTACGCCTCGCCGACGACGAGGCGGTGCTGGTCAACCTCGGCTGGGTGGCGCAGGGCGCAAGCCGCGAGCAACTGCCCACGGTCGAGGCGCCCACGGGCACGGTGCAGGTCACGGGACTCGCCATGACGCCCGAACCGCCACCGTTCGAGCTGTCGGCGCGCGAGACCTTCGCCGCCGGCTGGCCCAAGGTGGTGCAGACCGCGGTGCCCGGCACGCTGGAGCAGGAACTGGGCTACCCGCTGCGACCGGTCGTGCTCTACCCCGAAGGATCGGCGGTCGCGACACACAAGGTCGAGATCATGCACGACTTCGGCCCGTCTCGGCACCACGGCTACGCGGCGCAATGGTTCGGATTCGCGGTGGTGCTGGTGATTGTCTACCTGTGGCACGGCCTGCACCGGGGCCGTAAAGGGAGAAACGAGGAATGGATGCAGTAATGACGAATGGGAATCGGCGGCAACGGCTCATCCTGCTGAGCCTGGCGGCGATCTTCATCCTGCCGCTGGCTGCCTCATGGGCCATGTACAGCCTTCAGCCGTTCGAGAAACAGGGCGGGCTCGAACACGGGCAGTTGCTCACCCCCGTCGAACGGGTGCCGGTGGCCGAGCTGAGCACGCTCGACGGCAAGCCCGTCGACGCCGACCTGTTCCAGGGCAAATGGACGTTGCTCCATCACGTCGCCGGCGGCGAGAACCAGCCGGGCTGCGACGCGGACTGCCGTTCGCTCATGGACACCCTCCGCCGGGTCCGCCTGGCACAGGACGAGGGGATGCGGGTCGTGCAAAGGGTCCTGCTGGAGCCGGCCGGCACCGCCCGAGCCGCGACGTTCGACGATGGGCTGCGGGTCCTCGAAAGCCGGCAATGGCCCAAGGCAAAAGGGCCGGTCTACATCGTCGACCGCCAGGGTTTCCTGGTGCTGCGCTACGACGCCGGATTCGATCCGCAGGGGTTGCTCGAGGACCTGGACCGGCTGTTGCGCCTGGCCGGGGAGGGTTGATCTGATGGCACGCAAACCTGCAACACCGCATGAGACCGCCGGGGGCGACGGCCGCGTCTACCGCCGCCTGACCTATCTCGCCACGATCCTCGCCCTGGTGGTGGTCGTCCTCGGCGCCTATGTCCGCCTGACCGACGCCGGCCTGGGCTGCCCGGACTGGCCGGGGTGCTACGGCCACCTGACCGTCAGCTCGGCGCAGGCCAACGAAGCCCGGGTCAACGCCCTCTACCCCGATCAGCCGCTGGAGGCCGGCAAGGCCCTCAACGAGATGGTGCACCGCTACGCCGCGGGCACGCTCGGCCTGCTGGTGCTGATGCTCGCGGGGATCGGCTGGTGGTACAAGCGCCAGCGCGCCGTGCTTTCCACGCTGGCCGGCCTGATCGTCTTTCAGGCCCTGCTGGGCATGTGGACGGTGACCATGCTGCTCAAGCCGCTGGTCGTGACCGCCCACCTGATCGGCGGGATGACCGTGCTCTCCATGCTCTGGTGGATATGGCTCGACAACCGCCGGCGCCGTCTCCGCGCGAATGGGGCCACGCCATTGCCATTGTCGACGGTGTCCCTGGGCCTGCGCGTGTTCGCCGTGGTCGGCCTGGCGCTGTTGATCGTGCAGATCTTTCTGGGTGGCTGGACCTCGACCAATTACGCCGGGATCGCCTGCAGCGGCTTCCCCACCTGCAACGGCCCGTGGTGGCCGAACGCCGACTACGCCTCCGTCTTCGGCCTGCACGAGGTGCATGACCTGCATGGCACCGGCCTGATCGCCATCCAGTGGCTGCATCGGCTGGGAGCAATGGTGGTGTTCGTCACCCTGGTGGCACTGATGGCCACCGTCAGCCCGATCGCGCCACGACTGGCCCTGGCCATCAGTGTCCTGCTGATGCTGCAGGTCGGCCGTGGCATCGTCAATGTCCTGTTCGGCCTGCCCCTGGCGATGGCCGATGCCCATAACGCGGTCGCCGCATTACTGCTGCTGTCGATGATCGCGCTGATCTATCACCTCAATCACCCGCTCACCCCCGCGAGGGGTCAGGCAGCGAAGGGAGTGCTGACATGAATGTTCGAGCCCAGACGGTTGCCGCGATCGGCGCCTTCCCGTGGCGCAGCTACGTGAAGCTTTGCAAGCCCAAGGTCGTCTCGCTGGTGGCGTTCACGGCGCTGGTGGCCATGCTGCTGGCCGCGCCGCCGGGGGACCTGCCCTGGACGTTGCTGCTGGCCGGCACCATCGGCATCACCCTCGCCGGTTTCTCGGCCGCGGCGTTCAACCAC
>JBNJFM010000042.1:0-16191 GCA_051746865.1 Pseudomonadota bacterium | reverse complement strand
GGCCGGCGCTCAGTAAATCACGGTGACCGTGATCGTGTCCGAGTAGCTTCCCGCGGGTACCATCTGGCCGGAGGGGATGGTCCCGTATACCGGGAAGTCTTCGGTGTGTGTGCCGACCTGGATCAGGGAGCTGAAGGACCAGGTGTCGGTGGCGCCCGTCCCGTCTCCCCAGACCGTGGTCCGGGCGGAGTCGATGTAGAGCTGATACTCGAGCGCGCTGGTTCCGGATGTCATTTCCCGCGGGACGTAGGTGCCGCTACCGCCGGTGCTCAGTTCGACTTCGTAGGTGACGACGAGCCCGAGGAGCGTGACCTTGCACGTGACCGCGACGTTGCCGGTCGACTGGGTATCGGAGGCATTCAGGGGATCGTAGGTGCCGAAATTCACGCCCGTGGCCGCGACTTCGCACCACTCCAGCAGCGCTTCGGCGGGCCTGGGCATGCTCAGACCGACGACGAGGAGGATGAACAGGGCAGGGAAGGGGTGACCGATCAGGTGCTTCATGGTGTCTCCTTGCAGGTCACGGGGCCGATTTGCGGGACGGGACCCGGGTTGTCCGGGAGCTGGATCCCGGCCGTGCATCGGTGGCCGTCCCAACGTGCCTCGATCGTGCTCACCGGCGGCAGGCCGGTGACCCAGGTCTGGCCGCGCCGGGCCACGGGGAAGCGTTGATCCTTGCCGACGATCCTGACGGTGGCGCCCGCCGGGATCGGCTCGCCGTTTTCCTGCACCAGGGTGATCAGGGCGCCGCGGGCCGGCTCGGCGTCGAATTCGACCAGCGCACCCTGGCGATACCCGGGAACGGCGATGCTGTCCAGCGTGCCGATCCGGGCATCCAGGGGCAGGTCCCCGCCGGCGATCCGGACCTGGTTTCTCTCGAAGGCTCGCATGTCGGGAATGAAGGCCGTGCCGTTCGGGCTGGTACGGTCGATCAGGTGATTCTCGTGATAGACCCGGACGTCCGGGTATTGTCCTACCCGCACCACGCCGAAGCTCTGGTCGATGGAACGGGAGATGAATGCTTCTCCTCCCAGTACCGCGATGCCGCCGCTGGCATTGAGGCGGTAGCTGGTCTGGTCGTCCAGGCGGGAGACGTCGGCCTGGTAGGTGCCGAAGTCGGTGCGCGCCTGCAGGGTGCCCCGGTGGCGGTCATACCCGCTCGGGTTGTTTTCCGTGGAGAGCCGGTAGCCGAGTCCGGTCCCGCGGGGCAGGTTTTTCTGAAGCTGCAGCCGCGTACCGAGGCCATCCTCTTCGCGAACGTGGCTGACACTGGCGTTGGTTCGCGATCCGAGCGGGACGGATAGCATCAGGCGAGCGATCGATTCGCGGTTTTCCAGGTCCCGGAGAAAGCTGGCGTGGAGCGAAACCCGCTCGAATACCCTCGCCGACAGGCCGATGTCGACCAGCTGTGTGTCGGGACCGTCCCGCCGCTCGACCCCGGTGTAGCCGAGGGAGACCGATACCCTGTCGGCCAACCGCGTGCCGAAATGGGCCGACAGGGTCTGCTCGGGGGCGGGCTGGCCGGGCTGGAGTCCGAGCTGGCGGAATTCCCGTGCCGTCCACGTGTATCGGAAGCCGTAACTGTTCCGTCGGCCGCGTCGATTGAAACCCAGCGAGAGCAGGGCACCGTTGCCGGCCTCGCTGGAGCTGCCGGCCGCGCCCGCCGTGATCACGCCGACTGACGGTCCGGCCAGCCAGGCGAGGCCAAGCCCGGCTGTCTGCTGATCCTCGACCAGTTCGACGCGGGCTTCCCCGGTAAGCCGTTCGGACAGGCCCAGGCGGTGGGTGCCGGCGAGGAAGACCCGTCCGTAGTCATTGCTGCGCAGCGCGTAGTTTCGGCGGATGGCTCCGGCCTCGTAGCTGAAGTCCTGCAGCCCCTTTTTGAGCAGGGACTGGCTGACGTAGAAGGGGCGGCTGATGACCCGCTCGCGACCCAGCACGTCCCGGATGACCATCTGCACCTCGTTGATCCCCACCGTCGCGGGGATGTTCTCCAGGGAGAAGGGGCCCGGGCGGATCTCTTCTTGCAATCGTCTGCGGTCGTTGGTGTACAGGTCGATGGAGGCCGGAACCGTGGTCTCCCCGCGGATGCGGGGCAGCGGGAAGGTGACGAAATCGGGGCGGGTCTGGAAATTGGTTCCCCACTGGATGCCGGCGAACTGGACCGAACGTCCCCAGCTTCCCGAGCGGGAGATGGCGTCGCCCAGCGACAGCGTGCGGGCCTGCGCGGGCCAGTCCCGTCGCCAGGTGGTGTTGAGCCTGACCAGGTCACGGCGCGAGGGCGCGTCCGAGGCAAGGAAGGTGGTCGTGCCCGTGCCCAGTTGATTGAAAACGCCGATCTCCATGGTGCCGCTGGTGCTGTCCGCGAAATCGGTGGACTGGTGGATGATGTCGTAGTTGAAAAAGCCGCCGGGTGCCGGTCGCTGCGGGAGAGCGCGGTTGTCGGTCATTTCGTCGACTTCGAGGACCTGGAAGCCCGATGCGTCGGCATTCAGGAGCAGCTGCTGTGTCTTTTCGTCGATGCGGTAGTCGAGGTCGGGAACGGCATCGAGGGAATAGTAGGGGACGCCATTCCGCTGGGTCGCCGGTATGTCTGGTGGTGTCAGGCCGGCGGCGGAGAGCGTCTCTTCGTCGACCAGGAGGCGCCCCTGTTCGTCCTGCAGGACACGGGCGACCAGCTCCTTGTGCACGGTGTTTACGCGGATGCCGAGCATCCGCATCGAGTGGTCGTCAGGTCCGGATTGTTCGACTTCCGTAGCGAACGAACGGTTCGGAGACATGGTCGCGCCTATTACCGCCAGCAGAGTGCCGGCGACAATGAAGACCTCCCTGGTCGCCATGTCCTAGCCGGGGGGCAAACCCACTCCCACGGAACCACACTGATCCTGGAACCTGAGGTGGTGCGGTTGCCCGGTACCGGTCGGGATCCGAAGCGTCCAGGACCTGCGGGTACCCGGGAGCAGGTAGGTCAGCCGATCGGATTCGGTCAGCACCTCGCCCTTTCCGTCGAGCAGGCTCAGGTTCGAGATTCTGGAATGGGTGTTGCCCCGGTTCTCGGCGACGACCCGGATATGGCCATCGTCCGTCGGTTCCATCTGCCAGACGACGGCCCGGTCCACCGGCTCGCTCGGTCTGACGAACACGGGGATACCGACCCGCAGGTTCATCTGGACGAGCGTGGGCTCGTTGCCGTCGCTGTCATCCGTTGCGGGGTTTTGCGGGCTTTGCTGCAGGAATACGCGGAAGGCCCGTTCCTCCGTGCTGGGGGTCGGATTATCCAGCCCGACGCGAACCACCTGTTCCTCTCCCGGTTCGATGGTGAACACGGGCGGGGTGACGACCAGGGCGTCGGTGTCGGCGTATTGCTCCCGGTTGTCGGCGATGGACAGATCCTTGACCGACGCCTGCAGGACCATCGGCTCGTCTCCCGTGTTGCGCAGTTGAAGATCCCGGATCTGCCGGGGGTCTTCCAGCGTCACCCCGACGGGGCTGACGGACAAACCGGCCGCTTGGGCAGAGAAGGCGAAAAGCGAGATGCCCAGTCCCGCGAGCCAGCGTTTCCAGGGCTTCACTGGGTGATGCATGCGAAGAGTTCCCTTCATGTCGCGGCCTCCCTAATAGGTGATGGTCACGTTGATCGTGTCGCTGTAGCTGCCTGCCGGCACGAACTGGCCGGTCGGGATCTGGCCGTAGACGGTGTGGTCCTCGGCGCCGCCCGCCGAGGTCTGGTTGACCGTGTCCGTGCCGACCGTGTCACCCCAGACGGTGGTGCGCCCGGAGTCCGAATAGAGCTCGTAATCGAGGTAGCTGGGCGTGGCGGCACCGTCGTCCATGGCCCGGGTGGTGGTCGTGGCTTCAGCGCCGTTGTTGCCCGTGTCCAGTCCGATATCGTAGCTCGTGCCACTGGTGCAGGTGGCCGTGATGGTGGACGTGCCGTCCAGCGCCCCGGCATTGGGGTCGTAAGCCCCGAAAGCGAGGTCGGTCGCGGTGATGTCGCAGGTGTCCGCGACCGTGGCGGTGACCTGGAAGGTCGTGGTGTCGGTTGCTGCCTGGGCGGCGGTCCCGAAGAGGGCGACCCCGATAAGCGTTGTCTGCAGGGCCTGGATCCGAGTCATTGTCTCGCTCCTGTATTCGTGCGGTAGCGGTTTGCTCTTACAAGAATAGTCGAGGGAGGGTCGACCTGCTAGGAAGTTGCCCACCGACTGATTGATGGCAGGCAATGGCCGAATGGGAACGGGCGGCGCCGAAGGCGGCCGGAGTCCGGTCAGGCCGCGTCCCTGTCGATCGGCAGGGCTTCGAGATCCTGGCGGACATCGCTGGTGAGGTGCAGGTCGAAGGTCTGGGCCCGGAAATCCAGGATGTCGTCGTTGACGAACTGCGGCGGCTTGGGGGGCGAGGTTGATGTTGGTGATGCCCAGGTTGAACAGGTTGTGGTTGCGTAGTTCGTCGACGATCCCCACGGCAGTCATTTCGCTTCCGGTGGAGTGGACGGGGTGTCGAATGGTCAGTAGGGGGGGGTCAGTTCCAGATCCTGCGGGTTTCGACGCGCTCGAGGATGCCCCGATAGCGGGCGCCCAGGCGGGTGAGGGTGAACATCCAGATCAGGCAGAAGCCGATCACCAGCCAGCTCAGCTGGGCGGTTTCCAGTTGCCAGGGCAGCCACTGGGTGAGCAGCAGGATGAGCAGTGAGCCGGCCACCTTGAACAGGCGGTAGCCGAACATGTCGATCCAGGCCTTGGCGCGGAACATCAGCAGCGGTTCGATGGGCACGTACAGCAGTTCCTTGGAGGCGCGGTTGATCGAATAGGACAGGCCGCGGTCAGAGATCTTGAGAAATGCGCCGACGTGCAGGCTCGCGTGCGAGAGGTAGAAAACGCTGCCGATCAGCACGGCCACCGGCTGGGCGAACAGGCCGGCGAGCGCGCCGAACCAGCGGTGGACCAGCGGGGTGATGAGCAGGTTGATGGCGATGGCCACCGCGCTCATGACGCTGAAGAACCCGCCGAGCCAGGCGGTGCGCGCGTCCAGCCCCTGGATGCTGGCCTCGACGACCTTCATGAACTGGTACTCGATGATCGGTTCGGCGATCTGGGCAAGGAGCAGGATTGCGGCGATCAGCATCAGGTAGCGATGGTGCAGCAGGGCGCGCCAGTTGCCGTCGCTCGGTTCATCATGGTTGGCGACGCCCGTCTTCTCCTCGTACAGGCCGAGGCGTCCCATCAGCACCGTAAGCAGCATCAAGAGTCCGACGATGCCGGCGGCGACCAGGAGCAGGTCCATGGTTTCCAGCCCGACCCGGCGGATCAGCACGCTCGAGGCGATGCCACCCACCACGCCGCCCGCCAGTCCGCCGGTGGCGATCAGTCCGTACCAGCGCTTGCCCGCGTGGGTACTGAAGATGGTGTTGGTCAGGCTCCAGAACTGTTCGACCAGGATCACGCTGACCATGTCGACGAAGATGTAGAAGGCGAAGGCCTGGTAGAAGCCGCTGGCGTTCAGCAGCGGGAAGAAGGCCAGCAGCAACCCGATGACGATCGCACAGGTGCCGATCACTACGTGAAAGCGGGAGTAGTAAGCGATCAGCCGGTGGTAGATGCCGATGGTCAGCCCCAGCGTCACCGCCGTGGCGATCCAGACATAGGGCAGCAGGTCCGCGCTCAGGGTGCTGATGAAGATCGAGCGACTGGCGGGCTTCAGGTGATAGACCGCGGCGATGATCAGAAAGAAGTTCGTGAACAGCAGAACGCCGCGTACGAAGTTAGGGTGTTGCCGGGCGATCGTCATCATCGTTTGGAGTATCTCACGATTCGTATCCTTATGACTTTACGGCAATAACAAGAACAGGGTATGGTGTGCGCTAATTTCCTTCCCGTGTATCTGCCTTGATGGAGGCGGACCTATGCTGATCTGGCGATTGCCGATACTTTCCCTGCTCTTTCTGAGCCTGTTTTCCACCACTGTCCAAGCCAAGCTTCCCGACGATACCGTCCCCCTGCGCGATGCGGTCGATCCGTCCCTGCAGGCCGAGCTCGAGAACCGTCTCGAGCAGCTCTCGCTCGACGCACAGGTCGAGGCCGGCCAGCTGGCCGTGGCGCTGGTCGACGTGACCGATCGCGATCAGCCGCGTCTGGCGCAGGTCAACGGCGACGAGATGCTCTACGCCGCCAGTCTGCCCAAGATCGCCATCCTGCTCGCCGCCTTCGAGCGCATCGCGGAAGGCAAGATGGCGCTGGACGACGAGACGCGGGACATCATGACCCGCATGATCCGCCGCTCCTCCAACTCCGCGGCCACCGAGATGATCCACCGGGTGGGGCGCGACTACATCAACGACGTACTGCGCTCTCCCAAGTATCGTCTCTATGACGAGGCATTCAACGGTGGCCTGTGGGTGGGCAAGGAATACGGTCGTGGCAGCGCGTACATGCGCGACCCGCTGCATAACCAGTCGCACGGCGCGACGGTCTTCCAGGTGGCCCGTTTCTACTACATGCTGGAAACCGGAAAGCTGGTCTCCCCGGAGCTTTCCCGGGAGATGAAGACCATCCTCGGCGAGCCGGCGATTCACCACAAGTTCGTTGGCGGGCTGCTCACCGGCGCGCCGGAAGCACGTGTCTACCGCAAGTCCGGCACCTGGCGCGAATGGCACGCCGACAGCGCCATCGTCGAGCACGACGGGCGGACCTACATCGCCGTGGCGCTGGCACACAATTCTCAGGGCGGCGAGTGGATGAAGCGGCTGATCGTGGAGCTCGATGGCATGATCATGGGTGCCCCGATCCGCACCGCCGGACTCTGAGCGACGTCGCTCGGCTTGCCGCCCGCTCTGCGGGCGGCAAGCCGTGAGGCCCAGTGCAGCGGTTTCCGACCGGTACCCCTGAGTATGTTTCCGTGAGAAATGGCATGGGTCGTAGGAGCGGCTTCAGCCGCGAACGGCCCTAGACCGGAACTGGTGTGCGACATGATGATCGCGGCTGAAGCCGCTCCTACATCAATTGTTATCGGTGCAGTGAGGCGTTTGCGTGGGCAGGCGATGTTGCCGCACATGCCTCGGTGACCGCTCAGTCGTGTCTTGCCTGCATGATTCGGTGCAGGCGGGTGGCGAAGGTCTGGTGCGCGACGGCGGAGTTCTTGTTGAGCACGTTCGAGGTCATCGTCACCAGATAGACCAGCTCCGGGTCACCCGCCGGCCATTCCACGATGGCAACCGAGTTCATCAGGTTGAACACGTTGCCGCGGTACTTGCCGCAGTTCGGGTTCTTCTCCCGGTCGCACTTGTAGAATGATCCCGACTTGAAGGTGACCGCCGCCTCGCTGAGTGCCGGCGAGGAGGCGTAGCGGATGCGCCGTTGCGTGATGTAGAGCAGCCGCTTGAGTTCTGAGCTGGACCACCGGTCCACCAGTTCCCCCTTTTCCATCTTCACCAGCAGCCGCATCAGCTCCCGGGTGGTGGCCAGGCTGTTGGTGCCGCCCACGCGTCGCTTGCCCGTGCTGGTGAAGAACGAGCCCTGCCGCAGCCGGTCGGTGTCCAGGCCGTTGCGCGAGAGGGGCTCGAGCAGGCTTTCGACCAGGAAGTCGCGGCGCTCCTGCCAGGAAAGGGCCTCGAACAGTTCGGCCTCGCGCTCGGGCGGGACGGGGTACTCCTCGCCGAAGAACCGGATCAGCATCAGCTGTTTCATCACCTGGCTGGCCGCGGCATTGGAACTGGCCGAGAGCGCCCAGTCCAGCCAGGTCCACAGGTTGGCGGTATCGCCCACCCGCAGCGGGCGTCGGGTGAACCGCTGTTCCTCGGGATGCCAGAACGGCACCGTGTGGCTGTCCCATTGAATGAACTCGTCGGCGGTGACCTGCGTTTCCCGCAGCAGGCGCTTGCGGTCGTTGATATGGGGCTGGGCATCGGCCAGTGACTGCAGGAATGCGGTGGCCAGCATCACCTTCCCGACGCTGCCGGGATTGCGCGGCACGTTCCCGTTGTGTTCGGCGTAGACGGGGTTCGACGGGTCGGTGATGTCCAGTACGCTCACGCTGTAGCGGGAGGCATCCGCGCCCAGCAGGTTGACGATGCGTCGGCTCAGTTCGCGGTCGACCGGGGGGATCTCGAAGGTGGGCCGGTCGGCCAGCCGCAGGCGGATCTCCTCGGTGTCCAGCAGGGCACCGGGCGGCAGCCAGTTGCCGCCGATCACGCCTTCGCTGGCCAGCCGGTAGCCTTCGAGGCGCTGGATCCCCGTCTCCTCGGCGGCGTCCAGCGGATAGCCGGCCGCCGTGGTTGCCGCCAGGGCGAGCATGGCCCCGGTGATCAGACCGCCGAGGCGGCCGCGTTGATGTGCCGAATGGGTGTTCATGCCTCGAGCATAGGCCACCATCGGCGGTGAATGCATGGATTCAGTCCGGCATGCGCGGCGGACGGTCGAGGTCGATGACGATTTCCTTCGCCCCGGCCCCGGTGCGATCGAGCCCCATCAGGAACAGATCCCGGCGCGCGCGCCGGTTTTCCACCAGCGGGCGGATCTGGAACAGCGCCAGTCGGCCGTCCCGGAAGCCGAACTCGATGTCCGCGACGGCCGGGGTGCCGTCCTCCCGCGGCGGTAGCGGGAAGCGTGCCTCGACATCGGCGGCCAGTTGCCGCAGCTGATCGATCTCGTCCGGTCGCAGCAGTTCGTCCGGGGCGTCGGCCGGCATGCGTCGCATGCCGCCGCCCGGGTCGGGTTCGACCCGGGTGGGTGCACTGGCCTGCGCCAGCAGCCGAACCCGGCCGGTCCCGCGGTGCACCCGCAATTCCTCGGCTGCCTGACCTTCGACCACGCCGCCCACGCCCTCGCTGGCCGCGATGGTCAGCCAGTCGCGGTCGCCGGTCTCCACGTCCACCGTAACCATCACGCCGGACTTTTCTGCGGCTACGGTCTGCTGGAGGAGTACGGCGGGGTAGACGTGCTCGGGGTCCGCCATGTGCCGTTGCCGCCAGCCGTGCGACCGCTCGGAGAAGGGCGAGGCCCAGACCGCGCGGATGGCATCCACGATGGCCTCGAAGCCGACCACGTTGGCGACCGTGCGGTTGAGCCCGGCGCCGGTGAACCCGGCCAGATCTTCGACATTGGTGTCGCTGCGGACGAACACCCCGGGGGTCGCCGCGCTGCCGAAGGTCTCGATCAAAGCCGCGCGCAGCCGGGCACGAAAGTCCGTACCGGGGTCGGTGGTCGTGATCCATTCGCGCAGGCGGGCGAGCATTGCGCGGGTTTCCCGCTCTTGTCGCGAGACCTCGTCGATTTGCTCGATGCGACGGTACTCCGCGCGCATCCAGTCGAAGGCCGAGGGGCCTCCCGGCTCGATCGACCGCTCGAGAAAGGCCCGGAACGCGCCGAAGGGCACCACCAGTCCGGGGCTGACTGCGTCGGGAAAGTGATGCGCCAGCTCGCCGAGGTTGGCCGCCTTGGGCCCCACGCTTCGGCCGGAATCCGCCGTGCGCAGGGCGTGCAGGTCCAGTAGGTCCGTGGCGGCCAGGTCGAGCTTGTCGAGATCGGGGCGAATGCTCACCGCACCGGGCGATTCGGGTTCGCCGAAGACCGTATCCCACTCGGGGCCGTCGGTAGCCAGCACCACGCGTCCGCCCGGAGTGGCGGCCAGCACGACGTGTTCGCCGAGATGGGGGCGAATGTCCGCCAGTCGGTCGTCGCTGACCACGACGTTGGGAATGCCGAGGTTGCGTGCCAGCAATTGAACGTGCGAGAGCGAGCTGCCCTCGCCGAGCGTGAGGATGCCGGCGACCGGCGGGAGGTCGGGGGCGGTCGAGGGCATCAGGTAGATGCCGTCCTCGCGGAAGTCGGCGAGGGCGTCCGGGGGTTCGAGCAGGATACCGCGACGCAGGCCGGGGTTGAGCGAGCGCAGGCCAGAGCTGGTCTCGATCCCGAAGAGCTGGTGCCGGGTGCCGAGTTGGGCCTCCGTGTCCTCGCGCAGCCGATCGAGAATGCGGGTGAACGGCAGCAGCGGGCTGTCGCGCAGGCGATCGGGCAGGTAGCGGGAGGCCAGCGGGGTGATCGCCGACCAGCGCTCGACGGTCGGGTCGAAGTGGTAGCCGAGCGTGCGTCGCGCCCATCCCGGCACTCTTTCCAGGTAGCGCAGTCCCTTGGACCATTGCTGCGCGTCGACCGGATCGCTGGAGATCAGCGAGTCGATCTGTCGCTCGACGTGTGCCAACTGCCGGGCGGAGATCAATCCGGCGGCGTGCAGGCTGACCGCCAGGTCGCCTAGCCGGCCGAGGTGACGACGTCGGTGGGCGGGAGTGGTTTCGCTGGCCAGGCGGCTGCCGATCGCGTAGGCCTCCTGCTCGAGGGCGAGTCCGGCCTGAAGCAGGCGCAGGCGGGCGGCCGGCCGCAGGTCGCTGTCGTCGACAATCCGGTTGCGCCAGGCGACGGCGTGGTCTGCCGTGCGCGCCAGGCGAGCATCCAGCCTCTCGGCGCGGTCGATGTCGGCCGCGGCACGGCGCAGTTCCCCGGCAAGATTTCCTTCTGTCTGACCGGCGAGCGTTTCCAGCCGGCGTATGGCCGTCTTCGGCTCGTACAGGGTGTCGAGCTCGTCGGCCAGCCGTCGGTATCGGTCCTGCAGCCCGGGTGGGGCGTGGCGCTCGGCGTAGGCACGCACGCGCCCGGCGTCGCCGGCACCCGGCATGCCGTGCAGCTTGACGCGCAGATCCTGGAAGCCCGGGTCCTCCTCGGCCAGTTCGGTGGACAGCTCACGGATGGTGGTGGCCGTGGCGCGATCGTCGTCGAGGGGCAACAGGCGAACGGCCTCGCGCAGCAGCGCATAGCGCGCGTCCGTGCGCCACTCGGGATCGCCGAGCATGGCCAGCAGCAGGACCCGGGCCTGTCGCTGCTCGTCCTCCACCTGGACCGCACCGCGGTAGAAACGGGCCCGACGGAAGATCCAGCCGTCGTCGAAGCCGATCAGGAAGCGTTCGAGCAGGATCTGGCGCAGTTCGCCAAGGCGGGCGTCGGGACCGACGAAGGCCTCCGCGTCGAGGTCGGCCAGCAGGGTGGCGATCAGATAGCCCTGGCGGCGGATGGCCTGGGTCTGTTCGCTCCATTCGCCGTGTTGCACCCCGCCGCCGTGGGAATGGCAGGCGTAGGGCTGCGGCGGCAGGACGGTGCCGTCCTCGCAGAACCAGCGGATGCGCCGGAATGGCCCGCGCGGGGCGGTCTTCATCTCCTCGATCCAGCTGCGCATCTGTGCCGGGTCGGGGGATGCTGCCAGCGTGTCGTTCGCCGACAGTGACATGGCCACCACCAGCAGGGCGGTCGCGAGGGACAGCCCGATCAATGACAGGAATGGCGTGGCTATCCGGGGCACAGAGAGACTCGCGGGTTTGGGTGGACTCCGCCGGGTCGGTGTGACCCGGGCCGTCAATCCCGATGGTAGTCCAGAGTCTCGTGGTCCGGCGTCGGCGCCGGTGAGGAATCAGGCGCGGGAGGAGAGTACCAGCTGCTGGAGGTTGGCAAACCCCCGGGCGCGGATGAACCGGTTGAGGATCTGGTAGGCCGGGTCGAATCGGCGGTCGTCGACGAAGCCGGTCTTCTGCTCCGCGCTGCGCATCTCGGCAAAGAGCTTTTCCCATTCCGGCACCAGGTCGGCACGGGGTAGGAAGCGCGCCGAGGTGTAGCCCACGCGCTGACCGTTTTGCATGATCGGGGCGGTGCGCATCATCACCCAGTAGTGGTCGCCGTTCTTGCAGCGGTTCTTGACCAGGCTGAAGAACTCGCGGCCGGCCTCGATCTCGCTCCACATCAGGTGATAGACCGTGTCCGGCACGTCCGGGTGGCGCAGGATGTTCTGCGGCTGACCGATCAGCTCGTCGCGCGTGAAGCCGGAGATCTCCGCCAGTGACTGGCTGGCATGCGTGATGACGCCGTCGAGGTCGGTCTTGGATTGCAGGGCGCGGCGTCCGCCCACTTCCACGTTGCGATTGGTTACCCGCCGAATGTCGATCGGCGGCTGAAAGCCCATGCTCAGCATGCTTGCTCCTTGGTCGTGCCTGTACATGCCACGCGTCCTCCGGTCAGGAGGGCGCAGGCGGGTGTCGAGTTCGGGGCCGGCTCGGTTTGCCGGCCGGGGATGTCGTCAGTTTCGTGCCGACGAGGTCCGGACGACCGCGCGGCCACGCAATGGCGGGATTGCCGGACGTCCAGACGAGATCCGGCCCGACGTGATGCGGTACCGCGAGGGGCGGACAGCATCACGTCGGGCCGGACGTGGTGTCGGGGCAATCAGCAGCCGTTATGCTATCAGTGTTTCCTTTATGGGTCGACGGCTGTGATCCGGTTCGTCCCGCTTCAGAACGACTCGTCCAGCAGGTCGGTGAAGGCATCCCACGACTTGCGGTCCGCGCGCTCCTGGTAGCGGGGCGTGTCGAACACGGTGAACGCGTGCGGTGCCGCGGAGTAGACCTCGATCTCGTAGGTGGCGCCGACGTCCTCGAGTTCGCGGGAGAGGGTGGCGACGTCGTTCATGGAAATCATCGAATCGGCCCCGCCGTGGGCGATCAGCACCGGTGCGCCGGGATCCTGCCAGCGCTGGTCCTCGGGTGTGGCCAGCGTCCCGTGGAAGGTCGCGTAGCCGCGCACATCATCCAGCAGGCCGTTGCGTGCCGCCTCGAGGACCACGGCACCGCCGAAGCAGTAGCCCATCACCACCGTCGCTTCGGGTACGCCCTGTCGGCGCGCGAAGTCGAGCCCGCCGGCGGTCAGCGCCTGCATGCGTTCACGATCCCGGTACAGCCGCTGGGTCTCGGCCTTCTTGGTACCGGTCTCCTGCGGGCGATTGCCCTGACCGTAAAGGTCCACGGCGAAGGTGTCGTAACCCAGCTTTGCGAGCATGTCCGCGCGCTTGCGCTCGTAGTCGTCGATGCCGTCCCAGTCGTGCACCAGCAGCACCGTGCCACGGGCCTCGCCCTCGGCCTTCGACAGGTAGCCCTCGAAGGCTTCCCCGTCGATTTCGTAGCCGACGTCGGTGCCCGCCGAATGCCAGTCGCCCGCGCCGACCAGTGCCGGCAGGCTGGCAAACACGGCGGCGGAGATCAGTGTCAGGGCAGTCCTTTTGACGGGTCGCGAGCGATGTGACGGTTTCATTGCGAATCTCCGGTAGGGTGTTTGGCCGAGTATAGACAGTCGCTCGCGGCGAATGCCGATCACGCAGTCCTGGTGAATGCCCGAGGCGCCGGGTTGGGTAATGGTGCGCCCATGCCCGGTTTGCTATGGTCGGTCCGCCAATTGGAAAAGGCCTCCGGTCACAAAGGGAATTGATGCAATGACACGCAACCAGATCATCCAGAAGCTTCACAACGCCAAGCGCAGTCACCTCGCCTGGGTGGGGCGGGCCGAGCTGCTCACGCAGGGGCACGAGATCCAGAAGGAGCAGATCCCCGTGCTGCATACCGACTGTGCGTTCGGCGACTGGTATTTCGGCGACGGCCAGGTGCTCAATGCCCTGTCCGAATTCCAGGCCATCGATGCCCCGCACAAGCACCTTCACGACGCATATGCCTCCGTGTTCAAGCTGATCACCGACGAGGAAAACGCCTCCGCGTTCTCCAGGCTGCTCGGGATCGCCAAGCGCAAGAAGGAAGCGGACCAGCCGGTCATCCACCAGCACATGAACAACCTCGAGCAGGCCTCGAATACCGTGATCAGCAGTCTCGAGGCACTCGAACATCGGCTGCACGAGATGAGCGACGAGGAGTTCGAAAAGCTGGTGAGTGGACACTGATCCGGATGCCCGTTCTTTGAGAGCGTGACCCAGCAGTCACGGTTCGGTTTCGGCACGGTGGTATGACGTCCCGTTGACCATTCCTGTTCGGTGACGGGGTCATATGGCGTTCATTCCCGTTTCCGGTCTGGTTCCCCTTTTCGTCTCGCTGCATGGATGCCGAGCAGCGAACGAAACAAGCAAGTCCCATGAGATGAGCGTTTTCGAGCAGATTCTTTCCTACTGGCGGAACAATCTCGCCGACAGTGAGCGGCTCGGGAGCGTGCCGTCAACGGGTGCTGGCGCGGCCTGTGTGGATCGCGACATGCTTCAGAGCGGCAAGGTGCCGCCGTCCGAGTTCGAGGCTCTACGGGCCGAGTATCAAAGGCGAAACCACGGCGGACGGAAATCGAGGTCGAACGAGGCCGATCAGCCGAGCGTAATTCCGGTGCTGGTGTATCCGCTCCTCGTCGTCCGGCGTCTGGAGCATGGTGCCCGCCGGGAAGCCCAGCGCCACGCGCCGTTCGTCATTCCCGCCCGGTTGACCGCCAATGGCGATCTGCTGGCCGGCGGCGAGCATCCGTTGATTCCGCGCGAGTTGCTGCAACCGACCGACACGCTCGATGCCCCCGTTATCGGAGATATCGCCGCGTACGACGATTTCTGTTCCCGGGGAGATCCGCCGGCCGAGAGGGGCGACTGGGAGGGAGTCGTCTCGATGGTCCGAACGCTCTGGGAGAGGCTCACGGAAACGGCGTTCGAGCGGCTGGAAGCCCATCCCGTGCTCGCGGATTTTGTGGTGCTGGAAACGGGGCTGGTCGCGCTTGACGTGGATCGCGGCGGAGCGTCTGCCTCGCTGATCCAGCTCTACGACCTGCTGCGGGAAGAAGGCGATCCGGCCCGGACGGCCCCCTTGCTGGCGGCCTTCTCCCGTCCCGAACGTTCCACGCCGGAGGTAATCCGTCCCGGCGAATACGAGACCCGGCATCTGGCTCAGATGAGTGGTGAGTTTCCCTTGTCGCCGTCGCAGCGGATGGCGGTGGTCGCCCAGCAACGCCTTCCGGAACACGAAACGCTGGTGATCAACGGCCCGCCGGGGACCGGCAAGACGACTCTGATCCAGAGCATGGTGGCCACCGAGATGGCATCACGGGTGCTTGCCGACGACGAGCCACCGCTGTTTCTCGTCGCGTCGAACAACAACCAGGCGGTCACGAATGTCCTGGAGGCGATGCGGGGCGCAGGTGTTCCGCCGGCAGGGCATGCGCTTTCGGACAGTGCGCTGGCGGCGCGGTGGGTCGACGGCCCGGACGCATTCGGCCTGTATCTGGCTTCCAAGAGCAAGGCGAAGGACGCTGAGCGCCGATCGTTTCCCTTCACCACCAATCTGCCGTTCCGGGAAGGTTCCCCGGGGGAGTGGGAATCGGAGGAATTCATCGACCGGGCGGCGGCCCGGGTTCTGGATCGGGCACAGGGATGGAGAAATGAATCGCCGACGGGCAATACCACGATCGCCCGTCTTCAGACCGTGCAGTCCTGGCTCCGGAACGAACTTGAAGCGGTCGCATCCCGACTCGACGATCTGCACGCTGCCTGGGAGACGTTGTCGGGCATTTGTGATCAACAGCATGGCGCGACGCTCGTCCAGTTGGAAGATGCCTGGACTTCCATCCGATCGGAACTGAGCGAGAGGGCGGCCGATCGGGACCGACTGGACGAACAGCGACAGGAGCTACGGAAGACGCTCGACGAGCAGCGGGAACGGGAGCTCGGCTTGTGGGAGCGGATCGAGCCACAGGGGCTGGCTGAGCGGCTCTGGCCACTGAATCGGCTGTCTTCCATCCGGCGACGCTGGCGCCACCGGGTGCTACGAGCTCTCGCCGAGGCAGCCGTGCAGACCGACTGGACACCGGCCTCGGGCTTCGATCATCCGGCAGTCGAATCCCTGCTGGCATCCTGGTCGAAGCAGCGTCGGGCGGAGCTTGACGGGAGACAAGCCGGTCTGGAAACCGAACGGCGTCGTCTCGATGGGGAGATCGAGCGCCTCATGAAGGTGGAGGCGGCCGGTCGGCAGGAGATCGAGCGCCGCCGGGAGGCCGAACGGGAGTGGCGGGAGCGGGCCGAGCGTCTGGCCGTCGGCCAGACGCAGATCGAGGAGCCTGACTGGGACCATGTGGACGGACAGGGTATCCACCGACGACTCGACACCCACTGGCGTTTCCTCGCCTTTCTGCTGGCGGCCCGCTACTGGGAGACCGACTGGGTGCGGCTTCAGCTGGAGATGCGGGAGCAGGGCAGGCGACGTGATCGACAGGATCGTACCTCGTCGCTTGCACGGTTGCGGCGGATGGCGCGCCTGACACCGGTGATGGTCGGCACCTTCCATACTCTCCCGCGTCAGATCAGCTGCTTTGACGGATCACGCAAGCAGGCCGTGCCGCTCTGGTCCGCCGCCGATTT
>JBNJFM010000041.1:14394-16718 GCA_051746865.1 Pseudomonadota bacterium | reverse complement strand
CGTCGAACAACGAGAACAGATCCTTCGAGACATGGCTCTCCAGCGTCGCCCGGAGCGTCGCCGGCGCCTTCCAGCTGAGCAGGCCGACGCCGACGCGGATGTTCTCCGGCCGGACACAACTTCCCCCTCTCACGCCTTGCTCCTCGCCCTCACCGCGGGCTTTCTCCTCGGACTTGGCCATCACGGTCACTGCCAGTACCGCTCGATCCAGCGGGCGGGTCGAATGAACTTGTAGCTTTTCTTGTACCAGGGCGCCGGCCATTCGCCACGCACGGCCTGGTGTGGGTTGGGTACGCCGGGGAATGCCACGACATGCGCGCTCTCGGGCAGCGTCGGTTCCTTCCAGAAACGCTGCGGCCAGGGCGGCACGCAGTGGGTCTTGAAGAGCACGCACCAATCATCCGGCCAGAACTCTATCCGGCGGATGGATCGCGAGATATACGTCTGCGAGTTCCGGAAGCGGGAGAGAATCTCGTCCTGCTGCTCGATCAGATCGTCGAGCAGGTAGGCATGGCTGCCGACACGGAAGCGGTAGCAGGAAGTGTTGCCGATCCCCGAGCCCGGCTGCGTCCAGTTCTGCATCACGATGAAATCTTCTTCCGGTCGATACTCGAAGAAGGGGTCCAGGCTGCCCGTCACCACCACGTCGAGATCAAGATAGAGCCAGTCGCCATCGAGCCCGAACAACCGCTCGGACGGCGCGTAGAGATTCAGCTTGCGCCAGCCACGGTTGTTGTGAGGCGCCGGCAGGGCGATCTCGGGACAGGGAAAGGTCTCGACCTCCGGCAGGATGCCCTGGGCATCGTCCGTCAGGCAGACGAAGCGGATGGGCCCCGTTACGTTGCGCGAGACCATGCGGTAGAGCGTGTTGACGTAATCAGGGCCGTAGAGCTTGCCCCACTTCATGCAGATGAACTGCTTCATTTCCGGTTCTCCGGCAGGCTATTCTCAGTGTTTCGCATCCAGGACATCCCTGACATATCCCTCGTAGATCCGGTTGCGGATCGATTCATGCACCGGCGTGAAGCCCGGTGGCGAGACCGGATCGACGTGTTCCATCTGCGCGATCGGCAGCCGGCGTATCCGGTGGTCGGCCTCGTGCTGTTCAAGATACGCCTCGAACATGCCGCCACCTTCGCCAAACTCGACGCGTTTCGGCGACAGGGCGAACACGGGGCGTGCCGAGGCCATCGCGTCGGTCAGCATGGTCAGGCTGTCCTGCGTGCAGAAGGCGACGTCGCTCGCACCCAAGTACCCCGGCACCACCGGTCGGGGACGTTCCCCCCACCACGTCGCCTCCGCGACGAAGGCCGGATCCAGTTTCCGTCGGAGTATCGCCTCGGCGGTTTCTCCGCTGCGGCGCGAGGTGGTGATCAGCCAGCGCCCGCCGTATCGGGCACTCAGGCGATTCATGCCGGCGGCCAGGGCGCGCCAGTCATCGGCCTCGAAACGATGACTGCGGCTGCTGCCGCCGATCAGCATCGCCCACAGCGACGTATCGCCCACGCCGAGCTCGCGCCGGAGCGCCGCGCCGGCCTCCTCTGCCTGCTCGGGCGTGACAGGGGTGGGCAAGAACGGCAGACGAACCGCGTTGGGCTCATCCCCCGCCTCCTCTGACAGGAGAATGCGACTGAAACGGTCGAACCGAAGCGGCGGGCGCCCGAGGAAGAAATTGGCGCAGCCGAATGCACTGGCCGCCAGCACATTGAACACCGCGGTCGTGCCGCCACTGGAGATCACCATCGATGGCCGCGAGGCGGGCAGTGCGTCAATGGCGAACAATCGGCGCGCCGCCGCCATCCCCATGCGACCGGCAAATGCGTTCACCATGGCATAGACGAACGGACGCAAAAACCCGCGGTAGCGCGGCCGGACGGTCACCCATTCCACCGTCCAGCCGCGCGCGTCCCGCACGGCCTCCGCCACCGCCCGCGACTGGTTGTAGTGACCGGGATTCCCGTCACTGACAATCCAGACCACGCTCATCCCCGCACCAGCTCCCAGCCATCCGGCAACCGTTGCGGCCATCCCTTGACCAGGAGCAGGTCGAAATGCAGCTGGCTGTCCTGACGGACATGCGCGGACAGCGAGGAAATCTCGCGGAAACGGGTCTCACTCTCCCCGTCCGGCACGAACAGGCGGAAGCCGTCGAGTACGGCTTCGTCGTACGCCTCCGGCGTCCAGCCGGACTTCTCGAGAAACCGCAGGTCGACCTCGACGAATCCCACGGCCGTCTCCACCGAGTCGAACAGACGCTCCATGCCGCGCAGGGCAAAGGGCTCGTAGCCCTCGATGTCCATCTTGAACACCAGCGTGTGGACCTG
>JBNJFM010000041.1:0-14294 GCA_051746865.1 Pseudomonadota bacterium | reverse complement strand
ATGCGCTTGATCGCCCGTCGATCGGCGGTGTCGATGTAGACGGCGTGCCGTGACCGCGGCAGACGCACACGTTCCGGCTTGAGCGTGCCGTATTGGCGCAGCAGGGCGGGAGCGAGCCGCCACAGCCGCAGATACCATTCGACTTCCTTGCCAAGCGCCTTGATCTTCACGAACCACCTCGCGCGCTGTCGGAATGCTGATGCGCCGGATTTATCCCTGTCCGCCCCGGCAGGGAACGAGCCGCCAGGAAATAGGCGATCACCAGAGTGTAAATGAAGGTCACCACGGTCAGCTCCAGCACGATGTTGGTCATCCCGAACAGAGCGAGCGCCGCGGTGATGAACAGCATCGGTTCGCGCCCTGCCGGACCCGGTCGCAGGCAGATCAATGGGAGAACCAGCACGGCGAGCAGGAACACCAGTTTCGTCAAGCCTCCACTGACCAGTTGCTGGAGGAAGGTGTTGTGCACGTGGCTGAACCGATCGTCGAAGAACGTGCCCAGTCCCAGTGTCCTTCCCACCTCCAGCGTATCCTGCGTACTGCCCACGCCCAGCAGCGGGTGGGCCAGGAACACCTCCCAGCCGGTTCGCCAGAAGACCAGGCGAAAACCGAGCGATGACCTGTAACTGTCCTTCAACTCAAGGGAAATCTCACCGGCCCGCTCTCCTTGCTCGGAAGCTGGCTCGACGAAATCCATGCCGACAAATTCGTCCCGGAAACCGTGCCATCCCGCTTCACTCGTGGGTACCGAATCGAGAACATTGGTGACGCGCGAGGCGATCTGCGGCGCGGCGAAAACGGCGAGAAACAGGGCCGACCCCACAAGCCCGGCGATCAGTACACGGAAGTCCACGGCTCGACGGTGCCGGATCAGCAGGAGGAGAAAGACGAACAGGAGCACGACGATCACCGTCCGGCTTCCCGACAACGTGACCGGAATCAGGGTGAAGAGCATCCAGAGTATCGGCCGCCCCCGTTCACGGACACACTCCTCATAAACGGTAAAGAGGCCGTAGATGGAAACGAGCGTGGCGAAGACCAGCGCATTCTCGCTCCCGGTCGCCCTGGGCGCCCCGAACGCAAGCACCTGCACCACGGCCACTGCCGCCGCGACGATCAGGGCCACCCGGAATCCGATTCCCAGAGGGCGACGGAAGTTGTCATCCCGCGCCCAGCCCACCAGCCAGGGAAGCAGCAACATCAACAACCCGGTACGCAACGGATCGAGAAAGAGGGCTCCGGCCCCCAGTGAATCCGTCAGCACCCACCAGGCGAGATAGGCCAACCATCCTCCCCATATGGTCAGCACCGGGATCGACCAGTCGGCTCTCCCGCGAACCAGCGCGTAAACGAACAGCACGACGAAGAAGGCGTCCTGGTACGCCTGCTCTCCGATATTGGTAAGGAAAAGCAGAGACGGAACCGCCACGATGTACCAGAACGGCACGGCAGCGAGAAAACGCCGCCCTGCCTCCAAAGATGCACTCACATTCACGCGTCGACTCTCATTTCGGGCTGCTGATCTCCGTTTGCCGCATCACCGACCGCCAGATCGATATACAGGCTCAGTGTTTCATCCTGCATTCGCTGCAACGTATAGGGGACCGTGATTTCCACCGTCGAAGGCGCACCACTCCCGGTCCAGGCCAGCAGGTATTGTGTCGCCTCGGCGATATCACCGGGCGGAACCCGGCCGGCTGGGTAGATGGCCGCCAGTTGCTCGCCCACTCCGCCGTGGTCGTAACCGAGCACGGGTCGTCCCAGCGCCAGGGCCTCGGTCACCGTCCGACCGAAGGATTCCGGCTTGCGGGTCAGCGAGAGCACCACATCGCTGATGGCCATGATCTCGCGCAGGTCGTTGCGCGGGCCAAGCCAGGTGATGTCCTCGCCCAAGCCCTTCTCCTCGATGGCTCTCCGGACACGGTGGCAGTATTCCTGCCGACGCGGATGCACGCCGCCGACCAGCAGGGCGTGGACGGGCACGCCGTGAGCCTTGAGTCCGGCGACGATCTCCACGAGATCCATCTGTCCCTTGATCTGTGTGATCCGACCCGGCAGCGTGAGGATCCACTTGCCTTCGATTTGCGGGTTCTCGCGGAAGAAGCGTTCGCGCCAGTCGTCATCGGGCTGGAAACCGGGGTGATAGTGCGCCGGGTCGATGCCGCGGTAGATGCGCACGATGCGCTCGGGATCGACCGCCGGGTAGTTGCTGCGGATGTAGTCGACAATGCTGTCGGAAACGGCGATCACCCGCTCGCCTTTCGTCATGACCGAGCTGTACCGGCCGGGCGAGTAGGCGCCGTGAACGGTGGTGACCAGATGCGGGCGGGACTCGGCGGGCAGCCCCTTCCAGGCAAGCCAGCCGATCCAGGCGGGCAGGCGCGAGCGCAGATGCAGGATGTCGACCTGCTCGTCACGCAGCAGACGGCGGATCACGGGGATGTAGCGCAGGGTGGTCAGCGACTTGCGGCCGACCGGCAACGCCACGTGCTCGGCGCCGAGGGCCTCGAGCTCCTCGACCAGCCGTCCGCCCTCGGAGACCACGATGGCGCGATGCCCGGCGGCGATCAGTGCCTCGGCGATTTCCAGCGTGCCGCGCTCCACGCCGCCGCCCTCGAGGGCGGGGAGCATCTGCACCACCGTCAGCCGCCGCCCGGTTAGGGGGCGCTTTCCCTGTGTCGTCGTCACGTTTTCCTTGCTCCCTCCTGCCGGGCGATGTGTCGAGAGGCTATCATGGGCGCATGGAGAGCACTCCCGACATCGCCGACGAGATCTGGGCCGTCACCACGGGCGAGGCCGGCATGGCCAACCAGGCGCGCGGTCTGGCCGAGGCGGTCGCGCGACGCACGGGGTGGCCGGTGGTGGAAAAGACCGTCGGCGTCCGTCGCCCCTGGCGATCCCTGCCCATGCACTGGGTCCCGCGGCCGCTGGCGAAGCTCACGCCCGATTCGGACCCGATCTCCCCGCCGTGGCCCCGGCTGCTGATCAGCTGCGGCCGGCGCAGTGCGGCGGTATCGATGGCCGTCCGCCGCGCGTCGAAGGGAGGCAGCATGACCGTTCACGTCCAGGACCCGCTGATTCCACCGCGGCATTTCGACCTGGTGGTGCCGCCCCGGCATGACGGGCTGGTCGGCCACAACGTGCTGCCCACGCATGGCGCGATCCATCACGTCACGCCCGAGAAACTGAGCAAGGCGGCGGAAACCTTCCGCGAACGCTTTGCCGACTTGCCCCGTCCGTGGATCGGCGTGCTGCTGGGCGGCTCCAACCGCACCATGACCCTCACCCCGGACACTGCCCGCCACATCGGCAAGCAACTGGCCCGCGCGGCGAAGGAGAGCGGCGGTAGCCTGCTGGTCACCCCGTCGCGGCGTACCGGCGAGACGAACACCCGCGGCCTGGCCGAAGCGATCGCTGATGTCCCGCACTTTCTCTGGAACCGCGAAGGAGCGAATCCCTACTTCGGCATCCTGGGACTGGCCGATCATCTGGTGGTGACGGGGGACTCCGCCTCGATGGTCTCGGAGGCCGCCTCGACGGGCAGGCCGGTTCACGTGATCGACTTCGGCCGCTATTCGAAGCGACTGGAACGATTTCATGCCGGATTGCGTGACGAGGGGGTGACTCGTCCGTTCGACGGTCATCTTCCCCACTGGACCTACGAGCCGGTCAACGACACCGAGCAGGTCGCTGCCGCGATTGTCGCCCGTCTCGGTCGCCCCTGACCCCGGGGTCGGGATCTCAGTCGACCAGCCGGTAGACCGTGCCACAGTAGATGCAGCGTGCCTCGTCGCCCTTGTTCTCCAGGTGGATATAGACCCGCGGGTGGGAATTCCACAGAGCCTCTTCCTCGGGGGGGCAGTAGATCGGCAGATCCGCCTGGGTCACCTCGACCATCCGGTCGGCGTTGGGGGTGTCGAAGTCCTCGGGGTGCGACGCGGTATCCGGGTTCATGCTTTCGCCTCCACGTAGTCCAGCCAGTTGTCCGCCAGCGGCGGGTAGCGGCCCTCGACCAGGTCGAAGTAGGTGCTCTGCAGCCGCTCGGTGATCGGTCCGCGCACGCCGCTGCCGATGGGCCGGTCGTCGACCTCGCGGATCGGGGTGACCTCGGCGGCGGTGCCCGTGAAGAAGGCCTCGTCGGCGATGTAGACCTCGTCGCGGGTGATGCGCTTTTCCACCACCGGGATGCCGAACTTGTCCGCCAGCGCGATGATCGTCCGGCGGGTGATGCCGTCGAGCGCGGCGGTCAGGTCCGGGGTGTAGAGCACGCCGTCGCGCACGATGAAGAGGTTCTCGCCCGAGCCCTCGGCGACGAAGCCCTGGGTGTCGAGCAGCATCGCCTCGTCGTAGCCCGCCGCGGTGGCCTCGCGCAGAGCGAGCATGGAGTTCATGTAGGCACCGTTGGCCTTGGCCTTGCACATGGTCACGTTGACGTGGTGACGCGAGTAGCTGGAGGTGCGGATGCGGATGCCCTTCTCGATGTTCTCCGCGCCCAGATACGCGCCCCAGTGCCAGGCGGCGACCATGACGTGCACCTTGAGGTTGTCGGCACGCAGTCCCATGCCCTCGGAGCCGTAGAAGGCCATCGGACGGATGTAGGCGCTCTCCAGGTTGTTCTCACGGACGACCTGCCGCTGGACCTCGTTGAGCTGGCTCTCGGTATAGGGCAGCGTCATCCCGAGGATCTTGGCCGAGTTGTGCAGCCGCCGGGTGTGATCCTCGAGGCGGAAGATCGCGGTGCCCCTATCGGTCTTGTAGGCGCGCACACCCTCGAACACGCCCATGCCGTAATGCAGGGTGTGGGTAAGCACGTGAGTCTTGGCCTCGCGCCATTCGACCATCTCGCCGTCCAGCCAGATCAGGCCATCGCGATCTTCCATCGACATCTTCAATCGCCTCGCAGAGCAGTGAACCGGGTAGCACCCGGCTCTCGCCGGGTCGGGTTTCGCAAACCATTTAGTCTATCACTGCCGGGGGACGCTCTGCATGAATCCGATGCGCGCCGAAGGCCGCCATGAGCCGGGGAGATGCAAGGCGACCGGCCGGTTTGCAAGGCTGCTTCACATCCCACCGGGCAATGGGGCGCCCCCTGGAGCCCTGACCCGCCAGAGTGAAACCGGATTGTTGCCGACCTGCCGGTTTTGGCGCGGGTTTTCAGCCGGCCAGTTCGACACGGTTCCGGCCACCTTCCTTGGCCGCGTACAGGGCCGCGTCGGCGCGGGCGAGCAGGGTCTCGGCGCTGCCCCCCTCCCGCCAGCCGGCCACGCCCATGCTGACGGTGCAGGGCGGCCGGTCGGCCTTGGCCGAATTGCCACGAAACGCCTCGCGAATCCGCTCGGCCACCTTGCGCGCCTGTTCGACGGTCTGGCCCGGCAGGATGATGACGAACTCCTCACCCCCGTAGCGAAAGCATTTGTCCCCGCGGCGCACGTTTCCGCCCATGACCCGGGCCAGACAGCGCAGGATATCGTCGCCGGCCAGGTGGCCGTAGTGGTCGTTGAAGTCCTTGAAGTGGTCGGCGTCCAGCTCGATCAGCGACAACGGCGCCCTGCTCTCCCGCGCCGTGACGATCGCCGATTTCAGATCACGATCCAGCGCCCGCCGGTTGAACAGGCCGGTCAGCCCGTCCTGATCACTCAACGTGCGGTACCGGTCCCGTTCCCGGGCGACCATCGCCTCTTCCATCTGCGTGTGTCGCACGCGATCGCCCAGGGCGAAGGCAAGCAGCAGGGCCTCGCCCAGCGAACCGATAGGCAATACCGCCAGCAACCAGTCACTATAGGGAAGCAGACCTGTCAGCAGCCCCAGATGCAGGAGTACCGCGACAGAGAACAGTGTCCAGCCGGACAGAAGATAGCGGGCCGGTCCGAAGCCCCGCCGAATGGCCCGGATGGATGCCCAGATGATCAGGCCAATGGCCACTACTCCGGTCCCGGAGATCAGCACGAACGAGGCTCGCCCGGGCCACAGCAACGACAACGGCACCGCCAGAACGGCCACGGCCATGATCGCCAGCAGCCGACGGTCCAGGGCCCGGTCGTCGCGCGGCGCGCGCAGGAAACGCCGGACGAACCAGACCGCCGCCAGCACCATCAGGATCACCGCCAGCTGGGCCCGGCCGGCCGGCGGCACCCCGAGGATGACCTTGGGCAACCAGGGAGTGAGCGTGTTGTGGAGCAGCCCCACGTAGAACACGGTGCTCACGAGGAAGGCAGCGTAGCCGAGATAGGTCCGTTCACGAACGGCGACCATCAAGAACAGGCTGTAGGCCGCCATGCCGAGCATGGCTCCGAGATAGATGCCGAACAGGGTGTGCCGTATCAGGCTTCGCCCCTGCGCGGCCTGGGGGGTGTCCAGTGCCAGCACGACCGCCGCCGGCCCGTCGGCCCGGGCATGCACCAGCACGTCGCGCTGACCGGAGAACTCGGGCAACAGACGCCCGGGTTCACGCGGGAGGGCGACCGCGGGTCCACCCTGCCCCGGCGCCTCCAGCAACTGCCAGCCTCCCGGAGCCGCGGCATCGGCAAGATAGAAACGGATGTCTTGGAAGTAGGACCAGTGCAACGAGAGCCAGCGACCATGCGCATCGAGATCGTCGGCATCGAGCCGCAGGCGCACCCAGAGATGCCCCATCAGCGGACCGAGATTCATTGAACTCGTACCCATCGAACGGAAGTCGAGCGCCGCGGCCTGGTCCGGCGTCAGCCGGTCGGTCGTGAAGGCCAGCTCGGACGGGGGAAACGGCACTTCCTCGGCCCAGACGGCTGCCGGCAGGAAGACGAGCAGGGCCAGCAGCACCGCCAGCCACGAGACACACTCCTCCTTTAGGCACCGGCCGGCAGCCGATGACCACATCGAGACGGACCGGCACGTTGGCGGCCGGCACGCTTCCCGCCGAGTTCCGGCGGACCCTGCCCGGGCAGCGGAACGCGGCATGATTCATTCCTCCCCGAGGCGACCCAATGGTCGACCACGGCCCGCAACGAACGGGCCGTGGTTTCATCGCCCTCGACAGGGAGTATGGCAGCAGCCGGCCGGGACTGCCCGGCAGAGAAACGCCACGCGACACATGTCGTCGCAGCGATTGCCGTCGCGGTCAGCCCTCGACCCGCCGAGGCGACATGGTGTCCACGCCCTCCTCTTCCAGGCGGCGGCGGACCTCGGAAACGGTTTCCCCGGACAGGGGGCCGATGACCACCCGGTGGTAGGTCACGCCATCGACGTCGGCCGGCTGGACGCGGGACTGGAACCCCATCAGCGCGAGTTCCGCCTTGCGGGCCTCGGCGTCCTCGCTCCGGCGGAAGGAACCCGCCTGGATCAGGTACTGCGCATCGGCTGCCGGCGCCGTCCTGTGCGGAGGCGTCTCGGGATCGCTTTCGTCGGTCGACCGGGGTGGCGGGCGATTCTCCTGCTCGGGGAGCAGCGTGTAGAACTCGAACTCCGGCGATACCGGGGCCTTCTCGGGCGGCTTCTCGACGCTCCGCGCATCGGTCTGCCCCGACGGTGACTCCGGCACCGGCTGGCTGCCATGCTCGGCAGTCAGGCGGGAAAGCAGCACGACCAGCCCCACCAGCACGACCACGGCGATCAGCAGCACCCACTGCGCAGTGCGCCGGCCGCCGTTGTCACGCGGACGATTGACTCCCTTACGTCGCTTGCTCATGAGCCGCCCTCCTTCGGCTGGACTCTACATCTCCTCGGGGGCGTTGACCCCGAGCAGCCCCAGCCCGTTGGCCAGCACCTGGCGCGTGGCGGCGACCAGGTTCAGGCGCGCGTTGCGCAGGGCCGCGTCATCGCCCAGCAAGAAGGCGTGGGCATTGTAGTAGCTGTGGAAGTCCTGGGCGAGATCGCGCAGGTAGTGCACCAGCTGGTGCGGCTCGTGGGCCTGCGCGGCCCGCTCGATCAGTGCCGGGTACTGCGAGAGGCGCTTGAACAGCGCCTGCTCGTGCGACTCGGTCAGGCGCTCGTAGGCATCCCGACCCCGCTCGGGCTCGTGCTCGAAGCCCCGCAGCGGCAGCTGCCGGAACACCGAAGCCACCCGCGCGTGGGCGTACTGGATGTAGTAGAGGGGGTTTTCGTTGCTCTGGCTCTTGGCCAGATCCAGATCGAAATCCAGGTGCTGGTTGGCCGCGCGCATGACGTAGAAGAAGCGCGCGGCGTCGCTGCCGACCTCCTCGCGCAGCTCGCGCAGCGTGACGAAGCTCCCCGAGCGGGTCGACATCGGCACCCGCTCGCCGCCGCGGTAGAGAATGGCGAACTGGACCAGCGAGACCGTCAGGCTATCGGCCGGACGGCCCAGCGCAGTCATCGCCGCCTTCACCCTCGGGACGTAGCCGTGATGATCCGCCCCCCAGATATCGATCACCTGATCGAAGCCGCGATCGAACTTGTCGAGGTGGTAAGCGATGTCCGAGGCGAAGTAGGTGGTCTGGCCGTTGTCGCGACGCACCACGCGGTCCTTGTCGTCACCGAAGTCGGTGGAGCGGAACCACAGCGCCCCGCCGCGCTCGTAGATGTGGCCGGCCTCGCGCAGGCGCTCGATCGCACCGTCCACCAGGCCGCGATCGGCCAGGCTCTGCTCGGAATACCAGTTGTCGTACTCCACGCCGAACTCGGCCAGATCGGCGCGGATGTCGTCGAGGATCGAGTCGAGCGCGGCACGGAAGACCAGGCGATAGTTCTCCTCGCCCAGCTCCTCTCGCATCCGGGCGATCAGCGCATCGATGTACTGCTCCTTGTCGCCGTCGGGTGCATCCGGCGGCAGGTCGGCGAACACCCGGTCGGCCGGCGCTAGCATTCTCGGGCCGTGCTCCGCCTCCAGCCCCCGGGCGATGTCGACGATGTAACCCTGCGACTGGTAGGCCGCCACCGGGAAGGGGCCGGTCACGCCGTGATGCTCGAGATAGCGCAGCCAGACGCTCACGGCCAGGATGTGCATCTGCCGGCCGGCATCGTTGACGTAGTACTCGCGCTGGACGTCGGCGCCGATCGCCTCGAGCAGGTTGGCCACCACCGAGCCGTAGGCCGCGCCACGACCATGACCGACGTGCAGCGGCCCGGTCGGGTTGGCGGAGACGAACTCCACCTGCACCTTCCGCCCGCGGGCGATCTCGGAGCATCCGAAGCGCTCCCCGGACTCGAGGATGGAGTCGATCAGGGCGAAGGCCGCGCCGGCCTCGACGAAGAAGTTCATGAATCCCGGCCCGGCGATCTCGACCTTCTGAAGACCGTTCGTGTCCGCCAGCCGTTCGATGATCAGCTCGGCGACCACCCGCGGCGGCCGGCGCATCGGCTTGGCCAGCTGCATGGCGAGATTGCTAGCGAAATCCCCGTGCGCCGGATCCTTGGGCACGGTGAGCACCGGCTTGGCGGCGTTGTCCTCGGGGAGCTCGCCCTCGGCGACGAGCTGCTGGCAGATTGCCTGGAGACGTTGTTCGATTACGGCCTTCACGAGCAGTGAAACCCCTTGCGCCTGAGGCGCCTGACATTGGCGGATTTGAAAACGGAAAGAACGCGACAGTTTATCCTGTGCCGACGATCCGACCAACCGCGGCCGGAGCGTCGCACCGGGGACAGCCCCACGGCCGACCTGCTAAAGTTCACGCCAAAGACACCCAAGCGAAACACCCGGAGATCCCCTGACGATGTCAGCCCTGCACGAGGACGACTTCCCCGAACCGGTCGCCGCCGACAAGAAGCGCGTCGAGACCATCGCCAAGGCCGTGCGAACCATCCTGGCCGAACTGGGCGAGGACCCGGACCGCGAGGGGCTTCTCGACACGCCGGCACGGGTGGCCAAGGCCCTGATGTACCTTACACAGGGGCTGGACCAGCGACTGGAATCCGCCATCGGCAACGCCCTGTTCGAGTCGGACAACGACGAGATGGTGGTGGTGCGCAACATCGAGTTCTACAGCCTCTGCGAACACCACATGCTGCCGATCATCGGCCACGTCGACATCGGCTACATCCCGCAGGGCAAGGTCATCGGACTGTCCAAGCTCGCGCGGATCACGGACCTGTTCGCCCGTCGCCTGCAGATCCAGGAGAACATGACCCAGCAGATCGCCGAGGCGGTGGAATCGGCCACCGGCGCGGCCGGCGTGGCCGTGCAGGTGCGTGCCGCCCACATGTGCATGGCGATGCGCGGGGTGGAGAAGGTGGAATCCGAGACGATCACTTCGCGGATGACCGGCCAGTTCCGCGAGAGCGCCGCCACCCGCAACGAGTTCCTGCAACTGATCGGTCGCCGGGGCTGATCGCATGACCGGCCGACCGCAGACCGTCCTGATTACCGGGGTGACCCGCCGCGTGGGCGCTGATCTGGCCGGCCACCTGCTCGAGGCCGGCCATCGGGTGATCGGCAGCTATCGCCACGAGACAGCAGCCCTGCGCGACCTGAGCGAGCGGGGCCTGATCGCCCTGCCGCTGGACCTGCTCGAGCGCGAGCGCATCGAGCCGTTCGCCCGCGAGGTGGCCGGGCACGTCGACCGACTGGACCTGATCGTGCACAACGCCTCGATCTGGCACCGGGACAAGGACTGCGCGGCCGACCCCGATCTGGCCACGGCAATGTACACCGTGCATGTCACCGCGCCGATCGAGCTGACCGAGGCCCTGCAACGCGCCCTGCCCGCCCGTGAGAGGAACGACGGCCGGGCCGACCGGCAGGTGGTATTCCTCACCGACGCGCATATCCACGAGGGCGAGCCGAACCACATCCACTACATCGCCTCCAAGGCGGCGATCGAGGGCTCGATCCGTTCGCTGGCCCTGCGCTACGCCCCGCACACCCGCGTCAACGCCATCGCTCCGGGACTGTTGATGTTCCACCCGGAAGACGACGAGCAATATCGCCGCGAACGACTCGCCCGTCGCCTGCAACCCTTCGAGCCGGGCCCCGGCGTGGTCGCGCAAACCGTCGACTACCTGATGGCGTGCCCGCTGATCAACCAGGCCGTGATCCGGCTGGATACGGGGAGGCGGTGGGAGAGTTGAGAGGTCGAAGGTCATGCAACTCGACTATCTGACAATCGAACTGCTCCGTCGGGAGCATCCAGCCTGGCGTCTGCTGGTGGCGGACAACGCCCCGCTGATCGTCAGCTTCCTGCACCGCAGTTTCATAGCGCCCAATCTCCGCAGCTTGCCGGAAGGCGAATTGATCGCCCGGCTGGAGGACTACCTGTTCCACCTGCGCGAGGAGCGCGGTGCGCAGACTTTTCCCCGCTCGGCAGCCGACTATCTCAACGACTGGGCCGGCGACGACAAGGGCTGGCTGCGCAAGTACTATCCCGCCGGCAGCGACGAGGCACATTTCGATCTCACGCCGGCGGTGGTGCGGGTAACCGACTGGCTGGAAGGCCTGGAAGCACGACAGTTCGTCGGCACCGAATCGCGCCTGCTTTCGGTGTTCGATCTGCTCGAGCAACTGGTCCAGGGCACCGAGACCGATCCCGAGGCGCGCATCCGTGATCTCGAGCGCCGGCGGGCGGCGATCGACGAAGAAATCGAGCGCGTGGGGCAAGGCGAACTGGCACTGATGGACCCGGCCCGCATCCGCGAACGCTTCATGCAGGTCGAACGCACCGCACGCGGGCTACTGGGCGACTTCCGACAAGTCGAGCAGAACTTCCGCGAACTCGACCGCGAAGTGCGCGAACGCATCGCCACCTGGGAGGGCAGCAAGGCCGAACTGCTCGACAGCGTCTTCGGCGAGCGCGACGAGATCTCGGATTCCGACGAGGGTCGCAGCTTCCGTGCTTTCTGGGATTTTCTGATGTCACCCTCCCGTCAGGAGGCCCTGACGGAGATGCTGGAGCACGCCCTGTCGCTCGAACCAGTCGCCGAGCTGGAACCCGATCCGCGCATTGCCCGCATCCACTACGACTGGCTGGAGGCCGGCGAGACCACCCAGCGCACCGTCGCGCGGCTCTCCGAACAGCTGCGCCGCTACCTCGACGACCAGGCTTGGCTGGAAAACCGGCGAATCATGGACCTGATCCGCGAGAGCGAACAGCGCGCGCTGGCCATCCGTAGTCAACCGCCGCGCAGCGACTTCATGGCCGTCGACGAACCCGCCCCGCGCATCGAGCTGACCATGGAACGCCCGCTGTACTCGCCGCCGCGCAACCCGGTGATCCATAGCCAGGCGATCGAGGAAGCCGAGCAGACGGGCATCGACACCGACGCGTTGTTCGAGCAGACCCATGTCGACCGCGAGCGGCTGCACCGCCAAATCCGCCGCGCCCTGCAATCCCGCGACCAGGTCAGGCTGACCGAGCTGCTCGCCGACCACCCGCTCGAACAGGGTCTGGCCGAACTGGTGGCCTACCTCGGCCTGGCCGCCGACGACGAGCGCGCCCTAATCGACGAGGGCGAACAAGCCACCGTCACCTGGACCGACGCCGAGGGCATCCGCCGACAGGCAACCGTGCCCACCGTGATCTTCGCCCGCTGAACACGGCGCGAAACGACGCCATAAGCCACCGAGACCCCGCCCAGCCGGGACACGCGCCTCACGGCGCGTTTCGCTTGCAGGCAAGCTCGCACAGCGCATCCGGTGGCACCGCGCCCCATGCGAGCGGGCCTCGCCCGCGAAGGCGGCGTCAGCCGCCGTCCCCGCTTCCGCAGCCGATTCATCGCAAGGTCGACAGGCTAGCGAGGGCGCGTGGCTTTCATGAAATATCCGGGCTAGAATCGGGCGCCAGGCGAAGCGAGGAGGAATCGCGATGGGACTGCCGCTGCGGGACGAGGAATTTCACACCTATGGCGATTACCGTCACTGGGGCGACGAGCTGCGCTACGAACTGATCGACGGGGTGGCCTATGCCATGTCCCCGTCGCCGACCCGGCATCACCAGGAAGTGACCGGCGAGATCTACCGACAGGCGGCCAACGCCACGGAAGGCGCGGAGTGCCGGGTAATGATCGCCCCGCTGGACGTGCGCCTGCCGCGCGGCGACGAGGCCGACGACCGGATCGACACGGTGGTGCAACCGGACGTGCTCGCCGTCTGCGACCCGAACAAGCTCGACGAGCGGGGCGTGCGCGGCGCGCCGGACTGGGTGGTGGAGGTGCTCTCGCCGAGCACCGCCAGCCATGACCACATCCACAAGCGGCGCGTCTACGAGCGCCACGGGGTGACCGAACTGTGGCTGGTGCACCCCACCGACCGGCTGCTGACCATCTACCGCCTCGCGGGCGACGAGTACGGCAAGCCCGAGTTCGTCGAGCTCGCCGGCGAGACCGAGGTCCGGGCCCTGCCCGGTGTGCGCATCGCCTGGGACGCGCTGGTCGAACGCCTGCCGCCGCAGGGCCCGTGACGGAATTCCCTTCCAGCGAACAGCGGCCGCTCACCCCGGTCGCGATTCATGTCACCATGTCGCCTCCATGGCCCACGCCGTCAGCACACACGCGCCGATGACCGCAAGCGACTCCCCGACAAACCCGGCCGACCAGCGCCTGTCCCTGGTGCTGATCGCCCTGTTCAAGGGCGTGCTCTACCGCGATGCCGATGTGCGCCTGTGGGAGGCACTGCTCGCCCTGGAGGCGCGCGTGCGCGATTACGTCGAGGTGCTCGGCCTGATGCTGATCGTCGACGAGGCCGAGGGGCACGCCTACCTGCGCCAGCGACCGGAAGAGGGCGAGGACACGCCCCTGCCCCGGCTGGTGCGCCGCCGGCCGTTGAGCTACCCGGTCAGCCTGCTGCTCGCCCTGATCCGCAAGAAGCTCGCCGAGCACGATGCCGCCGGCGGCGACCCGCGACTGATCCTCTCGCGCGAGCAGCTCGTCGACATGGTGCGCGTGTTCCTGCCCGAGACGGCCAACGAGGCGCGGCTGATGGACCGGATCGACAGCCACATCAACAAGGTGGTGGAGCTGGGGTTCCTGCGCCGCCTGCGCGGTGACGGCGACCGCGTCGAGGTCCGGCGGATCATCACCGGTTTTATCGACGCCGACTGGCTGGCCGAGCTCGACCGGCGGCTGGCCGAATACGCCGCGCACCTCGACGACTCCGCCGACGAGACCACCCCGGAACCACGCCCGCAGCCTGACTCGTGATGCAAGCCCCCATGCTCGACTTCGCCGCTTCCGACGAGCAGGCCGGCTTTCGCCTGCACGGCTTCGAGGTGCTCAACTGGGGCACCTTCGACCGCCGGGTCTGGCGGCTGGAGCCGGGCGGCGAGAACGTGCTGGTCACCGGCGACATCGGCTCGGGCAAGTCCACCCTGGTCGACGCGATCACCACCCTGCTGGTGCCCGCCCAGCGCATCACCTACAACAAGGCCGCCGGC
>JBNJFM010000040.1:0-18472 GCA_051746865.1 Pseudomonadota bacterium | reverse complement strand
GCCCGCCTGGCCGGACGGGTTTCGGGGGATTCCACCGTGGCTCACGCCTGGGCCGCCTGCCAGGCCATGGAGCGCGCCACCGGCGCCGAGATCCCGCGCCGGGCCCAATACCTCCGGGCGCTGCTCGCCGAGCGGGAACGCATTGCAAATCATCTGGGTGACGTGGGCGCGATCTGCAACGACGTGGGCTTTGCCTTCGCCCATGCCCAGTGCGGCGCGCTGCGCGAGGCCTGGCAACGCAACAGCCGGGCCCTGTTCGGCCACCGGCTGCTGATGGACGCCGTGGTCCCAGGCGGCGTGGCCCGGGATATCGATGCCGACAACGTCAGGGATTTGCGTGCAGAGGCCGAGGAATTGCGGCGAAAGGTCCGCCCGTTGTTCGATATTCTGACCGACCACCCGCCGCTGGACGACCGGCTGATCACCACCGGTCGGCTGAGTGCCGAGACCGCTCTTTCGCTGGGCGCCACCGGCTACGTCGGCAAGGCCAGCGGTCTGGGTCGCGATCTGCGCCGGGATGCGGCCTACGCGCCCTACGACGATCTGGACGTGACCGTGCCGGTATTCAAGGACGGCGACGTCTCCGCCCGCATGCGGGTGCGCATCGAGGAGATCGGCATCAGCCTGGCGCTCGTGGAGCAGCTGCTGGAGCGATTGCCCGAAGGTGCCATCCGCGCCGAACTCTCCGCCCCGGAGGCGGGCGCCTCGGGGCTGGGCCGCGTCGAGGGCTGGCGGGGCGACATCCTCACCTACGTCCGGTTCGGCGAGGACGGACGGATCGCCCGGTTCTTCCCCCGCGACCCCAGCTGGTTTACCTGGCCGGCTCTGGAGCAGGCGGTGCTCGGCAACATCGTTCCCGACTTTCCCGTGTGCAACAAGTCGGTCAACGGTTCGTATTCCGGCGTGGATCTTTGACTATTGGAGAGCCCCGGAGGCGGGGCGAATGGAGGGGCACGGCGTCGCTACCGAACGTCCCGGTGATTCGGCAGGCATTCCCTGCACTCCATGCTGCGCATTGATCTCCTTTCAACGAACAGACGGACACATCCCGATGCTTCGAATCCTGCGACAGATTGCCCGTACCGGCCGACTCACCGATCCCGCGCCTGCGGGCGATGATCCCGAACTGGAAGCCTTGGGAAAACAGGTGAAGAAGGCGGTGAAGACGCGGTTCTCCGGCAGCCTGGCCATCCGCCAGGTGGACGCCGGCTCTTGCAACGGCTGCGAGCTGGAAATCCACGCGCTGAACAATCCCTATGTCGACATCTCGCGTTTCGGCGTGCACTTCGTCGCTTCGCCTCGACATGCCGATGCCCTGCTGGTCACCGGACCGGTGAGCCGTCATATGCAGACAGCCCTGAAGCGTACCTGGGAGGCCACCGCCGCACCCAAGCTGGTGATAGCGGCGGGGGATTGCGCCTGCCACGGCGGTGAGTTCGGTACCTCCTACGCCAGCTGCGGAGGCGTGGAAAACGTCATCCCGGTGGACGTGCGCATCCCCGGCTGCCCGCCTTCTCCCACCGAACTGCTCAAGGGGATCCTCGTGGCCTTGGGGGTCGAGCCCGACGCCGGCTGATGCGCTGATGGCCATGCCTTGCGGCAGCGGATGTTGCCCGGATCGGCCCCATGCTTGAACCGCATGCCGGTTGGCCGTACAATCCGCCGCTTGTTTCTCCTGCCTGACCGTTCCGCATGCGGCAGGCTGCCTTCAATCCACAGGAGTTGTATCCATGCGTCATTACGAAATCGTCTTCATGGTCCACCCGGACCAGAGCGACCAGGTCCCGGCCATGATCGAGCGCTACCGCGGCATCATCGAATCCGCGAAGGGCACCGTTCATCGCCTCGAGGACTGGGGTCGCCGTCAACTGGCCTACCCGATCAAGAAGCTCGTCAAGGCCCACTATGTGCTGATGAACGTCGAGACCGACCAGGAAGCCCTGGCCGAGCTCGAAGAGGCATTCAAGTTCAACGACGCGGTGCTGCGCCACCTGACCGTCCGTTGCGACGAGGCCTACACCGATCCCTCCCCGATGATGCAGGAGCGCGAATCCGAGCGCCGTCCGCGCCGTCGTGACGGTGAGAACAAGAGCGAAGAGCGTCGCGACTCCGAGAAGAAGTCCGACGACGACTCCAGCAAGTAATCCGAGGAGGTATATCTCATGGCCCGTTTTTTCCGTCGCAAGCGTTTCTGCCGTTTCACCGCCGAGGGCGTGAAGCACATCGACTACAAGGACATTGACACCCTGCGTCAGTACGTCACCGAGACCGGCAAGATCGTGCCGAGCCGCGTGACCGGTACCAAGGGGCGTTATCAGCGTCAGCTGCAGACCGCCATCAAGCGTGCCCGCTTCCTCGGCCTGCTGTCGTACACCGATCGCCACTGATCGCGTCCGTTCCCAGATTCCAGGAGTCAATATCCCATGCAAGTCATTCTGTTGAGCAAGGTAGAAAACCTGGGCTCGCTGGGCGACGTGGTCCGCGTTCGCCCGGGTTATGCCCGTAACTTCCTGATCCCCTACGGCAAGGCCAAGCCGGCCACCAAGGTCAACATGGAAGAGTTCGAGGCACGTCGTGCCGAACTCGAGAAGAAGGCCGCCGAGGAGCTGGCCGCCGCCCAGGCCCGTGCCGACAAGATCGGTGAAGAGGCCAGCGTCGAGATCCCGGTCAAGGCCGGTGCGGAAGGCAAGCTGTTCGGTTCGGTCGGTACCGTCGAGATCGCCACCGCCGTCACCGACAAGTTCGGCGTCGAGGTGGAAAAGCGCGAAGTCCGTCTGCCGGAAGGCGCGCTGCGTGCGCTGGGCGAGTTCCCGGTCCAGCTGCACCTGCACTCGGAAGTCGACGTCGACCTGACCGTGGTCGTCGTTCCCGAGCAGTAAGAGCCACGCCGGCCTGCGGGTCGGCTTCAAGGCTGTCGAAGGCCCGCTACCGGTCGCCCGGAGCGGGCCTTCTTGCGTCCGGGCGCCCCCTGAAACAGGGTGCGCGTGGGGCTGAAATCGAGGGCGTCGACCGGTGCTGCCGGCGTGGCCTTCGGCTTCGCGTCGGCGTATCATTCGGGGTCTTCGCGGACCGGCAGATCGCGTGCCCCGAATCGCTCGGCACGCGGCCGATCCGTTACCGTCAATCCTCTTCGGCCCGATATCCATGTCACTACCGGACTACCAATCCGAACCCACCCCGAACCCGTTCCGGGCCGATGCGTCCGGGCGGGAAGGCGGTTCGCCGCTGGCATTGCGCGTGCCCCCGCATTCCCAGGACGCCGAGCAGGCGGTACTCGGCGGGCTGATGCTCGACCCGCTCGCCTTCGAGCAGGTTGGGGACCGTATCCGCCCGGACGATTTCTACTTCCACGACCACCGGCTGATCTTCGAGGTCATCCAGGAACTGGCCGAACGCAACCAGCCGTTCGACGCGATGGTGGTCTCGGAACGCCTCCGGGCGCTGGAGAAGCTCGAGGACATCGGCGGCAACGATTACCTGGCGGCCCTGGTCGACTCGGTGCCCAGTGCGGCCAACATCCTCGCCTACGCCGAGATCATCCGCGAGCACGCGCTGCTGCGCCGCCTGATCGAGGTGGGCACGGACATCTCCCGCATGGGGTACCAGACCGAGGGGCGCAGCGCTCACGACGTGCTCGAGCACGCGGAGAAGGAGATCTTCGCCATCGCGGACGAGGGCTCGCGCAACCGCCGCGGTTTCCAGGGCATCACGGACCTGTTGACCGTGGCGATGGACCGCATCGCCGAGCTCTACGAGAACGAGGGCGAGGTCACCGGCCAGAGCACCGGCTTTACCGACCTCGACAGCATGACCACCGGCCTGCAGAACGGCGACCTGGTGATCGTCGCCGGGCGCCCGTCGATGGGCAAGACCACCTTCGCCATGAACATCGCCGAGAACGTCGCCCTGTACAACCAGAAGGCGGTGGCGGTGTTCTCCATGGAAATGCCCGGCGACCAGCTTGCCGTGCGGATGCTCTCCTCGCTGGGGCGCATCGACCAGACGCGGGTGCGCACCGGCCAGCTCGACGATACGGACTGGCACCGGATCTCCGGGGCGGTGGGGCAGCTGAGCCAGGCGAAGATCTTCATCGACGACACCCCGGCACTGTCGCCGTCCGACCTGCGTTCGCGCGCCCGGCGGCTGGCCCGCGAACAGGATCTCGGCCTGATCGTGGTCGACTACCTGCAGCTGATGCAGGTGCCGGGCTCCAAGGAGAACCGCACCAACGAGATCTCCGAGATCTCGCGCTCGCTCAAGGCGGTCGCCAAGGAGCTCAACGTTCCCCTGATCGCGCTCTCGCAGCTCAACCGCTCGCTGGAACAGCGCCCCAACAAGCGCCCGGTGATGTCGGACCTGCGCGAATCCGGGGCGATCGAGCAGGACGCGGACGTGATCATGTTCATCTACCGGGAAGAGGTCTACGAGCCGGACACCGAGAAGAAGGGCATGGCCGAGATCATCATCGGCAAGCAGCGTAACGGTCCGGTTGGCAGCGTGGTCATGACCTTCCGTGGTCAGAACACGCGTTTCGAAGACTTCATCAGCCCGGACAGCGTGCCGGAAGCCTACCGATGATGCGCCGGGCCCGGCTGGCGATCGATGCCGGCGCATTGCGTCACAACCTGACGGTGGCGCGGCGCGCAGCGGGTGATCGCGGCATCTTCGCGGCCGTGAAGGCCGATGGCTATGGGCACGGGCTGCTGACCGTGGCATCGGCCTTCGCGCAGGCCGGCGCCCCGGGTTTTGCGGTGGCGACACCGGGCGAGGCGCTGGCGTTACGGGAAGCCGGGTTTTCCCAGCGCATCCTCGTTCTGCAGGGTGCCTGGGTACCCGATGAGTTCGCTCTCGCCGTCGAGCAGCGCTTGGAGATGGTGCTCCACGATGTCTCCCAGATCGAAATGCTCGAGCACTGGTCGGCCACTCGGGTGCCGGTGACGGGCAGGCTGTCCGTCTGGCTGAAGCTGGACACGGGCATGCACCGCGCGGGGATCTCGCCGGAATCCATCGGCGAGGCGAGGGTGAGGCTGGAACGGCTTCCCCTGGTGGCCGAACGGATCGGGTTGATGACGCACTTCGCCCGGGCCGACGAGCCGGACCCGTCGTGGACCAACGAGCAGATCCGCTGCTTCGAAGCGGTGGCCCGCGGCTGGCCCGGCGAGACCAGCCTGTGCAATTCGGCCGGCCTGCTCGGCCACGAGGCGGGCGGCGACTGGGTCCGTCCGGGCATCATGCTCTACGGCGGCAATCCGTTCATCTATGGGCAGGCGACCGATCACGACCTGCAGGCGACTATGCACCTGACGACTGCCCTGATCGCCGTGCGGCAGGTGCCGAAGGGTGGGGCGATTGGTTACGGCGGGCGGTTCGTGGCCCCCGAGACCATGCCCGTGGGTATCGCGGCGGTCGGCTACGGCGACGGCTATCCCCGGCACGCGCCCGATGGCACCCCGATTCTCGTCAACGGGCAGCGCACGCAGGTCGTCGGCCGGGTGTCGATGGACATGGTGACCGTCGACCTGCGCGGCATCGAGGCGTCCGTGGGTGACGAGGTGGAGTGCTGGGGGGCGCGCCTGCCGGTCGACGCGGTGGCGCAGGCGGCCGGCACCATCAGCTACGAACTGATGTGCCGGATGGGCGGGGAGCTGCGCGCCGAGACGACGGTGATCGACGCCTGACGTCCCGTTTTCCGTACCGGCGCGGGATCAGGCGCTCTCCTGGCGCTCGATCGCTTCCAGGGTGGCCGCCGCCAGCCCGCGCGGACACTCGGGGAAGGTCGCGACGAGTCGCTCGAGGTCGCGCTCGCCCTCGACGATGGCGACGAAGGCATGGGCGGCTGAGCCGATCATGCCCGCGTCCTCGGCGGTCTCCCGCATCTCGGTGAGTGCCGCCAGTGCCTCGCGCTCTCCCCAGGTCGCGGCGAGGATGAGCGCGGCGATCGGTTCGGCAGCCTCGTGTTCGGCTTCGGCCTCGACCTGTTCGAGCCACCGGGGCTCGTTCACCGTCCGCTCGACGGCTTCGAGTATGTTCCGGTCCTCGTCATCCAGGGCGCTGGGGTCCGGCCGGCGACCGTCGAGCCGTGCCTCGAGGGCATCGGCCAGGTCATTCCAGCCGTCCTCCCGGTAGCGCGCGGCCATCTCGGCGGCCGCATCCCGGGGAAGGCTTTCCCGGATGGCCCCGGCGATGGCGCGAATGAGTTCGGCATGGGTGGCGACGATCTGGCTGGACACGGCGGTCATCTCGGCTACTCTCAGGTTTTCGAAAACACCACAGCATAAAGGGCACACGACAACGATGGAATATCGGCGACTGGGCAACAGCGGACTCGAGGTCAGCAGCATCTGTCTGGGTACCATGACCTTCGGTGAACAGAACACCGAGGCCGAGGCCCACGAGCAGCTCGACCGGGCGATGGACGCCGGCATCAACTTCATCGACACCGCGGAGATGTACCCGGTCCCGCCGCGCGGCGAGACGCAGGGACGCACCGAGTCCTTCGTCGGCAGCTGGCTCAAGGACCGCCGTCGCGAGGACCTGGTCGTGGCGACCAAGGTGACCGGCGCCGGCCGTCGCATGCCCCACCTCCGGGGCGGTCCGCGCGTCACGCGCGAACAGGTCAACGAAGCGATCGAGGGCAGCCTGCGCCGCCTGCGCACCGACTACGTGGATCTCTACCAGATTCACTGGCCGGACCGCTACGTACCCAAGTTCGGCGAGGTCTACTACGATGCCGACAGACGCTGGGAGGCCGAATCCTTCGAGTCGCAGCTCGAGGTGCTGGCCGACCTGGTCGAGGCGGGCAAGGTACGCTACATCGGCCTGTCCAACGAGACGCCCTATGGCGTGATGTCCTTTCTGGAGGTCGCAAGGCGCCTGAATCTGCCGGCGGTGACCTCGCTGCAGAACGCCTATCACCTGATGAATCGCCAGTTCGAGACCGGCGGGCTGGCCGAGGTCTGCACGGAGATGGACGTCGCGCTGCTGCCGTACAGCCCGCTGGCCTTCGGCCACCTGACCGGCAAGTACCTCGACGACCCGCAAGCGCCGGGACGCATCACGCAGTTCCCGGACTTCGGGGGGCGCTACGAGAAGCCCAACGCCGCCGAGGCCACCCGTGCCTACGTGGAGCTGGCACGCGAGCACGGCCTGTCGCCGGCGCAGATGGCGATCGCCTTTACCCTGCGTCTGCCGCAGGTGGCCTCGACGATCATCGGGGCGACCAGCATCCGGCAGCTGGAGGAAAACATCGGGGCGGCCAACGTGGCGCTCTCGAGCGAGCTGCTCGAGGCAATCGATGCCATCGACGCGCGTTACCCCAGCCCGACGGTCTGAAGGGAGAACGGCATGAGCAAAGACTGGACTTCGGAAATCCGTGCCAACCCGTTGTTTCGGCAGCAGGCGTTCATCGACGGGCAGTGGGTGGATGCCGACGATGGCGTCACGATGGCGGTGGACAACCCGGCCAACCGGGAGACCATTGGCCAGGTCCCGCGCCTGGGCACGGATGCCACCCGCCGGGCGATCGAGGCGGCGGATCGCGCCCTGGTCGACTGGCGTCGGCAGACCGCCGAGGTCCGTGGCGACATCCTGCGGCGCTGGTACGAGTTGATGCTCGAGCAGGAGGAGACGCTGGCCGCGATCATGACGCTCGAGCAGGGCAAGCCCTTGGCGGAGTCCGCCGGCGAGATCCGCTACGCCGCCTCGTTTCTCAAGTGGTTTGCCGAGGAGGCTCGGCGGGCCTACGGCCGGACGATCCCGCCGGCGAAGGCCGGTCAGCAGATCGTCGTGATCCGCCAGCCGATCGGCGTGGCCGCGGCAATCACGCCCTGGAACTTCCCGTCGTCGATGATCACCCGCAAGGCCGGCGCGGCTCTGGCGGCGGGCTGCCCGATGGTGGTCAAGCCGGCCTCGGCGACCCCGTTCTCCGCCCTGGCACTGGCCGAGCTGGCCCGGCAGGCGGGTGTGCCCGCCGGCGTGTTCAGCGTGGTGACCGGTCCGGCGCGGGAAATCGCCTCGGAAATGACGGCCAACCCGTTGGTACGCAAGGTTTCCTTTACCGGTTCGACCGAGGTGGGCAGTGAACTGATGCGTCAGGCGGCCACCAACGTGCAGAAGATCTCGCTGGAGCTCGGGGGCAACGCCCCGTTCCTGGTCTTCGACGACGCCGACCTGGACGCCGCCGTCGAGGGGGCGATCGCGGCCAAGTTCCGCAACACCGGGCAGACTTGCGTCTGCGTGAATCGCTTCTACGTGCAGGAGTCGGTGCATGACGCCTTTGTCGAACGCCTGCGCGCCCGCATCGAGGGATTGCGGCTCGGCGACGGTTTCGATCCGGACAGCGAGATTGCGCCGCTGATCAACCAGGATGCCGTCGACAAGGTCATGGAGCACGTCGAGGATGCGACCAGGCAGGGGGCGACCGTCGTCAGCGGCGGGCGCAGGGATTCGCGCGGCGGCAATTACGTATTGCCCACGCTCCTGACGGGCATTCGCCAGTCGATGCAGGTGATGCGCGAGGAGACCTTCGGGCCGGTGGTGGCGGTCTCGACGTTTGCCACCGAGGCCGAGGGCATCGCGATGGCCAATGACACCCCCTTCGGCCTGGCGGCCTACTTCTACAGCGAGAACGTCCACCGGGTCTGGCGCGTCGCGGAGGGCATCGAGGCGGGCATGATCGGCATCAATGCCGGGCTGATCTCCAACGCCGCCGCGCCCTTCGGCGGGGTCAAGTCGTCCGGGCTCGGCCGGGAAGGGGCAATGGAGGGGCTCGACGAGTACCTCGAGACCAAGTACCTGCTGATGGGATGAACCGCTGGTTGGGGGCGGCGGCTTGGAATCCCGCTGCAGCCCGACTATCTTCCGGTGAGCACAGCTTGGCTACCAATCAGAGGTACTCCCCATGGCACAGGCCACCCAGAAGGATCCCAGCGCCGAAGTCGAGGCCCTGAAAAAGGATCTCGCGCAACTTCGTGGCGATGTCACCGAACTGCTCAAGGTCGTGAAGGAACAGGGCGAGCGGCGCGTCCACGACAAGGCCGACACTGCCCGGGAGGAGGTCAGGGACGCCTTCGACGACGGCATGGATGCTCTCCATCGTGGCTACGAGCAGGTCCGGGCGCGCGGAGAGGCCCGCGTTGACGAGGCGGAGGAAGTCGTGGGTCGCCACCCTTTCACGTCGGTGGTGGCCGCCTTCGGTATCGGCTTTATTATCGCCAAGGTGATGGATATGGGAGGCCGGCACTGAAGGCCATCACCGACTACGTCCTGGCCCTGGCCGCCCTGGTCGAGGCGGAAGGGCGCCTGTTGCGCCGGCAGGTAGGGCGCACGGCCGTGGCCGTCGTCCTCGTGGGCGTGGTCGGCCTGCTGGCGCTCCTGGGGGTCGGGCTCGTCGGGGCCGGTGTCTATCACTGGCTCGCCTCGATCTGGGGCGTGGCTGCCGCCCTGGCTGCAGTGGGCGCTGGCTGCCTGGTCGTGGCCTTGCTGCTGGCATACTGGGCCTACCGGTGGATCCGGTGAATGAAGTCACGCAGCGGTTGCGCCTGCATGCGGCGCGGATTCGCGGGCAGGATGCCGAGCGCGACGTCCCGCCCGAGGAGGCGTTGCGACTTGCCAAGTTGCGCCTGACGCTCTCCGGCTCGGTGCTTGATGACGTCATCGATGTCGGTCGTCAGGTCGTCACCACCGGCGTTTCGAATCATCCCTGGGCCTCGCTGGCCACGGCCTTCGCGGCCGGAGGCCTGGCCGGGCGCGCCGGTGGCATCGTCCTGCTGGCGCGTGGCATCCGTCTGGCTACCGGGCTGCGACGGCCGGCGCGACGAACGAAGGTATCCGCCTGCCTCTGTCGGCGTGATCGCCCCTGACCGGCAGGGGCAGGGCTGGTTCCCGTCCCGATCAAGCGAGCTCGCCGGCCATGTCCGAACACGAGACCAACGTGAAGCCGTTCCCCGCGGATGAGCCGCGCAATTTCGGCCAGCTGCTCGCCCGTATCGGGACGGTTGCCGCGAGTCGGGATCGGGTGCATTTCGCCACGCTGATCGAGGCGATGGGCAGTCGAGCCTACGGTCCGGTGCTTTTGCTGATCGGCACCATCCTCTTCTCTCCGCTGAGCGGGATACCGGGCATGCCCACGCTTATGGGGATTGCGCTGTTGCTGATCTCGCTGCAGATGCTGTTCGGCCGGGGATCGCTGTGGTTGCCCCGCTGGCTGCTGTGCCGGTCGGTTTCCAGTGCCCGGCTCGTTCGCGGATTGTCGTTTCTGGAAAGGCCGGTCGCCCGAATCGACCGCTTTCTGCGTCGGCGGCATGTCTGGCTGATCTCCGGCGGGGGCACCGCGGTCGTGGCGATCCTTTGCCTCGGGCTGGCATGTCTGATGCCCCTGATGGAACTGGTGCCGTTCTCCGCGACGGCCGCCGGGCTGGCGCTACTGCTCTTCGGGCTGGGGATGGTCGCGGCCGACGGGCTGTTCGTGCTGATCGGGATGATCTATCTGGGTGGTGTTGCGGCGCTTGCCTTGACAGGGCTGTTCTGAACAATGGGATGGGAGTCTGTGATAGGCTCTTGACCGATTATAACTAGATAATTCTATGATGCTTCGGGCGAAGCATCCCGGGCGACCGTGCAACGGCAGGCGCTCGACACGGGCCACTGGAGATGGGTTTGCTGAAACTGTTCTCTGGCCGAGACTCCGGCAAGCGGGTCGGCCTATACATCGACAACGGGGAGATTCACGCGGCCGTGGTGGACGGGGAACCGGGTGCCGGTGGTTATCTGACCGGTTTTGTGCGCTCCGGTTCCCCGGCCGAACTGGCCGGCGGGCTCAAGCGGATGGGCGTCCGCAAGGCGGATGCGCACCTCGTGCTCTCCCCGGACGACTACCAGGTCTTCCAGATCGAACGCCCCGACGTGCCGACCAACGAAGTGCGTCAGGCACTGCGATGGCGCATAAGCGACATGCTTGCCGGGCGTTTCGTCGATCCGGTGATCGACTGGATCGACCTGGCCGGCCAGAAGGCCGGGGCCCGCTCGTCCGAGGTACAGGTCGTCGCCGGTTGCCGGACGGCCATCCGCGAGGGCATCGACCTGGTGGAGCAGGCCGGTCTTCGCCTCGCGAGCATCGGCGTCGTGCCGCTGGCCCTGAGAGACCTGATGGCCGTTGCCGCCAAGGGCAGTACGGGGTACGTCTTCCTGCAGGTCGGTGCCGGTGGCGGGTTGATGACCGTCGGACGCGACCGTCGTTTCTACTTCTTCCGCGAGGTCGACCTGGGCATCAACGCCCTGTCATCGGCGATGAAGTCCGACGACGAGGGCAGGATGAACGTCCTCTCCGACCTCTCGCTGGAAATCCAGCGCTCCCTGGATTACTACGAATCGCATTTCACGGACGCTCCCCTGCGTGAGTTGTGGATCGCCTGCGAGGAGCCCGGTGTTCGCGAAATGCTGATCGAGCATCTTGCCGAGAGCCTCGAACTCTCCGTTCGTCGTTTCGAGCCGGCCAGCACCGGGCTGGAGACCGAACCCGACGTGGTGGCAGACGAGGGGGATCTGATCGCCCTGGGGGGTGCCTTTCGGCATCCGGCGGACCAGGACGGAGGGGACGAGTCATGAAACTCGACATCAACCTCTACCAGGACGAGTTCCGCACCACCTTCCGTCCATTCGGGCTGTCGACCCTCGTCGTCCTGCTCCTGGTCGTTTTGCTGGCTGGGCTGGCGTGGCGTGCCGTACTCGGGTTCGAGCTTCGTTCGGTCGAGGGGGACATCGAACTCGTTGCCGGCCAGATCGATGGGCTGGAAGGCGAGATCGAGGATCTCAGCTCCCGGCTGGGGTCGGAAGAAGCGAAAAAGCGCATCCAGCAGCGGATCACCGGGCTGCGCGAGGCGATCGGCGAGCGCGAGCGATTGCTGGCCGACATGTCCATCGACAACGGGACGGCCGGTCGGCTGCCGTCGGCGTACCTGGAAGGGGTGGCGCGCCAGGCCGGGAACGGATTGTGGCTGAGTCACCTCGCTGTCGATCATCGGTCCGACCAGGTGGAGATCCGCGGTCACGCCACCGATCCGTCCCGGGTTCCGGCATTCGTCGGCCAACTGGGCGACGAGATCGCGTTCCGTGGCCTGCGATTCCGCCGGCTGGTGATCAGCCGTAACCTGGAGCGCGAGGACTGGGTAGACTTCCGGGTAAAGACGTCGGAGGAGGTCAGCGATGACGACTGAAGGTCCCTTCCGGCGCATGATCTCCGCCGTCCGGCGGCTCGATCGACGGCCGCTGCGCGAACGGCTTCTGGTCAATCTGCTGCTCGTGGTGATCGTCGCGGTGCTGATCGACTGGCTGGCGCTCGCCCCGGCCCGTGACCGTCTGGCCGGCATCGAGGCGGATCTGGCGAACCGGGAGAGTCAGGCCGAGGAGCTGCGCACCGCGCGGGACGAGCTTGCCGAGCGTGTTGCCAACGATCCGGTGGTCGACCTGAGGAACGCGGAAGAACGGCTGGAGGCTCGGCTCGGGGAACTCGACCGGGAGGTCGAGTCCGTGGCCCGCGGTTTCGTCTCCGCCGGTTCCATGGCCGAAGCCCTGCGGGAGGTGCTCGCCGGTTCGTCGTTGCGGCTCGTCTCGCTGACTACCCTTCCCGCCGAGCGGATGCGCTTCGGCAGCGAGCAAGACGAGGAAGAGGAAGGTAGTCAGGTGATCGCTGCCCCGAGCATGCCGGTACTTTATCGCCATCCGCTGGAAATCACCTTCGAAGGCAGCTTCGTCGAAGCGCTGGACTACCTGCAGCGTGTTCAGTCCCTCGACTGGGATTTCCAGTGGGACGGCATCGAGGTGCAGATCATCGACTACCCCCGCGCCTCCTATACCTGGCGCCTGCATTCCATCAGTCTCGAGGAGGCCCTGATCGGTGGTTGATCGCAAGCGAGTCATCGTCGGTCTTGCCCTCCTGGGGGCCGTCCTCTCGACAGCCGGGCGCGCCGACGCCGTCGAGGATCCGTTCCGCCCGCCGCAGGGACCGGTCGAACCGGTTTCCGCCGAACTCGACGAGCGGCCCGAGGGACTGGAAGTGAGCATGATCCTGCGAGGCCCGGGTCGCAGCGCGGCGGTGATCGGTGAACGCACCCTCGGTGTGGGTGACCGGATCGAGGGGTTCGCCGTAGTCGCGATCGACCGCGGACGAGTGATCCTCGAGCGGGACGGCGAACGGATCGAGGTCGAGCCCTCCAGCGATCTGCGATCGATTCGATCTTCCGTAAACAATCCAACCAGACAACCAACCGGGACTCCCTGATGCGGAACCTCAAGCTTCTCCTCCCCGTCGGCCTGCTCGTTCCCCTGTGGCTGGGCGGGTGCGCGCATATCGAGGAACAACAGGCCGATTCCAGAGCGGAAGTGGTCGAGGCGCTCGAACCCGAGCCGGCGACGGAAAAATCAGCGACCAAGCCATCCGCCCCGCCGGCGGCAGTGGAAGAGGCATTGCTCTCGGAAATCGAGCTGGACTCCGCCGGTGAGGAACGCTTCGACGTGATCGTCGACCGGGTGCCGGCGCGGCAGTTCTTCATGGGACTGGTGCGGGACACGTCGCACAACATGATCGTCAACCCGGAGGTCAGCGGCAGCATCAGCCTCGAGTTGAAGAACGTCACGGTCGACGAGGTGATGCGCGCCGTGCGGCAGGCCTACGGTTACGAGTACGAGCGCACCGATAATGGCTACGTGGTCCTGCCCAAGCGGCTCGAATCGCGCGTGTACACGGTCAATTATCTCAACGTGGACCGGCGGGGCGATTCGGAGACCCGGGTCAGTTCCGGACTCGTGGCCGGCGATCGCGACTCGGATATCCGTTCACAGGAAGGTGATCGCCTGGACGACGGGGACGAGCGCTCCCGGGTATCCGGCAGCCGGGTCTCCACCAGTACGCGAGCGAATTTCTGGCAGGAGGTGGAGGTCGCCACCCGGGCGATCGTCGGCGACGAGGAAGGACGGCGCATCATCGTCAGTCCGCAGTCGGGCCTGGTGGTCGTACGCGGCATGCCCGCCGAACTGCGCGACGTGGAGCAATATCTGGCCCGACTCCAGGCATCCGTTCGGCGGCAGGTCATCCTCGAGGCCAAGATCGTGGAAGTCCGCCTGGATGACGGTTTCCAGGCCGGGATCAACTGGGCCGCGCTGGCGAGCCGCGGGAGCGACACGGTCGGAGCGGTGTTCGGTTCGTCGAACGGGCTGAACACCCCGGACGGCCTGCCGGTGCTCGGCGGTGCCGGCAGCAATTCGACCGGCATCGCCGGTGCGCCCGGTCCGGATGACTTCAACGGGGTGTTCGGGCTGCTCCTGAACACCGGCAACTTCGACGCGTTCCTCGAATTGCTGGATACCCAGGGCGACGTGCATGTGCTCTCCAGCCCGCGTGTGGCCACGGTCAACAACCAGCGGGCGGTCATCAAGGTCGGGACCGACGAGTTCTTCGTCACCGACATCTCCTCGACCACGGTCACCGGCACGACCACCACGACCAGTCCGGACGTGGAGCTTACCCCGTTCTTCTCCGGCATCGCGCTGGATGTCACCCCGCAGATCGACGAGAGCGGCGAGGTGATCCTGCATATCCATCCGACCGTGAGCGATGTCACCGACCAGGAGAAGGAGATCACGGTGGGTGGCCAGGCCCAGACCGTGCCACTGGCCCTGTCGCAGGTCCGCGAGACCGACAGCATCGTCCGGGCCAGTAACGGCCAGGTGATCGTCATCGGCGGGCTCATGGAAACCTCGACCTCGAGCGATCGCTCGAAGATGCCGGGGCTGGGTGACGTGCCCGGGCTGGGCAATCTCTTCCGCCAGCGCGGGGACAGCAACTACAAGAGCGAGCTGGTGATCCTGCTCCGACCGATCGTCGCCGACGACGAGAAGGTGTGGGAGGACTACATGCAAGAGTCCCGCGAGCGGATCCAGTCGATGCAGCGATGAGCGGCCCGACCAGCATGCCGGCAGCGATCTACCAGGACTTCTACGGGCTGTCCGCGCCCCCGTTCGGCATCACGCCGGACACGGAGTTCTTCTACGCCAACCAGTCCCACCAGAAAGCACTGCAGACCCTGGCCTTCGCCCTTCGGGAGGGCGAGGGCTTCGTCAAGGTCACCGGCGAGGTGGGCACCGGCAAGACCCTGCTGGTGCGGATGCTTCTCAAGGAACTGGGGGACGACTTCAGCACGGCCTGGATTCCCAATCCGCGCATGAGCGACCACTCGCTCTGGTCGGCGCTGGGCGACGAACTGGCTATGAATGACTCGGAATCGGCCACGCCCGCGGACTTCCACAAGCGACTCGGCGAGCACCTGGTCTCGCTGCACAAGGCGGGCCGCCCGGTGGTGCTGGTGATCGACGAGGCCCAGGCCATGGGCACCGAGGGGCTGGAGACCGTCCGGCTGCTGACCAACCTCGAGACCGAGAAGCGCAAGCTGCTCCAGGTAGTGCTGTTCGGTCAGCCGGAACTCGACGAGCTGCTCGCCCGGCAGGAGGTGCGCCAGCTGCGCCAGCGGATCACCTTCTCCTACCGGTTGTCACCGCTGTCCCGGCGGGCGGTCCGCGAATACCTCGATCACCGTTTGCGACGGGCGGGCTACAACGGGGCGTTCCCCTTCACCGCCGTGGCGGTGCAACGGATCACCCGGGCGAGCGGCGGCGTTCCGCGCCTGGTGAACATTGTTGCCCACAAGTCACTGATGCTGGGATACGGCCGTGGGCGCCGGCGGATCGGCGGGCGCCTGGTCGATCTGGCCGTGCGGGACACGGAAGGTGCCTCGCCCGGGCGTGGGCCATTTCGCCTCGTGGCCTGGTCGATCGCGTTGATGGTCCTGACCGGGGTCGGTGTCACGCTCGGGGTGGGGCTGACATGAGCGTAATCAACCGGATGCTGGAGGATCTCGAGCAGCGGCAGGGCCACCCGGAGGGTGGACGTCGGGATGAGCTGCCGCCGGGCTCGATGGCCGGGCAAGGCGAGGGCAGAGGTCGCCTGCTGCTCGTCGCTGTCGCGTTTGGCGTGGGCCTTGTGGTGCTCGTCGTGGGTGCTCTGGCCTGGCGAACGGCGGGGGATCTGTCGCTGCCCCTGCCGGAGCAGAACGTCGATACGCGGACCCCGCAGGCGCAGCAGGAATCTGCCGAGAAGGTCGCCGAGAACGACCCCGCCGTTCCCGAGGCGGCCTCCGCCTCCCGACAGGAAACCGGGGCACCGCCGGAGGGCGCGGTGTTGCGGGAAACGGATACCCTGATCAAGCCCTACGGTGCCCGTATCGCGATGTCCTTCGACCGCCCGCTCGAAGACCTGCCGATCGTCCGGCACGACAATCGGCGCACGGATTTCTGGCTCCCCGGTACCCGCCTGGACGGCAACACGCTGGCGTTTCTCGCCGGCCTGGACCAGGCGGGGCAGGTGGAGTCGACCCGTGGCGCGGACGGTACCAGCCTTTCGATCGAACCGGCCGAGGGCACCCGCCTGGATGTCGAGGCGGATCGCCACGGCATCGTGCTGGCGTTTACTTCCAGCCGATCCTCTTCGGTTGCAGCGCCGCGTGAAGCCTCGTCGAGCATGGACTCGAAAGAAGAACCCGGGGAGGAAACGAAGGACCGCGGCACGTCGCCTTCCCCGAAGGTCGAGGAGGGGGGGCGCGCTTCCCGGACGGAGCAAACCGAGCAGGAACCCTCGCCCGAAAAGACGGACGGCTCAGGGGAGACGGAGTCGGACGACACACCGCCGAGCATGGGTATCCGCCCGGCGAGCGCGTCCCTGCGTCAGCAGGTGCGTGAGCACATCGCGCAGGGAGATATCGCCGGCGCCCGAGAGCGACTCGAATCGGCGCTGTCGCGTGATTCGTCGCGTCAGGACCTGTGGCGACTCCTGGCGAAGCTGGACATGCAGGAAGGACAGGACGGGCAGGCCGTCGAGCGGCTCGCGGCGCTGGCACGCCCGGAGCCGGCCACGCTGGCCTTGCTGGGACTGGCGGCGCGTCGTGCCGGTCAGCCCGATGTGGCGGTGCGCGCCTACGGCGGGGCGCTCGAGGCACGCCCCCATCGGGCCGACTGGTGGGCGGGGCTGGGAATCGCCATGGAATCGGTGGGCCGCCCCGACGGCGCCGGTTCCGCCTATCGACGGGCGGTCGGCGAAGGCGGCCTTTCCGACGAGCTGGGCGCCTATGTCCGGCAGCGCCTCGGCGCGCTGGGCGGGGCCGCGCCAGGCAGCGGCTGACACGAAACGACAGGGTTCCCGGGAAAATGTGCCGGGGGCGATTCAGGAGATACCCGGAGGAACGACCATGGCCCGCGCCGAACGCCGACGCAAGATCCGGATCGGTGACCTGCTGGTCGAGCAGGGAGTCATCACCCAGGAGCAGCTCAAGGAAGCGCTTGCCGAGCAGAAGCAGTCCGGCCAGCGCCTGGGGCGCACCCTGGTCGACCTCGGGTTTACCACCGAGCACCGGGTCCTGGAGGTGCTGGCCCAGCAGCTCGACATCCCTTTGATCGATCTGCGCCACTACCACTACGACCCGGACGTGGTGACACGGCTGCCCGAACGTGTCGCCCGCCGGTTCCGGGCGATCCTTCTCGATGACAACGAGCACGCGCTGGTCGGCATGGCGGATCCCACCGACCTGTTCGCCCAGGACCAGATCAGCGATGCGCTGGGCAAGCGCATCCGTGCGGCCGTCGTGCGGGAGGCCGACCTTCTGGAGGTCTTCGACCATGTCTACCGGCGCACCGGGAAGATCAGCAGCCTGGCCGAGAAGCTCGAGTCGGAACTCTCCGACGGCGACTTCGACATCGGTCAGCTGACCGGCGCCGACGAGGTCGAGGACGCGCCGGTCATCCACCTGCTGCAGAACCTGTTCGAGGACGCGGTGGGGATGAACGCCTCGGACATCCACATCGAGCCGGACGAGAAGGTCCTGCGCATCCGCCAGCGGATCGACGGCGAGCTGCAGGAACACGTCATGAACGAGACGCGCATTGCCCCGGCGGTGGTGCTGCGCCTGAAACTGATCGCCGGCCTGGACATCTCCGAGAAGCGCCTGCCGCAGGACGGGCGCTTCAACATCCGGGTGCGCGGGCGGACCATCGACGTGCGCCTGTCGACCATGCCGGTGCAGTTCGGCGAATCGGTGGTCATGCGCCTGCTCGACCAGGGTGGCGAGTCCCTGGAGCTCGAGCATCTGGGCATGCCCCCGATCATGCTCGATCGTTTCCAGCGCATGCTCCACCACCCGCACGGAGTGATCCTGGTCACCGGCCCCACCGGCTCGGGCAAGACCACCACCCTCTACGCCGCCCTGCGGGAGCTCAACCGCCCCCAGACCAAGATCATCACCGTGGAAGACCCGGTGGAGTACCGCCTGCCCCGGATCAACCAGGTACAGGTCAAGCCGCGCATCGGCCTGACCTTCGCCAACGTGCTGCGCAGCGCCCTGCGGCAGGACCCGGACGTGGTGCTGGTCGGCGA
>JBNJFM010000039.1:0-18696 GCA_051746865.1 Pseudomonadota bacterium | reverse complement strand
TTGTCGTGTCGGTCCGCGCCCCGGGAAACCGCGATGCATGGCGTCGCTATCGACCGGGGCGCCCAGGCACAGGCAGGCCGCCGCCGGGCGCGGCCTGCCTTGGGGCGCAATTATGACTGAAAGCCCCCTTGGCTGTCCACGTGTTCCGGCGCGAGAGCGGGCTGGAAGGCTGATTGCCTCCGACCCCGTCAGACCGGCTTGAGCCCCAGCACGTGACCCATGTCGTAAAGGCCCGCCGGCTTGTCCGCCACCCAGTGCGCCGCGCGGACCGCCCCCTTGGCGAAGGTCATGCGGCTCGAAGCCTTGTGGGTGATCTCCACGCGTTCGCCGATGCCGGCGAACAGCACGGTGTGATCGCCGACCACATCCCCGCCCCGTATGGTGGAAAAACCGATGGTCTCCGCGGGTCGCTCGCCCGTGATGCCCTCGCGCCCGTATACCGCCACCCGGTCGAGATCCCGGTCGAGCGCGTCGGCCACCGATTCGCCCAGGCGCAACGCCGTCCCCGAGGGGGCATCCACCTTGTGGCGATGATGCGCCTCGATGATCTCCACGTCGTAATCGTCACCGAGCATGGTGGCGACCTGACCGAGCACCTGGAGCAGCACGTTGATGCCGATGCTCATGTTCGGCGCGAACACCACCGGGATGTCCTCGGCCGCCTCGGCGAGCCTGTCCTTCTGCGTCTCCGACAGCCCCGTGGTGCCGATGACGACCGCACGGCCATTCCGGCGACAGATATCGAGATGGCTCATGGTCGCCTCGATCGAGGTGAAGTCGATCAGGACATCGAAATCCTGGGAATGCTCCGCCATGTCGCCGACGACCGGCACACCGAGCTGCCCTACGCCGGCCACCTGGCCCGCATCCTGGCCGACCATCGGGCTGCCGCTGCGCACGAATGCGGCCCCGAGTTGCGTGTGCGCCCCCTGATGCGCCGCCTCGATCAGGCGACGACCCATGCGCCCGTTGGCGCCAACCACCCCGATTTTCGTACTCATGTTCAGTCCTGATCTCCGGTTGCTCGTCTATCCGATTGATTCCTGGTTCTTTTAACGGCGACCCCTAGAGCCGGAAAAAGCCCGCCCGGTAATGCGACAACTCGGCCACCGAGGCACGGATGTCGTCCAGCGCCTGGTGCGTGGCGTTTTTCTTCAAGCCGTTGAGCACGTCCGGCTGCCAGCGCCGTGCGAGCTCCTTGATCGTGGAGACGTCCAGGTTGCGGTAATGGAAGTAGGCCTCGAGCTCCGGCATCAGCCGGGCCATGAAGCGCCGATCCTGGCAGATGCTGTTGCCGCACATCGGCGAGACACCCGCCGGCACGTGCTTCTGCAGGAATGTCAGCGTCATCCGTTCGCCGTCACGCAGGTCGTGATCGCTGCGCCGGACCCGTTCGATCAGGCCGCTCTGCCCGTGGGTGCGCTGATTCCACTCGTCCATGCCTTCCAGGACACCGTCAGGCTGGCGAATCGCCACCACGGGCCCTTCCGCCAGGACGTTGAGATGCTTGTCGGTCACCAGCGTGGCGATCTCGATGATGGTGTCGCGCACGGGATCGAGCCCGGTCATCTCCAGGTCGATCCAGATCAGATTCTCTTCCGGTCGGTGCATTGCGGCCCTGATTTGTCCGTTCGGTCGGCCCGTCATCGACGGGAAACACCCGACAGACTAGCATGCCCGCCGGTGGGACCGGCAGGCACCACCATACTCCGGCGCCAGCCACGCCCCGGCGAGCTATCCGCTCGGCTATACTGTTGCCGGCCGATTACTGTCGAGCCCGAGGAGACGTCCTCGCCGCGGCACCCACCGGTGCCGACGCGTTTGTCGAAAGCCCGAGGATACGAACCAGGTCCATGCCCGAATCGACCGAAATCGACCGCCAGGAGGAGCTGGATGCCCTGATCCGGGACATCCGGGAAACGCTCGCGCGGACGGAAACCGGCACCGAGCCCGGCGAAGCGGAACCCGACATCCCGCGCGCCCTGGTCGAAGAGGTCAAGCGACGCCAGCAGCTGGAACGCCTGGGCGAGCGGATCGAACGCCTGCATGCGGCCGATGTTGCACAGGTGCTCGAATCGCTGCCGCGCGAGGAACGCGTGATCATCTGGGAACTGGTGACCCCGGACAAGGACGGCGAGGTGCTCCTCGAGGTGTCCGACTCGGTGCGGGACACCCTCATCGAGGTCATGGACCGCGACGAGATCCTCAACGTCGCCAGCACCCTCGACACCGACGAGCTTGCCGATCTGGCACCGGACCTCCCCGAAGGGATGATGCAGGAGGTGTTCACCACGCTGCCGATCGACGACCGGGAGAAGCTGCGGTTCGTCATGTCCTACGAGGAGGACACGATCGGTGCGCTGATGGACTTCGACCTGGTCACCGTGCGCGGCGACGTGACCATCGAGGTCGCGCTGCGCTACCTGCGTCGCATGGATTCACTGCCCGACCACACCGACAAGCTCTTCGTCGTCGATCGTGACGGCGTGTTCGAGGGGGTCATCCACCTAAAGACCCTGCTGATCAACGATCCGGATACCGCCGTCAGCGAGGTGATGGAGGGTGACGCGATTCGCTTCCATCCCGAGGACAAGGCCCGTGATGGCGCGGACGCCTTCGAGCGGTACGACCTGGTCAGCGCCCCGGTGGTCGACGAAGTCGATCGCTTGGTCGGACGGGTGACGATCGACGCGGTGGTCGACTACATCCGCGAATCCAGCGACGAGGAGCGCCTCTCCCAGGTGGGCCTTAGCGAGGAGGAGGACATCTTCGCCCCGGTACGCAAGAGTGTCGCCAACCGGGCGCCGTGGCTGGCCGTCAACCTGGTGACCGCCCTGATCGCCGCGCAGGTGATCGGCCTGTTCGAGGGGACGATCCAGCAGCTGGTCGCCCTGGCCGCCCTGATGCCCATCGTCGCGGGCATGGGCGGCAACATCGGCAACCAGACCATCACCATGATCGTCCGCGAGCTCGCCTTCCGGAAGCTCGGCGGCAAGGACATCCGGCTGCTCTACGGCAAGGAAATCAAGGTCGCGCTGATCAACGGGATCGTCTGGGGTGCCGTGCTCGCGGCGGTCACCTACCTGATGTACCAGAACGGCGGCGTCTCGCTGGTGATGATGGCGGCCGTGACGCTCAACTTTCTCAGCGCCGCCTTCTTCGGCGTGACCATCCCGGTGCTCCGCACCCGCATGGGGCGGGACCCCGCGCTGGGCAGCGCGGTGATGATCACCGCGATCACCGATTCCGGGGGCTTCTTCATCTTCCTCGGTCTGGCGACCCTTTTCCTTCTCTGAGACGCCATGGCACGCGGACCCAGACTCACCAAGCAGCAGCAACGCCAGGTCGATCGTCGTCGGCAGGTCGGCGCAAAGGCGTCGAACCCGCCGCGTGACGACCTGTCCGCCGGCATCGTCGTAGCACACCACGGGCACGACCTGCTGATCGAGGACGAGCGGCACGAGCATCATCGCGCCCGGGCACGGCGCACGGTCGGTCGACTGACCACCGGGGACCGTGTCCGCTGGCGACATGACGATCACGGCCACATCGTCGTCGAGCAGCGCCGGGAGCGTTCCAATCTGCTGATCCGCCCCGATGCCTACGGCAAGCGCAAGATGATGGCGGCCAACATCGACCAGGTGCTGATCGTCACCTCCCCGCTGCCCTGGATGAACCCGGACGTGGTCGAGCGCACGCTGGTCGCCATCTTCGCCCTGCCGGCCCGTCCGCTGATTGTGCTCAACAAGAGCGACCTGCTCGAGACGCTCGCCGAGGAGGAGCGGGCCTCGATCGAGTCGGCCCTCGCCCTGTGGACCGAACTGGGATTCCCCGTCCGGCGGGTCTCGGCGAAACGCGGTGCCGGACTGGCGAAGCTCGAGGCGGAACTCGACGGTCAGATCAGCCTGATGATCGGCCTGTCCGGGGTGGGCAAGACCAGCCTGACCCGAGAGATCACACCGCTGGCCGGCGACGCGGCCATCGGTGAAATCTCCGCCTTCAACCGGGAAGGCACCCACACCACGCGCACCAGCACCCTCTACCGCTTCGCCGACTCGTCAGGCGGCCTGATCGACGCCCCCGGGGTGCGGGATTTCCCGCTGGAAAGCGTCTCCCGGCAGGCCCTGGAACGCGCCTTTCCGGAGATCGCCGAGGAAGCGGCCTACTGCCGCTTCAACGACTGCCGCCATCGCAACGAACCCGGCTGCGCGGTGCGCGAGGCCGTCGAGGAGGGACGCATCCTGCCACGTCGACTCGACCAGTACCGCGAGTTGGCCGAGCGCGACTGAATCATCAGAGGCGACTCAGCCCGGCGGCCATTGCATCGACCGGCCGCCCAGCAGATGCAGATGCAGGTGATAGACTTCCTGACCGCCGTCGCGGTTGCAGTTGAACACGGTGCGGTAGCCGGATTCCGCGATGCCCTCCTCTGCGGCGATCTGCGCGGCGACCGTGAACAGCTCCCCGACCAGTTCGTGGTCCTCCGGACGGATATCGTTGATCGTCGAAATGGCCTTCTTCGGGATCACGAGCACGTGGACCGGCGCCTGCGGATTGATGTCCCGGAACGCGAGCACGCGCTCGTTCTCGAAGACGATGTCTGCCGGGATTTCCCGGTTGATGATCTTGCTGAAGATGGTCTCGCTCATCGGCACGGCTCCTTTTGACGTGATGAATTTCGGCTCCCGCTAGCCTACATTAACCGAGCGCGGTGACACCGGGATGGGCAAACACGTTCCCGGGCATCGGCCGGCGATGGCGCGTGGACTGGGTGAACGAACACAACGGACATTCCCGCAAGCGACCCTGCCCGGGAACAGGCCGCCGCGCCCGGGGGATTGCCCGGTTAAGGACTTTGCTCGCCCGGTTATTCGTTAGTACACTATCTATTTTCGAGTCAAGGCAATCGTCTGGATAACCGGCCGGTTGCTCGTCACTCGTGAACCTTGCCAGTAGCCCTGGCCGACAACCGACCGGTGAGACCCATGTCGACCGTATTGCGCAACTTGTTCGTCAACGCCCGCGCCGGGCTGCTGATGGCCCCGGCCCTGCTGATGCTGGGCACCCCCCATGCCGTGCTCGCCCAGGGGGCCGGCAACCGGCCGCCCCCCAAGGTGCCCGTGATCACCCTCGAGCCGTCTTCCGCCGAAGTGCGCAAGGAATACACCGGCCGAACCGTGGCCAACCGCCAAGTCGAGGTGCGCGCTCAGGTCGCGGGCATCCTAGAGAGTCGCGAATACGTCGAGGGCACCCGCGTCGAGGCGGATGATCTTCTCTTCCGCATCGACCCACGGCCCTACCAGGCGACCGTCCATGAAGCCGAAGCCGACCTCGAATCGGCCCGGACGACGCTCTCGGCCGCCCAACGCGACTGGCGGCGAATCAGTTCGCTGTTCGACCGCGGCGTCGTGAGCGAGAAACAGCGTGACGACGCCCTCTCGGCACTGGAGACGGCAAGGGCCCAGGTCAAGGTCGCCGAGGCCAAACTGGAATCGGCCCAGGTCGACCTCGACTACACCTCGGTCGAGGCACCCATTCCCGGGATCGCCGGCCTTCGGGCCGTTTCGGCAGGCAACCTCGTCGGCAACGGGGATCGACTGGTCACCATCGAGGAAATCGATCCCATCCAGGTGCAGCTGTCCTACCCCGTCGACGACCCGTTCGCCGACACCGCCGCACTCAACCCGTCTCCCGAACAACGGACCCCGGCCACAATCGCCGGGCTTTCCGGCCCCGATGGCGAACCGATCCGTGGCGAACTCGACTACACCGCCGCGAGCATCGAGGGCCAGACCAACTCGATCCGTCTGCGCGGCGTATTCGACAACCCCGGCGACATGCTTCGCCCCAATCGCTACGTGCGGGTCCGGGTGAAGGTGGACGAGGTCACCGACGCGATCATCATCCCGGAATCGGCAATCGGCTCCGGCCCGGTACCCAACAGCCACGTGGCCTACGTGGTGGGTGCAGAGAACAAGATCGAACAACGCCGGATCGAGCTCGGCCCGTTAAGCGAGGCAGGACGGATCATCCGATCGGGTCTCGAGGCGGGGGACCGACTTGTGATCGACGGCCTGCTCAAGGTCCGCCCGGGCGCCCCGGTCGACCCACAGATGCCGGGCTCTTCCGACTGACGCGGCCTCCAGGCCACCGACCAGACACCCTGCCCGCCTGACTTGCCGGCCGACGGGAGCGGAGACGATTGATGTTTTCCAAGTTCTTCATTGACCGACCGATTTTCTCCACTGTTCTGGCGATCGTGATCATGATCGCCGGCGGTGCAGCGCTTACCACGCTGCCGGTGGAGCAGTATCCGGAAATCGTGCCTCCGGAGGTCGAGGTCCAGGCCACCTACGCCGGTGCCGATGCCGGCACGATCGCCGAGTCGGTCGCCGCACCGATCGAGCAGGCGATCAACGGCGTCGACGACATGCTCTACATGACGTCGGGCAGTTCGGACGCCGGCACGATGAACCTCTCGATCACGTTCGCCACCGGCACCGACCCCGACCAGGCCACCATCGACGTCAACAACCGCGTCCAGCGCGCTCTCCCCCAGTTGCCGCAGGAAGTTCGCGACCAGGGCGTGGTGGTCAACAAGAAGAGCAGTTCGCTGCTGATGGTCGTCGCCCTGCTCTCCGAGAACGAGCAGTTCGACACCAAGTTCCTCTCCAACTATGGCCTGATCAATATCCTCGATTCGCTTAAGCGGATTCCGGGCGTGGGGGACGCGCGGCTGTTTGGCGCGCAGGACTACTCGATCCGCGTCTGGTTCGACCCGGCGAAGCTGGCCCATTTCGGCCTGACGCAGGACGATATCGCCACCGCGATCCGTGATCAGAACGCCCAGTTCGCCGCTGGCAAGTTCAACGACTCGCCCAACAAGGAAGGCGTGGCCTTCACCTACACCATCACCTCGGAGGGACGCTTCTCCGAGGTCGAGCAATTCCGGAACATCATTCTCGCCTCGACCGAGGATGGCGGCACCCTGCGCCTGAAAGACGTCGCCGAGGTCGAGCTGGGCACCAAGACCTACGGCTTCAACGCGACCTACAACGGGGCACCGACGGTCCCGATGGGCCTCTACCTGGCCCCTGGGGCGAACGCGCTCGAGACGGTCGACCAGGTGCGCGCGGAGATGGAGACGCTCTCCGAGCGTTTTCCCGGCGACATGGGCTATCGCATCCCGATGGACTCCACCGACTTCGTGCGCATCTCGATCAAGGAGGTCCTGAAGACCTTCGTCGAGGCACTGATTCTCGTGGTGCTGGTGATCTTTGTCTTCCTGCAGAAACCGCGTGCGACGATCGTGCCGCTGATCGCCATTCCGGTGGCCCTTATCGGGGCACTGGCCGGGCTGTATCTCGCCGGCATGTCGATCAACCTGCTGACCCTGTTCGGCTTTGTGCTGGCGATCGGCATCGTGGTGGATGACGCGATCATCGTCATCGAGAACGTCGAGCGACTGATGCGCGAGGAGGGACTCAAGGCGCGGGAGGCCTCCATCAAGGCAATGGAACAAGTCACCGGTCCGATCGTCGCGACCACGCTCGTGCTGCTGGCCGTGTTCGTCCCGGTCGCCTTCATCCCCGGCCTGGCCGGGGAGATGTACCGGCAGTTCGCCGTTGCCCTGTCGGTCTCGGTGGTGCTCTCCGGCGTGGTGGCACTGACGCTCACCCCCTCGATGACCGCCCTGCTGCTGAAGAACCACAAGGAAAAGCGTCCGCCACTGCCGTTCCGGATCTTCAACCGCGGTTTCGACGCCTTCCGCGACGGCTACATGAAGCTGGTGAACGTCTTCCTGGTGGCCTGGCCGATCGGCCTGCTTGTGTTCGCCGGGGTCGTGATCGCCGCCGTGCTGCTGTTCCGCAACTCGCCCACGGGACTGGTGCCGGAGGAAGATCCGGGCTACTTCATTTCCGTGATCAACCTCGATCCGGCAGCCAGCCTGGAACGTACCGGCGAGGTTCGCGACGAGTACTCCGCGCTGGTGCGCGAGAACCCCGACGTGCACATGCAGGTCGCCTTCGCCGGGTTCGACCTGCTCGCCGGGACCCAGCGACCCAACAAGGGCGTGGCCTTCACCCGGCTGAACGACTGGTCGGAGCGCACAGGTGACGACCAGACCGTCCAAGCCACGGTGAAAAAGGCCATGGGCGCGGCCGGCCAGATCGAGGAAGGTTTCGTCATGGCGTTCACGCCGCCCCCGATCCGCGGCATGTCCACCACCGGCGGTTTCGAGGGCTACCTGCAGCAGCGCGGGTCGGCCGACGTCAAGGCGCTGGCGGAGGCGGCCAATGCCCTGGTCACGGCGGCCAACAAGCGCCCGGAACTGGCCGGCGTGCGCACCACATTCGTCGACACCACGCCGCAGTACCGCATGAACGTCGACCGCGAACAGGCCTACGCCCTCGACGTGCCGGTGTCGGACATCTTCCGCACCATGCAGGGCACCTTCGGTACGCGCTACGTCAACGACTTCACTCTCTTCGGCCGAAACTTCCAGGTGAACATGGCCGCGGACGCCGATTTTCGCGCGCACCCGGAAGACCTGGAGAACGTCTTCGTTCGCAGCCGTAATCAGGAACTGGTACCGATCAGCTCGGTGGTGTCCCTGACGAGCACCACCGGCGCCGATGTCATCGATCGCTTCAATATCTTCCCGGCGGCCAAGATCATGGGCGGTCCGGCCGAGGGGTATTCCTCCGGTCAGGCGCTGAACGCCATGCAGGAAGTGGTCGACCGGGAACTGGGCGGCGGCAACTACACCCTGGGCTGGGTCGGCTCGGCCTTCCAGGAGCTCTCCAGTGGTTCGGCGGGCACCCTCGCCTTCGTGCTGGGCGTGATCATGGTCTTCCTGATCCTCGCCGCGCAGTACGAGCGCTGGTCCCTGCCCTTCGCGGTGATCACCGCCATCCCCTTCGGCGTGCTCGGCGCATTGATCGCCATCTGGATGCGCGGCCTGAACGTCGACATCTACTTCCAGGTCGGCCTGCTGGTGCTGATCGCGATGTCGGCGAAGAACGCCATCCTGGTAGTCGAATTCGCCTCCAAGATGCACATCAACGACGGGCTGTCGATCAAGGAGGCCGCCCTCAAGGCCGCGCGGATCCGCTTCCGTCCGGTGGTAATGACCTCGATGGCCTTCATCCTCGGCGTACTGCCGCTGGCACTGGCTACCGGCGCGGGCGAAGCGGCACGCAACTCGCTGGGCACGCCGATCGTCGGCGGCATGATCCTGGCGACCTACGTCGCGATCCTGTTCATCCCGATGTTCTTCGAACTGCTGCAGACGGGCACGGAGAAGCTCTTCCCCGGCAAGCGCAAGCGACGCGAATAACGTGCATGTGGGCGTAGAGACGAGAACACGATGATCTTTCCCCCCGCGACTGTTCAACGTCGTCTTCGCCCTGCTGATGTCATTGGTGATGACGGCGATCGTCACGCTGATCAATACCGGCGCCCAGCCGGGCTACCTAACGCGTTTCGGACACGCCCGGACCACCGCCTGGCCGATTGCCTTCACCATCGTGCTGTTCACCGCGGGTGCGACGGACGGCCGGGTTCCTCATCCGTGAGCGCGCCGTCTGAAGTCGTCGTCCCGCTCGGCGAGACCGGGCTCACCGCCCGGCTCTCGATCCATGGCGAGACGGTGAGCTCGATGCGAGTCGAGTCGTCCGGCGCGGCGCAGGGTGTGCCCTCCACCCCCTGTGTCGAAGGCGTGGTGGCTGAACTGTGCCGCTGGCCCGAAGTGGCCGAGGGCATCGACTGGGTGGATGAGCGGTGCTTTCCACCGACCGGCACGGCGTTTCAACGCGCGGTCTGGCGGATCCTCTGTGGGGTGTCCGTCGGAGAGACGGCCACATACGGCGAAGTCGCGGCGTGGGTCGGCCACCCCCGCGCTGCGCGAGCCGTGGGTCAGGCGGTCAATGCCAATCCTTGGGCGCCGCTGGTGCCCTGCCACCGCGTTCTCGCGGCCGGCGGTCGCCCCGGAGGGTACGCCGGCGGCCTGGAGATCAAGCGGCGATTGCTCGCCGCCGAGGGGGTGACCCTGCCACCGGGAGACTAAACCTCACGGCTCGTCATCGCGCGACGAGCCGGCCTCGGCATCGAGCCGTGCCCAGTAACTCATCCGCTCGGCGATGCTGCGTTCCAGCCCACGTTCCACGGGGTGGTAGTAACGCTCTCCCTCGAGCGACTCGGGCAGATAGGATTCCCCGGCGGCATAGGCCTCCGCCTCGTCGTGCGCGTAGCGATAGCCGTGGCCCCAGCCCTCCTTTTCCATCAGGGCGGTCGGCGCGTTGCGCAGGTGCATGGGAACCGGGTCCGACCCGCGTGCGCGTACGGTAGCGAGCAACGCGTTGTGCGCCTTGTAGACGGCATTGCTCTTCGGAGCGACGGCGAGATACATCGCGGCCTGGGTCAGCATCAGCTCGCCTTCCGGCACACCCAGCCGGTCGTAGGCCGTCCAGGCGTTGAGTGCAACTTCCAGCGCGCGGGGGTCGGCGTTGCCGATGTCCTCGGAGGCGATACGGACCAGCCGGCGGGCGAGATACGCGGGATCCGCCCCGCCATCGAGCATGCGCAGCAGCCAGTAGGCCCCGGCGTCCGGATTGGAACCGCGGATCGATTTGTGCATCGCCGAAATCTGGTCGTAGAACTCATCCCCGCCCTGATCGAACCGCCTTGGCGACTGCTGGACCAGGGCTTCCAGCGTTGCCTCCCCGACGATCCGTTCCTTGCCGTCTACCGATTCCTCGGCCAGCTGGGCGGCGAGCTCCAGCAAGGTGAGCAGGCGCCGGGCATCCCCGTCGGCTGTTGCCACCAGCCGCTCCCGGATCGCCGGATCGATTCGCAGCGGGATGCCACCTGTGGTCTCGCCCACGCCCTGCGGGTGCTCCAGCGCGCGGACCAGCAGACTGTCCAGCGCCTCGTCGTCGAGCGGCTCGAGCCGATAGACCCGCAGGCGAGACAACAGGGCGTTGTTCAGGGAAAAGGAAGGATTCTCGGTAGTCGCGCCGACCAGCACCAGCACGCCCCGCTCCACCGAGGGCAGCAGCTGGTCCTGCTGGGCCTTGTTAAAGCGGTGGATCTCGTCGAGGAACAGGACCGTCAATTGCCCGCTGGTCGCACGGCGGTCCTTCGCGGACTGGATGACGCCGCGCAGTTCCCGCACGCCGGCCTCCACCGCCGACATGTGGACGATCTCCGCGTTCAGCCGATCGGCATACAGGCGTGCCAGGGTCGTCTTGCCTACCCCCGGCGGGCCCCAGAGCAGACAGGAATGCGCCTGCCCCTTCTCCATGGCGACCCGCAAGGGCGCACTTTCGCCCACCACGCGGACCTGACCGGCAAACTCCGCAATCGTCCGCGGGCGCATGCGGTCGGCCAGCGGCCGGAAGGCCTCGACCGGCTCCGGTGCGGACATGGCCCCCGTCTCCGGCACGCGGTCCTCGGCCGGCAGGTTTTCGCCGAAAAGATCGTCCTGCGGTGTCATTGCGGCCCTACGGCATCTGCGGCGGCTGGCGCGCCTCGACCACGTCGACGCCCTCCGGCGGCTCGAAGACGAAGCGATCCTCGTCCACCGGCTCGCCGAAGCGCCGCTGGTGGAAGACCACGTGCGTGGTCTGGTCAAGCTGGTCGATAAAGCGCATTTCCTTGAGTCCGGCATCGTCCAGTCCGAGCAGGACCTCGCGAAAATCGCCGGCCTCCTCCTTCGGTCGAAGCGCGAACCACGTCATGCCGTCATCGGGCTCCAGGGCACGAATCTCGAACACGTCATCGATGGGACGATCCCCCATCAGGATCGCGATCGGTGCGGCATTTCCGGCATCCAGTTTCGAGCGGGTCGCCTGGCGCAGGTCCGGCTCGTAGACCCAGAGAATGCCGTCGCGCGCGGTCAGTTCCTGGACATAGGGGGTCTCGTAGAGCCAGTGGAAGCGGTCCGGCCGGGCAATCGCGAAGTGGCCGCCCAACTCGCGGGTAACCTCGCCGCGCGCCGAAAGCCGCCGCTGCTCGAACTCGGCGGCGAACGTGTCGATCGACTCGAGTGACTCGATCAGCGCCGGAACGGTGCCAGGTGGCTCGGCACGGACGGGCGCCATCACGACGATCGCCAGCAACAACGCCACGGGCATGCCGGTCAGGAAAGGGGCCGGTCTGGACCGGAACAGTCGACGGAGATACGGGAGCATGGTTCACCAAATCAAAGGGGCATTGCGGGATCGGACGGCGCGACGCGTGTCAGCCCGGGGGTGGAGGCGGTGCCAGTACCTCGCGGCTGCCATTGGCACCCAGCGGACCGACGATGCCGTCCTCCTCCATCTGCTCGACCAGCCGCGCCGACCGGTTGTAACCGATCTTCAGGCGCCGCTGCACGTAGGAGATCGAGGCCTTCCGCGACTCGGTGACGATGGCGACGGCCTGGTCGTAGAGCTCATCCACCGCTTCGCCGTCGGCACGCACCGGTTTCTCCCCCGGGAGGGTCACGTTTGCCGCGGTCGCCTCAGAGAGGACCTCGTCGACGTACTCGGGTTCCCCAAGCGTCTTCAATGCCTCGACCACGCGGTGGACTTCATCGTCGCCGACGAAGGCCCCGTGCACCCTCATGGGCATCCCGCTGCCGGGAGGCAGATACAGCATGTCGCCGTGACCCAGCAGGTGTTCCGCCCCCATCTGGTCGAGAATGGTGCGCGAGTCCACCTTCGACGAGACCTGGAACGCGATCCGGGTGGGGATGTTCGCCTTGATCAGGCCGGTGATCACGTCCACCGACGGCCGCTGGGTGGCAAGGATCAGGTGAATGCCGGCGGCACGCGCCTTCTGCGCCAGACGGGCGATCAGTTCCTCGACCTTCTTGCCCACCACCATCATCATGTCGGCGAACTCGTCGACCACGATGACCAGGTATGGCATCGGCTCGAGGGTCGGCGGGGGCGCATCGGGATCAAGCGCCTCGGCATGGTTGTAGAGCGGGTCACGGATCGGCTCGCCCCGGGCGATCGCCTCGCGAATCTTCTCGTTCGCCCCGGCGATGTTGCGCACGCCAAGCCGGGCCATCAGCTTGTAGCGGCGCTCCATTTCGCCCACCGCCCAGCGCAGGGCGTTCGACGCCTCCTTCATGTCCGTGACCACCGGCGCGAGCAGGTGACCGATCCCTTCGTAGACCGACAGTTCCAGCATCTTGGGATCGATCAGGATCAGGCGGACTTCATCGGCGGTCGCCTTGTACAGCAGGCTGAGGATCATCGCGTTCACCCCCACCGACTTGCCCGAACCGGTGGTCCCCGCGACCAGCAGGTGCGGCATGCGGGACAGATCCGCCATGATCGGCTCGCCACCGATGTCCTTGCCCAAGGCGACGGTCAGCGGCGAGCGGGCCTCCCGGTAACGTTTCGATTCCAGAAGTTCCCGCAACGCGATGATTTCCCGGGAATTGTTGGGGATTTCCAGGCCGACGGTGGACTTGCCCGGAATCACCTCGACCACGCGCACCGAAACGATCGAAAGTGCGCGGGCCAGGTCCTTGGCCAGGTTGGATATCTGGCTGACCTTCACGCCCGGGGCCGGCTGGAGCTCGAAACGCGTGATCACCGGACCGGGGTGGGCGGCGACCACCTCGACCGAGACCCCGAATTCCGACAAGCGGGCCTCGATCACCTCCGACATGTGCTGGAGCTCGTTCTCGTCGAAACCGGCGGATTGCTGCACCGGGCGATCGAGCAGTTCCATGATGGGCTTGCCGTCGGCGGTACCCAGCTCCGGCTGCGGTGGTTTGGCCTTGGCCTTGCCCTGCCCCTTGGCCGGAGCCGGTGCGGCGGGCTTCGGCGGAGTGGGCGGTGCCGGACGCGAGCGGGAGGGCTGTGACGCGGACGGCTGCGCCTTCTTCGGCTCGGGTTTGCGGCGTCGGCGGCGCTCGACCTCCTCGTAGCTCGCCCCCACCTCCGGGATCGGATCCGGCCGGCGACTCAGCCCTGCCAGCCGGCGTCCGACCCAGTCGATTCCCTGCCGGATCCTTGTCACCATCCAGATCAGTGTCGCGCCGATACGATCGAACAACGCGAACCATGACAGACCGGTGGTCGCCGAGATACCCAGCATCGCCAGCCCCAGCAGGATCAACGTGCTCCCGAGCGCACCGAGGAGGGTGACCATGCCCTCGGCCAGCACGAAACCGAGCACACCACCCGCTGACACCCCGCCGGCAGTCTCGAAGGGAGGGTGGTTGATAGCCGAGAGAATACTGACACACAGGACCAGCAGCAGCGCACCCAGCATCTGGGTGGCGAAGACCAGGTCCAGCCAGCGCTCGCCCCGACGAGCGCGACGGAAGGTACGCCACAGCAGCGGAAGAAGCGCGGGCACCAGTGCATGGGCACCGAAGCCGATCAAGTAGCGCGAGAAATCCGCGACCCAGGCACCGACCAGACCGGCGGCATTCTGCACCGGCTGTTCGCCGGTGGCGGCGAAACCCGGGTCCGAGGGGTGATAGCTGAGCAGTGCGACCAGGTAGACACCCAGCAGAAGCGAGACGACCAGCAGGCCGAGCTCGAGTAGCGCCAGTTGCGGTCGGAAGATCGCGGGCTTGGTCAATTCGGGCATCCTGATCCGTCTATCCTATTCCTGCTCAATCACTTATCGGGCATTCTTGCAGTGGATAATGCAGCTAACGATGATACCCGAGATAGCAACGGCCTGCCAGAACCCGGCCATGCCGCTACCATGGGTGTTCCGCTCCACACATCGAAGGAGAATGCCGACATGAGCCAGCCAAGCGACCAGCCCGACCCGTGGCGCGAGAAACTCTCCGACGAGCAGTACCGGGTCTGCCGACTTGGAGGAACGGAATCCCCGTTCTCCGGCCACCTCAACGCGGAGAAACGCCCGGGCCGCTACCATTGCGTCTGCTGCGGCAGGGAATTGTTCCGCTCGGACGCGAAATTCGACTCCGGATCCGGATGGCCCAGCTTCTTCCGCCCGGCGGGCGACGAGGCGCTGGAAGAGCATCGTGATGGCAGCCACGGGATGATCCGGACCGAGGTGCGCTGTGCCGATTGCCAGGCGCACCTAGGGCACGTGTTCGAGGACGGCCCGGCACCGACAGGGCTGCGCTACTGCATCAACAGCGTCTGCCTTGCATTCGAGCCGGAAGCCTGACGGCGTCCTTCGCTACTTGACCACGCGCAGGCTCGGGCCGCCCTGCCCCCCGCCACCGGACGGCGGGGGATCGTCATCCGGCGGACCATCATCATCGGACTCGCCGGACTTCCCTTCCCCCGACCGAGTCTCGGACTCATCCTTGGACGATTCCGATCCCCCCGGGACCGCGCGCAGATGCGGGGCATCCTTGCGGGAGGGTTCGGGGGGCGCGACCGGGGTTTCCGCCCCTTCGGGAAATTCCTCACCCGGCTCGTCCGGGAACGTCGCCCCCTGGCCGGTATCGCGATCGACTACCGCCCGTACCGCGTGCATCGGCACGAAGATCCGCTCCGGTTTGCCGGCGAACCGCGCCTCGAAGGAGATCCCGGCGCGATCCATGTGAAAGTCGCGCACGGCCGACGGCCCTGCATTGAGCTGGATGTGCCCGTCCTCGACGAAGTCGGCAGGCACCATCACGCCATCGGCATCGGCATTGACCACGAGATGTGGAACGTGACCCTGGTCGACGATCCACTCGTAGAAGGCAGGAACGAGATAGGGACGCTTCGAGAGCATGCCCTTACCATCCCCCCCGCATTTCGCGCTCCACCTCGGTCAGGCTGGCCTGGAAGGTGGGACGGCTGAACACGCGATCCATGTAGTCGAGGATCGGCTTGGCGCCGGGGCCGGACAGCTCGATGCCGTATTTCGGCAGGTACCAGAGCAGTGCGGCCAGGGTGACGTCGGCCAGGGAGAACTCCTCGCTCATGAAGAACGGCATCGCCGAAAAGATCGGCGCGGCCGACAGCAGGCCTTCCTTGAGTTGCTTGCGGGCACGCGCCACGGTCTTCTCGCCGCGCTCGAACTCCGGCAGCAGGCCGTACCAGTCGTGCTCGATCCGATACAGCGCGGTACGCACCTTCGCCCGGCTGACCGGATCGACCGGCATCAGCGGCGGGTGGGGGAATCGCTCGTCGAGGTACTCCATGATCACCCGCGCATTCGTCAGCACCAGGTCGCGATCGGCGAGCACCGGGACGGTGCCCTCCGGAGAGAGATCGTGGAAATCCTCCGGCGGCTCCTGCTCGGACAGGTCGATGATTTCCGCGGAGAGTTCCTTCTCGGCGAGAACGATTCGGGTGCGGTGACAGTCCGGGGAATCCGGGCTGGTGAACAAGGTCATGACCGAACGACGATTGACGGTCGCCATTGGCGCCTCCCATGGTGCTGAGAATTAAAGTGCAATGATAACAAAATCCCGGCTCCAGGGCCGGGATTGCGGTCGCTTGCGGATTTGGCCCGGTGCGCACCGGACCGTGGATCAGTGCTTGATGTCGCGCCAGTACTCCCGCTTGAGCAGGTACATGACCACGATAAAGATGAACAGGAAGGCCAGCACGTAGGGTCCGTACTGATGACGCTTGAGCGCCGCCGGCTCGGCCATGTAGACCATGAAGGCGGTCAGGTCGCGCATCTTCTCCTCGAAGGCCTCCGCGTTCATGCTGCCCGGCCGCTCGGGCGCCTCGAGCCCGACGAGAACCTTCTTGGCATCCTCGCCTTCCCCGTGCGTCTCGTAGACCGGCTGCCTGAGACCCTGTTCGGCGGCGAGGACATGCGGCATGCCGACGTCCGGGAAGACGGCGTTGTTCACGCCCCAGATCGCTTCCGGATCCGCGTAGAAGGAAACGAGATAGGTATAGATCCAGTCGCCGCCAAGCGCACGGGCCGAAAGCGTGAGATCCGGCGGCACGATGCCGAATGTCTCCTGGGCGTAGTCCGCGGGCATGTTGGTCTCGATCACGTCACCCGGCTTGGTCAGTCTGGTGGGCATCAGCTTCTCGAGCTGCTCGTCATTCAGGCCCAGGTCCTCGGCAATCCGACCGTAACGCATCATGCTCGCGTCGTGGCAGCTGGCGCAGTTGTCCATGAAGGTCTGCGCCCCCCGGTAGAGCGAAGCCTTGTCACCCAGATCCACCCGGGCGTCCTCGAGGGGGTAGCTGCTGCCTGCCGCCTTCGCGTTCGGGGCAACCAGCAGGCCCATGACGATCATGAAAAGGGTCAAACGCATCATGTCAAACGCTCCGGCACAGGCTTGGTTCGCTCCCGACGACTGATGAAGAACAGCGCGACGAAGAATCCGAAATAGATCACCGACAGGAGGCGGGCCGCCCAGGTAGCCAGCTCCGTGGCCGGCTGCGTACCGAGATAGCCCAGACCGATGAACGCCGCGGCGAACAGGAACAGGTTGATCTTGAATCCCTTCGAGCGGTAGCGGATCGAGCGCGTGCGGGCGCGGTCGATCCACGGCAGGACGAACAGGATCAGGATGGCCAGAACCATCGCCACCACGCCGAAGAACTTGTCCGGCACGGCGCGGAGAATCGCGTAGTGCGGCGCGAAGTACCATACCGGCGCGATATGCTCCGGCGTCTTCAGCGGGTCGGCCGGGATGAAGTTCGGGTGCTCGAGGAATAGCCCGCCGCCTTCCGGCCAGTAGAAGACCACCAAGGCGAACAGGAACAGGAACACGCCCAGCCCGAACAGATCCTTGACGGTGTAGTACGGGTGGAACGGGATGCCGTCGACCGGCTTGCCGCGGCTGTCCTTTTTCTCCTTGATCTCGACCCCGTCCGGGTTGTTCGAGCCCACCTCGTGCAGCGCCATGATGTGCCCGCCGATCAGGAACAGCAGCACCAGTGGCAGCGCGATGACGTGCAGTGCGAAAAAGCGGTTGAGCGTGGCGTCCGAGACGACGTAGTCACCCCGGATCCACAGCGCCAGGTCCGGGCCGATCACCGGCACGGAGGAGAACAGCGAGATGATCACCTGCGCGCCCCAGTAGGACATCTGCCCCCACGGCAGCAGGTAACCCATGAAGGCTTCGGCCATCAGCACCAGCAGGATGAGCACGCCGAAGATCCACACCAGCTCGCGCGGCTTCTTGTAGCTGCCGTACATCATCCCGCGGAATATGTGCAGGTAGACGGCGATGAAGAAGAACGAGGCGCCGGTGGAATGCAGATAGCGGATCAGCCAGCCCCACTCGACATCCCGCATGATGTACTCGACCGAGGCGAAGGCGTTCTCCGCCGAGGGCTTGTAACTCATCGTCAGCCAGATGCCGGTAACGATCTGCAGGACGAAGACCACCAGCAGCAGCGAGCCGAAGTAGTACCAGAAGTTGAAGTTGTAGGGGACGTAGTACTTCGCCAGGTGCGCATTCCAGAAGCGCGAGACCGGCAGGCGATCGTCCACCCACTTGCCCAGACTGTTGATCATGCCGACTCCTCCTCGGTCCCGCCGACCTTGATGATGTCATCGCTGACGTAGACGTACTCCGGCACCTCGAGGTTGGTCGGCGCCGGGACGCCGCGGTAGACCCGTCCCGAGAGATCGAACTTCGAGCCGTGACACGGGCAGAAGAAGCCGCCCTTCCAGTTCTCGCCGAGGTCGTCCGGCGCCACCTCGGGGCGGTAGGTCGGCGCGCAGCCGAGATGGGTGCAAAGGCCGACGATCACCAGGTAGCGCTGGTTGTCTTCCCGCGCACGGTAGCGATTG
>JBNJFM010000038.1:0-19879 GCA_051746865.1 Pseudomonadota bacterium | reverse complement strand
GCCGGCGAGGGCATCCAGCGGCACGGGATGATCGGCGTCCACCCAGCCGTACCAGGCGTCCATGCCGGCATCGTCGGTGGCGACCGGGCAGCCGTTGCATGCCGGACCGGCACAGCAGGCACCGCCGTCGAGGCAGCGCACCCGGCCGCGGCGCATCCAGAAGCCCAGCAGGTCGTCGACCAGAGCCGGGGAGACGTCCAGGCGGTAGACGATGTCCCGCTTGGGCGCGGCCCCGCGCCGTTTCAGATAATCGCGCACGGCCAGCGGCGTGCTCACGAAACAGCCTCCCGACGGTCTCCGAGCACGCGCAGTCCCCAGACGACCGCGGCGAACGCCGCGAGGATCACCGCCAGCCACCCGAAGGCCCGCAATGGATAGCTGCCCACATGCGCAAACTGGTAGACGAGTGTCGCCATGGCCCAGGCCAGGCCGATGCCCCAGAGCACGGAGAAGGCCGTCCAGCCGCGACTGCCGGTCTCGCGGTAGATCGCCGCCATGGTGTTCACGCAGGGGATGTAGAGCAGGATGAAGACCAGATAGGCCAGTGCCGCCGGAGCGCTCATGTAGGCCCCCAGCCGGTTGAAGGCCTGCTGCTCCAGCCCCTGCTCGGCGGCCAGCGACTCGGGCTGCCCCTCCTCCAGCTGCCCCAGGGAGGAAAGCCCCAGCGGGTCAGTCACGTCGGAGAGCAGTGCCGCGGCATTCTCGGGGATGGTCGACAGCGCCGCGGCCAGTCCTTCGATCGGCTGCCAGGATGCCGCCTCGTCCGCGCCGCTGTCGTCCTCGCCTGCCCCGAGGCGCTGGTGGATAGTGTTGAGCGTGCCCAGCACCACCTCCTTGACCACCACGCCGGTGAGCAGGCCCACCGCCTCCGGCCAGTTCTCCTCGTCGAGGCCCATGGGCGCGAACACCGGCGTGAGCACCTTGCCGGTCTCGCCCAGCACGGAATCGCCGATGCGGTCCGGGCCCAGCACCTCGCCCCTGGGGCTGAAGCTGGAGAGGGCCGTGATCACCACCGAGGCGACGATGATGACCTTGCTCACACCCACGACGAACACCCGCAAACGCTCCCAGGTGGTGGCGAGCAGACCGCGCAGTGCGGGAATCTGGTAAGCGGGCAGCTCCATGACGAAGGGGGTCGCCTCGCCGCGCAGCGCGGTGCGGTTGAGCACCAGTGCGGTGAGCACGGCCATCACGATCCCCAACAGGTAGAGGGAGAACACGATCTGGCCGCCATGATCGTGGAAGAAGACGGCGACGAAGGCCATGTAGATGACCAGCCGGGCGTTGCAGGACATGAACGGCTGCATCAATGCCGCGACCAGCCGCTCGCGGGGATTCTCCAGCGTGCGAGTGGCCATGACCGCCGGCACGTTGCAACCGAAACCGATCACCATGGGCACGAAGGCCTTGCCGGGCAGCCCGATCCGCCGCATCAGCCGGTCCATGACGAAGGCGGCCCGCGCCATGTAGCCGGAATCTTCCAGCAGCGCGAGAAAGAAGAAGGTCATGGCGATCGGCGCGATGAAGGTCGCCACCAGCTGGATGGCCCCGCCGACGGCGTCGGCCAGCAGTACCACCAACCACCGCGGTGCGCCGACCGCATGCAGCCCCGCGGCAGTGCCGTCGACGAAGATCACCCCGGCGGCCTGGTCGAAGAAGTCGAGGAACACCGCCCCGCCGTTGTAGCTGGCGACGAACAGCAGGTACATCACCCCGAGAAAGACCGGCACGCCAGCGAATCGGTTGAGCAGCACCCGGTCGATACGGTCGCTCAGGCTGCGCCCGATTCGGCCGCGCTGGTAAACGCAGGCGGTCGCCACGGCGTGAATCTGGGCATAGCGGGTCTCGGCGATGTAGACGTCCACCGGCTCGTCCAGATGACGCTCGGCCTGGCGGCGGGCCTCGTCGACCCGGGCCTGTTCCTCCGAACCGATCCGCTCTGCCGCCGCCGGATCGCCCTCGAGCAGGGCCAGTCCCAGCCAGCGCGGATCCAGCCCGGCTTCGCGGGCCGGCGACCCGAGCCGCGGACACAGCTCGCGCAGGGCGTGTTCGATCACTTCCGGGTATTCGATGCGGATGCCGCGCGGCGACTCGCGGTCGAGCATAGCCGCAACGGTATCGCCCAACTCGTTTAGCCCCTCGCCCCGGGCGGCCACCAGGGGCACGACGGGGCAGCCGAGGCGCTCGGCCAGTCGGTCGATCTCGACGCGGATGCCCTCACGGCGGGCGAGGTCCATGCGGTTGACCGCGACCACCAGCGGGACGCGCATCTCAAGCAGCTGGAAGGTCAGGTACAGGCCGCGCTCGATCGCGGTTGCGTCGAGCACGTTGACGATCACGTCCGCCCCGCCGCTCGCGGCGAAGTCGCGGGCAATGATCTCGTCGAGGGAAGCGGAGGGAGTGGCGTCGAGGGCGTAGGTGCCGGGCAGGTCGATCAGCTCGATCCGGCGGTCACCCAGCGCCCAGCGGCCGGAGCGGCGCTCGACGGTCACGCCGGGCCAGTTGCCCACGCGGGCACGTCCGCCGGTCAGCGCGTTGAAGAGAGTCGACTTGCCGCAGTTCGGGTTGCCGATCAACCCGACGATGGCGTCCGTCATGGTCGCGCTCCGAATCGGCAGCCCAATCCGGCCGGGATCGGCGGGAGGAGGCTACCGGCAGTGATTTTCAGGCGTCGGCGACCTGCACGCGGTCGAGCATGTGGCCGGCGACCGCCAGACGCGTGCCGCCGAGCCGGATCACGGCCTTGTCACCGCACTTCTGCATGACGTCGAGTTCGACACCCGGGCGGATACCCATGGCCGACAGGCGCCGGCCGATACCGCTGGCGTCCGCCTCGACCGAGACGACGCGCATCTGTCGTCCGCAGGGGCAACTACCGAGCGCCATGTCCTGGCGCGGACAGGCGACCCGACCACAAGCCGCCGAGCAGGAAGTGCTTTTCCCGTCGTCCCGTTTCAGCCAGCCTGCCAGTGCGCGGATTGCCTTCATCTGCCTGCCCTCGTGCCAAGCGGTGCGAGCGGATGCGCCCGCACCATCGAATGAGAACCATACTCATTTGTGATCATGCACGCAATGGGCGGACGATTCAACCGAACATTTCGATCAGGAATCGGGGGATGAGACCGAACGCCGGAGTCGGTCAGGCGGGGCGCCGCCCCACGCCGTGGGTGACGAATCCCGGACCCTTGTGTCCCGGTCCCTCGTCGAGCAGCACCTTGCCCTCGGCGAGGATGAGCCAGTCGAGACCGGGCAGGTCCTGGGAGAGATCGCTGGCGCGCACCAGCATGTCGGCGCGCTTCGGTCCGCCGCTCTGGTAGGCGAGCTGACGGGGATGGAACAGCTCGACCACGAACAGCCCACCGGGACGCAGGGCGGCCACGCCTCGCCGGTAGACCTCGCGACGCGCGGCCGGCTCGAAGTGCAGGTAGATGAGCACGACCGCGTCGAACTCGTCCTCCTGCCAGTCCCACTCGGTAAGATCGGCACAGTGCACGCTCAGGCTGACATCGCGCTCGTCGGCCAGCTGGCGAGCCTTGTCGCAGCCGACCGCCGAGTAGTCGATGCTGGTCACTTCGAAGCCCTGCTCGGCCAGCCACACGCCGTTGCGTCCCTCACCGTCGCCCAGCACCAGCACCCGGGCACCGGTCGGCAGGCGATGGACCTGGCTGCGCAGGAACTCGTTCGGGTGGGTCCCGTAGAGGAAGTCGACCTGCCCGTACTTCTCGTTCCAGAATTCCGACATTGTCCGCTCCGCGAGGGGGGTTAACCGCAATAGCGGAGCAGTGTAAACCATGCAGATCGTTAGCCGGTCAGCTCACCGCTCGGTCGGCGGGGAAGATCACCCGGAAGCAGCTACCCTCACCCGGCGTGCTCTCGATCTTGAGACGGGCGCCGTGTCGCAGGGCGACATGCTTGACGATCGCCAGACCGAGCCCGGTCCCGCCACGCGAGCGCGAGCGCCCCACGTCGATGCGATAAAAGCGCTCGGTCAGCCGGGGGATGTGCCGCGGCTCGATACCGATGCCGCTGTCGGTGACGGCGAACACCGGCCGCCCCTGGTCGTCCCGTCCCCAGGAGACCCGCACCCGGCCGCCGGCGGGCGTGTACTTCACCGCGTTGAAGACCAGGTTGGAAAAGGCCGACTGCAACTCGCGCGGCACGCCGCGCAGGCGCAACGAGACGTCGACCTCCGACGCGATGCGGTGACCCTCCTCGCCGGAGAGCAGGCGCGCATCGGCCAGGATGGGCTCGAGCAGGCGTTCGACGTCGATCTCCTCGAACAACTCCTCGTCGGGCTGGGAGGTCTCCAGGCGGGAGAGGAGCAGCAGGTCCTCGACGATCCGTCGCATCCGGTCGGCCTGCTGGTGCATGTTGGAGAGGATCCGCTGCATCTGCGGGTCCATTTCCTCGTCGGTGTCGAGCAGCGTCTCCACGTAGCCGGCGAGCACGGTCAGCGGGGTGCGCAGCTCGTGGGAGACGTTGGCGACGAAGTCCTGGCGCACGCCCTGCAGGCGGTGCAAGGCGGTGATGTCGCGGCCGATGAGCAGGTAGCGCCCCGAGCCGTAGGGCTCGATGCGCAGGCTGACCGCGCGCGTCTCGTCCCCCGGGCCCCGCATTTCCAGCGGGGCCTGCTCGGCGCCGTGGTCCAGCCAGTCGACAAAGGCCGGGGCGCGCAGCAGGTTGTCGATGCGCAGCCCCTGATCGGAGGGTTTCAGACCGAGCATGTCGCCGGCCGCGTCGTTGACCCACTCGATCTCGCGGTCGCCGCTCAGGACCACCATGGCATCGGGGACCGACATCGCCGAGCGGTGATAGCGCTTGAGCAGGCGGATCAGGCGTCGCTGCCGCCGCATCCAGGCACGACGGTGCCGGCGCTGCCTTGCTTGGATCAGGCCCGGCACGCCCATCACCGGCTTGCGATCCACCGTGACCGGCAGCCGTCGCGCCAGCCAGGCGATCCGCCACAACAGCGACCCGGCATACAGCAGTGCCCCCGTGGCCACGCCCCAACCCCAGGCACCAGGGACCCGGGCCCCGTTCAGCCAGACAGCCAGCAGCAGTCCGGCCAGCGCTGCGGAAACCAGCAGCAACCCCTCCTCGCGCCATGCCTGGGCACGGGCCCGGGCGCGCCGGGCCTCACGCATCCGCCGGCGGCGCGCCAGCAGAACCTGATCGGGATCAATGGACTGGGGTTCGCTCATGTCACCTCGCGGGGGCCACGGTCAACGGGCATACAAGGATGCCTCTGCACGAAGAGCCATGTCGTTCCGGCTTGCGGGTCGTTCGCCATCAAGGTGCCGGACCGAAGGCGGGCTGATTACCCGTCGAGTGACGGCAACGCCGAGGGCAGGTCGCCGAGACGCCATCGATTCGTGCAGACCTTCCCTCACTGGGCGGACAAGCGGTAGCCCACCCCGCGGACCGTCTGGATCAGGCCATCATACCCGCTGGACGCCAAGGCCTTGCGCAAACGCAGAATGTGCACGTCCACCGTGCGCTCCTCGACGTAGGCGCTCTGCCCCCATACCCGGTCGAGCAACTGGTTACGGGTAAAGACCCGCTCCGGGTGACGCATGAAGAAGGCCAGCAGGCGGAACTCGGTCGGGCCGATGTCGACCGGCTCGTCGGCGGCGGTGACCCGGTAGCTCTCCTGATCAAGCTTGAGGCCCGCCACGTCGATCACGGGACTCTCGGTCTCCGGCGAGGTGCGCCGCAGCACGGCCTTGATGCGCGCCATCAACTCGCGCGGGGAGAAGGGCTTGGTGACGTAATCGTCCGCCCCGGCCTCCAGGCCGCTAACCTTGTCTTCCTCCTCGCCGCGCGCGGTGAGCATGACGATGGGCACGTCGCTGGTGAGCTCGTCACGCTTGAGCCGACGGGCGAACTCGATGCCGCTGGCCCCGGGGAGCATCCAGTCGAGCAACACCAAGTCCGGCAGTTTTTCCGATATTCGCTCGTAGGCCTCGACGATGTCGCCGGCCTCGACCAGCTCGTAGCCGGCACGCCCCAGCGCGAAGGCAACCATCTCGCGGATGGGCTTCTCGTCCTCGACAATCAGTATGGTCTTCTGCATTGATCCTCTACCGGCCCGGGACCGGTCCTCGCGATTGGCTCATGCCACGGCATTACACGTCATCCGGATGACAGCAACGTGACAAGATGACAACGTGACGTGACTCGGACGCGAGCGGCGCTTGCGTCATAATCGTGCCACACTCCGCACTCACATACCCCGAGGAGCACCGGGCCATGAAACGAGCCGATCCCGACATCGTCGCCGCCGACGTCGCCCGCGCCATCACCGAGGATGTCGGCGGCGGCGACGTCTCCGCCCAACTGATCCCCGCCGACCAGGAGGCGCACGCCCGCATCATCAGCCGTGAGACGGGCGTGGTCTCAGGCATCGCCTGGGCGGACGCCACCTTTCGGCGGCTCTCGCCGGCGGTACGGGTCGAATGGGCCGTCGCCGACGGGGACGAGCTCTTCCCGGAGCAGAGCCTCTGCCTGATCAGCGGGCCGGCACGCCCCATGCTGACCGCCGAGCGGGTCGCGTTGAACTTCCTGCAGACCCTGAGTGCGACCGCCACCGTGACCCGACGGTACGTGGACGCCGTGCGGGGCACCGGCGCGAATATCCTAGACACGCGCAAGACCATCCCGGGATTGCGCTATGCGCAGAAAAAGGCCGTGGTCGACGGCGGCGGCATGAACCATCGCATGGGCCTGCACGACATGGTCATGCTCAAGGAGAATCACATCCAGGCGGCCGGCTCGATCACTCAGGCGGTGCGCGCCGCGAAGACCGTGGCCCATGGACTGCCGCTGGAAGTGGAAGTGGAGACCCTCTCGCAGGTGGAGGAGGCGCTGGGCATCGGGGTCGAGCGGATCCTGCTCGACAACTTCGATCCGGACCAGCTGCGCGAGGCGGTCGCTCTAAACGCCGGCCGCGCGAAGCTGGAGTCCTCCGGCAACGTCACGCTGGAGACCATCCGCGAGGTGGCCGAGACGGGCGTCGACTACATCTCCGTCGGCGCGCTGACCAAGCACGTGCAGGCGCTGGACCTGTCAATGCGGTTCATCGACTGAAGGGCGCCTCGAGAGACCGGGGCACCCGCCTTCCGGGTCACTCGAAGCCGTAGTATTCCTGGTTCAGCCAGGCGGTGACCGCGTCGATCTCCTCGTCGAACCAGGGCATGTTGAAGTTGTTGGCGCAGCCCTGGACCATGGTGCGCAGGCTGTCGTAGCTGTCCATGTTGCCGGCATCGGCACGTGCCTGGAACCAGTCCGCGTCGTGCGGGACCATGTGGCATTCGGCGCAGTTCTCGGCGAACAGCTCGCCGCCCCAGGAAACCTGCGACTGATCGGCCTGGGCGGGCAGGCTCAGGGCCAGGCCCGCGAAAACCCCCAGCGAAAGCCCTATCATCCTGCTCGGGTTTCGTTTCGTGATCATGCTGTCGTTCGTCTGCATGGCAATCTCGCTCCGTTTCTGCTGCAATTCCGAACCCTCGGGGCGTCGATGAGCGACGTTGCCCGGCGCGGGGCCAGACCAGTTCCGAGTGTAGGCCGCGACCGGGGGCAGGAAAATCAATTTTTCCTATCCAGAACAATCTAATTCTCTTATAAGGGCTATTCGATGATCACCGTCTACGGCATCAGGAACTGCGACACGGTCCGCAAGGCGCGGGCCTGGCTGGACGAGCAGGGGCTGGCGTACCACTTCCATGACTACAGGAAGGATGGTCTGCCCGCCGAGCGCCTGGACGAATGGTTCGCGCGCTTCGGCTGGGAATCGGTGATCAACCGTCGCGGCATGACCTGGCGCCGCCTGCCGGCCGCGGAACGCGAAGCGATGGACGCCACCCTCGCCCGCGGGGCGGCCGAGGCGAACCCCAGCCTGATTCGCCGCCCAATCGTCGTGCACGACGGTGACACGCTGATCGGCTTCGACGCCGACCAATGGCAGGAGGTACTGACATGACGGACGCCACCATCGCGCTTGCCCGGGAGCTGATCCGCCGCCCGTCGGTGACCCCGGACGATCAGGGGTGCCAGCCGCTGATCGCTGAGCGCATCGCGCCGCTGGGCTTCGACATCCAGGCCCTGCGCTTCGAGGAGGTCGACAATCTCTGGGCGACGCTCGGCGAGACCGGGCCGCTGTTCGTCTTCGCCGGGCACACCGACGTGGTGCCGACCGGGGACGAGGCCCTGTGGAGCCACCCCCCCTTCGCCGCCGAGATTCACGAGGGCAGGCTGTTCGGCCGTGGTGCCGCGGACATGAAGGGATCGGTGGCCGCATTCGTCACCGCGGCGGAACGCTTTCTCACCCGACACCCGGAACCTTCTTTCCGGCTCGGCTTTCTCATTACCAGTGACGAGGAAGGCCCGGCGCAGCACGGCACGAAACGCGTCATCCAGTGGCTGCGGGAAAAGGGCATCCGCATCGACTGGTGCCTGGTGGGCGAACCCTCCAGTCGCGAGCGGCTGGCCGACGAGTACAAGATCGGCCGCCGCGGTTCGATCACCGCCGAACTGGTGATCGAGGGTCGGCAGGGCCACGTCGCCTACCCGCACCTGGCCGACAACCCCGTGCACCGCGCCGCGCCGTTCCTGGCCGATCTGGTGGCGATCGAGTGGGACCAGGGCAACGAACATTTCCCGCCCTCCAGTCTGCAGATCGCCAACATCCACGCCGGCACCGGGGCGAACAACGTCATTCCCGGCGAGTTGGCGGTGCAGTTCAACCTGCGTTTCAACACCGAGACGTCCGTTGACGCCATCAAACAGCGCGTCGACGAGATGCTCGAGCGCCACGGCCTGCGCAGCCGGATCGACTGGCACCTGTCCGGGGAGCCCTTCCTGACCCGAGACGACGGTCCCCTGGTGGGCGCGGTCGAGGCGGCCGTGGAAACGGTCGTCGGCAAGCGCCCGACCCCGTCCACCGCCGGCGGCACCTCGGACGGTCGCTTCATCGCGCCCACCGGCGCACAGGTGATCGAACTCGGCCCGCTCAACGCCACCATTCACCAGATCGACGAACACGTCGGGGTCGACGACCTGATCAAGCTGTCGACCATCTACGAGAGGGTGCTGGAGGAGTTGCAGAGCCAGGCCGTCGGGGCCTGACCCGACGAATGCCCCAAAGGCGAGCTGTCACCGGAGCGTCTGTGCGAGCTTGCCTGCAAGCGAAACGCGCCGGAGGCACCGGCCTCGGTTGGCTTGGAGCATTGCCCAGAGAGGGACGGTCGCCAACACTACCGTGTCGCTGCCGCCCTAAAGCAGAACGAGGTTGTCCCGGTGGACGAGTTCGTTCTCCTCGCGGTAGCCGATGGTTTCGGCGATGTCGCGGCTGGAAAGCCCCACCAGGCGCTCGGCGTCACGACTGGGGTAGTTGACTAGGCCGCGGGCGAACTCGCGGCCGTCCGGGCCGGCGATGGAGACCAGCTCACCCCGCTGGAAGTCGCCGGTTACCGCCTTGACGCCGGCCGGCAGCAAGGACCGACCCTGCCCGGTCAGGGCGCGGAAGGCGCCCTCGTCCACTTCCAGCCGCCCGCGTACTCGCAGGTGACCGGCCAGCCACTGCTTGCGGGCTGCCAGGCGGTTGGTGGCGGGGCGGAACAATGTGCCCAGCGTCTCGCCCGCGGCCAGGCGGCAGAGCACGTCGGACTCGCTGCCGGCGGTCACGATGGTCGCCGCCCCGGACCGGGCGGCACGCCGGGCGGCGAGCACCTTGGTGTACATGCCGCCACGACCCAACCGGCCGCCCTCGGGCGAGGCCATGGTCTCGAGGCGCGGGTCACCGGCATCGACCTTGTCGAGCAGGCGCGCCTCGGGGTGCTTGCGCGGATCGGCCTCGAACAGCCCCGGCTGGTCGGTGAGGATCACCAGCATGTCCGCCTCGACCAGGTTGGCCACCAGCGCGGCGAGCGTGTCGTTGTCGCCGAAGCGGATCTCGTCGGTGGCCACGGTGTCGTTCTCGTTGACCACGGGAACCACGCCGAGATCGAGCAGGGTGCGCAGGGTGCTGCGGGCGTTGAGGTAGCGCGAGCGATCGACCAGATCCTCGTGGGTGAGCAGGATCTGCGCCGAGTGAGTGTCGAACCGGGCCAGGCCGTCGGCGTAGGCCTCCACGAGACCCATCTGACCGACCGCCGCCGCGGCCTGGAGCCGGGGGAGCGAGTCGGGCCGATCTCCCCAGCCCAGCCGGGCCATGCCCTCGGCCACGGCCCCGGAAGTGACGATCACCACCTCGCGCCCCTCGCGGCGCAGTTCCGCGATCTGGCGCGCCCAGGCGGCGATCGCCTCGCGATCCAGCCCCCGGCCGTCGCCGGTAACCATCGCCGAGCCGATCTTGACCACCCAGCGGCGGCAATCCCGCACCTGCTCGCGCATGCTCAGTCCCCCGACTCCGGCTGGCCGCGCCCGGCACCTTCCTCGCGCTCGCGGGCCCATTCGGCCTCGAGGTGCTCGAGGATCGCCCAGACCAGCGGCCTGGTGCCGGTGCCGTCGATGGCGCTGATGGCGAACACCGGCCCGGTCAGGTCCAGTTCCTCGCGGAAACGCTGCTCGAGGGCCTGGACATGGGCCTCGCGCTCGTCCTCCGGCCAGATGTCGATCTTGTTGAGCACCAGCCAGCGCGGCCGGTCCGCGAGGGTTTGGTCGTATTTCTCCAGCTCCTGCTCGATCGCCGCGACACTCTCGACCGGGTCGGCCTCGTCCCAGGGGGCGACGTCGACCACGTGCAGCAGGAGATTGGTTCGCGCCAGGTGCTTGAGGAACCGGATGCCCAGCCCCGCTCCCTCGGCCGCGCCTTCGATCAGCCCGGGGATGTCGGCGACCACGAAGCTGCGATGCGGCTCGGGGGCCACCACGCCCAGGTTCGGGTAGAGCGTGGTGAAGGGATAGTCGGCCACCTTCGGCCGCGCATGCGAGATCGAACGGATCAGGGTCGACTTGCCCGCGTTGGGCTGGCCGAGCAGACCGACGTCGGCCAGTACCCGCAGCTCCAGGCGCAGGCGACGCTCGTCGCCGGGCGTACCGTCGGTTTTCTGGCGCGGGGCCCGGTTGACCGAGCTCTTGAAGCGGGTGTTCCCCAGCCCGTGCCAGCCGCCCTGCGCGACCAGCAGTTCCGCGCCGGGCTCGACCACCTCGCCGATGGTCTCGCCGGTGTCTTCGTCGATGACGACCGTGCCCAGCGGCACGTGCACGTGCAGGTCGCGCCCCTTCCGGCCGGTCATGTTGCGCCCGGCGCCGTTCTTGCCCCGCTCGGCCTCGTAGTGACGCTGGAAGCGGAAGTCGGCGAGCGTGTTGAGGTTCTGATCACCGACCAGGTAGACCGAACCGCCGTCGCCACCATCGCCGCCATCCGGCCCGCCAAAAGGCACGTACTTCTCGCGGCGAAAACCCACCACGCCATTGCCGCCGTCGCCGGCCTTGACCTTGATGGTGGCTTCATCGACAAATTTCACGACACGATCCCCGCAGTTCCCGCCCGGCTCACGGACGGCTCACAAACACGAAAGCCCCGCACACGGGCGGGGCTCGGCTCACGATCGGCGGACCCTGGCCGGGCCCGCGGCATCGTCACGATCCGGGTTACGCCGGATCGATGCTGACGAAACGGCGGCTCTTCGGACCCTTGGTCTCGAACTTCACCTGGCCGTCGGTCAGCGCGAACAGCGTGTAGTCGCGGCCCACGCCCACGTTGGAACCGGCGTGGAACTTGGTGCCACGCTGACGAACGATGATGCTGCCCGCGGAGACGGCTTCGCCACCGAAACGCTTCACGCCGAGGCGCTTGCTTTCACTGTCGCGACCGTTCCGGGTAGAGCCTGCTGCTTTCTTATGTGCCATGGTTCAAGTCTCCTGGTCTGGACACCGGGGCGCTTTTACGCGCTGATACCGGTGATCTTGAGTTCGGTGTAGGCCTGGCGGTGACCCTGACGCTTCATGTGGTGCTTGCGGCGGCGGAACTTGATGATTTCCACCTTCTTGCCGCGGCCCTGGCCGACGATCTCGGCGGAGACGCTCGCCCCGTCGACGGTCGGCGTACCCACCTTGATGTCAGAGCCGTCGCCGACCATCAAAACCTGATCCAGCGTCACGGTGCTGCCGGCTTCGCCAGAGAGCTTCTCGACGCGCACCTTGCTGCCTTGCTCGACGCGGTACTGCTTACCGCCGGTAACGACCACTGCGTACATGCTGTAAAACCCGAATGTTCAAACGTTATGGAGCCGGCAACGCCTCGCGCTGCCGGCAAGCGATTCTCGAAGGCGGGCAATACTAGCGAGGCCCGCCCGCCCCGTCAAGGGGTTATGCCTCGGCTTCGGCCTCGTCGAGGGCCTGCAGGCCGGCCGTGTGCTTCATCTGCTCGTACTCGTCCTCGAAGAAGAACGTCTCCTCGCCGAAGGCGGGCTCGAGCTCGTGCAGCCAAGTGGCCTGCTCATCGTACTTGGCGAAGAACGGCCGCTGCACCCAATCGGGATTGCGCCCCTGGATGAAGCGCAGCACGAACACCTTCTCGCCCTTGATCTCGGCCACACCCTGGATCTCGACCTTGCCCGGCCCGGCGGACATGGACGGACCTCGCGCCGTGCGTGCCAGCCCCGAAACCTGTTTCATCGCGTCGCGGTAGACGCGTTGCGCCTCGGCCAGCGGCACCTCGAAGCGATACTTCGCGCCGGTATCGCGCTCGACGAACATGTAGTACGGGATCATCCCCAGGCGCACCTGCTCGCGCCACATCCGCGCCCAGACGTCGCCCGAGTCGTTGATGTGCTTGATCAGCGGGCTCTGGGTGCGAATCTCGGCGCCGGTGGCACGAATGCGCCGTACTGCCTCGCGGAAGATCGGGGTCTCCATCTCCTGCCAGTGGTTGACGTGCGCCATCACCGCCACGTGCTTGCCGGCGTCGACCAGCCGCTCGAACAGTTCGAGCAGCTCCTCGGCATCCTTGTCGGTAACGAAGCGGTACGGCCAGAACGACAGCGCCTTGGTACCGATGCGCACGGTCTGGAGGTGATCGAGGCGCGGATCGAGCAGCCCCTCGAGGTACGGCGCGAGATGCTTGGTCTTCATGACCATGGGGTCGCCACCGGTCATCAGCAGGTCGGAGATCTCCGGATTGGCTGCGAGATAGTCGAGCAGCTGACCGGCCTCCTTGGAAGCGATCTTGAGATCCTTGTCGCCGACGAACTGCGCCCAGCGGAAGCAAAAGGTGCAGTAGCTGTGGCAGGTCTGCCCCTGAGTGGGGAAGAACAGCGCGGTCTCGCGATACTTGTGCTGCACGCCCTCGACCGTCTCGCCGTCGACCCGGGGCAGGTTCATCTCCATCTGCCCGGCCGGATGCGGGTTGAGCTCGTGCCGCAGCTTCCAGGCCAGCGCGGTGATCTCTTCCTTGGGCGCCTCGCGGCGATGCAGCTCGGCCATCTGCTCGAACATTTCCGGATCGAGCATGTCCCGCTGCGGGAAGGTCAGTGCGAAGATCGGGTCTTCGGGTGCCCGCTCCCAGTCGATCAGGTTTTCGATGACGTAGTTGTTGACGCGGAACGGCAGGACGCTCGCCACCACCTTCATTTCGAACAGCGCCTCCTCTCCGAGGCGCTTGAGGGGTTCGATCTTGTCGAGGTGACGCTCGGTAAAGACCTGAAATTTGGGCGCCTCGGCGGCAGTCGTCTCGGGGATCTTGCGTTGGGCAACAGTCGTCATAAAACCTCGCTGGTGCTCATAAAATTCAGGCCGGAGCAACCGACAGAGCGGCGGATTCTAGACCATTCCCTGAATAAATCAATCGCTTATGTTACCGGGGCGCTCGAGCCATGCCTTGAGCGCTTCCTCGCCGAACGGGCCGGCAATGTGCTCCCCCTGGACGACGAGCCCACGGACGCTCTCGCGCAGCAAGTCGAGATGGGCCGCCCGCTCGACTCCCTGGACCACCACCGGCAGCCGCATCGACTCGAGCATCGCCAGCATCGCGCAGAGAGTCATGCGGCGCTCCTCAGCCCCCAGCATCTCCGCGACGACGCGCCGGTCGATGCAGACCCCGTCCGGCGAGAGTGCCTCGAGCGCGGCCACCGAGAAGCTGCCGTGACCAAAGTGATCCACCCAGACCGTCACTCCCAGACGACGCAGGCGGGCGGCCAGGTCCACCGCCCGTTCCGGATTGGCCATCAGACCGGCCACCGGCAGGTGGACGGCCAGACGCGACAGCGGCAGACCGACCTCCTCGACCGTGGCGCGGATACTCTGGTCGAGCCCTTCGACCAGTAGCTGGCGCGGACAGATATTGACTGCCACGACCGGCTTCCCCGGCCAATCGAGCGCGGCCCGCGCGGCATTCTTCAGCACCCAGCCGAGAAGATCGGGCAGCAGCCGGGCCTGCTCGGCCACGGACACCAGCCGGTCCGGCCGCCGCCAGCCGACCGAAGGACCGGGATAGCGCAGCAACGCCTCCACGGCCCGGACCTCGCCCGTGTCGATGTCCACCTGGGGCTGAAACACCAGCCGCAGCCGATCCGAGTCCAGGGCCTCGGCCAGACGCCGGGCCTTCTCCCGCCGCAGCCGGACTCGCCGGTCCATGTGGGCATTGAAAAAGCGGAACCCGCCGCGGTCGGCGGCCTTGACCCGGTAGAGCGCCAGGTCGGCCCGGGCGAGCAATTCGTCGGCGCGATCGCCGTTCTCGGGATACAGGCTCGCGCCCATGCTCGCCCCCACGCTCAGCCGCTCGCCGTCGAGGTCGATCGGGCGCGCGATCGTTTCGTGCAACTTGTCGGCGACGGCAACCACCTCGGCAGGATCGGCGACGTCCTCCAGCAGGATCGTGAACTCGTCACCACCCAGACGCCCGACGACGTCACCGGCACGCACCACCGCGCGCATGCGCCGGGCGACCTCCGCCAACAGGACATCGCCGTGATCGTGGCCGAACTGGTCGTTGATTTGCTTGAAGCCGTCGAGATCGATGAACAGCACGGCCAACGCCGTGTTCTTGCGACGCGCCCGGGACAGGGCGGCGTCGACGGTCTCGAGGAACGCGGCTCGATTGACCAGGCCGGTCAGCGCATCGTGACGCGCCTCGTGGCGCAGGGCGGCCTCGGCCCGCTTGAGGTCGGTGATGTCGGCGCACAACAGGACATAGTGCGCATCGAATCGCTCTTCTTCAGCGACGTGGACCACGCTGACCAGCGCGTTGCGCTCCTGGCCACCAGCCGTGGTGAACAGCATTTCCCCGCGCCAGCGCTCGCCCGGGCCGAGCGCATGAATCCCGTCGAAAGACGAGCCCCCGCCGGCAATTTCACCGCCCATCTCGTCCAGCAGCCGGCCAGCCAGCCACGCCGGATCGGAGTCGAAGAATTCGGCGAAGGCGACATTGACCTCGACCAGGCGCAACTCCCCGTCAAGAAAGGCGATGCCCTCGGCCGCTTGGCTGAACACCACCGCGCCGAGCTCCAGGGAGCGTTCCATCTCGACCTGGCTGCTGACATCGCGCAGGGTCGCCACCCGGGCGGTCCGGCCGTTCCAGGTCGTGTCGGCGACCCGCATCTCGGCCACCCGCGGCGCCCCACCACGAGGCAGGACATCGATGCGGGTCGCCCGGTCGGCCGTCAGGGGAAAGCCGAAGGTCTCGCCCCGCATTTTCGCCGCGTCCCGGTTGAACAGGCGCTCGGCGGCCGGGTTGGCGTAGGCGACGCGACCATCGAGCCCGACCACCACCATGGCATCGGCGCTGGACTCGACCAGATGACGGAAGGCCTCTCCGCCAGGAGTTTCATCCCTCGGGCCACCCCCGACCCCCGATCCGACGAGCCAGAAGGGAAAGCCTTCCGGGGTGGTGATATTCGAGTCTCCGATCCGCCTGTTCACTCGGTGCGCCTCTGAGGGATGCAAGGTCCGCCACTGCCGCGATGCCATCCTGGCCGGGGAAGCCGCATGGGTTTGTTAGGGAAACTCTGCACGAAGCCTCCGTTGGTCTTCAGTGCAGTTCGTCGGGACGGGGGTGGATATCCAGCCCGATCAGCACACGCTCGCTGTCGGACAGGTCCCCGATGATGCGCCGCAAGGGCGGCGGCAGGACCTTGATCAGGGTGGGAGTGGCAATGATGTGGTAGCGCTTCGCCAGCTCGGGCTGCTCGACGACGTCGATCACCTCGAGCCGATAGTGCCCGGCCAGCTCCTTCTCGCAGATCTCGTGCAAGTGCTTCACCGCCAGACGCGATCGAAGGGTGTGTCCGGCCAGGAACAGCCGCAACACGTAAACCGGCGAATCCCTCATTTGCCTTCCAGCCCCCGTCGACGTCACGAGCGCGACGCCTAGTCCCTTGTTATTTCGAAAAAGTCTAACCAAAGACCCGCGGCGCCTCAAACCCGAGCAGTTCGATCAACTTCAGGCGAGACTGCCCGGAGGATGGAAACCTCCACCCCGAGCCGGGTAGCATGCCGGCCTTCCGAACCAAGGACGTTCACTTCATGCCCGACTACCCTCGCCTTCTCGTCTCGATTTCCACCACGCTCGCCGTGCTCGCCGTCGCCTGGCTGTCCGGCTGGATCGGTCCGACGGGCGTGCTGGCCGCCGTCCCGCTGGTGGCCGGGGCTTGGCTGGCCGCGCATGTCCGGCACATTCCGCTGACCGTCGCCCTGCTGACCTTCGGCCTCGGGGTCGTGCTGATGCTGCAGCTGTGGCCGGGCTTTGCCAATCCCGCCGTCTGGCAGGGGCGAGTGTTCTGTGGCGGCTGTCTGCCACACAGCCTGTACCTGCCGGTCGACCAGGCCCTGTTGGTCGCCGCTTGGCTGCCGCTGCTGTTCGGCGTGGTCCGTCGCGGCAGCCTGCCGCCGATACTGGTCGGCTGGATCGGGAGCATCGGCGGGGCCGCCGCGCTCGGTCTGTGGCTGGGTGTCTTCCGCTGGGATCCATCGTGGCCCGGCATGGCGCTGCTATGGTTCGCCGGGTTCAACCTGGTGATCGTGGCCGCCGAGGAGGTGCTGTTCCGCGGCCTGCTGCAAAAGCACATCCTGCATCGGCTGGGGGCCGTGCACGCCTGGTGGCTCACCGCCCTGTTCTTCGGCCTGGCCCAGCTGCCCTTCGGCGCGGAGTTCGCCGCCGTGGCGGCCGTCGCCGGGCTCGGTTACGGCTACGTGGCCTGGCAGAGCGGTTCGCTGTGGCCGGCCATCGCCCTGCACTGGGTGGTCAACCTGCTGCACTTTTCCCTGTTCAGCTATCCCTTGCTGACCTAGGAAGCGGCTCGCAGGCCCGCTTGGTCTATGCTCGGCGGGGAATACCCCGGCCACGGAGGCGGAGCCACCATGATGCCGTTTCGACCTGTCCCGCTGCTGCTCGCCATCGCCCTGCTCGCCGCCGGCTGCTCCTCCGGGACGGATGCCCGGGCGAACAACCCCGCGGTCGAGACACGTGCCGACGACCTCCACCACCCCTGGGCCATCGCTTTCCTGCCCGACGGTGATCTGCTGATTACCGAACGACGCGGGCGACTCTTGCGGCTGGATGACGACGGCGACAACCGACGAGAGATCGCTGGCGTGCCCGACGTGGATCACCGCAACCAGGGCGGCCTGCTGGACGTGGCCCTGCACCCGGATTTCGCCGAGAACCGTCTGGTCTACCTGACGTGGGCGGGTCGCTGCGAGGGAGGCAACGCCACCCACCTGGGGCGTGGGCGGCTGGACGGCGACCGGCTGGCCGCATTCGAGACCCTGTTCGTCGCCACGCCCTGCGTGAACTCGGGCATCCATTTCGGCTCCCGGCTGGCCTTCGACCGCGACGGCTTTCTGTTCATGACGGTGGGCGAGCGGGGCGAGCGCGAGCGCGCCCAGGACGTTTCCGATCACAACGGCTCGGTGCTGCGGCTGCACGACGACGGGCGCATCCCGGCAGACAACCCCTTCGTCGACCGCCCCGAGGCGAAAGCGGCGATCTACAGCTACGGCCACCGCAACCCGCAGGGCGCGGCCATCCACCCGGAGACCGGGCGGCTGTGGATACACGAGCACGGCCCACGCGGCGGCGACGAGATCAATATCCCGGCCGCCGGAGAAAATTTCGGCTGGCCGATCCAGACCTACGGGCGCGAGTACCACGGCCCGGAGATCGCGCCGGACGAGGTCGGGGGCGTGACTGGCCCGATCCACCACTGGACACCGTCTATCGCCCCGTCGGGCATGACCTTTCGTCAGGCCGACGGGACAGTCTCGCTGTTCGTCGGAGCACTGGCCAAGCGGCGCCTGGCCAGGCTGGAACTCGACGACGAGACCGTCATCTCGGAAGAGCGCTGGCTGGAAGAACGCGGCCGGCGCATTCGCGATGTCGAGACCGGCCCGGACGGCGCACTCTGGCTGATCACCGACCACCCCGACGGCCGACTGCTCCGGCTTGTCCCCGGACATCTCGAGTGAACCCAAAGGGTTTGCACGAAAAGAAGTCGACCCTTATAGTCGGGCATCCGATGAAAGCGACACACCTGATACTGCTGATGCTGGCCTTCTGGGCGCCGTTCTCCGCGGTGACCGCCGGTGTGTCCATGATCGACTGCCCCATGACCCACGGGCAGATGGCCGACATGACCGGAGACCACCTGGCCGACTGCCCCAGCATGATGGGCGAAGCGCACGGGTCGGCCGACAGCGGGCTCGGTTGCGACCACTGCGCCGGCTGCCAGCTCGCCCACGGGGTCTCGCTGCCCACGCAGGCAACGGCCATGACGCTGCATCCCGGCGGCACCCTCCCGTATGCCGCCGTCATCGACCAGATCGCCCCCGGCATCCCGAACACCCCGTTTCGCCCTCCCCTCGCCTCGGCCTGATCCGGCCGAGGCCCGGGCGCCGCTTCCGCCGGCGTCCTGATGCGTACGTTTCCCGCCGCGAAGACGGGCGACTGACGCGTTCGTCCTCGGCCGATTCGACCCATTGCCGTCGATTCCGCAACGACCGAGGACCGAACGATGACGATCCCCATTCGCCTGCTCCCCCTGCTGGCCGGGGCATGGCTGGCCGCCACGGCCGGTGCAGCCCCTACGCCCGAACTGACGCTCGAGCACGCCGAGCAGGCCGCCCGTGCCAGCGACGAGGGCATCCAGGCCGCCGAGCTGAGGCGCGCTTCTGCCGCCGCCACGGCCGAGGGTGCCGACGAACTACCCGACCCGCGCCTGTCCGTTAGCCTGCAGAACGTCCCTACCGACAATTACAGCCTGAGTGACTCACCGATGACCCAGACGGTGGTCACGCTGTCGCAAACCCTGCCGCCCGGCGACACACTCGCCTTCCGGGGCCGGGTCGCCGAGGCCGAGATCGACCGACAGCGGGCCGCACGGGACACCCTTGACCGCCAGGTGCAACGCGAAATCCGCCAGCTTTGGCTGGCCGTCTACCGCCAGGAGTCGCTTTCTAGGCTTCTCGAGCAGGAACATGCTCTCTACCGGGACCTACTGGAGAGCGCCCGCACCGCCTATCGGGTCGACGAGGCGAGCGGTGCCGACATCGTGGCCCTTCAAGCGCGGATCTCGCGCCTGAACGACACGCTGGAACGGCGCCACGGCGAAGCACAGGCCGCCCGCGCCCGGCTGGCCCGCTGGCTGGGGAACCTGGCTTACCGCCGGCTGCCCGAAAAGTTGCCCGAATCACTCACCCGGCTGCCACGGGGCAACCTCGACGACCAGCCCGAGTTGGCCCGCCTACGCGCGCGGCTCGAAGCCGACCGCGCCCGGGTCGGCGAGGCCGAAGAACAATTCGCCCCGGAAATCGGCCTGCAGGTCGGCTTTGGGCTGCGCGCCGGCAGCGAGCCCAACACGTTGTCCGCCGGCGTGAGCGTAAGCCTGCCGATCTTCACCGAGCACCGCCAGTCACCCCGGCTGCGCGGGGCGCAACAATCCGCCCA
>JBNJFM010000037.1:11217-20372 GCA_051746865.1 Pseudomonadota bacterium | reverse complement strand
TGGGCCTTGCTCGAGCGTGTGATGCTGCATGCCGCCCGGCCGGGACGGTAGAATCGAGACAATCACTGGGTAGTCGCGAGTCGGGTCGTGTCCGGCTCGGGCGAACGAAAGATCAGGAGACCGCGACCGATGGCCAATGAACAATCCGTGACCGAGACCATCCAGTCCATGGGGCAGGCCGCCCGCCGCGCGGCACGTGCGCTTTCCAGGGTCGACACCAATGCCAAGAACAAGGCCTTGCTGGCGATCGCCGATCAACTGGTCGAGCGTACCGACGCGCTGATCGAGGCCAATGCCAAGGACCTCGAGGCCGGACGGGCCAACGGGCTCGACGAGGCCATGATCGACCGTCTGGCCTTCGACGCCGCCGGCATCGAGAAGATGGCCGCAGGCGTGCGCCAGATCGCCTCGCTGCCGGACCCGGTCGGCGAGATCACCGACACCGTCTTCCGTCCTTCCGGAATCCAGGTCGGCCGCATGCGCGTGCCGCTGGGCGTGATCGGCATCATCTACGAGTCGCGGCCCAACGTGACCATCGACGCCGCGGCCCTGTGCCTGAAGTCCGGTAACGCCACCATCCTGCGCGGCGGTTCCGAGGCGATCCATTCCAACCAGGCGCTGGCCGGGTGTATCCGCGCCGGTCTGGAGGCCGCCGGCCTGCCCGCCGAGACGGTGCAGATCGTGGGCACCACCGACCGCGAGGCGGTCACCGCCATGCTGCACAGCCCGGAGGCGATCGACGTGATCATCCCGCGTGGCGGCAAGGGGCTGGTCGCGCTGGTCTCCCGCGAGGCACGCATGCCGGTGATCAAGCACCTCGACGGTGTCTGCCATGTCTACATCGACGCGGACGCCGATCTCGACAAGGCCAAAGCGATCGCGGTCAATGCCAAGACACACCGTTACGGTGTCTGTAACGCCATGGAGACCCTGCTGGTCGACCAGGCGGTCGCCGGGAGCGTGTTGCCGGAACTGGCCGACCGCTTTGCCGAGCACGATGTCGAACTGCGCGGCTGCGAGCGGGCCCGGGGTATCGTCCCGTCCATGAAGGCGGCCACCGAGGAGGACTGGGGCGAGGAGTACCTCGGCCCGATCCTGGCCGTCGCCGTGGTCGATGACATGGATGCGGCCATCGAGCACATCGAGACCCATGGTTCCCACCACACCGACACCATCGTCACCGAGAACTACACCCGGGCACGGCGCTTCTTGCGCGAGGTGGACTCGGCCTCGGTGATGGTCAACGCCTCGACGCGCTTCGCCGACGGCATGGAATACGGCCTGGGTGCGGAGATCGGCATCTCCACCGACAAGATCCACGCCCGCGGCCCGGTGGGGCTCGAGGGGCTGACCTCGCAGAAGTTCATCGTGCTGGGCAATGGCGAGATCCGACACTGATGCGGCGTCCATGATCGGCATCTTCGGCGGCACCTTCGATCCCATCCATATCGGCCATCTGCGCCTGGCCACCGAGCTGCGCGAGGCACTGGGCCTCGATCGGGTGCATCTGCTTCCGGCCGGGATCCCGCCTCATCGTGGTGAGCCGCTGCTGGATGCGCGGACGCGTCTGCAACTGGCCGCCGCGTCGATCGCCGATGACCCGGGGCTGGTGCTGGACGACCGCGAACACCGTCGCGCCGGGCCGTCCTACACGTCGGATACACTGGCCGAGTTCGTCGCCGAGTACCCGGGGCAGGTGCCGGTGCTGATGATGGGCATGGACGCTTTCAACGGCCTGCCCGACTGGCACGAGGTCGAGCGGATTCTCGAGATGGCCCACGTGGCCGTGGCCACCCGCCCCGGTGCGCGCGCCAAAGGGCTGGCCGCCGCCTGGCTGGACGAGCGGCGGGCGCAGATCGACGAGCTTCCCGGTGCGGCCCCGGGTCGGATCGTCAAGGTGCCGATCACCCGGCTCGACGTTTCCGCCACGGCCCTGCGCGAGTTCGTCGAGCAGGGGCGCTCGCTGCGCTATCTCGTGCCGGAGCCGGTCGCCGCGCATTTCGCCAGGCGGGCAGCACGATGAGTCGGTCACCCGAATCACGCATTTTCCGCGGCGGAGCGGCCGCGCTTTTCGATAGGTTTTTCCCATGAACGCTGACAACCATCCCCAGACTCGCAACGAACCGGTGGGCCAGACGCCGCCGATGCCGGCCGAGGAAATCCTCGAGCACGTCGTCGAAGCGCTCGAGGACCTCAAGGCCGTGGACCTGGTCAAGCTGGACGTGCGCGAGCGCTGCAACTTCGCCGACTACATGGTCTTCGCCTCGGGCACTTCCGACCGCCATCTCAAGGCCATGGCGAACGAAGTGGTCAAGGCGCTCAAGGAAAAGGGCATGCGCCCGATCAACGTCGAGGGTGATGACACGCCGCACACCGAGTGGGTGCTGGTCGATTTCATCGACGTCATCGTCCACCTGATGATGCCGGAGACCCGGGCGCTGTATCAGCTGGAGAAGCTGTGGTCGGCTCCGGCCGGCGACGCCTCTTCCTGAGCCGTGCGCATCGAGCTGATCAGTGTCGGGCACAAGCTGCCCGACTGGGCCGAGGAGGGCACGCGCACGTACCTCAAGCGCCTGCCGGCCGGCTGTCCCGTGCGCCTGACCGAGATTCCGGCCGCCCCGAGGGGAAAGAACGCCGACATCGACCGGGTCAAGGCGATGGAGGCCGAGCGTATCGAGCGGGCCATTCCGGCCGGCGCACGGGTGATCCTCTTCGACGAGCGCGGGCGCGACCGCGACACGCGTGCCTGGGCTGCCGCCATGGGTGACTGGCTGCTCGACGGACGTGACGTGGCATTGATCATCGGCGGCCCGGACGGCGTGGACAAGTCGCTCAAACAGCGGGCCGACGAGACCTGGCGGCTCTCCGCCCTGACCCTGCCGCACCCGCTGGTGCGGGTGCTGGTGGCCGAGCAGCTCTACCGCGCCTGGTCGCTGCATCAGAATCATCCTTACCACCGGGACTGAGTTCGGCCCGTCTGCCGGCCATACCCGGCAAGGGTAGGGCCGAATCGGTAGAATGACCGCATGACCCCGATCGCCTCTTCCCACCCGGCATCGCTTTGGCTGGCGACCGGCTCGCCGCGCCGGCGCGATTTGCTCGAGCAGGCGGGCTTCGCCATAGCCGGACGCGTCCGGCCGCCCGCCCCGGTGGACGAGACGGTCGGTGCGGGAGAGTCGGCCGAACGCGCCGCCGAACGACTGGCCCGGGCCAAGCTCGAGGCAGCACTCGCCAGTCTCGACCGTCCGGTCGGTTCCGTCCTTCTGGCCGCCGACACACTGGTGGTCGGGCCCGACGGCCGGGCGCTGGGCAAGCCGGAGGACGCCGCCGATGCCGAGCGCATGCTGGGAGAGCTGGCGGGTCGGTGGCACGAGGTGGTCACCGCCGTGGCCGTGGGCGACGGCATGAAGCGCCGGGAAGGGCGCGTGACCAGTCGGATCCGGCTGGCGCCGCTCGATCCGGCGATGATCCGCGCCTATGTCGCCACGGGCGAGCCCCTCGACAAGGCCGGGGGTTACGGCATTCAGGGACGAGCGGGAGCGTTCGTCGAGGCGGTCGAGGGCGACTGTTCGGCGGTGGTCGGCCTGCCGCTGGCCCTGACCCGGGAACTGCTGGCCGCCTTCGATATCCGGCCGGCGTGGCTGGATCGGGACGAAACAGGGAACGACAAAGAGAATCGAGCATGAGTGAAGAAGTCCTGATCAACGTCACCCCGCAGGAAACGCGGATCGCGATGGTCGAGAACGGGGTGCTGCAGGAGATCAACATCGAGCGCTCCCGTTCACGCGGCATGGTGGGCAACATCTACCGTGGCCGGGTGACCCGCGTACTGCCGGGCATGGAGGCCGCCTTCATCGACATCGGCGAGGAGCGAGCGGCCTTCCTGCATGTCTCGGACGTCGAGCTGAAGACCGACACCCCCGACATCGAGGTGGAATCGGCGCCGCCGTCAATCGACACATTGCTCCGTCCGGGCCAGAACGTGCTGGTGCAGGTGATCAAGGACCCCATCGGTACCAAGGGTGCGCGGCTGACCACCGAGATCACCATCCCGTCGCGCTACCTCGTCTACGTGCCCAACGGGCGCAACATCGGCGTCTCCAGCCGCATCGAGGACAAGACCGAACGGGATCGGCTGAAGAGCGGGCTGACCGAGCTGATCATCGAGGAGGAAGGCTCGCTCGAGGGTGTCGGTGGCCTGATCCTGCGCACGGCCGCCGAAGGGGTCGAGGAAGAGCAGTTGCGTCACGACTACCGCTTCCTGCGTCGGCTGTGGAGCAACCTCGCCGAGCGTCGCAAGTCCATGACCGATCCGGGACTGGTCTACGAGGATCTGCCGCTGGCCCTGCGCACCCTGCGCGACACGCTCGGCCAGTTCGTGGAAAAGATCCGCATTGATTCGCGCGAGACCTACCACCGCGCGGTCTCCTTCGCCGAGGAGATGGTCCCCGACATCCTGCCCATCGTCGAGCACTACCCCGGCGAACGTCCCATCTTCGAGCTGCACAACATCGAGGAAGAAATCCAGCGCGCGCTGGAAAAGCGGGTGGCGCTTAAGTCCGGCGGCTACATCGTCATCGACCAGACCGAGGCGATGACCACCATCGACGTCAACACCGGTGCCTTCGTCGGTCACAAGACGCTCGAGGAGACGATCTTCAAGACCAACCTCGAGGCCGCCGCGGCCATCGCGCGCCAGCTGCGGCTGCGCAACCTCGGCGGGATCATCATCATCGATTTCATCGACATGACCGAGCCCGAGCACCGGGTGCAGGTCCACCAGGCGCTCAACCGGGCGCTGGAGCGTGACCACGCGCGTACCAAGGTCTGCGATGTCTCCACGCTCGGGCTGGTGGAGATGACCCGCAAACGCACCCGCGAGTCGCTGGAACACGTGCTCTGCGAGACCTGCCCGGTCTGCGCGGGCCGCGGTTCGGTCAAGACCGCCGAGACGGTCTGCTACGAGATCTTCCGCGAGGTCACCCGGGAGGCGCGCCAGTACCAGCCCAGGAGCATGCTGGTGATCGCCGGCCCCGCGGTGATCGATCGCCTGCGCGAGGAGGATTCCACCTCGCTGGCGGAATTGCAGGAATTCACCGGGGTGCCGCTGAAGCTCCAGATCGATCTGCACTATCTTCCAGAACAGTACGATATCGTGCTGATGTAGTCGATCACTCGAGATGCGAGGGGAGGGAATCTCGGTGCAGACCACAAGGGGCATGGCAAGGTGACTCGCCGGGACACGGAACGCCGGACCCGGCTGGTATTCCGCCGTCTGCTCATGGCGGTCTCGATGCTGTTGTTGTTCGTCGCGCTTATCACTTCGGTGGGCCGGGCGTTGCTCCCCTGGGCCGAACGCTACCAGCCGGATCTCGAGGCCCTGATCAGCGAGCAGCTGGGCACCCCGGTACGTTTCGGTGCGATGGACCTGCGCTGGAAGGGCTATCAGCCGCAGCTGATCTTGCGTGAAGCGCGGGTGGGTTCCGGGCCGCACCTCGATGCCTTGAGCCTGCAGCTCTCCTGGCGGCGCAGCCTGGCCGAGCGGCGGCTGGTGGCGGACAAGATCACTCTGGACCGGCCGCGTTTCACCCTGGTGCGCGGGGAGGGCTGGTCCATCGGCGAACTGCCGGTGGAGTCCGGCCGACCGATCTCGAGCGAGCCGATCAGCTGGGCAGAGGTGGAGGACCAGCTCTCCCGCCTCGGCCACCTGAGCGTGCGGGACGCGGAGATCGAATTCCGTGGCCCGGACGGCCGCCGGGACCGGGTCACCTTCAGCTTCGCCGCCGAGATGGACCGGGAGGCCTGGCGGGCCTCCGGGGTGGCGCGCCTCGAAGGTGTTAGCGACGAGCCGCTGCGCTTTTCCGGTCAGGGGCAATTCGGTCCCGAGACGGACGTCACCCTGTTCCTTTCCGTGATCGACTGGCAACTGCCCGAGGTGCAGCGGTGGCTGGATCGCTACAGCGGGCCGGCGGTGCGCCGTTCTCTCGGCGGTTGCCCGGTGGGTGTCGACCCGGACATGTGCGAGGTGGGTCTGCCGCGCATCGACTCCGGGCGGCTCGACGGGAGTTTGTGGCTCGACTGGCAGGATGGTCTCCTCGACGAGGTGACCATCGACGCCGATGTCGAGGACTTCGCGGTCACCCGCGAGCGCGTCTCGGGTGGACCTGTCCGGCAGGCGAGGGTGGCCCGGGTCTCTACCGACCTGGCCTGGCGGCGGGAGACCGATGGCTGGTGGCTGAATGCCGAGCATGTCGATCTGCGCCCCGCCGCCGACGAGCGGCTGGACACCCACTTCGTTCGCCTGCTGGCCCGGGGCGAGCGGGTGGATTTCGCCACCGACCATGCCGATCTCGAGCACCTGGCGGTGTGGCTGTCCGCCGCGCCCCTGCCGCCGGAGTTCCTCGATCTCCTGGACCAGAACGTGCCGCGTGGCCAGGCCGGTGCCGTGCGGCTGGCCTTCGACGGCGGACGCCTGACGGAAGGCTTTCTGCGCCTGGAAAACTTCGGCAACACCAGCGGGGTGCCGCTACGCCCGGTAGTCGGAACGGCTGCCGGCGAGGCGGGCATGGACCTGACGCTCTACCGTCGGCCGGCCGGGTGGCTCGCGCGCATCGATCAGCGGGACATGGTGCTGGCGGTGCCGGGCATGTTCCGCGAGCCGCTCGTCGTCGACCACGTTCGTGGCGACCTCTACTGGTTCGATGGGCAAGCACTCGGGCTCTACAGTCCGCAACTCGAGCTCGTCTCCAACGGGCTCGGGCTGGATGGCCAGTTCCACTATCGCCCGGCGACCGGGCAGCGGCCGAGCGACCTGGGCGTCGATGCGTCTTTCCATCTGGACGACAGCCGCGTGGCGCCCACCTACCTGCCGCGCAACCTGATCGGACCGAACACCCTCAAATGGCTGGACGCGGCGCTGGAAGGCGAGGGTGCCGCCGGTCACGTGCCCGACGGCCACTTCGTTTTCCGTGGCGACCCGGCTCGCGCCCCCTTCATCGACGGCGGCGGCTACTTCTCGGTGGTGTTCGACTTCGAGGACCAGACCCTGCCATACCGTCCCGGCTGGCCGGCGCTGACCGAGGCCGCCGGTCATATCGCGTTCGTCAACCGCCAGTTCCACGCCACGATCGATGCCGGCTCGGTCGCCTCGCTGCCGATGGACGGCTCCCGGGTGAGCCTCTTCGATCTCGAGGCGCCGAGGGTGGAGGTCGCGGTCGATCGCGAGATCCCGCTGGATGATCTGCTGCGTGGCCTCGAGCGTACCCCGCTGCTCGACGAGAACGCCCTGGCGGCCATCACCGCGGACGGCGGTGGGCGTTTCAAGCTCGATATCGGCATCGGGCTGACGAAAGACGCGCCCGCCCCCTCGGTTATCGGGGGTTACACGTTCGACGGCAACCGGGTTCGGGTGGGTGACGAGCGCTTCACCTTCACGGGGCTTTCCGGTCGCCTCGACTTCGATGGCACCCGCTTTGCCGCCGATGCCCTTCGTGGGGGCTTTCTCGGCAAGCCTTTCACCGCGCGGGTCGCGCCGCGCGACCAGACCGGCAGTGCCACCCGCATTGTGGCCGATACCCGCCAGACGCCCGCCGCGCTGCTGGGACTGCTCCAAGACGGCGGGGGTGCCATCGGCGAGGTGGTCGAGTCCCGCGTCGAGGGCGAGGCCGACTTTCGCGTGCGCGTCGACGTACCGCATCGACGGGCACCGCTCGACATCCGGGTCGACAGCCAACTGGCCGGCTGGCAAAGCCGGCTGCCGGCGCCGCTGGCGAAACCCCGCGAGGTGGCATGGCCACTGGGGATGGACCTCTCGCTCGATCGGGGCCGACTGACCGCCGTGAGTGGCCGGCTGGAGGCCGATCACGCCTGGCGGCTCGAGCTGGGGTTCGCCCCCGATGGCCAGATGGTCCGCAGTCTGGTGACCAATCGGGCCGATGCGGGGCGACGTGAGGACGGACCGGCCCACCAGATGCGCCTGGCTTTCGACACCCTGGCCCCGGCGCCCTGGGCCGAATTGCTGGCCGCCGATCGTTCGAGCGAAGGAAGTGACTTCGCCTCGGATCTGGCGGTCGATGCCCGAGTCGATCGGCTGCGGCTCGGTGGCTGGGAGCTGCGCGGCGTCACCGCCGGCTGGGCGGGCTCGAATGACGGCTGGCGACTGAACGTGGCAGGAGACCAGAATCGTGGCGAGCTGGTGATGAGCGCGCAGACCGATGCGTCGCCGGGGCTGCTTGACGGTACGTTCGATCGGCTGCACCTGCACCGGGTGGACGGGGCCGCCGACGAATCGCCGGCCCCGCCTGGGGCCTGGGATCTGCAGGCGCTCCCGCGGGCGGATCTGGAGGTCGCCTCCCTGGCCGTGGGCGAGCGGGCACTGGGCCGGCTGCAACTGGTTGGTCATCCGGGCGAGGGCGACTACCGGATCGACCGGATCGACTGGCAGCCGCATGAGCAGCTCTCGGTCACCGGCGGCGGACGTGTGATCGATGGCGTGAGCGATGCGCCCGAGGGACAGCAGACCCGCTTGTCGTTAACCGCCGAGAGTCCCGATCTGGGGGCGGCGATCGAATCGCTTTACGGCGAGACGCCGATCGAGGGCGGACGGATCGAGGAGGCATCCCTGGCGATCAACTGGCCGGGCGCGCCGTCGAGTTTCAGCCTGCACCGGGCCGCCGGGAATGCCCAGTTCGCGCTGGTCGAAGGCCGTTTGAGCGGTATCGACCCGGGTGCCGGTCGCCTGGTGGGACTGATGAGCCTCGGGGCGCTGGCCGACCGGTTGCGCTTCGATTTCCGGGACATGACCCAGGAGGGGTTGTTCTTCGAGAGACTCGCCGGGCGGCTGCGACTCGATCGCGGTCGCATGAACGTCGACGGGTTGGAACTGGTCAATCCCTCTCTGTCCGCCCTGATCGACGGGCGCATGGAGCTGGTCGACAGCGAACTGGATCTGACTGCCCGGATCTACGCCGACTTCGGCATGCTCCTGCCGCTGATTGGCACGGTGGCCGGCGGGCCGCTGGTCGGCGGTGCCATACTGGCCCTCCAGGAGACCTTCCGGCAACTCGACGAGGCCCCCGAGCCGACCGTCACCTATCACATCGGCGGCAGCCTCGGCGAGCCGGTGGTCACGACACTCGAAAGGTGAGCGCGACAGA
>JBNJFM010000037.1:0-11117 GCA_051746865.1 Pseudomonadota bacterium | reverse complement strand
CGCGAATCGGCGGTCTTCCGCCCGGGCGACGAACCGGTGGTGGTGGACACCCCGGCCGGTCGCCTGGGGCTCGCCACCTGCTTCGACCTGCGCTTCCCGGAGCTGTTCCGACGGCTCGCCGACCTCGGCGCCGAATGGTTCTGCCTGCCGTCGGCATTCACCGAAGCGACCGGCCGGGCGCACTGGGAAGTGCTTTTGCGTGCCCGGGCGATCGAGAACGGCTGCTGGGTGGCCGCCGCCGCGCAGACCGGCGGCCATGCCGACGGCAGGCGCACCTGGGGGCACAGCATGCTGGTCGGCCCCTGGGGAGACGTGCTGGCCGACTGCGGGACGACCGCCGACACCCTCGCCGTGGCCGATTTCGACATCGAGCGGCGCGACCGGCTGCGCGAGACCTTCCCGGTGCAACGGCTCCGGCGACTCTGATTCGGGGGGAACTCGTGCGTCCTGCCCATGGCGCAAAAGCCGCTTGGCCATTACCATGGGAGGTGTTTTCCACCCCGCTGACGGGGTTTTGCGACCAGCAACCGGACAGACCAGAGAAGATGACCGTACAGACCGACGACCTGCGCATCGAGGAGATCCACCAGCTGACCCCGCCGGAAGTCTTCCGGGCGGAGTACGAGCTTTCCGAGCAGGGCGCGGAGACGGTCGCCTCGGCGCGCCGGTCGATCAAGAACATCCTCGATCGCCGCGACGATCGGTTGATGGTCGTGATGGGGCCATGCTCGATCCACGACGTCGATGCGGCCCGGGACTATGCGCGCCGCCTGCGGGATCTTGCCGAGGAGGTGCGCGAGGACGTGCTGCTCGTGATGCGGGTCTACTTCGAGAAGCCGCGCACGACCGTGGGCTGGAAGGGGCTGATCAACGACCCCGACCTCGACGGCAGCTTCAACATCAACAAGGGCCTGGGCGTGGCCCGTGACCTGCTGGTGGATCTGGCCGACATGGGCGTGCCCACCGCGACCGAATACCTCGACCTGATCAGCCCGCAGTACATCTCCGACTCGATCAGCTGGGGCGCGATCGGCGCACGGACCACCGAGTCGCAGGTCCACCGCGAGCTGGCCTCCGGCCTGTCCTGCCCGGTGGGCTTCAAGAACGGCACCGACGGCGGGCTTCGGGTCGCGATCGACGCTATCCGGGCGTCGGGTCGCCCACACCACTTCCTGTCGGTCACCAAGGCCGGCCGGTCGGCCATCTTCGCCACCAGCGGCAACCCGGACTGCCATATCATCCTGCGTGGCGGGCGGACGACCAACTACGATGCGGCCAGCGTGAGCGAGGCGCTCGAGCAGCTGCGCCAGACCGAGCTGCCCGAACGCGTGATGATCGACTTCTCCCACGCCAACAGCCAGAAGCAGCACGCCCGCCAGATCCAGGTGGCCGAAGACGTCGCCGCCCAGATCGCCGGGGGCAACGCCGGCATTGTCGGGGCGATGATCGAGAGCCACCTGGTCGCCGGTCGCCAGGACGTGGTGTCGGGCAAGCCGCTGACCTACGGCCAGAGCATCACCGATGCCTGCATCGGCTGGGACGACAGCCGGGCCGTCATCCACCGCCTTGCCGAAGCCGTCCGCATCCGTCGCTCCGGCGGCGGCGTCCTCGACGAGCTGCCGGAGCATGGCTGACATTCGTCGACAGTCCCGTGCCTGGTTGGCGTCCGTGACGCTGGCCCTGGGCGTTCTGGGCGGCGGTTATCCCGGCAGCTCCATTGCAAGCGAGGCGAGCGAAGCCGTGATCGACCCGGCCGGCGAGCCGGCGTCATCCGCGCTGGCGATCCGACGTATCACCGTCGCTCCCTCCGGCGCCTGGATCAGCCGCCGGATCACCTCGGCGGCGCTCGAACCGCTGCTCTCGGGGAACGGCGCCGCCCATGGGCTGACGCTCTCCGAGGGGGCGGGCGGTCGGCTGTGGGTGCACGACCTGCCCGCGAGCCTGGCCTCCGCGTCGTTGCGGGTCAGCGGTGCGCGCTTCGATGCCTCCACCGGCCTGCGGCTCGAACGCGAGCCGCCGGATCAGACCGCGCGATACAAGGCGCTGAACGAGGCACTGGTCGAGGCGCGCGCCGAGGGTCGCGCCATCCGCGTCCGGATCGAGGACAACGCCTTGCGGCGGGAGATCGCCCGCGATCAGCTCGGCAGTCTGCCGGCCGAGGGCGACATTGCACGGCTGTGGGCCGAAGGCGGGCCGGTGGCCGGCCTGATGGACCGGTTGAGCGAGGCTCGCCGTTCGTTGCTGGATCGCCGGGCAGCGAACGAGGAGCGGCAGCGCGAACTGCGAGAGCGGCTCGATGAGCTGACCGGGCAGGGCGCGGGCTGGAAGCTGGGGATCCCGTTGCGGGCCGCACCGGAGGGGACGGACGGTGACGCCGTGGCCATCGGTCTCGAGTACCGTGTCGACCAGGCCGGCTGGGAGCCGGTCTACGAGGCCCGACTGGATACCGTGGAGGATCGTGTCGACTGGCGCATGACCGCCCACGTTCACCAGCAGTCCGGCGAGGACTGGCCGGCGGCTTCCATGACGCTGGTGACCAGTGATCGGCGCCGGTTCTACCCCGTCCCGTCCCTCTCGCCGCTGACGATCGGCTTTGTCGACCCGGACCGTCGCCAGCCCATCCAGCCGATGGCGGAAATGGCGGCCCCGGCCCTCGCCACCCGGGCCGGAGGCGTCGAGGCGAGCGACGACACCGGCTTCGCCTCGCAGATCGCGATCAATCGTCCCGCGCGGGTGCCCAGCGGATCAGGCGGGGTCAGCCTCGAGGTGTTCGACCAGACGCTCGACGCGAAGGTCGAGTTGCGGCTCGCGCCGCAGGACTCGCTCGATGCCGTGCTGGTCGGGCGCTTCGAGCCCAGCGTGGCGCAACCTTTGCCGCCGGGTCGCTGGGAGGTTCATCGTGACGGTCAGCAGCAGGCCGGCCCGCCGCGGCAGGGGATCTCGCCGGGCGAAGCGGTCGAGCTGAGCTTCGGCGCCGATCCGCGCATCGAGGTGGATTTCCGGCGTCTGCCGGACGAGCGGGCCGGTCACGGGTTGATCGGCAAGTTTAACCAGATCGAGCGCCGGCGCACGCTGGAGGTGACCAGTCATCACGGACGGCCTCTGCCGATGACCGTGCTGATGCGCCTGCCGACCGCTCTGGACGCGGACATCGTGGTCGAGCCGTTGGCCGATATGACCAGTCCCTCGGTGCGCGACCACGAGGACAAGGCCGGGGTCTGGGCCTGGCGTCGTGACCTGTCGCCGGGCGAACCCTGGCAGATCGACTTCGCCTACCGGGTACGCTGGCCGGAGGACAAGGCGATCACGCCGTTCTGACCACAGGGCGGGCCGATGTCGGCCCGATCATTTCCGACTCGATTTTTCAGGGAAGAGGTTCAACACCGAACATGCTTGACTTGGTTCTTGCCGGCGGCGGAATGATGCTGCCGATCATCATCGCCTCCGTGATCGCCATGGCGATCATCTTCGAGAGGCTGTACGCCCTGCGGCGCAGCCGCGTGATGGGACCGGACCCGGTGGGCACGGTGCATTCCTGGCTCTCGCACGGCGGCATGACGCAGTCCCGCCTGGCCGAGCTCGGCCGGATGTCGCCGCTGGGACAGATTCTCGCGGCCGGGTTGGCCGGCAGCCACTCGGCCGAGGAGATGCGCACCCGCATCGAGGATGCCGGGCGCCACGTCGCCCACCAGATGGAGCGCTACCTCAACACGCTGGGCACCATCGCGCTGATCTCGCCGCTGCTCGGCCTGCTGGGCACGGTGATCGGCATCATCGACGTCTTCCAGGCAATCACCGCCAACAGCGGTGGTGGCACAGTGGCCCCCGAACTGCTCGCCGGCGGCATCGCCAAGGCACTGGTGACCACCGCGGCCGGCATCATGGTGGCCGTGCCCGCCTTTATCTTTCACCGCTACTTCCGTGGACTGATCGACGAGCTGATCATCGACATGGAGAGCGACGCGATCCGCCTGGTCGACATGGTCCATCCGGTGCAGCCCCCGCGGAGGCGCACGGCATGAACTTCCGGCAGCGCACGCGCGAGCCGCTGGAGCTCAACCTGATTCCGCTGATCGACGTGGTCTTCATGCTGCTGATCTTCTTCATGCTGACGACCACCTTCGTGCACGACCGGGCACTCGACGTGAACCTGCCGAAGGCGGAATCGGGCAGCGAGCAACGCGCCGACGTGGAGAATCACGTCATCGAACTGGATGCGCAGGGCAACGTCGCGGTGGACGGCAAACGGGTCGAGCGTGACCAGCTGCCCGAACGCCTGCGCGAGATCGCCGCCGACGGCCGTCCCGTGCGTCTCTGGGCCGACGCGGAGGTGGTCAACCAGCAGGTGGTAACCATGCTCGACCTGGCGCGCCGCGCCGGTATCGAGAAGATCGGCCTGGGTACCACGCCGCCGCAATGAGTCGATCCGCGCTGACAGAACGGGCACACGCCGCGGCCGGCTGGGAGACCTACCGTCGGCTGCTGGGGTACACCTGGCGCTACACGCGCATCCTGGTGATCGCGATCGTCGGCATGATCGTCGCGGGCCTCTCCGAGGTGGGGTTCGCGGCGCTGATGAAGCCGCTGCTCGACGGCAGCTTCGTCGATCGCGATCCCACCCTGATCACGCTCATGCCGCTGGCTCTGCTGGGTGTGTTCGTCTTCCGCGTGATCGGGGAGTTCGCCTCGGGTTACGGCATGGCCTGGGTGGGGCGCTCGGTGATCCGGGACCTTCGCAGCGATACCTTCGACCAGGTGCTCCACCTGCCGCCGCGCTACTTCGACCGGGTTCCCTCGACCGAGGTGTTGACTCGCCTCAACTACCAGAGCGAGCAGGTCTCGGAGGCCGCCTCCAAGGCGCTGACCATCCTGATCCGCGACAGCGTCACCGTGATCGGCCTGCTGGTCTGGATGCTGTATCTCTCCTGGCAGCTCACCCTGTTCATCCTGGTGCTGCTGCCGCTGCTGGTGGGCATGGTCGCCGGCATCTCGCGTGCCTTCCGTCGCTATGCGCGGCGTATCCAGGAATCCATGGGCCAGGTCTCCCATGTCGCCGAGGAGACCATCACCGGTCACCGGGTGGTCAAGCTCTACGGTGGCGAGGACTACGAGAGCGCCCGGTTCGACCGGCAGAACCAGTACAACTTCCGCGCCTTCATGAAGATGCAGGCGGTGCAGGCTGCCTCGTCGCCGCTGACGCAGTTCGTGCTCGCCGTCGGCGTGGCCGGCGTGGTGTGGTTCGCCACCAGCGGCGAGCGCATGGACCAGATCACGGTGGGCACCTTCGTCTCGTTCATCACGGCACTGGCGATGACGCTGGCACCGGCCAAGCGGCTGATCAACCTCAACGCCATCATCCAGAAGGGCATCGCCGCCGGCGAGAGCCTGTTCGCCCTGCTCGACGAGCCACGCGAGGATGATTCCGGCAAGGGGGCGTCCCGGCGCGTGTCCGGCCGGATCCGCTTCGAGGACGTCTGGCTGAGCTACCGTGATGCACCGCCCGAGAAGCTCGATGACGAGGACTGGGTGCTCCGCGGCGTGGGGCTCGAGATTCCCGCCGGCCAGACGGTGGCCTTCGTCGGCCAGTCCGGGGCAGGCAAGTCCAGCCTGATGAGTGCGCTGCCGCGCTTCGTCGAGATCCAGCGGGGGCGGATCCGTCTGGACGACACCCGGCACGACGAGCTGCCGCTGGCCGAGCTCAGGCGGCAGTTCGCGTACGTCTCGCAGGAGACCGTGCTGTTCAACACCACGGTCGCGGCGAACATCGGTTATGCCGACGGGGCGGATTTCGAGATGGATCGGGTGCGCGAGGCGGCGAAGGCCGCGTTCGCCCAGGAGTTCATCGAGCAGTTGCCCGACGGCTTCGAGACCAATATCGGCGAGAACGGCGTACTGCTTTCCGGCGGGCAGCGCCAGCGCATCGCCATCGCCCGGGCGCTCTATCGTGACGCGCCCATCCTGCTGCTCGACGAGGCCACCTCGGCGCTGGATACCCGATCGGAGGGGTACATCCAGCGCGCGCTGGAGAACCTGACCCGCGGGCGGACCACGCTGGTGATCGCCCACCGGCTGTCGACGATCGAGCATGCCGATCGGATCGTCGTCATGGAAGGTGGCCGGGTGGTCGAGCAGGGCACGCATGCCGAGCTGCTGGCAGCCGACGGGGCCTACGCCGGGCTGTATCGCCTGCAGTTCGCCGATCAGGCCGACTGACGGCGATGCGCTATCCGGGATTCTGGCAACGACGCGGGCCGCTGGCCTGGCTGCTCTGGCCAGCTGGCGCGCTGGTCTGCCGCGAGGCTGAGCGCCGCCTGCGCAAGGCAGACCCGAAGCCGCTGCCCGTCCCGGTCGTGGTGGTGGGCAACCTGACCGTCGGCGGCACGGGCAAGACGCCCGTGGTGATTGCGCTGGTCGAGGTTCTGCGCGCGGCCGGGTATACCCCGGGCGTGGTCAGCCGGGGCTTCGGCGTGAAGGTCGGCATCGAGCCGCTGGACCTGGCCGAGGCGCAGGGACCGGCGGTCTGCGGGGACGAGCCCTGGCTGATCCGCTCGCGCACCGGGACACCGGTCGTGGTTCACCCCCGTCGTCGGCAGGCGGCCGAGCAACTGCTGGCCCGCTATCCCGAGGTGGACGTGATCGTCAGCGACGACGGCCTGCAACATCACCGCCTGCCGCGCGATGTCGAGTGGGTGATCGTCGACGGTCGACGGGGACTGGGCAACGGCTTTTGCCTGCCTGCCGGGCCGCTGCGCGAACACCCTTCGCGACTGGAGACGGTGGATGCCGTGCTGGTCAACGGTGATGGCGATGCCCCCGGGCTTGCGCGCGAGCCCGGCGGGGCCCCGAGCGGCGAACGCATCGATTTCCGCCTCGAGCGCTTTCGCGACCTGCACGACGACACGATCCTGCCGTCGGAACGACTGCGCGGCGAGCCGGTGACCGCCATGGCGGGCATCGGCAACCCCGATCGCTTCTTCGCCATGCTCGATGCGCAGGGCATCCGGGGCGCGCGGGTGCCGCTGGACGATCATGCCACGCCCGATCCCGACCGGATCGAGCGCCTGCGTCGGAAGGGGCGTAGGATTGTCATCACCGAGAAGGATGCGGTGAAATGGCCCCTGCCACCGCGGGGACCGGGAGAGGTGCTGGTCGCCGAGGGCGGCGTCACGCTGCCGGAGGCATTGCGCCGCCGCCTGCTCACGAAACTGCAACAGAACACAAGATGAGTCAGCCGATGGACAAGAAGCTTCTCGACATCCTGGTGTGCCCGGTGACCAAGGGCCCGCTGATCTACGACAAGGCGAACGCCGAGCTGATCTCGCTCTCCGCCCGCCTAGCCTATCCCATCCGGGACGACATCCCCGTGATGCTGGAAGACGAGGCCCGGGCGCTGGGCGAGGAGGAATACGAGGCCCTGCGCAAGAAGCATCCGGCGACGACGGGCGAGGCTCAGGCATGATCGACGCCGAGGACTGGATCGTCATCCCGGCGCGTTACGCCTCCAGCCGCCTGCCGGGCAAGCCGCTGGCCGATATCGCCGGCCGGCCCATGATCCAATGGGTCTACGAGCGCGGGGTGGCCGCGGGAAGCGAGCACGTGGTGGTCGCCACCGACGACGAGCGCATCCAGGAGGCGGTTAATGACATCGGCGCGCGCGCGGTGCTCACCAGCGAGGGCCACGAGTCCGGCACGGACCGTCTGGCCGAGGTGATCGACTTTCTCGAACTGCCCGACGAGACGGTGGTGGTCAACCTGCAGGGCGACGAGCCGATGATGCCCCCGGTGCTGCTCGCCCAAGTGGCCCGCCTGTTGCGGGCCAAGCCGGAAGCGGGGATGGCGACGTTGATGGTGCCGATCGCCGGGCGCGAGGAGTTTCTGTCGCCGGATGCCGTCAAGGTGGTCGCCAACGAGCGGGCCGAGGCGCTGTATTTCTCGCGGGCGCCGATCCCCTTCCATCGCGATGGCCTGCCCGACAATGGTGAGGCGGGCATCTTCGGTTTCCGTCATCTCGGGCTGTATGCCTACCGGGCGGGATTCCTGCGGCGGTTCGTGGAGACGGCCAGCCCGGAGATCGAGCGGCTGGAGAAGCTCGAGCAACTGCGTGCGCTGTCGATGGGCGAGACCATTGCCATCGAGGTGGCCGAAGTCACGCCGCCGCCCGGAGTCGACACCGAGGCCGACTTGGAGCGGGTCCGGAGGGAGCTGGCCGAGGATGCCGCGGACTGAGGTGGATCGTCAGGTTTCCTTGGAGTCGTCGCGACGCGGCTCGTCGGTCTTCGACTTGCGCTTGAGGTAGATGGCGAGGGCCACGCCCCAGATCACAAACAGCAACACGCCGGGCCCATAGCCGAAATACAGGGTCGTCACCATGATGCTGCCGAAGATCAGGGTGACCAGAAGGAACTCGAGGGTGCTGCGCTGGATGACCATGTCGTTCAGCCTTGGTTGTCGTTCGTGGTGACGGGGTCGACGAATTCGGTATCCTCGTCGGAATACGCCGGCTGGCAGATGCAGAGCAAGCGCAACGGCACCTCGCTCTTGGTCTCGATCCGGTGGGCCTGGCCGGGCGCAATGCGGATGATATCACCGGGCACCACGGCGAATTGCTCCTCGCCCAGCTCCATGATGCCGGCGCCGTCGAGGATGTGATAGACCTCCTCGGCGACCGGGTGCCGGTGCAGCCGCGTCGATGCGCCCGGAGCGACCTCGGCCTCCGCCACGCTCATCCGCTCGATGTCGTGGCGCGCCGGGTGCATCAGCTCGCGAACGAGCGAGCCGTCCGGGGGGCGAACGGCCTCTGCCCGGCCGCGATGGTTCAGATAGCCCGAGCGGTCGTTGCCGGGACGCCGACGTTTCCCCATCCAAGATTCTCCTCAACTTCCCAGAGCCGTTTTCAGGGGCAGATCATGACAGAAATCCCTTCCGATCCGCAGACCGGTTTCGATCCGAGCCGCGACGACGAAGATCTCTACGCCGAGCTGGTCGGCCAGACCGCGAAGATCGAGTGGTCCGAACTCGAACGCTTCTTCGCCAAGGGACAGGTGGTTCGCGTGGATGCGGCCATCGACCTGGTCGACGTGGCGATGGCGATGGTCCGCGATCGGGCCGAGCCCTTCAGGGCGTGGCAGGAGGCCGGCCAAGTGGCTCCGCTGGACACCGACACGGCGCGACGCTGGGCCGGTGGCGAGGCGACCCTGTGGGCGGTGGTCACTCCGCCCTGGATCCTGGTTCAGGAAGCCGACGGCGCCCCGGAACGTCACTGAGTGCCGCCTTCCTGGCGAGATCAAGAGTGGCAATTCGCCACGGCGTCGACTAAAAACAGCCGTCGATGGAAGGCCTGCACGAATCGATAGCATCTCTGCGGGTTCGCCCGCACGGCGCAAAGCCGTCCCTCGATGGGCAAGGAGCCCGCCTTCGGTCCGGCGCCGGGAAAAGCGAACGAACCCGCAAGCCAGAGACGCCATCGATTCGTGCAGATTTTCCCTTGGCCACTTCTTCTGCCGGCGGCCATCCGACGCCCGGTCGGTGCCGGCACCAACCGTATCCGAGGTTTCATGAGTCAGAATTCCGTGCTCCTCACCCCGGTCGCCCTCGGCGAACTGGCCTTGCCCAACCGCGTGATCATGGCGCCCCTGACCCGCTGCCGGGCGACGGTGCCGGGCAATGTGCCCAACGAGATGATGCGGACCTACTACCGGCAGCGCGCCAGCGCCGGCCTGATCATCAGCGAGGCCACCCAGGTGGTTCCCGAGGGCCAGGGCTATCCGGCCACCCCCGGGATCCACAGCGACGAGCAGCAGGCCGGCTGGGAGATGATCACCCGCGCCGTGCATGACGCCGGCGGGCGGATCGTGCTTCAGCTCTGGCACGTCGGGCGGGTGTCGCATTCCGACTTTCAGCCGGGAGGCAAGCTGCCCGTGGCGCCGTCGGCGATCGCCATCGACGGCGAGGGCTACGTGCCGTCGGGGGAGAAGAAGCCCTTCGAGACACCGCGCGCTCTCGAGACCCAGGAGATCCCGGAACTGGTCCAGGCCTACGCGCGAGCCACCGAGCGCGCACTGGAGGCGGGCTTCGACGGCGTAGAGGTGCATGCCGCCAACGGCTACCTGATCGACGAGTTTCTGCGTGACGGCACCAACAAGCGGACCGATCGCTATGGCGGCTCGCTCGAAAATCGCATGCGGTTCCTTAACGAGGTGCTCGACGCGGTCACCGCGGTGGCCGGCGCGTCCCGGACCGGGATCCGGATTTCCCCCCTGCAGCCGTTCAACGGCATGTACGACAGCAATCCCCGGGAGACGTTCTCCCACGTGGTGCGGGCGCTCAACCCGCGGGGACTGGCGTACCTGCACATCGCCGGGATGGGCGAGGACGAACCGGGCGCGGCAGGTCCGGCGTTCGACCTGGCCGACCTGGTGGCGCTTTTCGAGGGGCCGGTCATCCGCAACTACCAGTACGACCTCGACCGCGCCGAGGCGGACGTGAACGCGGGGCGGGGCGATGCGGTCGCCTTCGGGGTGCCGTTCATCGCCAACCCCGACCTGGTCGAGCGCATCCGGCGGGATGCCCCCTGGAATGACGCCGACTCCAGCACCTTCTACGGTGGTGGAGAGAAAGGCTACATCGACTATCCCACGCTGGAATGATTAACTGATCGAATCGACGGGCCGTGAGAGCCTGCAAAGACCGAGAACCAACCAAGAGGAACAAAGCGAAATGAAAGCCATCCGCAACAGTATCCGTCGCGCCGCTTTGGCCGCCGGTCTGGTCATGGCCGGGTCGGCCGGCATGGCCTCGGCCTCCGACCAGCCGGCCACGGTCGGCATTGATCGCCTGTCGATGGAGATGGCGCTCAAGGCCGCCCAGGCAACCATCGAGGCCTGCCGTGACGAGGGTATCCAGGTCGGGGTGACGGTCGTCGATCGTGGCGGCAACGAGCAGGTCGTGCTCCGCGACGTGCTCGCCCCGGACCTGACCCTGCGCATCTCCAAGATGAAGGCCTATACCGCACTGTCGTTCAACACGGCCACCTCCACGCTCGAGGAACGCGGACAGGGCGCCCTGGGCAACGTCCCGGGACTCATGATGGGCGCCGGGGGCGTGACCATCGAGGCCGG
>JBNJFM010000036.1:0-20557 GCA_051746865.1 Pseudomonadota bacterium | reverse complement strand
AACCAGCCACGGGCAATCCTCGGTACCGCATCCGGTCGCGGCTAAAGCCGCTCCTACGACACCACCGCCCGTAGGAGCGCCTTCAGGCGCGAACCAGCCAAGGCCAATCCCTGGCACCGCATCCGTTCGCGGCTGAAGCCGCTCCTACGGCACCGCCACCCCGTAGGAGCGCCTTCAGGCGCGAATCCCGCACGCCATGCCCTCAGAGGCGTCCGTCGCTGTCGTCGGTAGCAAGCAGGTGCTTGATGTCGTAGACAATGCCACCGTCGTTCGCGAGCGCGCGGATGCCGCTTGCGCCCATCTTGCGGAATTCGTCGTGCGCTACGGCGACGATGACGGCATCAAAGCCGCCCGGCTGCGGTGCTGGATCGAGTCTGATGCCGTATTCGTCGATCGCTTCGTCCGGATCCGCCCAGGGATCGTGCACATGCACATCCACGTTGTAGTCCCGCAGTTCGCGAACCACGTCGATCACACGGGTGTTGCGCAGGTCCGGGCAGTTTTCCTTGAAGGTCAGGCCGAGGACCAGAACCCGGGAGTCCACCACCTGCAGGCGGTGTTTCGTCATCAGCTGAACCACCTGCGCGGCAACGTACTCGCCCATGCCATCGTTGGTGCGACGCCCGGCAAGGATCATCTCGGGGTGAAACCCGATTTCCTGGGCCTTCTGGGTCAGATAGTAGGGGTCGACGCCGATGCAATGCCCTCCGACAAGCCCGGGCTTGAAGGGCAGGAAATTCCACTTGGTCGAAGCGGCTTCGAGGACGGCCTGGGTGTCGATGCCCATCTTGTTGAACAGCATGGCCAGTTCGTTTACCAGGGCGATATTGACGTCCCGCTGGGTGTTCTCGATCACCTTGGCCGCCTCGGCGACGCGAATGGCCGGAGCCAGATGTGTTCCGGCCTTGATGACCCGCCGGTAAAGGCCATCGATGAACGCACCGGCCTCCGGCGTGGAGCCCGAAGTAACCTTCATGATGTCCGCGACCCGGTGCTCCTTGTCGCCCGGATTGATGCGCTCCGGGCTGTAACCGACGAAGAAGTCCCGGTTGAAGGCCAGCCCACTGGTCTCTTCCAGCACGGGAACGCAATCGTCCTCGGTGGCACCCGGGTAGACGGTCGACTCGTAGATGACTACGTCGCCCTTGCTCAGGACCTTGCCCACGGTCTTCGAGGCGGAGACGAGCGGGCTCATGTCCGGGCGCTTGTAGCGATCGATGGGCGTGGGCACCGTGACGATGTAGACATTGCACTCCGCGATGTCGTCGACCCGGTCCGTATACGAGAGGCCGGTGGCCTCGGCCAGCTCTGCCGGTTCAACCTCGCGGGTGTGATCCACCCCTTCGTTGAGCTCCGCAATGCGTCGCGCGTCGATGTCGAAACCGATCGTTTCCTGCACGCGCCCGAAGGCGACTGCCAGCGGCAGCCCGACGTAGCCCAGACCGATCATGGCGATCCTGACATTGCCAGGCGGCGTGAATTTTTCTTCTGAGTCAGTCATCAATCACGACTTCCTGATACGAGTTGCGAAACGGGTCATTCCACGGTCACCGACTTGGCCAGGTTGCGCGGCTGGTCGACGTCGGTGCCCTTGAGCACCGCCACGTGGTAGGCCAGCAGTTGCAGCGGAATGTTGAAGATGATGGGGGCGCTGATGCGCCCGACATTGGAAGTGACCGGCAGCACGTGGGTGAAGTCCGCCGAATGCAGCCCCGCACGCTCGTCGGCGAAGACGAACAACTCGGCCCCTCGGGCGGTGACCTCGGCAATGTTGGACTTGAGCTTGTCGAGCAGTTCGTTCTGCGGGGCGATGGTGATCACCGGCATGGTCTCGTCGATCAGTGCCAGCGGGCCGTGCTTGAGCTCGCCGGCCGGGTAGGCCTCGGCGTGTATGTAGCTGACTTCCTTGAGCTTGAGCGACCCTTCCATGGCGATGGGGTACATCGGGCCACGGCCGAGGAACAGGGCGTGCTGCTTGTCCACCAGCAGCTCGGCCAGATCGCGGACGCGGTCACCGTGGTCCAGTGCATCCTGCACGCGACCGGGGACCTTCTCCAGGCCGGCGACGATGCGCTGCTCCTCGGTTGCCTCCATGCGCCCGCTGGCATGCCCAACCGCGAGCAGCAGCAGGGCCAGGGAGACGAGCTGCGTGGAGAATGCCTTGGTAGATGCCACCGAGATTTCCGGCCCGGCGCGGGTCATCAGCACCAGATCCGACTCGCGGACCATCGAGGATTCGGGCGCGTTGCAGATGGCGAGAACGGGGCGCTCCGGGTCCTCGCGCTTGAGCATGCGGATGGCCGACAGCGTATCGGCCGTCTCGCCCGACTGCGACAGGGCGACGATCAGGGTATTGGGGCTGACCACCGGGTGGCGGTAGTGGAACTCGGAGGCCACCTCGACGGCACAGGGCAGGCGGAGGATGTCCTCAAACCAATAGCGGGCCACCATGCCGGCGTGATAGCTGGTGCCGCAGGCGATGATCTGCACCCGCTCGACCGACGAAAAGATCTCGTCGGCGCCCACGCCGAAGGCGGCCGGCAGGATGTGGCCATGGGCAATGCGCCCCTCAAGCGTGTCGGTAATCGCCTGCGGCTGCTCGTGGATTTCCTTGAGCATGAAGTGGCGGAAACGACCGCGATCGGCGCTTTCCGCCCGCTGGGCCGACTGGCGCACGGGGCGCTCGACCGCGTTGCCCGCCGCGTCGGTGATGGCGAGCGCCTCGCGGGTGATGACCGCCCGATCACCCTCCTCCAGGTAGATGAACGACTGCGTGACCGGCAGTAGCGCCAGTGCATCGGAGGCGGCGAAGTGTTCGCCGATGCCCACACCGATGACCAGCGGGCTCCCTTGGCGGGCGACGAACAGCGTCTCGGGGGCATCGGTGATGATCACCGCCAGCGCGAATGCACCCTGCAGGCGGTCGACCGCGGCATGGAAGGCCGCTTTCGGCGAGAGGCCCAGCCCGAGCTCGTGGTGGATGAGATGGGCGATCACCTCGGTGTCGGTATCCGAGGCGAACCGGCAGCCATCGGTGAGCAACTCGTCCTTGAGCGCGGCGAAGTTCTCGATGATGCCGTTGTGCACCACCGCCACCCGCCCGTGCTCGCAATCCGGCGCGACATGCGGATGGGCATTGCGCTCGACGGGCACGCCGTGGGTCGCCCATCGGGTATGGGCGATGCCGAGTTGGCCGGAAATCGGGCTGGAATCGAGCTTGTCGGCGAGCGCGGCGACCTTGCCCACGGCCCGCGCGGAGGCAAGTCCCTTGTGCTCGTCGAAAAGAGCCAGACCCGCCGAGTCGTAACCGCGGTATTCCAGCCGCCGCAGTCCCTCGAGGAGAATCGGACCCACCTGACGTTCGGCGACTGCCGCCACGATTCCACACATAGCTGCCTTTCCATTTGTCCCGCGAATCAAGAGCGGCTGATTGTATCGCATGAAGGCAGCCCGATGCCGGCGCCCCGAGCCACGTCAGACCAAAGTATTATTTTGCGACCCGGTTCAGTGCAGCGCGCAGAATCCTGACGCAAGTGCCGCTTCAGACCCGAATCTGCCACGGCCGATCCTCGGCACCAACCCCCGTTCGCGGCTGAAGCCGCTCCTACGGCACACCGGCCCGTAGGAGCGCCTTCAGGCGCGAATCAGCCACGGCCAATCCTCGGCACCGATCCCGTTCGCGGCTAAAGCCGCTCCTACGACACATCCGCCCCGTAGGAGCGCCTTCAGGCGCGAATCAGCCACGGGCAATCCTCGGCACCGATCCCGTTCGCGGCTAAAGCCGCTCCTACGACACACCGGCCCGCAGGAGCGACCAGGCGGGAACCCATTCCCGCGGAGAATGGCGCATCCCGGGTTTCGGCGTGGACTTCAGTCCAACGTCGGTCGTCAGGCCGACTTGCTTACACGGCCAGGCAGGCCAGCGGCGTCACGGGAAGGTCGATCACCCGAGGCCTGGCCAGGTGGTGACACGCTTTCCGTGGACGAGGAAGTGGGGGTTGAGTACCTGGTCGGTGTGCATGTACCCGAGCGGCTTGCCTTGCGGGTCGAGTACCTTGCCGCCAGCCGCCTCGACCACGGCCTGGGCCGCACCGGTGTCCCAGAGGCTGGTCGGGCCCAGACGCGGATAGACGTCGGCCGCGCCTTCGGCCACGAGACAGAGCTTGAGCGAGCTGCCCATGGGCACCATCTCGTGCTCGCCCAATTGTTCCAGCCACTCGGCCATCCTGGGGCTGGCGTGCGAGCGGCTGCCGACCACGCGCCACGGGCCGTCGTGTTCCTCGGTCACCGTGATCTCGCGTTTGCCGTCCGCATCCACTCGCCAGGCGCCCTCACCCGGCCAGCCGATGTAGGTCCGGCCCAGGTCCGGGGCGTGAACCACGCCCAGAACGGGGCGCCCCTGCTCGATCAGGGCGATATTGACGGTGAACTCGCCGTTCTTCTTGATGAATTCCTTGGTGCCGTCCAGCGGGTCGACCAGCCAGTAGCGACCCGCCTCGTCGGGACCCGAAAAGCCCTCGACATCCTCCTCCGAGAGGACGGGCACACCGCCGAGCAAGGACGCAAGGCGTTCGCTGATCAGATCATGGGCGGCCTGGTCGGCCTCGGTCAGCGGGCTCTTGTCCGCCTTTTCCTCCACCGAGAAGTCGCGGGCGTAGATGGTCATGATGGCCTTGCCCGCCTCTTCGGCGATGGCGACTACCTCGTCGGTCAGTGCCTGGTCGATCGTCATGCTGTGTCTCCCTGTCCTCAGACGGCGGTGATCATGTCGCGCTCGGCGAGGAACGCGAGGATGCGGTCGGCGGCCTCGTCGGCCGACAGTTCCGCAGCCCTGATGTGCAGTTCCGGGTTCTCCGGCGCCTCGTAGGCCGAGTCGATGCCGGTGAAGTTCTTGAGCTCGCCCCGGCGGGCCTTCTTGTACAGCCCCTTGGCATCGCGCTCCTCGGCGACCTCCAGCGGCGTGTCGACGAAGATCTCGATGAACTCGCCTTCCTCGAGCATCCCGCGGGCCATCTCGCGCTCGGAGCGGAACGGCGAGATGAACGAGGTCAGCACGATCAGGCCGGCGTCGACCATGAGCCTGGCCACCTCGGCCACGCGGCGGATGTTCTCCACCCGGTCGGCGTCGGTAAAGCCCAGATCGCGGTTCAGGCCGTGACGCACGTTGTCGCCGTCGAGCAGGTAGGTGTGCTGACCGGCCGCGGCGAGCTTCTTCTCCAGCGCGTTGGCGATGGTGGACTTGCCGGCGCCGGAAAGCCCCGTGAACCAGAGCACGGCCGGTTGCTGGGCCTTGAGTTCGGCACGGCGGGCCTTGTCGACGTCCACATGCTGCATGTGGATGTTCTGGCTGCGGCGCAAGGCGAAGTGCAGCATCCCGGCGCCGACGGTGTTGTTGTTCATCCGGTCGATCAGGATGAAGCCGCCGGTGTCCTGGTTCTGGACGTAGGGATCGAAGGCAATCGGTCGGTTGACCGACAGCGTGCACACGCCGATGCCGTTGAGGCCCAGCTGCTTGGCCGCGGTGTGCTCGAGCGTGTTGACGTTCACCTCGTACTTGATGTCGGTAACCGTCGCGCTCACCGTCTGGGTGCCGATCTTCATCAGGTACGGGCGGCCCGGGTAGAGCGGCTCGTCGTGCATCCACACCAGCGAGGTCTCGAACTGGTCGGCGACCTCGGCCGGGTCGTCATTGGTCGAGATCACGTCGCCGCGGGAGATGTCGATCTCGTCCGCCGTGGTCAGCGTGATCGACTGCCCGGCCACGGCCTGGTCGAGATCGCCATCGAAGGTGTAGACCCGTTCGACCCGGCTGGTCTGCCCCGAGGGCAGCACGCGGATCTCGTCTCCCGGCCGGATCCGGCCGGCGGCGATGGTGCCGGAAAAGCCGCGGAAATCGAGGTTGGGACGGTTGACCCACTGGACCGGCAGGCGGAACGGCTTACCCTGCAGGCGATCGTCGTCGACCTCGACGGTCTCGAGAAAGCCCATCAGCGTGGTGCCGTGGTACCAGGGCATGCGATCGCCGTGTTCGATGATGCTGTCGCCCTTGAGCGCCGACATCGGGATGAAGGTGACTTCCTCGATGCCGATCTCGTCGGCGAACGCGCGATAGTCGGCGACGATCCGGTCGAAGACCTCCTGCGAGTAGTCGACCAGATCCATCTTGTTGATGGCGACCACCACGTGGCGGATCCCGATCAGGTGCATCAGGAAGCTGTGGCGGCGTGTCTGGGTGAGCACGCCCTGGCGGGCATCGACCATCAGAATCGCGGCGTCGGCGGTCGATGCGCCGGTGACCATGTTGCGCGTGTACTGCTCGTGGCCGGGCGTGTCGGCGACGATGAACTTGCGCTTGTCCGTGGAGAAGAAGCGGTAAGCCACGTCGATGGTGATGCCCTGCTCGCGCTCCGCGGCCAGCCCGTCGACCAGCAGCGCGAAGTCCATCTCCCCGCCCTGGGTCCCGTACTTCTTGGAGTCGGCTTCCACTGCGGCCAACTGATCCTCGAACAAGAGCTTGGATTCGTAGAGCAACCGCCCGATCAGCGTGCTCTTGCCGTCATCCACGCTGCCGCAGGTGATAAACCGCAGCAGGCCCTTGTTCTCGTGTGATTTCAGGTAGGCGCCAATATCGGTGGCAATCAGGTCGGATTGGTGTGACATGGGGTTCGTCCGAAAAACGTCTTAATGAATTGGGTTTTTAGAGGTCAGAATTCAGAGGGTGTCCGCGGGCCACTTAGTCGTATTCCGGTTGGCGCTGGATGAGGCCGGCGAGCATTGCACATATTTCGCGTGTTTCTCTTGCCCATGCCTGCCCAGTGGGCTTGTCGAGGTAGCCGATTTCCATGCCGATCAAGATCTGAGTCCTCAGCTCCGCACAGGAGCCCTTGGCGACGTAAAGGAATTTGACTCGATCTTTCGACGTTGGACGAGACATGCCATCGGCGATGTTGCTGGGTACCGAAAGTCCTGAACGCGTGATCAGGTCGCGGAATCCAAAATCACGCAGCCCTTTTAGCGCCACGTACAAATCCGCCGACAACCTCGCCGACCGCTTCCAAACATCCAACCGCTCGAAATCCATTTCGCTCATCTCCCGGTCAGCTTCCCTCTGACTTCTGAAATCTGACCTCTGGGCTATTTCTGCTCCGCTACAGCGGATCAGAAATAGCCTTCTTGTTTCTTCTTCTCCATGGAAGCCGCCGAGTCGTGGTCGATCACGCGGCCCTGGCGCTCGGAGGTGTTGGTCAGGAGCATTTCCTGGATGATGTCGGTCAGCGTGTCGGCCTCGGACTCGATCGCGCCGGTCAGCGGGTAGCAGCCGAGCGTGCGGAATCGGACCTTCTTCATCATCGGCACCTCGCCCTCGTTGAGCGGCATGCGCTCGTCGTCGACCATGATCAACGTACCGTCGCGCTCGACCACCGGGCGCTCCGCGGAGTAGTAGAGCGGGACGATGGGGATGTTCTCGAGGTAGATGTACTGCCAGATGTCCAGCTCGGTCCAGTTGGACAGCGGGAAGACGCGGATCGACTCGCCCTTGTGCTTGCGGGCGTTGTAGAGCTTCCAGAGCTCGGGGCGCTGACCTTTCGGGTCCCAGCGGTGCTGCGCGGTGCGGAAGGAGAAGATGCGTTCCTTGGCCCGCGACTTCTCCTCGTCGCGCCGGGCCCCGCCGAAGGCGGCATCGAATCCGTACTTGTCCAGCGCCTGCTTGAGCCCCTCGGTCTTCATCACGTCGGTGTGGATGGCCGACCCGTGCGTGAACGGGTTGATGTCCTTCTCCACGCCTTCGGGATTGACGTGGACCAGCAGGTCCATGCCCACCTCCTCGGCCATCCGGTCGCGGAACTCGTACATCGCCCGGAACTTCCAGCGGGTATCGACGTGCAACAGCGGGAACGGCGGCGGTCCCGGCGCGAAGGCCTTGCGGGCGAGATGCAGCATCACGGCCGAGTCCTTGCCGATCGAGTACAGCATCACGGGGTTCTCGGTCTCGGCGACCACCTCGCGCATGATGTGGATGCTCTCGGCCTCGAGCCGTTGCAGGTGTGTCAGCGTGGTCATGGTCTGGTTCCCATTCCTGGTCTGGTTTTCAATTCGTCTGGTGCCGAGCCCTCGCGGACGGGAGGAGCGCGGCGGGCGCGCGGCGACACGCAGTCGCTCGCCATGCGCCTTCAATGCCTCTTGCAGGGCCGGTGTCTGCACCGCGATGCCCCGGGTGACCACGGCAACCGGGCTATCCAGTCGCTCGCTCACCCCGCGCCAGAAGGCGAGATGGTCCGCCGCCCGCGGCGGCTGCTCGAACAGGGCGAACCACAGCCGCCCCCGGCCATCCTGCGCGGTCAGCTCATAGCGGCCGGCAAACGGCCCGCCCGCCGACACGGTGCGCAGCGAGCCCACCAGCACGGCGGCGTCTCGTGCATTCGCCCAATCCAGCAACCGGCCGACCGGCCCGGTCCGTGCCCGGGGCATGGGGCCGCGTCTGGCCACCAGCCCCCACTCGGCCAGGTGACGACGAACCGAGCGCACATCCGGCCGGGAGCCGGTGCGTCGTTCGAGCGCCTCGGCCAATTCGAACGCATCCCGGCAAGCCCCCGGGGACTCGACCAGCTCGGCATGCAAGGCGGTTCCGATATCGTCCGGGCCGGGTTGATCCGCCTTGCGTGGCCGACCGCGCCGACCGACGTCCACCGCCGCCCAGCCACCCTTCCGAAATGCGGCGAAGGCCGCCGTCACGGTCGGGGCGCTCACGCCGGCGCGCCGGGCCGCCTCGGCGACGGTCAGGCCGTCGAGACGCAGGCGAACCGCCTCGCGGCGACGGCGATTGACCTGTTCCGGCGAAAAATGTTTTTTCGGCAAGACAACCCCAACTATCTGACTTTACACCCGTATTGACGCTGAACGTCTACCGGAGGTCGCGCCATCGATTCGACAGTGTATTGAAGGCATCCTAGAATCACAATCGATGACTTACCGCGATTCGACAGCTAGGGACGGCATGGTTATAGCGCCACCCCGTCAGGTGGCCCTGCCCGCTGCAAACAAGGACGTTCGCCAATGACCGCCTGGATCACCCTGCTTTCCATCATCGGGCTGCTCGCCGCGCTCGCCTCCGGGCGCGTGGCCCCGGCAACCGGCTTTCTCTCGCTGGCCGGCGCCTACGTCCTGACCGGGCTGGTCGAACCGGCCGACATGCTGGGCAACTTCACCAACCCGGCGCTGGCCACGCTGGCCCTGCTGCTCCTGGTATCGCTGGCACTGGAACGCTCGCACTTTCTCGACACGCTCGCCGAGCGGATGCTCGCCGGCGGCGAGGGCTTCGCACGCTTCAAGCTGATCACGACCACCGCGGTTCTTTCTGCGTTTCTCAACAACACGGCCGTGGTGGGCACATTCCTGGGGGCAATCTCCCGGCAGAAGCGCATCGCTCCCTCCCGCCTGCTGATTCCCCTGTCCTACGCCTCGATCCTGGGCGGGGTGACGACGCTGATCGGCACCTCGACCAACCTCGTGGTCAGCTCCTTTGCCGTGAACGCCGGCCTGCCCGAACTGACCATGTTCCAGTTCACGGCCGTCGGCGTGCCCGTCGCCCTGCTGGGGCTGGCCGTGCTGTGGTGGCAGGGCCGCCGCCTGCCCGAGAACGAGCGCGACGACCAGGGTGGTGCGCTGGCCTACTTCCTGAGCGCCGAGGTGCGTCCCGATTCACCACTGATCGGTCAAAGCATCGAGGAAAACGGCCTGAGGCAACTGGAGGGGCTGTATCTCCTGGAGATCGAACGCCACGGGCGGCTGATCACGCCGGTCGGGCCGGACGAGATACTGGAAGCGGACGACGTGCTGATCTTTACCGGCGAGGTCGACAAGGTCCAGGCGCTGCAACGCTTTCCCGGCCTGCACCTGTTCGGCCACCGGGCGGACGACCTGCTGGCGACCAACCTGGTCGAGGTGGTGATCTCCAGCGAGTCGGAACTGGCCAACCGCACGCTGCAGGAAGTGGATTTCCGCAGCCTGTTCAATGCCGGCGTGGTCGGCATCCGGCGGGGCGACGAGCGTATCGGCGGGCAACTGGGGCGGGTGCCGCTGCGGGTGGGCGACTGCCTGCTGCTGGCCACCGGCGCGGACTTCCGCCAGCAACGCAACATCGATCGCAACTTCCACCTGCTCAGCGGCAGCTTCCAGCGCCCGCGCCTGGGCGCGGGCCAGAGCTCCTTCGCCCTGAGCGGTTTCTTCGCCGTGATCGCCGCGGCCACCGCCGGGTGGCTGACGCTGTTCGAAGGCCTGCTGCTCCTGCTCGGCGCCCTGCTGGCCAGCCGCATACTCACGGCGGACGAGGTCCGGCGACGCTTCCCGTTCGAGATCGTGGTGGTCATCGGCTCGGCACTGACGCTTGCCGAAGGGCTCGAGAGCGCCGGGGGCGCGATATTGATCACCGAGTTCATGCAATGGACGTTCAACGGCCACGGGGTTTTTGCCGCCTTCGTCGGCGCCTATCTGCTGACGGTGATCCTGACCGAGACGGTGACCAACAACGCCGCCGCTGCCCTGGCCTTCCCCGTGGCCTACGCCACCGCGCAGGGATTCGGCGTCGACCCCATGCCGTTCGTCATGGCCGTCGCCTTCGGCGCCAGCGCCTGCTTCCTGGTGCCGTTCGGCTACCAGACCCACCTGATGGTGTACTCCTCCGGCCGCTACCGCATGGGCGACTACCTGCGCACCGGGCTGCCGCTCACCCTGCTGTATTCGGCCGCGGTTCTGACGCTGATTCCGCTGGTGTTTCCCTTCCAGCCATAGAACCTATCCGGCTCTTGCCGTGCGCCCGCACACCGTGGCACCTCACTCCGCCAGCTGCTCTCGCGCAAACGCCAACAGGCGTTGATAATGCCCCTCTCGAATCACCTCGTTCACGATTCCCGCATCGAGGTTCAGGTAGTCGTGAACCAACGCGTTGCGCAGCCCGATGACCTTGTTCCAGGGCGTGCCACTATGGTCTTCGCCCATTGCGACAAGCTTGGCAAACACCTGGCGCGACTCACTCGGAACGACCACACCAAGCGCCTTGAGCTTCTGCTTGGCGATTCCGATACAGGCCTCTGTCAGCAGTTGCAGATTGCGTTCGGCCGCCCGGTACAGCAATGGTGGCAAGGAATTGCTCTCGCTTGCCAGCCGTTGCAATTCGCCCAGTTCCTCGGCCAACTGCTCGACATGCTCTTGCATCGCGTGGACATATTCCGTCTCCATCAGATTCGTCATCCTTGTTTTCCTCAACCAAACTCACGCTGATGGTGCAGGTAATCAAGTTCCCACATCGACGTCACCCGGTTTTCTTCCCTGGCCAGACGCAGCGGATCGTTCACGCATAGAGGACGACCAGTACGGATCACCGCCATCGCAAGAGGGATGGGTACCTGGTCGATATCGATGATCGAGAGCTTGTCTTCCGGCAATCCGACGAGATCCTGCCAGTGCTGTGCAAGCAATTCGGGCCGCAACCGGCGCTCGAGGGGATCGGAAAAAGGCTCGGCAAAGGCCACGGCCAGATCGTAGTCGCTCTCGGCCGTCGCATTTCCCTTGGCTCGCGAGCCATAGAGCCAAAGGACAGCGATGTCGGAATCGCCGCGAACCTGGCTTCGGAGTTCTTCAAGAACGCGATTCTGTTCTTCCACAGACGGAGGAGCCCCATGAAAACGTGGACCGCATGACGGAAAAATCGGAGCCACGAACCGACAACAAGCCGGTTCTGCAATGATGAGTGTAGCGCAGGCACCGGCGCCCCTTGCTTCAGGCGTCCCGTAGTCCGGATTGCCCGCGCATCAGGAGGAACCGAGGGGCAGCGCGGTCTCGACGAAAAGCTTGAGGCGCTTGCGGCCGCGGAAGCTGTCGGCGACCGGGCGGTAGGCGACGTGCCAGTGCCGCCCCGGAGGCAGCGGGTCGGGGGCGCGGAACCAGATGGCCTCGACGGGGCGGGCTTCGGGGGCGTCGACGGGCCGCAGGGCCAGGCGCCAGTGCTTGCCGTCCTTGAGCGCGGTGCGTTCGACCACCTCGAAGTGGTTGTCGAAAACCGGCTCGGGGAAACCGGTGCCCCAGGGGCCCAGGTCGTTCAGCGCGGTGACGAAGTCGAGGCTGAGATCCCCGGCCGCCAGCGGGCCGTCGGTCTCCACCGTACGCCCCTCGGGAAGGCGATCGGCATGCCGGGCCACGGCCCGGGCGAAGGCGGCGCGGAAGTCCGCCAGCCGGTCGGCCGGCAGCGACAGGCCCGCGGCCATGGCATGCCCGCCGAACCCGGCCAGCAGATCCGGGTGGGCCGCGTCGATCTCGACCAGCAGATCACGCAGGTGGATGCCGGGAATCGAGCGACCGGAGCCCTTGAGCATGCCGTCGTCCTCGCCATCGACCTGCGCGGGCGCGAGGACGAAGACCGGCCGCATCCAGCGCGATTTCAGCCGGCCGGCGACGATGCCGATCACCCCGGGATGGAAACCCGGGTCGAAGCGCACCCATTCGTCCGGTCCCGCCGGCGGCGTGTCGCCCTGCCCGCCCAGCGCGCGATCGAGGTCGGCGACGACGGTGTCGAGCATGTGGCCTTCCACGTCGCGGCGCTCGCGGTTGATGCGGTCAAGTTCACGGGCCTTCCTGTGCGCCTCGGCGGGATCGTCGGCCAGCAGGCACTCGACGCCCAGGCGCATGTCTTCCAGGCGCCCGGCGGCATTCAGGCGCGGGCCGATGGCAAAGCCCAGGTCGCTGGCCTGCGCCTCGCGCGGGTCCCGGCCGGCCACGGCGAACAGCGCCGAGATGCCCGGCGCGCACTGCTGCGCCCGGATGCGCGCCAGGCCCTGCGCGACCAGGCGGCGGTTGTTGTCGTCCAGCTCGACCACGTCCGCGATCGTGCCCAGCGCCACCAGGTCCAGCCAGGCCGCCAGGTTGGGCCGGGGCCGACTCGCGAACCAGTCCCGCCGCTCCAGCTCGGCGCGCACGGCCGCCAGCAGGTAGAAAGCCACGCCCACGCCGGCCAGCGCCCCGGAAGCGAAGCGCGCATCATCCCGGTTGGGATTGACGATCGCGTCGGCCCCGGGAAGCGTCTCGCCGGGCAGGTGATGGTCGGTCACCACCACCCGCGCGCCCAGCGCCCGGGCCGCGGCCACGCCCTCGTGGGCCGAGATGCCGTTATCGACGGTCAGCAGCAGGTCCGGCGGGGACTCGATGTCCTCGAGCAGGGCCGGGCTCAGGCCGTACCCGTGGCGCTGGCGATCGGGGATCAGGAAGTCCACGCGGCCCGCGCCCATGGTGACCAGCGCCCGCCGGCACAGGGCGGTGGCCGTCGCGCCATCGGCGTCGAAGTCGCCCACGACCAGGATGCGCTGGTCAGCGGTGACGGCATCGGCGACCAGCCGGGCGGCAATATCCAGATCCGGCAGCCCCCGGGGCGGCAGAATGGCGGAAAGCCGGTGGTCGAGCTGCTCCGCGTCGGTCACGCCGCGCGCGGCCAGTGCCCTCGCCAGCGGTGGACGCAGGTGGCCCAGCGACTCGGGGACGACTGGCTCGGGCCGGCGCCGAATGGCCGCGACTCCCAGCAGCCGGGCGGTTCTTGCCGGGGAGGCGACTGCCGTCATGACCGACGCCCTCCTGCCAGGCGCGCCCGGATTCGCCGCCACAGCGGCTGGCGACGCCAGCGGCCACCCTGGCCGTCGGACAGTGCCACGTTCAGTTTCGGCACGGCGGTCCTCACCTCGTCCAGCCAGGCATCGATGCGCGCGAGCTCCGCCTGGAATCCACCCAGGTCGCCCTCGAGCCGGCACCACGCCGGTTCGGTGAGCACCACGCGCACTGCTCTGCCCGCCCGGATGGCCTCCAGCACGGGCTCGACCGTCGCCGGCGTCCAGGCAAGCGATGACGGGACCCGCGCCAGCACGGCCGGGGAGTCGCTGATCACCAGGGCCTCGTGTTCCCGGGACTCGGGCAGGCCGTCGGCCAGATCGCTCATGCCGTGGGGCCAGAAGCTGCTCAGGATGGGCTGCCCCCGGGCGGCGCGACGATCGTTCATCGGTTGCGGGTAGAGCCACATCTGCAGCTCGGTCAGCCACTGGCGCAGCACCGGGTCGCTGCGGGTCTCGTCGATGAACACCCCGGCATTGCGATTGAGCAGGCAGGCCAGCGGCGCGCCGGAGCGGGTGAGCGCCGCGGCGGCCGGACCCGTCCCGTCCTCGCGGCGTTCGGCCAGCAGGTAGACCTGGTTTCCAATCCGCTCGACGTGCATGCCGTCGGCGGCCAGCCAGTGGTCGAGGTCGGCCAGCAGGGCATCGATATCCCCGGCATCGAGATCGAGAAACCGCGGGCCGAAGGTGATGGCATGATCGGTCTCGGCCTTGAGATGAACCGGATCGAACGCCAGCAGCCGCTCGTAGCCTCGCTCCCGCCACTTCGCCACCAACTGCGCGAAGGCCGAACGATCGCCGCCGACCAGCCGCCAGTCGCCCAGCGCGCGCTCCAGCGCGCCGGTCTCCTCGTCGAGATCCAGCGCAGCCAGCGCCCGGCGGTCGGGATCGTCACGCTGGCAGTCCTCGATTTCGTGGACAGCGGCATTCCCCGGCTCGAAGCGACCGCCGAGCAGCTCAGGCAGCGCCCCGCGCGAGGCCAGCCCCTCCGGCCAGCTCCAGGTGGGACGACCGGCCTGCGTGCGCGCTCCGGCCGGCTCCAGGCCGAGCACCGCGATATCCAGCGATGGCCGCTTACCCCCGGCCATCAGCCTTCCCCCAACGCGGCGTTGTCGAGACCGGCGAGCCGACGCCCCCGGCGGCCGTGGCGGATCACCATCGCCGAGGCGTATTCCGTCTCCACGCGGGCGACGGCCGCCATCGGCGCACCCATCACCCAGGCGCAGGCCGCGCGCATCACCACGGCATGGCAGAAGATCACGGCCGACTGGCCGGGGTGGTTGCGTTCGATGCGCTCGAGCCCGCGCGATACGCGTTCGAAGAAGGCTTCCATGGGTTCGCTGCCCGGCGGACGACCGTTGACCGGGTCGGCCACGAAGGCCGCGTGCTGGTCGGGGTAGCGCGCCGGGATCTCGGCATGACGCAATCCCTCCCAGGGGCCGAAGCCGATCTCGCGCAGGTCGGGGTCGACCACCACCGGCAGACGATGCCGGTCGGCATAGGACTCCGCGTAGTCGCGGCAGCGCCGCAACGGCGAAGTGACCACCACGTCCCAGCCGGCCTCGTCTCGGCTTTCCAGCGCTTGCATGCGCGCCTCGAGCTGGCGCCAGCCGGTCTCGCTCAGCGGATCGTCGACGCGGTCACCTCGGTAGCGGCGACCGCCGACGGGCTCGCCGTGGCGGACCAGCACCAGTCGGGTGGGGTCGGAGGAAGTCTCGGTCATGGATCTCGCGCGGCTCGATGGATGGAGGACGATTCTACCGCAGAACCCCTCCGGCCCGGCCGGGAGACGTTCAGCCCAGCCAGCCGATCAGGGTGAACGCGGCCACCAGGGCCAGCCCGAACAGGAGCGCCCGCAGGACAATGGCGTGGGCGGCACGGTACCAGACGCGCTGGTCGGCCAGGCAGGCATCCTCGTCCAGGCACTCGTCGGCGCGCTCGACGTCGATCACGGCGTGGCCGACCCGGGCGATCAGTCCCAGATAACCCGCCTCCCAGTCGCTCAGCGCCCCGTGGGCCCGACCGAGTTCCGGATCGCCCCGCCAGGCATTCAGCCCACGCTGAAACGAACCGGCCAGGAGCATCAGCGCACTGAAGACGGGCGCGGCGGGCCAGACAAACAGCGCATGCAGTCCCCTTTGCCAGGATCGGATCCGCGTGTCGTCCTGCGCTTCGGGATCCGGCTGACGGGCCAGCCACTCGGTCAGCCGGTAGAGCAACGCGCCGGCCGGACCGAGCAGCACGAACCAGAACAGCACCAGGAACCACTCGCTGAATGCCAGCAGGATGATGCGCTCGCCGGTCTGCCGGGTCGTGGCCTGGTCCGGGTCGATGCCGGAGTCGGCGAACAGCACGCGCCGGGCGGACGACACGGTTTCCGAGTCGTCCCGCAGCGCCCCGTCGATCAGCTCGTGCGTGATCTGCGAGGTGTTGCGCGGCGTGATCACCAGCAGGAGCACCACGATCGAGACCAGCCAGCCGAGCGGTCCGTCCATGCCGACGCCCAGCCAGGCGAACAGCGCGACGGGCAGCACCAGCCAGACCAGCAGCCGCGCGGCGCTCGCGCCGACCAGCCTGGCGAGGTAATCGAACACCTCGACCACTACCTGTCGGGGCAGGCGTTGCGATCGCCAGCGTTCGAAGATCTCGAGGAATCGGTCGATGGCGATGACCAGGACCAGTGCCAGCAGTTTCATGTCAGTTCGATTCCCGCCGTTCCGTCGGTTTCGTGAAAGGCCTCACTTCAGGCAACACTCATGCCCTCGGGCAATCTCGAGGACAGTTGTCCCCAGTCGAAGGCCGGTCCGGGGTCGGTCTTGCGTCCCGGGGCGATATCGGCGTGGCCCCGTATGGAATGCACGCTGGGGTAGGCGCGCTTGATCGCTTCGAGCACCTTGCCCAGTTGCTCGTACTGGACGCTGGTGTAGGGATCGGTATCGGTGCCCTCGAGCTCGATGCCGATGGAAAAGTCGTTGCAGCGGTAGCGGTCGCCGAAGCGCGACTCGCCCGCATGCCAGGCGCGACGGTCGAAGGGCACGAACTGCCGGATCGAGCCGTCGCGGTAGATCACCACGTGGGCCGAGACCTTCAGGTCGCGGATGGTCTCGAAGTACGGGTGCTCGGCCGGATCGAGCTCGTTGGTGAAGAAACGCTCGATCGCCGTGCCGCCGAATTCCCCCGGCGGCAGGGAGATGGAGTGGATCACCACCAGCTCGATGTTCGTCTCCGGCGGACGCTGGTCGCAGTTGGGCGAGCGGACGTAGGGCACGGAGTCGAGGCGGTTGGTGCTGGGGTCGATGTTCATGCGGGCATTCCCTGGGTCAGAGCTTCAATCCGGCGGCCGGCCAGCAGGCCGACGACCATTCCATGGCGGCGGATTCGGTCCAGTCGCCTCCTCCAAGATGGGTGCACAGCCCCTGCAGGGCCACGTCGACGGCGGCCTCCCGCACGGCCCGGCGGTCGCCGGGAAAGCGGTAGCGTGCCGTGAAGGTCTGTGCCCCTTCCGGGCGCGTGCCGTCGGCTGCCGCCGGCGGTGACCAGGCCCAGGCGAACCAGACGGTGCCGACGGGCTTGGCCTCGCTGCCACCGCCCGGGCCGGCCACGCCGCTGATCGCCACCGCGTACTCGACGCCGCTGCGATCGATGGCCCCCTCGGCCATGGCGGCGACCACCTCGCCGCTGACCGCGCCCACCTCGGCGAACAGGTGCCCCGGCACGCCGAGATCACGCTGCTTGGCCCGGTTGCTGTAGGTGACGAACCCGCAGTCGAACCACTCCGAGCTGCCGGCCCGGTCGGTGAGGTTGGCGGCCAGCAGCCCGCCGGTGCACGACTCGGCGGTGACCAGGCGCATGCCGCGGACCTCCAGCGCCTCGGCCAGGCAGGCGACCCGGTCATCGCGGCTCGCCGCCGCCTCGTCGAGGGGCGTCGGCGGCGTCCCGTCGGGCGGGCGGACGTTCTGGTCGTTCTGTTCGCTCATTCTGGCAGATGCACCCCGGTTAATCCGGGCGGATTGTTTACAATGCCGCGCATGACGACACGACCCGACTCCCCCGACACGCCGGCCGGCGAAGCCCCGGACCTCAGCGCCCACACGCCCATGATGCAGCAGTTTCTGCGCATCAAACAAGCGTATCCCGACGTGCTGCTGTTCTACCGGATGGGCGACTTCTACGAGCTGTTCTTCGAGGATGCCCGGCACGCCGCGCGGCTGCTCGACCTGACGCTCACCCAGCGAGGCACCTCTGCCGGCGAGCCCATTCCCATGGCGGGTGTGCCGGTGCATGCCTACGAGTCCTACCTCGCCCGCCTGCTGAAGGCCGGCGAATCCGTGGCCATCTGCGAGCAGGTCGGCGACGTGCAGGCCAAGGGGCCGATGCAGCGCGAGGTGGTCAAGGTGGTCACCCCGGGAACGGTCACCGACGAGGCGCTGCTCGAGCAGCGGCGGGCCGCCCGGCTGGCCGCGGTGGCCCAGGTGAGAAAACGCGGTCGCAGCCGGCTGGGGCTGGCGCACCTGGACCTGTCCAGCGGGCGCTTCGCGGTGATGGTGCCCGAGGGGCCCGACGAGCTGGCCACCGAGCTGGCGCGTGTCGACCCGCGCGAGCTGCTGCTGCCCGAGGGCACCGACCTGGCCACCCTGACCGACGGGCTGTGGCGGGAGAGCGCACCGGCCCGGGAACGCCCGGCCTGGCATTTCGCCGCCGACACCGCCGTCGAGCGGTTGTGCCGCCAGTTCGGCACGCGGGATCTCTCGGGGTTCGGCATCCACGCCGACAACCGCGAGACGCTCGACGCGGCGCTGGGGGCGGCCGGCGCGCTGTGGCAGTACGTCACCGACACCCAGAAGACCAACATCGGGCACATCGACTCACTGGCCGTGGAGCAGACCACCGACGCGCTGCTGCTCGACGTGCATACCCGCCGCCACCTCGAATTGTTCGAGGACAGCCAGGGCAATCCCGCCGGCGCCTTGATCGGCCTGCTCGACCGCACCGCCACCGGCATGGGCGCCCGGCGACTGCGCGAGTGGCTGGCCCGGCCGCTGCGCGACCACGAGGCGCTCGCCGAACGCCACCAGGCCATCGCCGAGCTGCGCGAGCGCGAGCTGCCCGCCGCACTGTTCGCCTGCCTGCGGCAGGTCAACGACATCGAGCGGATCACCACCCGCATCGTGCTGGGCTCGGCCCGCCCGCGGGATCTCTCGGCACTGCGCGACTCCCTGCACCAGCTCCCGGAGATCACGGCCGTGCTGGAACGCTGCCAGCAGCCGCTGCTGCTCTCGCTGGTCGAGTCGCTGGCCGATCTGCCGGCGGTGCGCGAGCTGCTGGATGCCGCCGTCGCCGAAAAGCCGTCGGTCTGGCTGCGCGACGGCGGGGTGATCGCGGCAGGCTACGACACCGAGCTGGACAGGCTGCGCGGGCTGTCCGAACGGGCCGACGTGACGCTCACGGCCATGGAGCAGGACGCGCGCATGCAGTCGGGCGTGGAGAATCTCAAGCTGGCCTACAACCGCGTGCATGGCTACTACTTCGAGGTCTCCCGCAGCCAGGCGGCGCAGATGCCCGACAGCTTCACCCGCCTGCAGACGCTCAAGTCGGTCGAGCGCTACACCAACCCGGCACTCAAGACCTTCGAGCAGGAGGTACTCACCGCCCGGGAGAAGGCGCTCGCCCGGGAGAAGGAGTGCTTCCGCGACTTGCTCGCCACGCTGGCCGCCCAGCAGGCGGAGTTGCGTCGCCGGGCCGACGCGCTGGCCGATCTCGACACGCTGGCCGCCCTGGCCGACGTTGCCGAACGCCACGCCTGGACCGCCCCGTCGTTCCGCCGGATCGCCGGCATCGACATCCGCCAGGGGCGTCACCCGGTGGTGGAGGCCAACGGCGACGAAGTGTTCGTGCCCAACGATGCCGAGCTGGCCCCCGACCGGCGCATGCTGCTGATCACCGGCCCCAACATGGGCGGCAAGTCCACCTACATGCGCCAGACCGCGCTGATCGTGCTGCTGGCCCACGCCGGCGCCCACGTCCCCGCCGAGCGCGCCGAGATCGGCCCGATCGACCGGATCTTCACCCGCATCGGCGCCTCCGACGATCTCGCCTCGGGACGCTCGACCTTCATGGTGGAGATGACGGAGACCGCCGAGATCCTCCATCACGCCACCGAGCGCTCGCTGGTACTGATCGACGAGATCGGCCGGGGCACCTCCACCTTCGACGGGCTGGCGCTGGCCTGGGCGGTGGCCGAGCACCTGCTGCAGAAGAACCGCGCGATGACGCTGTTCGCCACCCACTACTTCGAGCTGACCACGCTGGCCGAGCAGTTCGAGACGCTGATGAACGTCCACCTCGAGGCGATCACGCACAACGGCGAGCTGGTGTTCCTCCACGGGGTGAAGGACGGCCCGGCCAACCAGAGCTACGGCATCGACGTCGCCCGCCTGGCCGGCCTGCCGCGCAACACCATCCGCCGGGCGCGGGGCCTGCTCGAGCGCCTGGAATGGCAGGGCAGCCACGGCGCCCAGGCCCCGCAGCTCGACCTGTTCGCCGCCGAGCCCGCCGCCCTGCCCGTCGAGGAGGAACCCGACCCGCTGATCGAGGCGATCGACGCCATCGACCCGGACGAGATCAGTCCCCGCGAGGCACTGGAACTGCTCTACGAGTGGAAGGCAAGGCGCTCGGAGGAGTGAAAGATTGGATCAGCGATAGACGTGTCGCCGATGGCCTACCTTGACCACGGTGACCACCAGTTCATCCTCGATGATTTCGTAGAGGATCCGGTAGTTTCCCTGCCTGACCCGGTAGCGCTCCTGCCCCGAGAGCTTCTCGCTTCCCGGTGGCCGGGGGTCCGCCGCCAACGCCTCGATACGCTCGAGAATCCGCCGCACATCCTTTCCGGGAATTGGGCGGAGATCTCG
>JBNJFM010000035.1:0-20829 GCA_051746865.1 Pseudomonadota bacterium | reverse complement strand
GGCGGGGCGGAGTTCCGGCTGCCGGTCCTGAAGGGGATCTTCCACCTCGAGACCCTCGAGGCGGTGATCTTCAACAAGGCGATGAGCCTGATCGTGGTCACGGTCGCCCTGCTCGCGCGTAGCGTCACCATCCTGCCCACCGAGCTGCTCGAGTACTGGCCCATCGCGCTCAACCTGCTCGCCGGCAGCCTCATCGGCGCCTGGCTCGCGGCCGGCTCGGCCATCCGCATGAACGCGCAGACCCTCGACTACGTGGTCTTCACCCTGCTGGTCGGACTGGCGGCCCTGATGATCGTCCAGCACCTGTCCCACCCCGGTCCGACCACCGAGCCGCTGCTGGCCGACGGCGCCGTCCGCTGGATCGCGGGGTTCGTGGCCGGGCTGGGCATCGGCGCGATCGCCGCCTTCCTGGGCGTGGCCGGCGGGGAGCTGCTGATCCCCACCATCACCCTGCTCTACGGCGTGGACGTGCGCCTGGCCGGCTCGCTGTCGCTGGCGATCTCGCTGCCGACCATGCTCGTCGGCATGTGGCGCTACGCGGGCGCGGATGCCTTCGCGGTACTCGGACGGGAACGCGGCCTGTTCGGCGGCATGGGGCTGGGCTCGGCCGTGGGCGCGGTCGCCGGCGGACTGGCCATCGGGCTGGTCGCGCCTGACTGGCTGATCATACTGCTCGCCGGCATCCTGCTGCTGTCGGCCTGGAAGGCCTTCGTGGATGCTCGAAAGACGGAGTCAGGCTGAAGCCGAGAGCGTGCCCGGCGGCTGATCGACCCGGTCGAACTCGTCGCTGACCCGTCCTTCCCGACACAGCTGCTTCATGCGCGACACCTGCCGGTCGAGCTGCGGCTCCCAACCGTAGTGACGCACGGCCCGCCGTCGTGCCGCCGCACCCGCCGCCTGCCAATCACGCTCGAACAGCTGCTCGACGGCCTCGGCCAGCGTCCGGCCGCTCGCCCGCGGTGCGAGCTGCCCCACTTCCTCGTCCACCAGCTCCGGAGTCGCCCCGGCATCCACCCCCACCACCGGCAGGCCACAGGCCATGGCCTCCAGTATCACCAGGCCGAAGGTCTCGGCATCCCCGGCATGCAGCAGCGCATCGGCGGACGCCAGATACATGGCGAGCGTCTCCTCGTCGGCGACGTAGTCCACCACCCTCAGGCGCGGATGGCCGTTGTCCGGCATGTTCGCGCCGATCAGCAGCAGGTAGTGATCCTCGTCCAGCCGGTCGAGGCAGTCGAGCAGCTGGCCGACATGCTTCTCGCGAGTGTTCCGCCCGGCGAAGACCAGCAGTCGCGCCCCTGCCGGCACCCGGATGGCGGCGCGCACCGCCGGGCTGCAGCGCGAGGGACAAAACACGTCGGTGTCCACGCCCAGCCGCTGCACCGAGACATGCCGGACACCCAGCTCGTCGAGCTGGGCGGCCATCACCTCGCTGGGCGCGAGCACCCAGTCGAAGCGACCGTAGAGGTCGGTCAGGTAGCGCGAGGACAACGCCCGCACCCACTCGCCGAACCGCAGGGCGAGCAGGCGTGACAGATCCGAGTGGAAGAACGCCACCGTGGGCGCGTCGAGCGCCCGACCGGCCGCCAGCGCGGCATGGGCCGTGACGTAGGGATCGCCCGCCTCGATCACGTCGGGTGCAAGAGACACCAGCGTGTCCCGCCACGGACCGGGACGCAACGGGAAACGGTAACCGTCGCCCATGGGCAGGCGCCCAGCCGGCAGGTGGCAGATCGTCTGGCCGTCCCGTCGGCGGCAGGACGACCGGGCATCCGGCACCACCAGGCTGTGGCGGCAGTCGTCGCGCGCGGCGATATGGGCGTGCTTGGCTTCGAGATAGCGGCGCACCCCGCCCGAGGCGGGCCCCCAGAACATGGTGACGTCGGCGATATGCAGCGGAGTCGGGGATGATGTCTTCATCCCGACCACGCTAGCCGCGGAACATGACGGTTTGCTGTCAGGGGTCGTCAGCCCGGCGACTTGCCCTTGTTGTCGTCGGGCCACTCCACCGGCAGCACGCGCTCGGGGTGCTCCCGGGCCAGATGGGCGAGGTTGCGGCAGTCGGGCCGGTGCAACTTGTAGCCCTGCGAGCGGCTGAGAAAGGCCATCACGCGCTCACCGGGCTTGGGGTTGCAGCACTTGGCCGGGGTGACCTTCAGCCCGTCGATCGACTGGTTCTCGATCACCAGGCTGGCCCGGGTGGGTGCCGGTGGGGCCTCTTCCGCTGTGTCCCGGGATGGCGGACGGGCGGAGACGTCGCGTCCCTCGCCGAGCTGTCCACGGGCAGCGACCTGCAGGGTCTCGGGGGCGATGCGGTTCCTGCCCACCGCGAGGAACAGCTGCTCCTCGGTGCCGAGCCCCAGCGAGGAGAGCAGGCGCCGGCGCGCGGCGGTGTCCATGGTGAATCGACGGAACAGTCGCTCGCAGATCACCCGGCCGCGGTCGCGGGCGTCCTCGCGGTCGAACTGCGCGAACCAGGCACGCACCTTCGCCCGGGAGCTGGCCGAGCGCAGGAACCCCGCGTTCGCCTGCCCCCATTCCCGGCTCGGCGCCGGCTCCCTGTGCGTGAGCACCTCGACGGTGTCGCCGTTGCGCACCTCGGTCTTGAGCGGCGCGATCTGTCCATTGACCTTCGCCCCGCGGCAGCGATGCCCCAGGTGGGTGTGGATACGGTAGGCAAAGTCGAGCACGGTCGCGCCAGCGGGCAGTTCCACCAGTTCGCCGGCGGGGGTGAAGGCATGCACGCTGGGCGCTTCCAGCGGCCGGATCTCCCCGCGCGAGAGCCCCTCGCGCAGCGATTCGACCTCCAGGTCGAAGGGGTTGGAGCCGCCCTTTCCGGCGCCCTTGTAACGCCAGTGGGCGGCGACGCCGAACTCGGCGAAGGCGTGCATGCGATCGGTGCGGATCTGGATCTCGACCACCTTGCCCTCGTCGGCGCGCACGGCGGTGTGCAGCGACTGGTAGCCGTTGGGCTTGGGCCGGGCGATGTAGTCGTCGTACTCGCTCTCGATCGGCTCGTAGAGGTCGTGGACCACCGAGAGCGCCGCGTAGCAGTCGGTCACCGACTCGACCTGTACCCGCAGGGCGCGCACGTCGAACAGCCCCTCGAAGGAGAGCCCCTTGCGGCGCATCTTCCCCCAGATGCTGTAGATATGCTTGGGGCGGCCATAGACGGTCGCGCGGATGCCCGCCGCCGAAAGCGCGTGCTCGAGTTCCGTCCGGACGGCGGCGAGATAGGCCTCGCGGTTGGTGCGACGCTCGTCGAGCAGGCGGGCGATCTCGCTGTAGGTGCGCGGCTCGAGGTGGCGGAAGGCCAGGTCCTCGAGCTCCCACTTGATCTGTCCCAGGCCCAGCCGGTGGGCGATCGGTGCGTGCACGCTCAGGGTCATCTCGGCGTAGCGGCGCCGGCACTCGGCCTCCGGTTCGCGATCGAGCGCCCGCATGCCCTCCAGCCGGTAGACCAGGTCGATGAGCACGGCCCGGGCGTCCCCGGCACCGCCGAGCAGCAGGCGGCGCCAGTATTCCAGCTGGGTCTCGCCGAGTCCCTCGCGGAAGCGCCGTTCCCAGCCGCGCAGGCAATCGATGGCCGCCAGCAGCGCCGTGACCGTCTCGTCGCCGGACGTCTCCGGTTTGAGCCGACCGAACAGCGCCTCGCGCCGCTCGGCCACACCCGGGTCGGCCAGCAGGGCGGCGACCACCGTGGGTACGTCCGCGTGGATCTCGGCCAGCGCAACGGCCACCCGCGGGCCGAAGGGGCGATCGAGATCCGGCAGGCCCTCGAGCGAGCCACGGCTCTCGCCGATCGCCAGGCACAACGCCTCCACGGCGTCACCACGGCGCGTCTCCCCGGCCCGGGCCAGGGTATCCCGCAGGCGATGGCAGAGGCTGTCGGTTGGCTCGTCGAGAGGATGCTGCATGATCGTCCGAAAACACGCGGCGTGACCACGGGTCGAGACCCGCCGGTCGGCGCCGGTCGTTGGGTTGTCACCGCCGGCATGGCAATATCATGTCGGGAACCTCCGGTGCAGCCCGGACACCGCTGCGCCCGGGGAAATTCCCGGAGATTCACCGGCAGACAACATTATCATCCCCGCCGCGCGTCGGGGACGGCACAGGGACCGCGTCAGCATGGAAAACCACATCGACATCCACGGCGAGCACCACCGCATCAACCGCAACTCCTGGCTGCGCGCGGCCGTGATGGGGGCCAACGACGGCATCGTGTCGGTCTCCAGTCTCATGCTCGGCTTCATCGCCGCGGGCAGCCCGCGCACGGCGATCGTGCTGGCCGGCACCGCCGGACTGGTCTCCGGGGCCCTATCCATGGCCGCCGGGGAGTATGTCTCGGTGCAATCACAGAAGGACACCGAGGAGGCCGACCTGGAGATGGAGGCCCGCGAGCTGGAAATCCACTTCGACCAGGAGCTGGCCGAGCTGCGCGAGATCTACATCGACCGGGGCCTCAAGCCGGAGACCGCGCAGGAGGTCGCCGAGCAGTTGATGGCCCACGACGCACTCGGCGCGCACGCCCGTGACGAGATGGGGTTGCACGAGATCACCCGCGCCCGGCCGTTCCTGGCCGCCTGGGCCTCGGCGGCCGCCTTTTCCGCCGGCGCCGGGCTGCCGCTACTGACCGTCCTGTTCTCCCCCGACGCCACCATGATGGTCGCGGTCATCGTCATGACGCTGGCTTCCCTGGGGCTGCTCGGCGGTCTGGCCGCGCGTACCGGCGGCGCCTCGATCCTGCGCGGCGCGGCGCGGGTCATGTTCTGGGGCGTGGCCGCCATGGCCGCGACCTCGGCCATCGGCAACCTGATCGGCTATCAAGTCTGACCCCTTGTCCACCCGGCGCAGCGAGACCGTCGTTCTCCTCCACGGCCTGTGGATGGGGCGGTGGGCCATGTGGCCGCTGGGTCGACGGCTTGCCCGTGCCGGCTTCCACCCCCGCCATTTCGGCTATCCCACGCGAAGTCCGGTGCCCGCGCAGGCCGACCGCCTGGCCGAATGGCTGGAAAGGCCGGATCCGGTGCATTTCGTCGCCCACAGCCTCGGCGGGCTGCTGCTGGCCAACCTGTTCGACCGGCACCCGGATCGACTGGGACAGACCGGTCGCGTGGTCCTGCTCGGCTCGCCGCTGGCGGGAAGCGGCGTGGCCCGGCGTCTCGCCGGCCTTGCGCCCGGACGCTGGCTGCTCGACGGCTGTCTCGAACGGGGGCTGCTGGGCGACGCCCCGCCTTGGCAGGCAGCCCAGACGCTGATGATCGCGGGGAACCGGCCCATCGGCCCGGGGCGGCTGTTCGGCAGCGCACTCGCCTCGCCCAGCGACGGCACGGTGGCGGTGACCGAAACCCGGGTGCCGGGACTCGCCGCTCACCGCGTGCTGCCGGTCAACCATTTCGGCATGCTGCTCTCCCGGCAGGTGGCCGACGAGACCATCGCCTTCCTGCAAACGGGCACGGGCGAACAGCCCTGAACCGCGCCCGGGAGCACCAAGGGAACCAAGAAAAAGCCGGCCCCGCCATCACGGCAGGGCCGGCTGTTCGAGCAAGGCGGTCGATTACTCTTCTTCGCCGGTCTCCGGGGTGTGATAGGCGGCGAAGTAGTTGGCCTCGCCCATGCGCTCGATCAGTTCGAGCTGGCGCTTGAGCCAATCCGCGTGACCCTCCTCGTCGATGAGGATTTCCTCGAAGATGTGGCGCGTGCCCACGTCACCGTCCTCGCCCGCCTGAATGGCCGCTTCGCCATAGAACTTGATCGAGGCCAGCTCCTCCTTGAGATCCGCCTTGAACATGTCCGCCAGCGACTTGGAGCGGCGCGCCGGCTTGGACTCGGTAACCACCGGGTCGCCGTCGAGGAACAGCATGCGGTCGATGAACTGGCTGGCGTGACCCAGCTCCTCCTGCACCTCGCCCTTCATCTTCTTCGACAGCCGATCGAGCCCCCAGTCCTCCAGCACGTGCGCATGCAGCATGTACTGGTGGGTGGCGGTCAGCTCCATCGACAGGGCCTGCTGAAGATTCTTGAGCGTCTTTTCGCCTTTCTTCGCCTTGGCTGCACACATGGGTCGTCTTCCTCCGCTTGAGGCTGTGGGTGTTTCGATGCCCCGGACGAGCGGCCGGCTGCTTCCGGATCGGGAACGGGTCGTCGCCCGGGGCCTGCGCCTGACCTTAGACCCTGAACGGGGATTTGCCAGCCGGATGGGGCCGCTCGCCGGCTGCGGCCGGGAACATCCGGCCCAGCGGGTCCTGGTGGTAGAAGCAGGCCAGGTGCCCGTAAAGGCGGGGGTCGAAGCGATGCAGCTCGTCGGGCAGGCGGAAGAAGTATTCGCCGAGCACGGCGAAGAACTCGGCCGGGTTGGTGGCGGCGTAGGGGTCGATTGCCGGCTCGTGTCCCGCATCCAGGACGCGGTTGAGACGGTCGAAGGCCGTCTGGAAGTCCTGCGTCCAGCCACGATGATCGCACTCCCTGGGCAGCGGCGGAAAACCGTTTTCCGCGCCGTTGACGCCGTCGAGAAAATGCGCCACCTCGTGGATCACCACGCTGGTAGCCAGGTGGGGATCAAGACCGGCCGCCACGTCCGCCCAGGAGAGAACCAGCGTGCCGTGTTCCCAGGCCTCGCCGGCACGTAGGTCGCGCACCTCGTGGACCACGCCCGCCTCGTCGATCTCCTCGTGATCGACGTGAAAGGCATCCGGGTAGATCACCACCGAACGGACGCCGTCGAGCCATTCCTCGCCCAGCTCGAGTACCGGCAGGGCCGCCAGGGCCGCGATCCGGGCCTGCATGGCCGCGTCGGGCAGAAAGCCGTCGCCACCGTAGAAAGGCCGTCCGCCGAGAAAGCGCCCGGCCACCCCCCGCAGCCGATCGGCCGCCTCGCTATCCAGACCGGCCAGCTCCGGCTGGTCGTCGAGGATCGACCGCCACAGGTCGACGGGAATATCGACCGTGGTTTCGCGGCGTCCACCACCGGGCAGCAAGCCGGCCAGCCAGCGCCACATGCTCAGGCCGGGCTCCCGTGCTCGAGCGTCATCAGTCCCCGGGTCTCGGGCAGGTAGTGCGCCACCCCCTCCAGCACGCCGGCCGCGTAGTTGCCGTTCATGCCGAACAGGCCGCCGCGGGCGACGTAGAGGGCATCCTCCAGCGCGCCAGCCCGCGCCATCCGGAGGGCCCGCTCGCGCACGGCCGCGTCGGCATTCCCGACCAGCACGCCGTTGATCTGGCCGACCAGCGCGTGCACGTCGGCGGCGGAGTCGCCGGCGAACAGGGCGCGGCGCTGGTCGAAGACGAGCTGGGAGATGAGGAACTCCATGGCATTGAGGATACTGGCGCTGGTGGGCAGGACGTCGAGCTGCACCACCTCGGCGGACTCGTCCACCGACCAGACCAGGCGGGCCTCGACCCCGTTGCGCCACAGGCGACCATGCAGCTCGGCGTCGAGCACCCCCCGGTTGATCGAGGGGTCGACATAGTAACTCGCCTTGAAGGCGCCCTGCTTTTCCGGCTCCTGCGGGCGGATAGCGGTGATGTCGGCGAAGATCTCGCTGACATCGTCATGGGTCAGTCCGTTCCAGCTGGGCGCGATCTGATCAGTCCAGGCCGACCAGTGCATCCAGTCGCCACCGTCGAGGGAGCGCGGTGCGTAGATGGCGGTGCCCACGTCACCGATGATGAAATCCGGCTGCGGCAGCGACCATTCGTCCACGGCATCGAGCACTAGTTGCAGATCGCGACCGGAAACCAGCACCAGCTGCACCGCCGGATGGGCGCAGAGCCGCGCGAAACGGGGCCGCGCCTCCGGGGATTCCGGCTCCCGGCCGTTGGGGATCAGGGTGCGATCAAGATCGCAGCAGAGCAGGATGGGGGCGACGTCGCTCATCGCTCGACTCCCCCTTCGCCACGCTCCCCGGGCACACCGCAGTCGCCGAAGAAATCATAGTGCTCGATCGCCTCGAGCACCCCGGCCGGCCCATGCGAGTGGGTGAAGACAACCCGGTCGAGTTCCCTGAGCCCAGGCAGCTGCTCCTCTCCGTCCGCCGAAACGACCGCGCCGAGCGGGTTGCCCCGCAGCATGTCGTCGTCGGTGGACACACCCCCTGCGACGAGGATGTGGTCCAGCGGAATGCCCCATTGGGTCGCGAAATATCGCAGGGCGAAGCCCTTGGAGGCCCGCACCGGCATGGCGAGCAGTTCGTTGCGACCCAGCCGGGCAACGCGGGCGTCGATATCGAGCACGTGGAACTCGTTCTCCAGCGCCTCCACGCCCGGGAAGGCATCGGTGTCGGCGATAAAGGCATGCACCACGTGCACCCCCTGCACAGCCCGCGAGCGCAGCTCGATCCCCGGGGTCTGCGCCAGCAGGTTGTAGACCCGGTCCGGCTGCCATCCGTAGCCGATGTGCCGGCTCCAGCCCTCGTCACGCGACAGCCGCGGGCCGTAGTGGATCTGAGTGCCACCCCGGGTGACCAGCACATCCGGCGTGGGCACCTCCAGTTCCTTGAGGGCGGCGAGCACCTCGTGCCGTGGCCGGTCGGAGACCACGCCGAAGCCCACCCGCCGGCGCCGGGAGCGCAGCTCGCCGATCAGCTTGCTGCGCATCTTCCCGTCGGTGGAATCCCCCAACGCGCCCAGCTCGACCATCAGCGCCCGGTCGACCTGCACCAGCGCGTGGTCCGGCAGCGACGGTGCGGCCCGGCGGCGTTCGCCGCGGCCGAGTTCGACCACCCGACGCAGGTAGGACTCCACGTGGGCATCCCAGGAGTAGCACTCGCGCACGCGACGAATGCCGTTTTCGGAATAGCGCCGCCAGCGCTCCCTGTCCTCGATCACCGCCGCCAATCGCTCGCCGATGGCACGGGAATCCAGCGGATCGATCAGCTCGCCGTTATCGCAGGCGCCAATGATGTCGCGCGGGCCGCCGTCCTCGGTGGCCAAGATGGGCGCCCCGGCCGCGGCCGCCTCGATCAGGGTCAGGCCGAAGGGCTCGGTCAGCGCCGGGTTGATGAACACCCCGCCGGTGTGGGTCACCAGCCGGTAGAGATCCGGCACATCATCCGACTGGTGGTGGCGCGGGTAGGCCACCACCCCGTAGAGGTCGTGGTAGTCGATCAGGAGCAGCAGGTCGGTAAGCACCTTGCGCGGCCCGGCGTCCATGTCGCGGATGTCGTCGCGATTGCCCGCCACGATCACCAGGTTCGCCCGCTCGCGCAGATCGGGGTGCTCGCCGAACGCCTCGACCAGCGTGGCGATGTTCTTGCGTTCGTCGGGGCGGGACAGTGCGAGGATCATCGGCCGGCGCGGCTCGCGCAGAAAGCGCCGCAGCTCCGGGCAGATCGCCGGCTCGAAGTCCTCCGGCGGCGGGGTGAAGCGCTCGAGGTTCACCCCCGGAGGGATCACCGCCATCTTCCCCTCGTCCGCCCAGTCGTAGAGCCCGTACTGCTCCTCGATCTCCTGGGCTGTGCTCACCACGACCAGATCGGCAGCCAGAAGGGTTTCCTCCTCGGCATGGATGCGCGTGGAAATCGCGTAGGTCTTCTCGATCGTCTCGGCGCTCTCCCCGCGGGCGAGCAACCGCCGGCGCTTGACCCGGCCGAGCGAGTGGCCGGTGTGCACCAGCGGAACGCCGAGGTTGTGGGCCAGCCGCACCCCGACGTAACCGGCATCGGCGTAATGACTGTGCACCAGCGCCGGTGTCACGCCGATGCGCTGCACGTGATCCAGTGCACCGTCGACGATGCAGTTGAGGTAGCCCCAGAGACGCTCCTTGGGCAGGTACTCCTCGGGTCCGGCGTCGATGCGGATGATGTGGGCGTTGTCGCCGAGATCCTCCTCGGGCTCGGCGTAGTCGGCGTCGACCCGCTCGTCGATCACACGACGGGTGAACAGGTCCACCCGCGCCACCTCGGGGCGGCGGGCCAGCGCCCGGGCGAGCTCGACCACGTAAAGGGTCTGCCCCCCGGTGTCCGCGTCCCGACCCAGTTCGAGGTTCTCGCCCCGGATCAGGCCATGCACGCTGACCAGGCAGATGTAGAGTCCGTCGTCCCTTCGCGTTTCCGACATGGCGTCAATCGTCTCCGTGATCATGGCGTCGCGTTCCGCCGCGGCCGTTTCTCGGCACGCTTTCCTCTTCCTCGGTGAGCGCCAGCTGGCGCAGGCGCTCCGGGTTCTCCAACAGGTGACGGGCCAGCAACAGGCCGGTCGCGCTCCAGACCTGGTGGAGATTGGCCCGGCGGCCGATCAGCCGTCCGTGCCTTCCGTCGTAGTACTCGGGCCAGCTGTCCTTCATCAACCGCTCCTCGGCGATCCGGTACGCCCGTTCGCCCAGGTCCTGTCGGCCGGCGACTTCAGCGGCGGCGACCATCGACCAGATCAGCACCGGCCAGTTGCCGCCGTTGTGATAGGACCAGGCCACGTTCTTGGGGTCCGAGCCGGTCATCAGGTGCCATTCGGCCCCGCGCACCGGCGGATAGACCAGCTTGGCCGGCATCTGCCCAATCAGGTCGTCCCAGCGCTGGCAGACGGTATGCATCTGCAGCCGGCTCTGCTCGGGCGTGGCCAGCCCGGAGAGCGAGGCGAGAAAATTGCCCTGGGAGAAGAAGCGGAAGTCGATCCGGCCCGGGCCGAGGTTGCCGACGAAATAGCCGCCGTCGTCCGGAACCCAGTCCGGCACCCACTCGGGAATCGACTCCGGGTAGATATTGAAGACGTTGTCGACGTCATGACCGAACTTCTCGGTGGAGAAACGGTGCACCTCGTTGAGCACGTCCAGGTCCAGCCAGTAGTAGCCGCGCACGTAGTCGCGCAGCACCTGCCGGCGGGTTTTCGCTAGGTCGATCAGCCAGTGGCTGCCTTCGTCGATGGTCAACAGATCCGCCGCCCGCAGGGTCATGTCGAACAGGGCCTGGATCTCCAACGGGTGGCCGTTGACCCCCATGCGCCGATCGATCATGAACGAGCCGTCGGGCACCAGCAGCGTGGGAAAGACCTCGAAGCGGCTCTGCAGGCAGAGACTCAGGATCATGCGCAGGCCGCGCTGGACCTCCGGCGAGTGGGCGAAGGCGGTGTCTCCGGTGAACCGCACGTAGGCACGCAACAGGACCGCCCACCACATCATCGAGTCCACCGGCGCGACCCGGCCGATGGCCCGGTCGCCGAAGTCAGCCGAGAGCTCCTCGGTACCGTCGTCTAGGGTGACCACGCGGAACGAGGCCGGCAGCACGCCCGGGGCGACCTGCTGGCCCTTGAGCTCCTCTTGCTGCCCCCGCATGCGCAGGATCATGGCGAGGAACTCGCGCACCACCTCCGGGCGACCCTCGAGCAGCATGAGAAACCCCGCGGAGACGAAGTCCCGCACGAAGCAGTCACGGTAGTTCTCCGCCGGGGCACGCGGGTCGAGACTGGCCATCGTGCCCACGGGGTTTTCACGGTAGCGAATCACCGCGTCGTCCAGCAGGCGATAGGCATCCGCCAGCACGGCCGACTCGTCGGCGAAGCGGGGGGCGGCGAAGCAGCGCCGCGAGGCATGCAGCGGTTCGGTAGGGCGACTCGTTGACGGACGCTCTGTCATCCGGGAGTCCTTCGGTGCAAACAGGGGATTCGGGCGAAAGCCGGGACCATTCCGGCCGTGGAAACCATCAGGCCAAAGTTAGCACAGCCTGATGGGTGGTGCCGGGTGGCGGATTTTCAACCGCTTGCGCTCGATCCCAGGGAACCTCTGCACGAATGCCATGCCACTCTGGCCTGCCGAGCCGTTCGTGATCAAGGCGCGTCGTCGCCGTCGTGCCGGTGGCCACGTCAAGACGACGCAACACCGAGCACGGGCGGCTCGACAGGCCCCGCAGGGCGCGCCTTGAGCCGGGCATCTGCTGCGTTGTCGTCCTTGGAAAGAGAATGCTCTTCCGCGGCGGACGAGCGCCTTGCATCTGCCCGGCTCAAGGCGCGCAGAGCGGCATGGCATTCGTGCAGAGGTTCCCTAGCCGTTGCCGACAGCCAGACGCAGGTCCGAAGGCCAGTCGACATCCCGGCAGACTCCCGGCCGAGAGGAGGCGAGAACCTCGCCCTGTTCACGGGAGAACAACGCCCGCAGGTCGTGACCACCGGTCGCGTGGAGCGGCTCGAGCAGCCGTCCGGGAAAGGCGACGGGATGGCCGGGGCGCCCGGCGTGGACCGGGCGGACCGGCCGACCGGAATCCAGCATTCGCTCGGCCACCCGCCGGGCCTCGACCGCCGGCACATCCGGCATGTCGCCGAGAAAGAACAGCACTCCCGCCGGACGGGATTTGCCCATCACGAGACGACCCAGCGCACAGCCCCGACTGGCCGACAGGCCATTGGCGGACCCGGGGCAGACGACCACCTCCGGTTCGCCCCACCGCTCCAGCACCGGCCAGGGCCGGTCGACCACCACCAGCACCCGCGGGCAGACCGCCTGCGCCGTCGCCACGGCGTGAGCGAGCAGCGGGCGGCCACGGCAATCGACCCAGCGCTTGTCATGACCGAAACGGCGCGATCGGCCGGCAGCCAGCACGATCGCCGCCAGACCGGGAATGGGGGCAGGGGCGGCGGGGTCAGCCGTGCGTGACGCGGACATCGCGAACCGATAGGGCCGACAGGTCGGCCGCCCGCCGGGCCAGTCGCCGGGCGGCGACCAGCTCGGCGGCGATGGAGACGGCGATCTCGGCCGGAGTGTGCGAACCGATGTCCAGACCGGCCGGCGCATGCAGGTGTTTGACGTCCACGCCCAGCGAGACCAGCCGTTCCCGGCGGGCGGCACTGGTTTGCTGCGAGCCCATCGCGGCGACGTGGAACGCCGGCGAGTCAAGCGCATCCATCAGGGCGAGATCGTCCACCCGCGGGTCGTGCGCCACGGCGACCACCGCGGTGCGCGCATCCGGCGGCCGGGCGGCCAGCAGACGCTCCGGGGCCCGCCGGTCGAGCGACACGTCCGGCAGGTCGAGGCGGGCATCGGAACGCGGATCGCAGACGGTCACCTCGAAGCCCAGCGCCAGCCCCTGCCGGGCGAGATGCTCGCCCACCGGGCCGGCGCCGAAGATCAGCAGGCGCCAGTTCGGGCCGAAAGGCTGATGGATCCGACCCTCGCGCAGCAGCGGCGCATCGGGCAGCGACGCTCCTTTTTCCGGGTAATGCCAGCGGACCGTGCCGTCGGTCGCATCGGTCACCCGCCAGACCGGCCGGCGGTTCTCGAGGGCCTCCAGCGCGGGGCGGACATCGACGCTCGACCGCGGCCATTCGACCAGCACCTCCAGCGTGCCGCCACAGGGCAGACCCGGATGGGTCCGGCCATCATAGGAGCGACGTCGGGGCACGGTCGAGCGCGCGCCCCGAGGCAGCCAGTCGAGCAGATCGTCCTCGACACAACCGCCGGAAACCGAACCGCGCGTGATCAGGTCGTCTTTCCCGGGATCGACGATCACCCAGAGCGAGCCCGGCGGGCGCGGCGAGGAACCGAAGGTGACCAGCACCGTGGCCAGCACCACCTCGCGCCCGGCCTCCAGCGACTCGACCGCCAGCCGCAGGGCCGCGGTGGTGTCGTCGAGCGCGTCCACCGGCATCAGAGCTCGATCGGCAGGCGGCGGACCGGTTCGCCCGTCAGCACCGCCAGGGCGTTGGTCACCGCCGGCGCCAGTGGCGGCAGGCCCGGCTCGCCCACGCCGCCGGGAGGCTGACCGGAGTCGACGATGCCCACTTTGACCTCCGGCATCTGGTCCATGCGCACGGCCGGGTAGTCGTTGAAGTTCTGCTCCTGCACGCGGCCGTTCTTGATGGTGATCCTGCCGGCGAGCGCGGCGGACAGGCCATAGGCGATCGACGAGTGCACCTGGCGTTCCACGCCGGCCGGATTGACCGCAATACCGCAGTCGATCGCGCACCAGACCTTGTGCACCCGCGGGGCGCCGTCATCGATCGAGACCTCTGCCACCTGTGCGCAATAGCTGCCGAAGGACTTGGCCAGCGCCACGCCGCGTGCCCGTCCTTCCGGCACCTCGCCGCCCCAGTCGGCCATTTCGGCCGCACGCCGGAGCACACCCACATGACGCGATTCGGAATCGAGCAGCTTGAGCCGGTAGTCCACCGGATCGATATCGGCGCGACGGGCGAGCTCGTCGAGGAACGACTCGACGATCCAGGCGTTGTGCGAATGGCCCACCGAACGCCAGAAACCCACCGGGATGCCCGGGTCGACCTGCGCGTAGGACACCGCGATGTTGGGCACGCGGTAGGGATGGTCCGCCGCACCCTCGACGGCGGCCGGGTCGATACCGTCCTCGACCATGCCCGGGGCGACCCGTGACCAGATCGAGGGCCCGGCAATGCGGTGGACCCAGGCCGTCGGCAGGCCGTCGTCGCCGAGCGTGGCGGACAGCTCGTTGTACGCCGCGGGCCGGTAGAAGTCGTGGCGGACATCGTCGGGGCGGCTCCAGATCACCTGCACCGGACGACCGGCACGTTTCGAGAGCTCCACGGCCTCGCGGACGAAGTCGGTCTCGAAGCGCCGGCCGAAGCCACCGCCGAGAAAGGTGGTATGCACGGAGACCCGGTCCTTGTCGACGCCGGCGATCTCGGCGGCCACCTGCTGCACGGAACCCGGTGCCTGCGTGGGCACCCACACGCTCACGCCCTGGTCGGTGACCGCGGCGGTGGCGTTCATCGGCTCCATGGTGGTGTGAGCGAGATACGGGACCTGGTAGGTGGCCGAAAGCGTACCCTCTTCGTCGCCCAGTGCCGATTCACCCTCGCCCTCGGTGCGAGCCGGGCGGGCCTCGGCGAGTCCGTCGCGAAACTGGCGCTCGATGGCGGCATCGTCCAGATCGGCCAGTTCCCCTTCGTCCCATTCGATCGAGAGCATCTGCCGAGCCTGATCGGCACTCCACCAGTCGCGGGCGAGCACCGCCACGCCGTGTTCCAGCTCGATCACGTCGACCACGCCAGGGGCCTGGCGGGCCTTGGCGGCATCCACGGATTTCAGCTTCCCGCCGAAGACCGGGCAACGCGCGATGCTCGCCTGCAACAGCCCGTCGGGGCGGGCGTCGATGCCGAAGTCCGCCTGTCCGGTGACCTTGGCCGGCGAGTCGAGACGCTTGACCGGCTTGCCGATCAGCCGGAAATCGGCCGGATCCTTGGTGAACACCTCCGCGGGCGGTTCCAGACCGGCGGCGTCCGTGACCAGTCCGCGGTACTCGGCCATGCGGCCGGAAGGGCCGTGCACCACCACGCCCGGCTCGGTGCGCAGCTCGGAGAGCGGCACCTCCCAGCGGTTGGCCGCCGCCTGCATCAGCAACTCGCGCGTGGCCGCGCCCACCTCGCGCAGCTTGGTGTAGAAACCACGCACGGTTGCGCTCCCGCCGGTGACCTGACCACCCAGCGCCGGGTTGGCGTAGACCGGGTCGGCCGGCGCGAAACGGGTGTCGAAGTCCGCCCAGGGCAGGTCGAGTTCCTCGGCGATCATCATCGGGATCACCGTCATCGCCCCCTGCCCCATCTCCGAGCCGGAGATGGTCAGCATGTTGCGCCCGTCGGCGTGCATCTCGACCCAGGCATTGGGCTCGAACACGGTGGCCCCGTCCGAGGCGCCGCCCTCATGGCCGGCCGCCATCGCCGACTCGGGCCCGCCGAGGCGGAAACCCACCAGCAGGCCGCCGCCGGCGGCCATGGAAATCTTGAGGAACTGTCTGCGCGTGGTCATGCCGACACCTCCTCGCCGTCACGGCCGGCCATCTTCGCCGCCGCAGCGTGGCGGATCGCGGCCCGGATCTGGTTGTAGGTGCCGCAGCGGCAGATGTTGCCCTGCATGGCCTCGTCGATCTCCGCATCGGAGGGATCGGGATTGTCCGCCAGCAGCGCGGCGGCCTGCATGATCTGACCGGACTGGCAGTAACCGCACTGCGGCGCGTCCTCGGCCACCCAGGCAAGTTGCACGGGGTGATTGCCGGCCGGCGACAACCCCTCGATGGTGGTGACGGCCTTGCCGTCGACCGCCGAGACCGGGGTGACGCAAGAGCGGGTGGGCTCGCCGTCGACATGCACGGTGCAGGCCCCGCAGAGTCCCGCCCCGCAGCCAAACTTGGTGCCGGTCAGGCCGACGTGGTCGCGGATCGCCCACAGAAGCGGCATCTGGTCGGCGACCTCCAGGGTCACCTTCCGCCCGTTGATGGTCAGTGTTGCCACGGCATCTCTCCTCGATCGATTTCGCAATGCCCTAAAAACTAGACCTTCAGAGGAGTAGCGCAACGTGTTGCGAGGTAGATAACGGGGGCGATGTGGGGTGGGAGGCTGACAGCTTCAAGCTCCCGGAGCGTCAGCCGCCGGTAATCAACCCGTCGACGATGTGCAGGGTGCGGTCCATGCGCGCGGCCAGGTCAAGGTCGTGCGTGACCAGCACGATGGCACTGCCCATCTCCCGGTTGAGTTCGAGCATGGCCTCGAAGACCGCCTCGGAGTTCTTTGTGTCGAGGTTGCCGGTGGGTTCGTCGGCCAGCACCACGTCCGGGCGACTGACCAGCGCGCGGGCGATGGCCACCCGCTGGCGTTCGCCGCCGGAAAGCTCGCCCGGGCGATGCGCGAGGCGGTGCGATAGCCCCACCCGATCGAGCAGCGTGCCGGCCCGCTGCTCGGCCTCGGCACGAGGCATGCGACGGATGATCAGCGGCATGGCGACGTTGACCAGGGCGGAGAACTCCGGCAGCAGATGGTGGGCCTGGTAGACGAAGCCCAGGTGTCGATTGCGCAGCAGGCCGCGGCGGCGCTCGCCCAGCCGGGAGAAGCGCTGACCGGCCAGCCGGACCTCGCCCGAGGTGGGACGGTCCAGCCCCGCCAGCAGCGAGAGCAGCGTGGACTTGCCGGTACCCGAGGCGCCGACGATCGCCACCCGCTCGCCCGGCGCGATGGCCAGATCGATACCGCGCAGCACCTCGACGGTCAGGCCGGCCTCGCGGTAGGTACGCGTGAGATTACCGGCCTCGAGGACGGCCTCGGTTGCCGGGGATTGCGGATCACTCATAGCGCAGCGCCTCTGCCGGTTGCACGCGGGAGGCCCGCCAGGCCGGGTAGAGCGTGGCGAGGAAGGACAGGGCAAAGGCCATCAGGCCGATCGCGCCCACGTCCGGCCAGTCCAGCCGCGACGGGACCTCGCTGATGTAGTAGACGTCGGCCGGCATGAACTGTGCGCCGGTCACGCTCTCGATCCAGGGAACGATGACGTCGATGTTCTCGGCGATGGTCACACCCACGCCGATGCCCACGGCCGTGCCCACCAGCCCGATGAAGGTGCCCGTGATGATGAAGATCACCATGATCGACCCCGGGCTGGCGCCCAGCGTGCGCAGGATGGCGATGTCGCCCTGCTTGTCCGTGACCAGCATCACCAGCGTCGAGACGATGTTGAAGGCGGCGACCGCCACGATCAGCGACAGGATGATGAACATCACCGTGCGTTCGATCTGGATGGCGCGGAAGAAGTTGGCGTTCGACTGGGTCCAGTCCTGCGCGACATAGGGATACCCGAGTTCACGGTTGAGATCGCGGGCGACCGCCGGGGCCTGGAAGATATCGTCAAGCGTCATCCGCAGACCGGAGACCCGTCCGCCGGTGCGGAACAGGGCCTGCGCGTCCTGCATCTGGATCATGGCCGTACCGCGGTCGTACTCGTACATGCCGACCTCGAAGATGCCCACCACGGTGAACCGTCGCTGGCGCAGCATCCCGCCGACGGGAGTGACAGCCACGTCAGCGCTGATCAGCATCAGCTTGTCGCCCACGCCCACGCCCAGCGACTGCGCCAGTGCCGAGCCCAGCACGATGCCGAACTCGCCGGCCTCGAGATCGTCGAGCGCGCCCTGCTGCATGTGGGCGCCGATATCGGTCACGGGGGTCTCCAGGGACGGCTCGATGCCGCGCACGATCGCACCCGAGACCTGCTCGCCGGCCGACAGCATGCCCTCGGCCTGCACGTAGGGCGCGACCGCCTGCACGCCGGGATCGCTGTCGATGCGCCGGCTCACCGCCTCCCAGTCGGAGAGCGCGCCGTCGCGTTCGGTGACGGTGACGTGGGCGGTCATGCCGAGAATGCGTTCGCGCAACTCGTCCTGGAAACCGTTCATCACCGAGATCACCACGATCAGGGCGGTCACGCCCAGCGTGATGCCGATGATCGAGGTCGCCGAGATGAAGGAAACGAACCGGTTGCGCCGCTTGGCCCGCGTGTACCGCAGCCCGATCATCCATTCGAATGTCCGCCTCATCCAGACCCCTGTGCTGTCGATTCTTTCGCATTGAATATCGGCGCAGTCTAATACGCCCTGTCCCGGCTGTCCCGGCGTTCGACGGGATTGGTGACGGGTGGTTCCGGGCCAAACGCTTGCAGCCGCGGCCGCCGTGGCGCAGACTAACGCATTATCCCGCGAGGACGCCCAAGGCGGCGATTCGCACCCCGCCCGGCGATCAGGAGTGTCGCGCCGGGACAACGCCTCGACCGATCCGACGCGACCGGGTCCGGCTCGATGCCTTGCCGGCGACGGCGGTTCGGGATACGCGTCAGGGAAGGAGTGACCACATGCAAGAAAAGGAGCCTCTCATGAACCCGTTCGTCCTGATTTCCCGTCCGCTGACGGCCTTGCTTCTCGCCCTGGGCCTAGCGTTCTCCGCCACCCCGACCGTGGCCGACACCCTGAGGACCGGGGCGGCCGACGCGGAACGAACCACGTCCGTGCACGGCCTGACCCAGGCCCAGGTAAAAGCCCGCTACGGCGAACCGGAGACGCGGCATGCACCGGTGCCCGCCACAGGTACCCGGCTCAATCCGCCGATCATCCGTTGGGACTATGACGGCTTTTCCGTCTTCTTCGAGCGAGATATCGCGATTCACCGCGTCGAACACCTGAAAGCCGCGGAATAACGACTACACTCCTTGCGGAACTCAAACCGCGAGGAAGTACGTCATGACACCCAACATGGGAACCATCGACAAGTGGCTGCGGATTGTCGTCGGCATCCTGCTGATCGCTCTGGCGATCTTCGGCGTGATCGGCTGGTGGGGCTACATCGGCATCATTCCGCTGGCCACCGGGCTGGTCAACTTCTGCCCGGTCTACCGGCTGATCGGCATGAACACGCGCGACAAGGGGACCGGGGAAGGCGGCTGACCCGCTGCTCCTGGTCCCACACCCGGGAAAACCCGCGTTTCACGGACTCCGCCATTCGAGGCGGAGTCATTTCGTTCCAGCAACCCATTTGACTGCCTTCGTCCTGTCACCATCCTGCCGGCCCGATGCCTCGACTGACTCCCCGATACCAGCCGCTCCTGGTCGCCCTGCTCCTGTGGTGGCTCCCGTCCACCGCATGGGGCGATTCGGCCCCGTCCCGGGAAACGCCCCTGCCGGACGCGATCGACGAGGCCTCGGGCCTGGCCCACTCCGCCCTGCATCCCGACCTGCTCTGGACCCACAACGACAACATCAACGACCCCGGCTCGATGGAGCGGGTAACGCCGTACGTCCACGGCATGTCCGAGGAGGGGAAGCCGCGGGCCCGCCTGCAGCTCGACGGCGTGACACAGCGTGACTGGGAATCGATCGATGCCGCCCGGCTCGACGGCAAGGCGACACTGATCGTCGCGGACAGTGGCGACAACCTCGACATCTGGCCGGACTACGTGCTCTGGTTTCTTGCCGAGCCCAATCCCCTGGTCGGACGAAGTGCCGATCGACGCGTCCTGCCAGAGGCACTGCTCCGCTACCGCTATCCCGAGGGACCGGCCGACACCGAGGCCATGGTGTTCGATCCGCTTGCCGGCCAGATCCTGTTGCTGACCAAGGAGGAGCGCCCACGCCTGTATCGACTACCGGTCGACGCTCGCCGAGCGTTCCCGCAGGAACCGGGGCTCTCGTCGTCCGAACGCCTGGACAGCGCCCCGGTGAAGAAGGCGACCCTGGTAGGGCGCATGGCGCAACTGTCTCCCACCGACCCGATCAACTGGCTGCTCCTGCCACTGACCGGCAACCAGACCAACCAGCCGACCGGAATGGCGCTCGACCCGGACGGCCGGCTTCTGGCCGTGCTCACCTACGCCTCGGTGTACTTCTTCGAACGGGAACCCGCGAACGGCTGGGAAGCAGCGATCCGCCGGCCGGTCGCCTCGCTCTCGCTGCCACGCATCGACCAGTGGGAGGGTCTTGCCTTCACCGCGGACGGACGGCATCTTCGCATCGTGCGGGAGGGAGGCGGCTCCGGCGCCATGATCCGGCTGGACGTCCCGGAGCGAGTCCTGGCGCCTTGAGCATCAACATCCGCAGTTCTTCGTCAACGGAGTCGAGCACGACATGATCCAGAAACGAGCATTCGTCAGCGGCCGCGTGCAGGGCGTGTTCTTCCGCGACTTCACCCGGCGAACGGCACGGCGGCACGGCGTGGTCGGCTGGGTGCGCAACCTGCCCGACGGTCGCGTGGAAGCCCTGCTCGAAGGCGAGCCGTCCGCCGTCGAGGCCGTCCTCGACGCGCTGCGCGACGGCCCGCCGGCAGCCCGGGTAAACGATATCGCCGTCTCCGAAGAAACCCCGCAAGACTACGAGCACTTCGAGGTGCGTTAAGGAAACTCTGCACGATTCGATGACATCTCTGCGGGACCTCCAAGGGCCCAGATGCAAGGCGCAGTCCGCCGTGAAGGGCCGTTGCCCTTTACAAGGACTGCAACGCCGCAGATGGGCCCTTGGAGGCCCGCCCGGACGGGGCTCGCGGGTTTGTCCGCACTCGGCGTTGCCGTCCCTCGACGGGCAACGAGCCCGCCTTCGGTCCGGCGCCTTGATTGCGAACAAACCCGCG
>JBNJFM010000034.1:0-21257 GCA_051746865.1 Pseudomonadota bacterium | reverse complement strand
CATTCTACACTCTTCAAACCGCCTGTCAACACCGTGTGTCGACCTTTCGACGGCCCCGATCTGCACCCTCGGGTGTGTCGGGAGGAGCGCGTATCTTACGCTCCCGGATTCACGTGTCAAGCGTTGATTTCGACTCGTTTCGTGAACCCCCTTCCGGCGTCCTGCGGTGAGGCCGTTGCCCCGGAAGAGGAGCGCATCTTACGCGATTCCGGGTGAGCGTCAACCCCCTTTCACGATCAATTTCGCCACGCGCCGCTTGCCCACCTGTACGACCGAGTCGCCGACCGGCAGGACCATGGCTCGATCGGTCACGGGCTTGCCGTCGAGCTTCACCGCGCCAGCCTTGATGTGACGAAACCCCTCGGAGTTGGACTTGATCAGCCCGGCGCGATTCAACGCCTCGACGATGGCCACACCTTCGTCGAGTTCGACCTCCGGCATGTCGTCAGGCAGTTGCTTCTTCTGGAACCGTGCGATGAAGGCATCGCGCGCACGCTCGCCTGCTCCCTTGCCATGGAACCGATCAACCAGCTCGATAGCCAGCTCGAACTTGATGTCCCGGGGATTGCGCCCCTGCTTCATCTCCTCGCGCAGGCGCGCGATCTCTTCCAAGGGGCGGAAGGACAGCAGCTCGAAGTAACGCCACATTAGATCGTCGGAGATCGACATCAGTTTGCCGAACTGGTCGTCCGGCGCCTCCTCGATGCCGATGTAGTTGTCGAGCGACTTCGACATCTTGTTCACACCGTCCAGCCCTTCGAGGATCGGGACAGTCATGACCACCTGGGGCTTCTGTCCGTATTGCTTCTGCAATTCACGCCCCACCAGCAGGTTGAACTTCTGGTCGGTACCGCCCAGCTCGACATCGGCCTCGAGCTCGACCGAGTCGTAACCCTGAATCAGCGGATACAGGAATTCGTGAACCGCGATGGAGCGATTCTCCTGGTAGCGCTTGGCAAAATCGTCGCGCTCGAGCATCCGCGCTACCGTGTAGCGGCTGGCCAGCTGGATCAGGTCGGCGGCACTCTTCTCCCCCATCCAGTCGGAATTGAAAACAATGCGGGTCTTGTCGGGATCGAGGATGCGGAAGATCTGGCGCTCGTAGGTCAGGGCGTTCTGCCGCACCGCCTCGGGGGTAAGGGTCGGGCGGGTGGCATTCTTGCCGGTGGGGTCACCGATCATGCCGGTGAAGTCGCCGACCAGGAAGATGACCTCGTGGCCGCGCTCCTGAAACTGCCGGAGCTTGTTAATCAGGACGGTGTGCCCCAGGTGCAGGTCAGGGGCGGTGGGATCGAACCCGGCCTTGATCCGCAGGGGACGCCCCTCCTCCAGCCGCTCGACCAATTCCTCTCGGACGAGCACTTCGTCGGTCCCCCGGCACAGTTCGGCCAGCTTCTGAGCTTGATCCTGAGACACTACTCAACCTCTATAATTGAATTGAATGGCGGTCGAAAGGAGGTTATGTTACCGGTTTTACACCGTATTTTTCTGCCAGGTCACCATCGATGCAACAGCGCCCCCTGTTCAACCAGCAGCGAAAGCGTTTTCGCTGGATTCGCGGAACGGCCCTGGTCGCCGCCGGGGCCGTCGTCGCCGGCCTCGTCGCGCTGCAGGTCGCGGAACAGTCCGAACCCGACACACAAAGCCCGGCGTCGAACACCCCGAACAACGAAATCCCGCTCCCCATCCACTCGTCCGCTGCCAGTCCGAACGGCGCCCCAGCCATCTCGAGGACCGGCGACACCACGACACCGCAGGCGGTGAACGTCAGCCTCGAGAGTCGGCCCAGCGTCGATATTCCGGGTCGGCAGGAGGCCCTGGAGGCCATCGAGACGCCCGAGCCGGAGACTTCGACTCAGGCAGCGCCCGAACGTCACGTGGTAGAGCGGACCATCGAGGTCTCCTCCGGCGACACGCTCTCCACCATCTTCGAACGCGCCGGACTCGGCTACAGCGACGTGCTGCAGGTACTCGACCTCGGCGAGGAAGCCAAGCGCCTCGAACGCATCCGTCCTGGCGACACGCTCGTCCTGCAACTCGAGGATGACGAGTTTGCCGGGCTGAAATACGACCTGGATGCCGAAAGCGAACTCAACATCTTCCGCGAACAGGGCGACGATCTCGTCGCCGAGATCAAGGACCTCCCCAGCCAGACGGCCCTCGTGGCGGCCGGCGGGGTCGTGAAGGGGTCGCTCTACCAGTCCGCGGTCGCCACCGGCATCCCGCCGGCCAAGGTAATGGAACTGGCCGAGGTCTTCGGCTGGAAAGTCGACTTCGTGCGTGATGTGCGCAACGGGGACGAATTCAAGCTGATCTACGAGGTCCGCGAACGCGAAGGCGAGCGCTTGGGAACCGGCAACCTGATCGCCGCGGAATACCGCAACGGCGATCGGACCATCCAGGCGGTCCGCTATACCTCTCCCGACGGAACCACCGGCTACTACGAGCCGGACGGCTCCAGTCTGGAGCGCGGCTTTCTCCGCTACCCGGTGGAGTTCTCCCGGATCAGCTCCAACTTCAACCCCAAGCGCCTGCACCCGATCCACAACACGGTCCGCCCTCACAACGGTGTCGATCTGGCCGCGCCCACCGGCACTCCCATCCGCGCCGCGGCCTCCGGCCGGGTGACCTTCGCCGGATGGAAGCACGGTTACGGTCGCGTGGTGCTCGTGCGCCACGACGAGACCTACGAGACGCGCTACGCCCACATGTCCGGCTTCAAGGGCAACCTCTCTCGGGGCGATTCGGTGGAGAAAGGTGACGTGATCGGCTTCGTCGGAATGACCGGCGCCGCCACGGGCCCCCACCTGCACTACGAGCTGCGCGTGCGTGGCAAGCCCTACAACCCCGTCAAGGTAGAACTGCCCGAGGCCAACCCGATCCCGTCGAAGCACCGCGAGGACTTCTTGGCGGCGACCCGGACCGCGATGGACCAGCTCGCTCGCGTGCAGATCGACAGCGGCTCCCAGCCGATCCGCCTGGCACGGAACGAGTCGACCCCGAGCGACTGATTCGTGCAGGCCGACACAGCCGAACCCGCCGACCGCTCCGATCTCTACATCGGGGCGATGACCGGCACCAGCATCGACGGACTGGATCTCTGCCTGGTGGATTTCGCCACCACCCCGCCACGACTCGCCGCCCACCACCAGCATCCGCTCGGTTCTGAACTGACGACCCGGTTGCGGGCACTGGCCACCGGCAAGACACCTACATCACTGCCGGACGAGGCCGGGGACGCCATCGACCTCCTCGGCACGACCGATCGGGCACTGGCCGAAGCCACGGCCGCCGGCGTGCAGGCACTCCTCACCACCGTGGATCTCTCGCCCAGCGACATCCGGGCCATCGGCTCGCACGGGCAGACCGTGCGCCACCGGCCTGCTTGGGGAACCGACGCCTTCACCCTGCAGATCGGCGATCCCAATCGCATCGCCGAGATCACCGGCATTCCGGTGGCCTGCGATTTCCGCCGCCGCGACATGGCTGCCGGTGGCCAGGGGGCGCCACTGGTGCCCGCCGCGCATGCCGCGCTGTTCCCGCCGAAGGAGGCCAGCGGGACCACCCTAGTCGTCAACCTCGGCGGCATCGCCAATCTCTCCGTGATCGAACGGGATGCCGACCCGCTGGGCTTCGACACCGGACCGGCCAACACCCTGATGGATGCCTGGCATGCCCGGCACCGCGGACAGCCATTCGACGCCGACGGCCGCTGGGCGGCTGCCGGCACCGCGAACGTGGATCTGCTGGAACGGCTGCTGGGTGACCCCTACTTCACCGCGAACCCGCCGAAATCCACCGGACCCGAGCACTTCAATCTCGACTGGCTGGAACGCACGGCCGGTCCATGGCTGGAACGCATCGAGCCGCAAGACGTGCAGGCCACCCTGCTGGAGCTGACGGCAACCAGCGTCACACAGGCCATGCGGCCGTGGGTCGCTCGGGAAGAAAGGGAAACCGAGGTGATCGTCTGCGGTGGCGGCGCACGCAACGCCCACCTGATGGAACGGCTCGGCGAACATCTGGAAGGCCAGAATGCGGTCATTGCGACCAGTACATCGCGCGGCTTTCCGCCGGAGACCGTCGAGGGGGCGGCATTCGCTTGGCTGGCCCGCCAGCTGGAGCATCGACGCCCGGGCAACGCCCCGTCGGTGACCGGTGCGACCGGCTGGCGCGTGCTGGGCGGCTGGTACCCGGCCTGAAACGAGAGCGCCCCGCACAAGGCGGGGCGTGGCGGATCAGCGCGAGCCGATCGGCTCGTATTCGCGCGGGCTTTCGCCCACGTAGACCTGGGTCGGACGATAGATGCGGTTGTTCGCGATCTGCTCCTTCCAGTGCGCCAGCCAGCCGGCGGTGCGGGAGATAGCGAAGATCGGCGTGAACTGGTCGCGCGGGATGCCCAGCTCGGCGTAGAGTAGCCCGGAATAGAAGTCCACGTTCGGATAGACACCCTTGCCGGCCAGATGCTCGGCCGACTGGTTCTCCAGCTCGCGGGCGATCTCGTAGAGAGGCGAGAGCTGCCCGCCGCGGTGCTCGCGCAACTGCTCGAGCAGCCCCTGCAGGATGTCGGCGCGCGGGTCCTTGACCTTGTACTCGCGGTGGCCGAAGCCCCAGATCACTTCCTTGTTGGCCAGTTTCCGCTCCAGCCACGGCGTGACGTTCTCCACCGAACCGATCTCGTCGAGCATCGCCAGCACGCGCTGGTTGGCCCCGCCGTGCAGCGGCCCGGCCAACGTGCCGATGGCCGAGGCGACCACCAGGTTCGGCGGTGCCAGCGTGGAACCACAGACCAGCGACGCGAAGGTCGAGGCGTTGAGCGTGTGCTCGGCGTGCAGGATCAGGCAGGCATCCATTATGCGCGCCTCGATCGGATCCGGCTCGCGCTCGGTCATCATGTAGAGGAAGTTCTCCGCGTAGGAGAGATCCGGGCGCGGCGGCACCGGGTCGTCGCCCTTGCGAATGTGCTCCCACATCGCTACCAGCGTCGACATGCTCGACAGGATCTTGATGATCATCTGCTCGACGAACTCGCTGTCGGCATTGACCCCGTTGGCGGTCATGCGCTCCTGGCCGGGATAGAACATGCCCAGGCTGGCCACGCAGGTCTGCAACGCCTCCATGGGGTGTCCGTCGATGGGCAGGAACTTCATGATGTCGCGCACGTTGTACTTCACGCGGCGATTGCGGCGCAGCTCGGCGTCGAACTCCGCTAGCTCCAGCGCCGTGGGCAGATCACCGTGGATGAGGATCCAAGCGGTCTCCTCGAACGTGCTCTGCTGCGCGAGATCCACGATCCGGTAGCCGCGGTAGGTCAGCAGGCCGGCCTGGCCGTCCAGATACGAAATGGCGGACTGCGCCGCCGGCACACCCTGTAAACCCGGTACGAAATCCATCGACAACGCCTTGTATCAACCTAAGCCAAATGCACGCGCGGGCAACGGCCCGCGCGAGATAACGATCAGACGGAAAACGAGGAACCGCAGCCGCAGGTCGTCGCCGCATTGGGGTTGCGGATGACGAACTGGGCCCCGGAGACATCCTCCTTGTAGTCGATCTCCGCACCCTCGAGATACTGGATGCTCATCGGATCGACCAGCAGCGTCACCCCGGAGCGTTCCACCGAGGTGTCGTCCGGCTGGGCCTCCTCCTCGAACATGAAGCCGTACTGGAACCCCGAACAGCCGCCGCCGGTGATGAACACGCGCAGCTTGAGATCGGGATTGCCTTCCTCCTCGATCAGGGACGAGACCTTGCGCGCCGCGTTCTCGGTAAAGACCAGCGGTTCGGTCTCGGGGGCCGGGGCGTCGGCCACCATGGTGTCCGTAGCTTCACTCATCGCGTTCACCTCGTTCGATTGCGTCTGCCCGGGGCCGCCGGAGCGGCCAGCAGCCAGCCGGCGGACCGGCAAACCAACAGTCTATCAGACCATTGGCTGCCGGGCGCCATCGCTCAGGGCGACAGCGCGACCTGATCCAGGCCGGCCGTCTCATCGCAGCCGAGCATCAGGTTCATGTTCTGCACGGCCTGCCCGGCCGCCCCCTTGACCAGATTGTCGATCACGCTGGAGACCACCAGCATCGGTCCGTCCAGCGGCCGGTGGATCGCCATCCGGCAGAGATTGTTGCCCCGCACGCTGCGGGTCTCCGGATGACTCCCCGACGGCATCACGTCGACGAACGGCTCGTCGCGGTAGTAGCGCTCGAAGATCTCCTGCGGATCGCCGTCGGGCTCACCAGTCAGCGGCAGGTAGACGGTCGACTCGATCCCGCGGACCATCGGCACCAGGTGGGGCACGAAGGTCAGCCCGATTTCCTGTCCGGATACGGTTGCCAGCGTCTGCCGGATCTCCGGCTGGTGACGGTGCCCGGCCGCGGCGTAGGTGCGCACGCTCTCGCCGGCCTCGGCCATCAGCGTGTGCACGGCCGCCGAACGCCCCGCGCCGCTGGCGCCGGACTTGGTGTCGGCGACGATCTGGCCGTGCCCGACCCAGTCCATGCCCATCAGCGGCAGGACGGCGAGCGTGGTCGCCGTGACGTGACAGCCGGGATTGGCCACCAGCTGCGCGCCGCGGATGTCGTCGCGGTAGAGTTCCGGCAAGCCGTAGACGGCCCGCTCGACCCAAGCGGGCGAGGCATGCTCCATCCCATACCAGCGCGACCAGGTATCCAGATCCTTGAGGCGAAAGTCGGCCGCGAGATCGACCACCCGCACGCCTTTGTCCAGCAGCGCGGGCGCCTCCTTCATCGCGATGCCGTTGGGCGTGGCGAAGAACACCAGGTCGCAGCCGGCCAGGTCGGCGTCGACCGGGTCGCTGAAAACCAGGTCGGTATGACCGCGCAGGCTGGGGTAGAGCGCATCCACGCGCCGCCCGGCCTCGCCGCGCGAGGTCATCGCGACCACCTCGGCCTCCGGATGGTGCGCCAGCAGGCGCATAAGCTCGACCCCGGTGTACCCGGTTCCTCCGACGATTCCGATCTTCTTCATTCCACTCCTCGACAGGCGGTGCATGTCAGCCGTTCCCGACCGGTTCGCGCCCCGGCCATTCCGGCCGGGGCGCCCGGTCGAATCCGGACGGCAATCATGGCATATTACCTGTCTTTCGGCAGGTCCCGCCATGTCCCGGCGGGATGCGGCGGAAGTCGGCCGGCCACCCCTCGGCCGACGGCCGCCCCCCTTTGTCGCTGGAGGTCCGGCCCGTGCCCGCAACACTCGCCCGTATCAAGGACTGGATCGGCCGGCCGACCAACCGCTTCGTCGAGCGGCTGCGATTGCGGCTGGCCCAGCCCGACGCGCTGCTGCAGGTCACACTGCTGGGGCTGATCGCCGGGCTGCTCGCCGCCCTGCTGGTGGTCGCCTTCCGCATGGCGCTGGAAAGCCTGCAGACCTACGGGCTGGGACTCCCCGGCGCCGAACGCTACGAGTCCCTGCCGCCCGAGTGGCGCCTGGGCCTGCCGATCCTCGGCGCGCTGCTGCTGGGGCTGGTCTTCCACCTGCTGCCTGTGGGGCTGCGCAACGTCGGCGTCGGCCACGTGATCATCCGCTTCCATCGGTTCGGGGCGTTCATGCCTTGGCAGAACGCGGTGGTGCAGTTCGTCGCCGGGACCTGGGGGTTGCTGATCGGCCTGACCGGCGGGCGCGAGGGGCCCGGCGTGCACCTGGGTGCCTTCAGCGGCAGCCTGATCGGCCACACGCTCGGTCTGCCCAACAACAGCGTGCGCACGCTGTCGGGCTGCGGGGTGGCGGCATCGATCTCCGCGGCATTCAACACGCCGCTGGCCGGGGTGATCTTCGCTCTCGAAGTGGTGATCAAGCAGTACACGCTGGCCAGTTTCCTGCCGGTGATCCTCGCCTCGTCGGTAGGCGCCCTGCTGGCCACCACGGTCTTCGGCGCCGAGCCGCTGTTCTCCATCGAAATCCACCACCAGATGTCGTTCTGGGAGGTGCCCACGCTGCTCGGGCTCGGCCTGGCCATCGGCACGCTGGCCGCCGGCTACATCAAGATCGTCGAGGGCACCATCGCCCGCAGCTGGGACTGGCCGGTCTGGGCACGTTTCACCGCCGCCGGCGTGGCCACCGGCATGATCGGCTTCTGGGTTCCGGAAGTCCTGGGCATCGGCCATGACACCACCAACCTGGTCGCCGCCGCGGAACTGACCGTGGGCGCCCTGCTGGTGATCGCGCTGGCCAAGTGGCTCCTCGCCAGCCTGACGGTCGGGCTGGGCCTGCCGGTGGGCACCATCGCCCCGGTGCTGATGATCGGCGCGGTGGTCGGCGGCGCGGTCGGCGGGCTGTTCTACCACCTTGGCCACATCCCGCAGAGCGACGTGGCCTTCTTCACCGTGGTGGGCATGGGCGCCATGATGGGCGCGACCCTACAGGCCCCGCTAGCCGCGCTCGCGGCGGTGCTGGAGCTGACCAGTGACACCGGCGCGATCCTGCCGGCGATGATCACGATCGTCGTCGCCGGGCTGGTCAGCCGCATGGTTTTCGGCAAGGACGGGCTGTTCGACGCGATGCTGCGAGCCAACGACCAGCAGATGACCGGGCCGTCGCTGTGGTTCAACGGCGACAACGTCGGCGTGTCCAGCATCATCGAGCGACGGGTGGCCGAGGTCACCTGCCCCTGCAACATCTCCCGCTTCGAGCAGGCGCTGGAGGAAAAACCCGCCTGGGTGGTGATCCGCGACGAGAACCACCAGGCGATGGGCGTGATCCGCCAGGCACCGGCGCGGGCCGCCATCGACCAGGCGTTCAACCAGGCGCTGTTCGACGCCGAGGCCCGAGCCGAACAGGCCCGGCGCGAGGAGGAAGCGGCTTCGCCGGAGCCGGTCGAGCCCAAGGCCCCGTCGACGGAGGCGCAAGCGGAAGGCACGGAAACCGCCCGGCCGGGGCAGACAGCCATTGATCGCGAGGCACTGGCTCAGCAGGTACGCGATCAGACCCTGATCGACCCGAGCGATATCAGCGGCTTCTACCGCGCGGCCGACGTGGAGGTGGGCTACACCCTCACCCAGGCCCAGCGCATCATGCGCGAGAACGACGTCGAGGTGCTGGTCGCCCGACGGATGCTTGGTTCGCCGCAAGCCCGGGCGCTGGGCGTGATGACCGCCGCAATGCTCGAGCAGGCAATCGTCGAGCGCTAGGGAAGGGCTGCACGAATCGATGGCATCTCTGGCTCGCGGGTTTGTTCGCAATCAAGGCGCCGGACCGAAGGCGGGCTCGTTGCCCGTCGAGGGACGGCAACGCCGAGTGCGGACAAACCCGCGAGCCCCGTCCAGGCGGGCCTCCAAGGGCCCATCTGCGGCGTTGCAGTCCTTGTAAAGGGCAACGGCCCTTCATGGCGGACTGCGCCTTGCATCTGGGCCCTTGGAGGTCCCGCAGAGAAGTCATCGATTCGTGCAGACCTTCCCTAGGCCCGGCGGGCCACCCACCCTCCGGGGAACTCGCGTCGCGAGCAACGGTCTTCAATGACTGACGCCACGGCGGCAGGTAACATTCATCATCCCGACGGGAACAGCGGAGAGATCCACATGACAGCGCGCAACGATACCCATCCGATGCGACAGGCGACCGCCGCCAACCCGGCACGACGTCGGCTGCTGCTTGGCGCGGCCGGCGCCCTGGCCGGCCTCGGCCTGGGCGGCTGCTCCGGAGGCGGGGGGATCGATCTGGCCGGGGCAACGGTGAACGACCTGTCCGGCAAGCCGGTGGCGCTGAAATCCCTCAAAGGCTCGCCGACGGTGATCACCTTCTGGGCCACCACCTGTCCCAGCTGTGTGCAGGAAATCCCGCACATCCAGGAGCTGCATGACGCCTATGCCGACAAGGGCGTCGACGTGGTCGGCCTGGCAATGAGCTACGACCCGGTCAAGCAGATCCGTCGCATGGTCAGCGACCGGAACATGTCCTACACCATCTGGCACGACACGAACGGCGAGGGATCAAAGGCCTTCGGCGACATCCGGGTCACGCCCAGCTTCTTCGTCCTCGACGGCCAGGGGCGGATCGAGTACCAGAAACTCGGACCGGTCGACATGGACCGGGTACGGGGTATCCTCGACCGCCTGACGGCCTGATCGGCGGACGGGACTTCCCGCCCGGGACCCCGGAGGCGGCCGGTTTCCGGTACAATTCAAGACCTTTCCGCCGTGACCCGCAACACGGCCCACCCATTCAGGACCGCCGGGAAAGGCCATGAACATCTCCATCAAGACGCCCGAGGAAATCGAGCAGATCCGTCATGCCAGCCAGCTGGCCGCCGAGGTGCTGGTGTTGCTGCGCGACCACGTCAAGGCAGGCGTGACCACGGGCGAGCTCAACGAGATCGCCCACAAGCACATCACCGAGGTCCAGGGCGGCACGCCGGCAACCCTCGGCTATCACGGCTTCCCCGCCTCGATCTGCACCTCGCTCAACCACCAGGTCTGCCACGGCATCCCCGCCGACAAGACCCTGCGCGACGGCGACATCCTCAATATCGACGTCACCGTCATCAAGGACGGCTGGTACGGCGACACCTCGGCGATGTACACCGTGGGCAAGCCCTCGGTGCGCGCCGAGCGCCTGATCGAGGTGACGCACGAGGCGATGATGCGCGGCATCAACGCCGTCCGCCCCGACGCAACCCTGGGCGACATCGGGCACGCCATCCAGTCCTACGCCGAGGCCAGCGGCTTTTCCGTGGTGCGCGAGTACTGCGGTCACGGCATCGGCCGCAACTTCCACGAGGACCCGCAGGTGGTCCACTACGGTCGCCCCGGCGAGGGCGTGCGCCTCAAGCCGGGCATGACCTTCACCATCGAGCCGATGATCAACGCCGGCAAGAAGGACATCAAGCTGCTCGGCGACGGCTGGACGGTGGTGACCAAGGACCACTCGCTTTCCGCGCAGTGGGAACACACGGTCGCGGTGACCGAGGACGGCGTGGACATCCTGAGCCTCCCGCCGGAATAACCCCTCCGCCATGAACCAGCTCCCCGAGCACCCGTTCGGCGACCAGAGCACCTTCCCGACCGACCGGCCGCTCGCCCGCCAGCTGGACGCCTTCAACGAGCACTGGGCGGAGGCAATGGCGGGCGGCGACGAGGCCCGGGCCTTCATCGGCGAGGTCACCGCGCGGGTGGACAGCGCCCTGCGGCAGCTCTGGCAGGACAAGCTCGCCGACCGCCCCTGCGCCCTGCTGGCCGTTGGCGGCTACGGCCGCGGCGAGATGTTCGTCCACTCGGACATCGACGTGATGGTACTCACCGCCGACCATGCCCACGACGAGGCAGTGCAGGCGTTTCTCTACACCCTGTGGGACACCGGGCTGTCGATCGGCTACGCGGTGCGCAGCTTCGAGGAATGCCTCGAGGCGGCCCGTGACGCGACGGTCTACACCAGCTTGCTCGAAGCCCGCCTGATCGCCGGCGACCAGCCGCTGTTCGACCGCATCGACACCGCCATCCGCGACGAGGAGACGTTTCCCGCGCGCTGGTTCTTCAGCGCCAAGCTCGACGAGCAGCGCGATCGCTACGAATCCCACGACAACGTCGGCACCAAGATCGAACCGCAGATCAAGGAAGGCCCCGGGGGGCTGCGGGACCTGCACACTGTGCGCTGGCTGGCCAACCGCATCGACGGGGCGCCGACCTTCGCGGCCATGCACCGCGCCGGGCTGCTGCGCGACGACGAGTTCGCCGCGCTGGAACGGGCGGAGACCCTCCTTTTCCGCATCCGGATCGGACTGCACGGCCTGGCCGACCGGGCCGAGGAGCGCCTGCTGCTGATGCACCAGAAGACCCTGGCCACCAGCTTCGGCTACGAGGGCGAACAGGACGGCAACCTGGCGGTCGAGCGCTTCATGCAGCGGTTCTTCCGCTCCACCATCGAGGTCGAGCGCCTCACGCGGCTGCTGATCCAGAAATGGCGCGAGCGACTCTACCCGGAAACGCTCGAGCCGGTTAAGCGGCTCAATCCGCGCTTCGTCCGCCGCGGTCAGCTCATCGAGACCCGCGACGCGCAGGTGTTCATGCGCTCGCCCACCGCGATCCTCGAACTGTTCCTGCTGCTCGCCGAGTACCCGCAACTCGAAGGCATGACCGCGGCCACCGCCCGCCAGCTACGTGCCAACCTGTCGGTAATCGACGCCGGCTTCCGCACCAATCAGCAGGCCCGGATGCTCTTCATGCGCCTGCTGCGCGCCGAACGGGGCGTGTACCTGGCATTGCGCAACATGAACCTCACCGGCGTGCTGGCCGCCTACATCCCCGCGTTCACGCCTATCGTGGGCCTGATGCAGTTCGACCTGTTCCACGCCTACACGGTCGACACCCACACGCTTCTGGTGATCCGCAACCTGCGCCGCCCGGCCCTGCCGCGACATCACGACGAGAACCCACTTGCCGCCGAGGCGTTCACCCGCATTCCGCATCCGGAAGTGCTGTACATCGCCGGCCTGTTCCACGACATCGCCAAGGGGCGTGGCGGCGACCATGCCCGGCTCGGGGCGGTCGACGCCCGCGACTTCGCCCGGGCGCACGGACTGCCGCGCGACCAGGTGGATCTGGTCGGCTGGCTGGTCGAACAGCACCTGCTGCTGTCGTTCACCGCCCAGCGCCAGGACATCGAGGACCCCGAGGTCATCCGCCGTTTCGCCGAGCAGGTGGGCAGCCCGGAACGTCTCGACCACCTCTACCTGCTGACCGTGGCCGACATCCGCGCGACCAACCCGCAGCTGTGGAACTCCTGGCGCGACTCGCTGCTGCGGCGCCTGTTCGAGCTGACCCACCAGCATTTCGCCGAAGGGGTGCGCTCGACCGCGCAGATCGTCCGCGAGACGCGACGCGACGCCAACCGGCAGGGCTCCAGCGAAGGGATGGATGCCGCCAAGCTGGCCGCCTGGCTGTCGGGCATGCCGGAGGAGTATTTCCTGCGCAACGAGATCGACAACATCCTGCGCCACTCGAGGGTCGCCATCGACGCCGACCTGCCGGCACTGACCATCAACGACGACCCGCAGCACCAGGCCACCCAGATCCTGATCCTCGCGCAGAACCATCCGGCCCTGTTCGCCCACGTGGTCGCCGGCATCGATCGCGAGGGGCTCAACGTCCAGTCGGCCAACATCACGGTAATCCCCCGGCCGCTGGTGACCGAGAGCGGGCTGAACGCCATCGACATCGCCGGCAACCGCGAGCAGTTGCCGGAATCCGAACTGATCCTGCTGGAGTTCTTCGTCCTCGATCGTCGCGGCCGGCCGATGGACGACGCCGGGGCGATCGAGGCCCTGCGCGAGCGACTCGAGTACGTCATCCACCACCCCGGCCAGGCCCTGTCGATCACCCGGCGACGCACGCCGACCCAGCTGTCCAGCCTGGACGTGGACACCGAGATCGAGTTCATCCCCGACATCGCCCGGGCGCGCACCATGATCCAGGTCCTGACCAAGGACCGGCCCGGTCTGCTGGCCGACCTGTCGGACACCCTGTGGCGCATGGGCGCGATCCTCCTCCACGCACGCATCGCCACCTTGGGCGAGCGCGCCGAGGACGCCTTCTTCGTGGTCGACCAGAACGGTCACCCGATCAACGACCGCGAGCACCAGCAGGCAATTGCCGAAGCCTTGATTCACGCCGCCAAGGGCCGCAGCGGAGACGAATGACTTGAGCCCGATCGACCACAACCTGCCCGCCAACCAGCCGCCCGGTGACTGGGCGCTGATCGACGAGCGGCGCGACTTCCTGGTCGTCGCCAAGCCCGCGCGGATGCTCTCGGTACCCGGCATCGGCCCGGAAAAGCAGGATTGCCTGATCACGCGCGTGCAGATGGAATTCCCCGAGGCGCGCATCGTCCACCGGCTGGACTGGGATACCTCGGGCCTGCTGGTGCTGGCGCGCAATGCCCGGGCGCATTCATTCCTGTCGAAAGCCTTCGCCGCACGCGACGTGGACAAGACCTACGAGGCGCTGATCGACGCCTCGCTCGAACCTGCCGAGGGGCTGATCGACCTGCCGATCGGCAAGGACCACGAGCGCCGGCCGCGCTACCGCATCGACCCGGAGAGCGGGCGTCCGTCGCAGACCCGCTACCGCGTGGCCGAGCCGGTGGAAGACGGCATCCGGGTGATCCTCGAACCGATCACCGGCCGCTCGCACCAGTTGCGCGTCCACCTGCTCGCGCAGGGGCGCCCCATCCAGGGCGACTCGCTCTATCACCCCGAGGCCCACCGTCACACGCGCCTGATGCTGCACGCCGCGCGGCTGGTCTTCCCCGACCCTGAGCGCCCCGACGGTCCGAAGGTGGACTACCACTGCAGCCCCCCGTTCTAGGGAAACTCTGCACGAATACCATGCCACTCTGGCCTGTCGAGCCGTTCGTGATCAAGGCGCGTCGTCGCCGGCGTGCCGGTGGCCACGTCAAGACGACGCAACACCGAGCACGAGCGGCTCGCCAGGCCCCGCAGGGCGTGCCTTGAGTCGGGCATCTGCTACGTTGTCGTCCTTGGAAAGAGAATGACTCTTCCGCGGCGGACGAACGCCTTGCATCTGCCCGACTCAAGGCACGCAGAGCGGTATGGCATTCGTGCAGAGTTTCCCCTAGGGCATCTGGCGATCGAGCGCCTATAGTAGTCAGTAGGCCAACGCTCACGGACAAGGACAGGGCAACCGCGCGATGCCGTTCAGGGACCCCAAGACCACGCCGAAACGACCGGTCTTCCTCGACCTGCGCCGGATTCGTTTCCCCCCGCAGGCGATCGCCTCGATCGCCCACCGGCTGACCGGCGTGCTGATGATCCTCGCCATCCCCCCGGCCACCTGGCTGTTCACCGTGAGCCTGTCCGGACCCAAAGAATTCGCCCGGGCCGGCGAGGTGCTGACGGGGATCCCGGCACGCCTGGCGGGCCTGCTGCTCGCCCTGGCGCTGGCCCACCACCTGTTCGCCGGCATCCGCTACCTGCTGCTGGATATCGACATCGGCATCACTCGCGTGACCGCCCGCCGCAGCGCGCTGCTGGTCATGGGGGTGGGCGTGGTCGCCGGGCTGGGCCTCTGGTGGGGGCTGTGGGCATGAGCGGGCTGGGGGCCTGGCTGATCCAGCGCCTCTCCGCGCTCTATCTCGCCGGATTCACCGTCTACGCCCTGGTCCGCCTGGCGATGGCCGACTCCTGGTCGCATGCGGCATGGAGCGACTGGCTGGCCGCGCCGCTCAATGCCGTGACGCTCTGGCTGGCCGCGCTGGCGTTGCTGCTGCACGCCTGGGTGGGCGGACGCGACGTGCTGCTCGACTATGTCCATCCGCTCGGCCTGCGCGTCGTCATGCTGACGGCGCTCGCCGGCTGGCTGCTCGGCTCGGGGATCTGGTTCGGCGCGACACTGCTGGAGGTGATGTGAAACGACAGGTCGATGCACTGGTGATCGGGGCCGGGGGCGGCGGACTGCGCGCGGCGCTGCAACTGGCCCGGGGCGAGGCGAGCGTGGCGGTGGTCTCCAAGGTTTTCCCCACCCGGTCCCATACCGTCGCCGCGCAGGGCGGGGTCAACGCCTCGCTGGCCAACGCCCTGCCGGACAACTGGCACTGGCACATGTTCGACACGGTCAAGGGCAGCGACTACCTGGGCGACCAGGACGCGATCGAGTACATGTGCCGCGCCGCCCCCAAGGCAGTCCGGGAGCTGGAACACTTCGGCGTGCCGTTCTCGCGCCTGCCCGACGGGCGCATCTACCAGCGCCGCTTCGGCGGGCAGAGCCAGCACTTCGGCGGCGAACAGGCCGCGCGCACCTGTGCCGCCGCCGACCGCACCGGGCACGCGATCCTGCACTCGCTCTACCAGCAGAATCTCGCCGCCGGCACTCACTTCTTCGACGAGCATTTCGCGCTCGACCTGCTCGTCGACGACGCCGGCACGATCCTCGGCGCACAAGTCCTCGACATCGCCAACGGCGAGACGACCACCATCGAGGCGCGCACCACCCTGCTCGCCACCGGCGGCGCGGCCCAGATCTACCGCACCAACACCAACGCGCTGATCAACACCGGCGACGGCATGGCCATGGCGCTGCGCGCCGGCATCCCGCTCCAAGACATGGAATTCGTCCAGTTCCACCCCACCGGCATCGCCGGCAAGGGCATGCTGATCACCGAAGGCGTGCGCGGCGAGGGTGGCTACCTGGTCAATGCCGAGGGCGAGCGCTTCATGGAGCGCTACGCGCCGAACGCGAAGGACCTGGCCAGCCGCGACGTGGTCAGCCGGGCGATCGTCACCGAGATCCGCGAGGGGCGCGGCTGCGGCCCGAACGGCGACCACGTCCTGCTCAAGCTCGACCATCTCGGCGAGGCGGTCATCAGCGAACGCCTGCCGGCGATCCGCGAGACGGCGAAGACCTTCGTCAACGTCGATCCGGTCGACGACCCCATCCCGGTGTTCCCCACCGCGCACTACACCATGGGCGGCATCCCCACCAACCGCCACGGGCAGGTGGTCCGCCCGGGCGAGGACGGTACGGAAGAACCGGTCGACGGGCTGTATGCCGCGGGCGAATGCGCCTGCGTCTCCGTGCACGGCGCCAACCGGCTGGGCGGCAACTCCCTGCTCGACATCGTGGTCTTCGGCCGGGCGGCGGCCCGGCACATGCTCGAGCACCTGGCCGCGCATCGCTATCACCGCCCCCTGCCGGAACCGGCCCCCGCCCGCGCACAAGCCCTAGCCGATGCCCTCGAAACGCGGGAAACCGGCGAGTCGGTCGCCGCCCTGCGCCGCGAACTCCAGCAGACCATGGAAGACTACGCCGGCGTTTTCCGCCGCCAGGACCAGCTGGACGAGGGGCTCGAGCGCATCCACCATCTGCACGCCCGCAGCCGGCAGCTGGCTATCGGTGATCATGGGCGCGTATTCAACACCGCGAGGATCGAGGCGCTGGAACTGGTCAATCTCGCCGACGTGGCACTGGCGGCGATCAGCGCGGCCGCCGTCCGAACCGAAAGTCGGGGCGCGCACTCCCGGGTCGATCATCCCGAGCGCGACGACGAGCACTGGCTGGTGCACAGCCTGTTCTCGCTCGAGACCGGCATGCGTTACAAGCCGGTGCGGACCACCCCGCTGACGGTGGAGTCTTTTCCGCCCAAACCGAGGGTCTACTGATGAGCGAATGGCTGCCGGTCCGCTTCATGCGACCTCCCGGCCCGCGCGACGGGCGGATGCGCTTTTCCATCTACCGCTACGACCCGGAAAGCGACGAGGCACCCCGCCAGCAGGAATACGTCCTCGACGATCTGTCCCCCGACGACATGCTGCTCGACGCCCTGTTGCGCCTGCGCGAGGTCGACGAGACGCTGGGGTTCCGTCGCTCCTGTGGCGAGGGCGTCTGCGGCTCGGATGCGATGAACATCAACGGGCGCAACGGGCTGGCCTGCATCACCCGGCTTGGCAGCCTGACCGAGCCGGTGGAGATCCGCCCGCTGCCGGGCATGCCGGTGATCCGCGACCTGATCGTCGACATGGACAACTTCCATCACCAGTACCAGCGGGTCGAACCCTGGCTGCAACCCGACGCCCCGCCCCCGGACCGTGAGCAGGCCCAGACGCCCGCCGAACGCGAGCGTCTCGATGGCCTGTACGAATGCATACTCTGCGGCTGCTGCTCGGCCGCCTGCCCTTCCTGGTGGTGGAACCCGGAGCGCTTCCTCGGCCCGGCCGCGCTACTGCAGGCCGCGCGCTTTATCGAGGACAGCCGCGACACTGCCACCGAGGCACGCCTCGAACAGCTCGACGACGCCTACAAGCTGTTCCGCTGCCACACCATCATGAACTGTGCCGAGGTCTGCCCGAAGGGGCTGAACCCCACCGAGGCGATCGGACGCATCCGTCGACACATGCTGGGTCGACATGTCTGAGGACGAACGGCGCGCCCGCCTGCGCTGGCGCTGCCGGCGCGGCCTGCGCGAGCTCGACCTGCTGCTCGGCCCGTTCGCCGAGCGGCAGTTGCCCCGGCTCGGGCCAGACGAGCTCGATGACCTGGACCGCCTGCTGACCTCGGCCGACCAGGACCTGCAGTCCTGGTTTCTCGGCCGCGAACGCCCGAGTGATGACTCCCTGGCCGACCTGGTGGAACGCATACGGCAACAGGCGCGTTCATCCGGATAACCCCTACGTGACCGAGGCGGAAAAGGCGCTTTACGCGGAATCTCCCGCCCCCAGCAGCTCCACGGCATTGCCGTCCGGATCACGGAAGAACAACGCATCCCGGCCGGAGCGCGAGCGGGTGAAGGCAATGCCCTCCGCCTCCAGGCGGTCGGCGAAGATCGCGGTGTCGGCCACGCGCAGGGCAAAATGCCGGTCGCGCCCGCCATGTGCCGGTCGGCCGTCCTTCGGGTCGGGAACCGGCAGCTCGAGCAGATGCAGGGCCTGCCCGCCGCCCAGGTCCAGCCAGGCGCCGGGAAAGCCGAGATCCGGTCTCGTCAACGGAGCGAGCCCCAGTACCTCTCGATAGAAACGCTCGGCCCGGCCGGCGTCGGCCACCAGCAGGCTGACATGGTCGATTCCCCTGACGTTCGAATTCATCTTGCTCACTCCACGATGCCAAGGAAACTCTGGCCTGACATTCGTACAGAGATTCCTAACCGGCCACGCCGGGTCGATGACGTATAATCCGCGGCCATTGTATTCACTACGGCTCGACTCCCGGCATGAACTCCGATCTGGACCGACTGCATCCCTACCCCTTCGAGAAGCTCGCGGAACTCAAGGCCGGCGCCACTCCGCCGTCCGACCGCGCCCATATCCCGCTGTCGATCGGCGAGCCACGCCACGCCCCGCCCGGCATCGTGCTCGATTCCCTGAAGAACGCCCTGCCCGAGATCGCCCGCTACCCGGCGACGAAAGGCGAGCCGGCCCTTCGCGAGGCACTGGCGAGCTGGCTCACCCGCCGCTTCGACCTCCCCACCGGGGCACTCGACCCGGAAGCCAACGTCCTGCCGGTCTCGGGCACCCGCGAAGCGCTGTTTGCCATCGCCCAAGCGGTGGTCGACCGTGACACGGGTGACGACCAGCCGCCGGTCGTGCTGATGCCCAATCCCTTCTACCAGATCTACGAGGGTGCGGCCCTGCTGGCCGGGGCCGAGCCGTACTACTACCCGACACTGGAAGACAACGGCTTTCTGCCGGACTTCGACGCCATCCCCGAGGCGATCTGGGAACGCGCGCAGCTGCTCTACGTCTGTTCGCCGGGCAACCCCAGCGGCGCGGTGATCGACGGCCCGCGCTACCGCAAACTGCTCACGAAGGCCCGTCACCACGACGTGGTCATCGCGGCCGACGAATGCTACTCCGAGATCTATTTCGACGAGGCGCAACCGCCGGTCGGACTGCTGGAAGTCGCCAGCCAGAACGGTGACGACGAGCCCTTCGAGAACGTGATCGTCTTCCACAGCCTCTCCAAGCGCTCCAACCTGCCGGGACTGCGCTCGGGGCTGGTCGCCGGTGACGCCGCACTCCTCAAGCGCTTCCTGCGCTATCGCACCTACCAGGGCTGCGCCCTGCCGCTGCCGACCCAGATCGCCTCTATCACCGCCTGGAACGACGAAGACCACGTGCGCGCCAACCGCGCCTTCTACCGCGAGAAATTCGATGCGGTGCTCGAGATCCTCGAGCCGGTCGCCGGCATCGACGTGCACCGCCCGGATGCCGGCTTCTACCTCTGGGCCGGAGTGGAAGGCGACGAGCGCGACTTCGCCCGTCGCCTGTTCGCCGAGCAGAACATCACCGTGCTTCCGGGACGGTTCCTCTCGCGTGAGGCGAACGGCGTGAATCCCGGGGCGGGATTCGTGCGGATGGCGCTGGTGGCCGAACTGGATGACTGCGTCGAGGCGGCCAAGCGGATTCGGACAATGCTTTCCTGACTTACGGCCTGCTCATTTCGGGCGAGGATGGGTTTTCGCACGCCTGTTGCCCGGAGTGGTCCTTAATCAATCCTACTGCCAGGCAGTGCGAGTCGATTTTCTTGCTTGTCCAAGAAAAGGGGCTCGCGCGCCCGGCGACAACGGTCAATTTGAACCGCTTCGCGCCACAGGCGTGCGAAAACCTCCCACGACCCAAAACCTTGGCAAAAGCCGGCCCCACCGAAGCGCCTGCAACGCCATCAACGATCTGTTGTTACAATAAGCCCCAACAACGCATCGCTTCCCAGCGGCCGACCGACGAAGGTCGGCCCATTATTTTTACCAACGGTTTTCCCAACATTTTTCAGGAGCATCCGATGGACATCAACTCCATTCGCGACACCATCGAATCGGCCTTCGAGCGCCGCGCCGAGATCAACCCGTCCAACGCCCCGGCCGAGGTGGTCGAGGCGGTCGAGACCGCGCTGGCCGGTCTCGACGACGGCTCGCTGCGCGTCGCCGAGCGCCGTGGCGTGGGCGACTGGCAGGTCAACGAATGGCTCAAGAAGGCCGTACTGCTGTCGTTCCGCCTGCGCAACAACGAGGTTGTCTCCGGCGGCGACGTGAACTACTTCGACAAGGTGCCGACCAAGTTTGCCGACTGGGATCAGGCCCGCTTCGAGGCTGCCGGCATGCGCGTCGTGCCGAACGCCGTCGCCCGCCGCGGCAGCTTCATCGCCAAGAACACCGTGCTGATGCCGTCCTACACCAACATCGGCGCCTTTGTTGACGAAGGCACCATGGTCGACACCTGGGCGACGGTGGGCTCCTGCGCCCAGATCGGCAAGAACGTGCATCTGTCCGGCGGCGTCGGCATCGGCGGCGTGCTCGAGCCGCTGCAGGCCGCCCCGACCATCATCGAGGACAACTGCTTCATCGGCGCACGCTCGGAGATCGTCGAGGGCGTGATCGTCGAGGAAGGCTCGGTGATCTCGATGGGCGTCTACATCGGCCAGTCGACCAAGATCTACGACCGCGAGACCGGCGAGATCCATTTCGGCCGCGTGCCGGCCGGCTCGGTGGTCGTCTCCGGCAACCTGCCGTCCAAGGACGGCACGTACAGCCTCTACTGCGCGGTGATCGTCAAGAAGGTCGACGAGAAGACCCGCAGCAAGGTCGGCATCAACGAGCTGCTGCGCGACGTGTGACCCCCCGGCCGGGCCCGGACCGGCATGCAGACACAGGCAACCCCGCCACGAGTGCATCGTAGCGGGGTTTCTTTATGCACGGCCGGGGTGCCGGTCGCCGGCGAGGGCATCCAGCGGCACGGGATGATCGGCGTCCACCCAGCCGTACCAGGCGTCCATGCCGGCATCGTCGGTGGCGACCGGGCAGCCGTTGCA
>JBNJFM010000033.1:7916-21893 GCA_051746865.1 Pseudomonadota bacterium | reverse complement strand
GGCTGCGCGACTCGGCATCGAGGCGGCGCAACCGGTGTCTGTCTGTCGATGATATGCCTGACGGGCGGCGAGTGCATGGATTGGCGGAAATTCCTACTCGGCCCGCTCCATCACGCACATGAGGGGATGTTCGTGTTCGCGGGCGAGCTGATTGACCTGGCTCACGCGTGTCTCCGCGATCTCGCGGGTGAATTCGCCGCACACGCCCCGGCCATTGTGGTGCACCTCGAGCATCACCGCGCTCGCTTCCTCGAAGGTCATGCCGAACAGCTGCATCAGGACCTGAACGACGAAATCCATGGGGGTGAAGTCGTCGTTGAGCAGGACGACCCGGTACATGGGTGGCTCGTCGGTGAGCTGTTCGGTGGCCTCTTCGGTCTCGACGGGGCGGTGATCGGTGCGCGTGGCGGCCATCGTGTCCACGTTCGGACCCACGCGCGTCGACGATGGTTCAATTGCCGGGATTGTTTCTGCCTTCATGCTGACAGTCTAACGCGCCCAGAGGCGGTCAAGGAGCATCCTATGGCAGCATCATGGGGACGGACCGCTCGGCGGACAAGCCGGTCAGCGAGTTGCCGAACTCGCGCGCGGTCATCCCCAGCAGGCTTTCCAGCCGGTTGCGGCGAGGTGTCATGTCGATGCTGTCCTCCACACCGATGCGCTCGCGGATGACCGTCCGGACACTGTCGAAGCCGTCGATCAACCCCTTCTCCCGCGCGGTCTCGCCGGTGTAGAACAGGCCGGAGAAGATGTCCGGGTCGTCGGCGAGTCGTTCGCCACGACCTTCCTTGACCGCCGCGATGAACTGTTGGTGAACTTCCTTGAGGACGCCATGCAGGTAGTCGATCTGCTCGGGGTCGGCCGGGCTGAACGGATCGTTCAGGGCCTTGTTCTCGCCAGCGGTGAGCAGGCGGCGCTCGACGCCGAGTTTCTCCATGGCGTCGACGAACCCGAAGCTGTCCATCCGCACGCCGATCGAGCCGACGATCGAGGAGGGGTTGGCGAAGATTTCGTCGGTGGCCGAGGCGATGAAGTACCCGCCCGAGGCGGTCATGTCTTCGGACACGCTGTAGATCGGCTTGCCCGGGTGCTCTTCCTTCAGCCGGCGGATGGCGTTGTAGATCTCGCTGGACTGTACCGGGCTGCCGCCGGGGGTGTTCATCCGCAGCACGATGCCCTTGACGTTGTCCGTCTCGAAGGCCTTTTCCAGGGCGGGGATGATCTCCCGGGCAGAGGTGGTCTCGCCGGCGGCGATGACACCGTTGATATCGATTACTGCGGCCACGGGGCCGGTGGATGCCAGCGGGTCACGCATGCTCGAGGTGAAGAACAGCGTCACCAGAGTGAGGGACCAGACCAGCAGTGCCACGGTGAGGAAGTGGAGGAACACCTTCCATCGCCGTGCACGACGCTGCTCGATCAGCCCGTGGCGGGCCATGTCGAGCAGGGCCTCGCGGGCCCAGTCGGTAGGCGGTTCATTCGAGCCGCCACCACGCGGCGTGTCGCCAGCTGGTGCCTCGGGGGCGTAGCGATTGCTCTGGGGCGGGTCGATGTGCAGGTCGTCCGGGGGTGTCTGCTGGCTCATGGGATGTTCCGGGTGTCTCGAAGGTTTGTGCGGAACGGCGTCACGCGGACGTGGCCGCGACCGGTGTCGGATCGTTGCTGGAATCGTCGTGGAGTGCGGCGAGGTGGTCGACCAGCCAGTCGGGGCTCGCGGCGACCAGGCGTTCGCGCGGGTGAGCGCCATGGGTGATGCCGATCGCGTGCGTGCCGGCGTTGCGGGCCATCAGCAGGTCGAAGTCGGTGTCGCCGATCATCCAGGCCTCGGTCGGACGGCTGCCGGTGTAGTCCAGGATCCCTTCCAGCATGGCCGGGTGAGGCTTGGACTGGCTTTCCTCGGCCGTCCAGGTGCAGTGAAAGTAGTCCGTGGCCGCGGTCTGTGCAAGGGCGCGGTCCAGCCCCTTGCGGGACTTGCCGGTGGCGATGGCCACCAGGCAGTCGGCCTCGTTGAGCGCGCGCAGCAGGTCCTCGGCCATCGGGTAGAGCGCGACCGGCTCCTCGATGGCGAAGTACTCTTGGCGGTACTCGGTCGCGAGCGCCTGTCGCAGCGAGGCCTCGACATCGGGAAGCAGCTCGGCGATTGCCCGGTCCAGCGACAGGCCGATGATGCCGCGGATGGCCTCGTCGGCCATCGGCGGATGCGAGAGGGTCGCAAGCGCGCGCTGGAAGGCGATGACGATCCGGCCGGTGGAGTCGGCCAGCGTCCCGTCCCAGTCGAAGATGACCAGGCGCGGCAGCTCCTCGAGATGCGCGGGGCGGCGGGTGAGATCCGGAATGTGTTTCATGGCTGTGTAGATCGGGGCGATTGCGGGAAATTCAAGTCGATGCCGGCCCGCTCGGCCACCCGGCGCCATTCGCGTGGCGGTGCGCTGGCGATTTCGAGCGTGTCACCCCTGGTGGGGTGGGGCAGGGCGATACGGTGGGCGTGGAGCATCAGTCCGGGGCGGCGGCCGCCCAGGGCGCGATCGAGGCGGCGGTCGCCGTACTTGGCGTCGCCGACGATCGGGTGGCCGGCATGGCGACAGTGTACCCGGATCTGATGGGTGCGGCCGGTGTGCAGGGTCGCGCGCAACAGGGTCAGGGGCGGACCGCCCCGGCTGTTCGCGAGCACCTCGAACATCGTGCGGGCCGCCTTGCCCCGTTTTTCGTCGACCGTCACGCGATGGGCCCGCCCGTCGCCCTGTTGCTTGTGCAGCGGCGCCTCGATGCGGTCGAGCCGGGAGGGCCAGCGGCCATGGCAGACGAGCAGGTAGCGCTTTGTCGCCGCACCCCCGGGGCGGAAGGCGTCCTGCAGGGCGAGCAGGGCCTCGCGGCTTTTGGCCACCACCATCAGCCCGCTGGTCTCGCGATCGATGCGATGGGCCAGCTCCAGCATGGGCGCATCCGGGCGGACGTCGCGCAGCAACTCGATCAGGCCGAAGTCGTAGCCGCTGCCGGCATGGGCGGCCAGCCCCGCGGGCTTGTCGACCACCAGGAGGGCGTCGTCCTCGTGGCGGATCATCTGCTCCGCCCGGCGGCGCCAGCCGTCCGGGATGTTCGCCCGCTGCCGGGGGGAGGCCGTGTCCCCGCGCAGATCGCGCACCGGCGGGATGCGCACGACATCGCCGGGATGCAGGCGGGTATGGGGCTTGGCGCGCTTCTTGTTCACCCGCACCTGACCCTTGCGGATCAGCCGGTAGACCAGCGCGCGGGGCTGCTTGTCGTGTTGCGCGCCGAGTTCGCGGAGCAGGAAGTTGTCCAGCCGCTGGCCGTCGCTGCGCTCGTCCACGCGCTCGAAGCGCACGCGAGGGCGATCCACCGGCGTCTGGGTGTCGGAATGTCCTGGGTCCGTCATGCGGGAAGGTGGTGCCTGGCTCAGGTGGTGACCGAGGGGAACCCCGGGCGGAGTGTGATAGTATCAGCGCACTGTGGCAGAAGTCAGGTGGCACGGCATGAACCGTCCGCCACCGGCAGCCCGCGAGAGCCCGGGTGCTTGTATCGCCGGCGCGCACTGCGCCGGCCCCCGCTTGTCCCGCCGACATTCCCGTGCCTTTTCCGACGGGGATCGCCGGGCACGATCAGGCCTCCGGCTGCCAAAGGGCCGCAGTTGCAAAAACGATCAACGGTTATCACGTCCTGTATCCATGCCTATCGTCCGCTTTCTCCTGCTGCCATTCGCTGCCCTGAGTCGCCTGTTGGCGATCGGGGAGCGGTTGTCGGTGTCGCATCCGTATGCGACGCCGTGCGGGGAGACGTGGCGGTCGCCGGTGATCCGGGACGTTCCCATCCAGTCAAGCCGCGAGTCGGGCATGGCCTGCTGCCAGCCGCGACACGCGCCGAAACGTCGAGACATTTCCCATGAAACGAATGCTGATCAACGCAACGCACTCCGAGGAGATCCGCGTTGCGCTAGTCGACGGGCAACGCCTCTATGACATCGACATAGAGACCCCGTCACGGGAGCAGAAGAAGGCCAACATATACAAGGCCACCATCACGCGCATCGAGCCCAGCCTCGAGGCCGTCTTCGTCAATTACGGCGCCAATCGCCACGGTTTCCTGCCCTTCAAGGAGATCTCGCCCGAGTACTTCGACCCCAAGGCTGTCGACGACAAGGGCCGTCCGATCATCAAGGACGCACTCAAGGAAGGCCAGGAACTGATCGTCCAGGTCGAGAAGGAAGAGCGTGGCAACAAGGGCGCGGCCCTGACCACGCTGGTCAGCCTGGCCGGGCGTTACCTGGTGGTCATGCCCAACAATCCCAAGGCCGGCGGCGTCTCGCGCCGGATTGAGGGTGACGACCGCGCCGAGATCAAGGCCGCGCTCGCCCAGCTCGAGGTGCCGGGCGGCATGGGGCTGATCGTGCGCACCGCCGGGGTGGGTCGCGACGTCGAGGAGCTCCAGTGGGATCTCGACTATCTCGTTCAGGTCTGGACGGCCATCCGCGAGGCGGCCGAGAGCCGCCCGGCCCCCTTCCTGATCTACCAGGAAAGCAACCTCATCATCCGGGCGTTGCGCGACTACATGCGCAACGACATCGGCGAGATCCTGATCGACGAGCCGGGCATCTACCAGCAGGCCATGGACTTCGTCCAGATGGTCACGCCCAAGGTCGCCGAGAAGATCAAGCTCTACGAGGACACCACTCCGCTGTTCTCGCGTTACCAGATCGAATCCCAGATCGAGTCGGCCTACCAGCGCAACGTCACGCTGCCCTCGGGCGGTGAACTGGTGTTCGACGTCGCCGAGGCGATGACCGCGGTGGACATCAACTCCGGGCGCAACACCAAGGGCCAGGACATCGAGGACACCGCCTTCAACACCAACCTGGAGGCGGCCGAGGAAATCGCGCGGCAACTGCGCTTGCGCGATCTCGGCGGGCTGATTGTGATCGATTTCATCGACATGAACTCGTCCAAGCACCAGCGCGAAGTCGAGAACCGCCTGCGCGACTCGCTCAAGTACGACCGTGCCCGGGTCCAGACCAGCCGCATCTCGCGCTTCGGTCTGCTGGAGATGTCGCGCCAGCGTCTGCGCGCGTCGCTGGAGGAATCCAGCCAGCACATGTGCCCACGTTGCAACGGCCAGGGCGTGATCCGTTCGGTCGAATCCCTGTCGCTGGCGATCCTGCGTCTGCTGGTCGACGAGGCGATGAAGGACAACACCGGGCGGGTGCTCGCCCAGGTGCCGCTGGACGTGGCCACCTACCTTCTCAACGAGAAGCGCGACCAGCTGATCGAGATCGAGCGGACCAACAACGTCGATCTGCTGCTGGTTCCCAACATCAATCTCGAGACCCCGCATTACGAAATCGAGCGTGTGCGGGCTGACGACGTCGAAGCCACCGGCCAGGACGTCAAGCAGATGATCGAGCCGCTGAACGTGGAGACCCCGACGCCCGAGCCGCGCCATCGCAAGGCGGAAAAGGCGGCGGTATCCACCATTCCGCGTCCGGCCCAGCCGAAGGTGGAGAAGGCGCCCGAGCCGCAGCCCAAGGCCGAAAAGGCCGAAAGGGTCGAAAAGTCAGAAAAAGTGGCTCCGGCCGTCGAGGCCGCGCCCGTGAAGACCGCCGCCAACGGCGCCGTGTCTCTGTTGCGCCGCGTGGTCGGGCAGCTGTTCGGCAACCGGGCGGAGGAAGAGGCCGCCGAGGCGGAGAAGAAAGCCGGCGATGCCAGACGCAAGAGCGGTGGCAAGCCGCAGGCCAAGTCGGGCGGCAAGAGCGGCGGCCAGGCCAAGGGCGGCAAGGAAACGGCTCGCAGCGACAAGTCCGAGCAGGAGCGCCAGGGCAACGGCAAGAGCCGCAGCAGCCGTCGTCGCCGGGGCCGCGGTCGCCGGGGGGGCAATGGCCAGCAGGGCCAGCAACAGGGTCAGCAGCAGGCCCAGCAGGCCGCCGGCAACGAGCCGCAAGACAAGGGCAAGAAGCCCGATGGCGGCAAGCCGCCTCGTGCCGAGAAGCCCGAAGGGCGTGACAAGCCCGCGGCCAGGTCCGGGGGCGCCCCCTCCAAGGGTCGCGACCGGGGACCGAAGCGGGAAGAGCCGCGCACCCCGCCGCCGCTGGGTGAGCGCGAGCGCAAGATGGTCGAGCAGCAGCTGGCCGCGCCGGTCAGTGATGGGCCCGACCTGCCGCTCGACGTCTCCAAGAAACGGGGCGTGGCCGAGGAGCTGCCGCCGAACGCCTCGGTACGCCTGGAGAGCAGCGACCGTCTGGTGAAGGCCACCGATGCCCCGACCGCGAAGCAGGCGGCATCCAGGACGACGCCAGCTGCCGCAGACAAGGACGAGGGCAAGGGGGCTTCGCCGCAACCAAAGGCCGCTGCCGACTCGACGGAGAAGTCCGGCGGCCGGAAGGAGACGGTGACCGAGGAGAGTCGCGAGGAACCGGTCTCGGCCGACCAGGGCAAGACCGGCGTTGCCGCTCCGAGCAAGGGGTCGCAAACGACTGCCGACGCAGAAGAGTCCGCGAAGACCCAGAAGCCGGGAAAGGCAGAAGAGTCTGCCGGGACGGAAAAAACCCCCGGGAACGAGACTGGAGAGGCGACGCCGACTCGACCGGACGAGCGCTCCGGGCCGGCGGCCAAGGCGGCCGATCCAGCCCCGGAGAGTCCGAACGGGGACCAGGCGCCGGCCAACGAGGTCGCCTCGGAAAAGCCGGCCGAACCGGCTCCTGCTGCTCCGGCGGATTCCGGAGAGCGGGCATCGGCCCAATCGTCGGCGCAAAAGCAGGACGGCGAGTCGAAGGAGGACAGCACGTCTCCCTCCGGCAAGGCAGAGGATGCCGGCGCGACGACGGAACGGCGCGACGGCTAGCACGCCCGTCCGTCACCTGGAACGAAGACGCCCCGCGAGCCATGATGGCCGCGGGGCGTTTTTCATGACGTGTTGCCCGGAAGAGGCGTTTTCAGCGCAGGTGGCGCTGGCTGATGTCCTCGAGCAGGTTTTCCGCCGCCGCCTCGACCATGTCGAGCACCTGTTCGAAGCCCCGGTCGCCGCCGTAGTAGGGATCGGGAACCTCCTCGAGCCCGTAGTCCGGTGCGTAGCTCATGAACAAGTGCGGTTTGTGTCGCAGGTTGTCGCCGGCCAGCGCGTGCAGGATTTCCAGGTTGGCCCGGTCCATCGCGAGCACGTAGTCGAACCGCTCGATGTCCTCGGCGGTCACCTGGCGGGCGAGGAGGTGGTCCATGCGGTACTGGCGGCGCATGGCGGCCTGTGCGGCACGCTGGTCCGGCGGATTGCCTACGTGGTAGGCATGCGTTCCGGCCGAGTCGATCAGGATGCGCTCGGTCAGTCCCGCCTCGCTCACCTGCCGGTCGAACACGGCGTGGGCGGTCGGCGAGCGGCAGATGTTGCCCATGCAGACGAACAGGACGCTGGCATCGGTCGATGTGTCGGTCATGAAAAGTCCTCGGCGATTGGATGGAAATACGTCCCGCCAAGCCGGCTCGGCGGGCAGATGCCCGAATGGTCTCAAAAAACGTCCGGGCGCGGCAGGGTGGCGTGTGGGCGTCGTGACAAAAGGGCGACGGGAAGGGTGTTGACAGGTCCCGTCTGGCAGGTACAATGCGCGCATTCCTCAGGAACGAGGGGCCATAGCTCAGCTGGGAGAGCGCCTGCGTGGCACGCAGGAGGTCGGCGGTTCGATCCCGCCTGGCTCCACCATATTCGAAGAAGAAGCCCGGATTCGCCGTTGCGCGGTCCGGGCTTCTTTCGTTTCGACGTGCGCCATTTCGTTGTCATATCGATCGGGTTGTGGCGGGCCCGCCGGGCTTGTGCCATGGTCTCGGCATCGAGCGGCATTTGCTCGGGAGGCGGTACGCTGAACCGATATAACGGTACCTCACGTGTTTCGTTGCTTATCTTTATGGACAGGCCGGGTATGCCGGTTGCCACTGGAGGAGGCATGCAAACCATGAAACCCAGGCAGATCGTCGCGGCCGGCATGCTGGCCATTTCTCTGTCGCTGGCCGCCTGCTCGCAGGGCGGTCACCTCCCTTCGGGCCCCGCCTCCGGATCTGATGCCGACGGGGTGGTTTCCGACGGACACCCTGGAGTGATCTTCGTTCCGGTTGGCGTCGATTCCCGCGGCTGCATCCAGTACACCAAGCGGCCGACGCACGAGGGTATCGTGGTGGATGCGGCGATCTGGTATCGCGACAAGGACGGCAACTTCGTGTTGGATTCCAGCCAGTGCCAGCCGGGGCAGGGAGGGGAATGACCATGCATATCCATCCGCGATCGATCTTCATCCTGTTCAGCGCCATGTCCGTGCTCATGTTGACGGCCTGCGGGGGAGGCAGCTCCTCCCCACCCCCCGAGACCGACATCGACTCCTCCTCGCCATCTCCGGAAACCGATTCTTCCCCCTCGTATTCCATCAGCGGCGGTCGAGTGACCGTGGAGAAAACCGCAATTGGCGAGACTGCCGGGTCGGTAAACGTGGCCGTTATCGATACAGGTATCGACACGGAGCATGAAGAGTTCCAGGGCGACAACGACGTGGGGGATGCCATCTACAGCGGCGGCATCGACTATACCGGCGATAACGCACCGGGCACGGACACGGATGGTCACGGGACGGCGGTTGCCAGCGTGATTGCCGGTCGGGAGGATGGTTATGCGGGCAACGCCACTCTCTCTTCGTACCGGCTCCCTCTCGGGTTGGGGGGATTCTATGCCTCGGACGTGTGGGAGGCGGGGTCCGATGCGGCTGGCGCGGGTGATCGGGCGCTCAACATGAGCATGGATGCCGTGGTGGTCGACCCGGTCTCTAGCTACTATCATGCCGAGCAATCGGGCGATGGCGAGACGCTGGCGAAATTCGACACGGTCGACGGCAGCGGGGCCGTGGTGACTCTGGCCGCGGGCAATGCCGGGACGAACTTCTCGGTCGCGGTAGATGCGGACACCACCTGGGACGATTCCAACCCGATGTTCGCCCAGTCGCTGATCGTCGGTGCCCTCGACGAGAACGAAGAGCGGGCCTGGTACTCCAACTATGCGGGGGAAAACGCGGATGTTCAGGAGCGGTTCCTGGTCGCCAAGGGCTACCAGACGGCGGCCATGGCCGGAACCGGGGATGGGCATGATCAGGTGCTCGGCACCTCGGTCGCCGCCCCGGAAGTGTCCGCGGCGCTGGCGACCATGCTGGCATCCTGGGACTTCTGGACGCCGGAAGAGGCGGCGCAGCACCTGCTGGATACCGCGGACCGAACCTTCGCCAACGCGAACGCCAATCCCCACGACGATTACGGCGATGCCTCCTGCGGGATCGATCAGAATAAAGACTGCGGTTTGTACAACTTTGGTCAGGGGAGGGTGGATGTCGTTGCCGCGCTGGAGCCTTCCGGTACGCCAGCAGTCGCCGTTGCCTCGTCGGTGCCCGATGCTGACAGCCCTGATTCCGGGAAGCCGATCGACGAGACCGCCATGGCCGTTCCCGCGGTTCTGGGCGATGCCGGCGAGAAGATCGCGGCTGCCCTGTCGGATGTCCAGGTATTCGACGACCTGGGTCGGAACTACACGGCCGACCTGTCGGGCATGGTCAATCGCCATGTCGACCCGACGCAGGGGCTGGGCTTTCGCATGAGCCGGTTCCTCGCCGCGGGGCTGTTCGACCCGATGGCCAGCTATCGCGACGAGGAAAGCGGTACCGTGCAAAGGGTCGGTGTGGATGCCGGCGGCCGGGTGGCCCTGGCCGGCTTCGGCACTGACCGGCAGTCACATGATGTCGGCCTGATGGCCTATCACTTCGGTCACGGGGCTTCCGCGCCGGATGCGAGCGGATACACCGGCATGTCGATGCTCTCCTATGCAGGCAACACGCCGATGGCCGACCAGATCGATTCGGCCTACGGTGTGAATGTCGACGTGCCGCTTGCCGGAAGCCTTTCTCTTGCCTCGAGCTACTGGCAGGGCGAGAAGCGTCTCTCGTTGTCGCAAACCGACCGGCCGAATCGGATCAGCGACATCACCGTGGGGCTCAAGGCGGAGGTAGTCGAGGGTGTCGACCTAACGGCCGGCTATTCCCGCCTGACCGAGACGGCCGGGTTCCTCGGGATGACCGGGGGCGGCGGCATGTCCACCCGCGGCGGGTCGGACGTCGGTCTGATGCAACTGGGGTTGAATGCGCAGGTAGGCGGTTTCAATGCCTTTGCCCACTACCAGTCCGGTCGTGCCGAGGCGGGAACCGGGCGCAGTGTGATCACCGACCTGACTGCGGATGTCGAGCAGATGGCAGTCGGCGCGAGCTACGACTTCGACGACGGGCGCAAGCGTGTCGCCTTCGTCGCCAGCGAACCGCTGCACCTGACTGGCGGCGAGGCGACCATCCAAGTGGCCACGGGGCGGACCGTGGACGGGCAGGTGATCTACCGTGTCGAAGATATCGGTTTCTCCGGGGCGGTCGCTCCGCGCAACTACGAGCTCGGTTATCGCCACCGAATCGGCAAGAAGATCCTGCTGGGCGTCAACGTGATGCGGATGGAGAACGCGGCCAATCGTCTCGAGGCCGGTGCCGATCACGGATTGGTGCTACTTGGCACCCGTCGTTTCTGAGAGGGGCGAGCCGTCTTGATCGGGAAAGCAGGCTAAATGCGCAAAGAGAGAGCCCTTTCCGATGGAAAGGGCTCTGTTGGGAAACTCTGCACGGTATTCCCGGTGTGGGATGGCTCAGAGCAGGTCTTCGTCGATCGCGTCGATGCCTGCCTGGGCACATTCGTTGTCGATGCTGCCGTTGGGCGAGCCGGATACCCCGATGCCGCCGACGATCCGGCCTTCCGAGGTAATCTGCTTGCCGCCACCGAGAATGGTGACGCCGGACAGGTACTGGAGCCCGTGGCTTTCCTCGCCGGAGGCGGTATTCTCGCGCAGTTCAGTGGTGTCCGTGCGGAAGCTCACTGCCGTCCAGGCCTTGCTCCTGGCCGTTTCCAGGGAATGCGGCCCGGCATAACGATCTCGCTTGAGTGCCTGGGCCGTGCCACCCGGGCCCACGACCACGGCGGTGACCTGCGCGTTCCGTTCACGACAGGCCTCGACGGCTGCCTCGACTGCCTTGACGGCGATTTCCGGGACCAGGGTCGGCGTATTGAACGTGCCTTCGGCGGCGTGCAGCGGCGAGGATGCGATCGCCAGCGCAGTGCCGGCAAGAAGAGTAGCGCGTGCCTTGTTCATGGTGTTTCCCTCTTTTGGTGGTTACGCACCATTACCTATAGTCGGAAAACGAGAGGAATGCATTATCCCTCTGACATGAAAGGATTTTATGACGCTGTCGCGTCGAGCCGGGCGGCATGCTTCGCCTGGCTGAGGACGAACTCCGAGAAGGCCCTTGCCGCGGCGCTGAGGCGCTTGCCCTCGCGCTGAACCAAGTACCACTCGCGCATCAGCGGAAAGCCCTGCACGTCGAGCACGCACAGTTCGCCGGAGGCCAGCTCCGACTGGACGATGTGCAGGGAAACCACGCCCAGGCCCAGCCCCGCCTCGACGGCCTGCTTGATGGCCTCGTTCTTGTTCATCTCCATGGCGACCTTGAGATCAAGGCCGTGTTCGGCGAAGACCTTTTCCACCGCGCCACGCGTGCCCGAGCCCGGCTCGCGCCCGACCAGCGGCTCCTCGGCCAGACGGGCCAGGGGGATGTCCCGGATCCGGGCGAACGGGTGGTTCGGGGAGGCGATCACCACCAGCGGGTTTTCCATGAACGGCTGGGCGGTCAGGCCCATGCCTTCGGGCGGTTGCCCCATCAGAGCGAGATCGACGCTGTTGCTGGTCAGATGATTGAGCAGCATGGCCCGGTTGACGACGTTCAGACTGATGCGCACTTCCGGGTGCACCTGCCGGAACAGCGCCATCAGCCGGGCGGCGAAATAGCTCGCGGTGCTTGCCACCGAGATCTTCAGGGTGCCGCCCTTCAGTCCCCGCAGGTCGGCCAGGGTGTGTTCCAGATTGTCCAGTTCGTGGCCGATGGCGAGACTGGTCTGCAGTGTTTCCCGGCCCGCCTCGGTCAGGTGGATCTTCTTGCCGACGTGTTCGAACAGCGGCAGGCCGAGGGACTCCTCCAGCTGCTTGATCTGCATGGAGACCGCCGGCTGGGTGAGATGGACGTCCTTGCTGGCACGGGAGAAGCTGCCGTGGCGGGCGACTGCCTCGAGGATCTCGAGCTGGCGGAGGGTTAGCCTTATCATAAGAAATACTGATTATAAGTAATAATTTCTCACTTTATCACAAAGTCTGAATTTTATTTATAGACCCCGCCACTTAAGGTGTTTTCCGCAATGCATACCCGGTGGCCGATGTTCGGTTGCCGTCCCTTCATGCCAATCCGGAGGACACCATGGCTCACGATCAATCCAGCCGTTACGCCGATCTCACCCTCAAGGAGGAAGAGCTGATTGCCGGCGGCAATCACATCCTCGTCGCCTACAACATGAAGCCGAAGGACGGTGGCAACTACCTGGCCGCCGCCGCCCACTTCGCGGCCGAGTCCTCCACCGGCACCAACGTCGAGGTTTCCACCACCGACGAGTTCACCAAGGGTGTCGACGCGCTCGTCTACCACATCGACGAAGCCAACGAGGACATGCGGATCGCCTTCCCGCTGGACCTGTTCGACCGCAACATGATCGACGGCCGGATGATGCTGGTTTCCTTCCTGACGCTGACCATCGGCAACAACCAGGGCATGGGCGACATCGAATACGCCAAGATGGTCGACTTCTACGTGCCCAAGCGTGCCATCGAGCTGTTCGACGGCCCGGCCAAGGACATCTCCGACCTGTGGCGCATCCTGGACCGCCCGGTGGTCGACGGCGGCTACATCGCCGGCACCATCATCAAGCCCAAGCTCGGCCTGCGTCCCGAGCCGTTTGCCAACGCGGCCTACGAGTTCTGGCTGGGCGGCGATTTCATCAAGAACGACGAGCCGCAGGGCAACCAGACCTTCGCGCCCATGAAGAAGACCATCCCGCTGGTGGCCGATGCCATGAAGCGTGCCCAGGACGAGACCGGCGAGGCGAAGCTGTTCTCCGCGAACATCACTGCGGACGATCACTTCGAGATGTGCGCTCGCGCCGACTTCATCCTGGAGACCTTCGGCGAGGACGCCGACAAGGTGGCCTTCCTGGTAGACGGCTACGTCGGCGGTCCGGGCATGATCACCACCGCCCGTCGCCAGTACCCGAACCAGTACCTGCACTACCACCGTGCCGGTCACGGCGCCGTGACCTCCCCGAGCGCCAAGCGCGGCTACACTGCTTTCGTGCTGGCCAAGATGTCCCGCCTGCAGGGCGCGTCCGGCATCCACGTGGGGACCATGGGCTACGGCAAGATGGAAGGCGGCAAGGACGACCGCAACATCGCCTACATGATCGAGCGTGATTCCGCGGACGGCCCGGTCTATCACCAGGAGTGGTACGGCATGAAGCCGACCACCCCGATCATCTCCGGCGGCATGAACGCGCTGCGTCTGCCGGGCTTCTTCGAGAACCTGGGCCACGCCAACGTGATCAACACCGCCGGTGGCGGCTCCTACGGCCACATCGACTCTCCGGCTGCCGGGGCGACCTCCCTGCGTCAGGCGTTCGAGTGCTGGAAAGCCGGCGCCGACCCGATCGAATTCGCCAAGGAGCACAAGGAATTCGCGCGGGCGTTCGAGTCCTTCCCGCACGACGCCGATGCCATCTTCCCGGGCTGGCGCGACAAGCTGGGCGTGCACAAGTAAGCACGGTCCGGCGTGATCGGGAGCGATCCCGGTCATCGGAATTCAATTCGGCCGCCCATCACGGGCGGCCCTTTCTTTACGCCCATTCCCGAGCGTTTCCCTGGGAAATGCTGGGGAATGGGCGGGCTCAAGCAAACTCTCGACAGGCAGGACCATGAGCGATTCATTCGACATCGAGCAGTATCTCGTCACCGAGGAACCCTTCTACCAGGCGCAGGGCCGCGAGGTGT
>JBNJFM010000033.1:0-7816 GCA_051746865.1 Pseudomonadota bacterium | reverse complement strand
CTGGTCTACGCGGCGACCCTGATCGGCAAGGGCATGGAGCCGGCGGAGGCGGCGCGCATGGCCATGGTCGTGCCTCTGACCGACGATGCCGACATCCGGGATACCCTGCACCACGCCATCGACACCGTCTTCGGTTGAGCCGGGGTTGCCGCGCATGCCCTTCGAGTCGACCCGAGAGGAATATCGTGGCCGCTTCAAGTGCGGTTTCGACCAGGCGCGGGAGATCTTCGATCCCTGCCTGAGCAATGCCCTGGAGAAGCTGGGCTCGGAACGGGCCGTGGATGACTTCCTCCAGGGCGCCAACCTGCTGTGCATGATGGGGCAGGGGGTCGAGCCGGTTCTCGTGTACCTGGAAGAGGCCCCGGACACCGCGGCGCTGGTGGGCGAGGCCATGGTCGACGATCTGGCCCACTACGCCTACAAGTTGGCTACCTCCACCAACGCCCCGGCGGTGGTGCCGTTCCTGCAGTCCATGCTGCCGGCCGCCCGGCGGCTGGAATGTACGGATGCCATGCAGGCATTCCTCGATCTCGGCCTCGAGATCATGCGCGAGACCACCCCGTCGATTCATGGCCACCATGCCATCCATCCCAGCCCGGTGCTCGACATCTTCTTCGAGACCGCGCCCAGGGTGCTGGCCTGGCTCAACCTGGCGGGGCTGGCCCGCTGGGCGCGCTTCGGTGCCCGTGCGCATGCCAACGATCCCGATGCCCAGAAGGCCTACTTCCGTCTCGAGTCGGCGGACAGTCGCACCGTGCTCCAGCGCGAGCGCCACGGCACCCTCCTGGCCGACAACGAGCGTCGGCTGGGCTGCTATCTGCAGGCACTGTGGACGGCCGACGAACCGCTGGTGCCGTACCCGACCCTGGATGCCGAGATCCCGCAGCGCCCGTATTTCGACGATCTCGGACTGCGCCTGCCGGATGTCTTCGACGACCACAACGGCATTGCAGGCATCGACCGCTACCGTGCGCTGCTCGCCCACATGATGGCGCACCGGGAGTGGAGCGGGACGATCGTCGCCGACAATTACAGTCCCATGCAGCGCCTGGCCATGGAGGTCTTCGAGGATGCCCGGGTGGAATACTTGGCCATGCGACGCTATCCTGGCCTGCGCCGCCTGTTCCGCGCCCTGCATCCCCGGGTGGCGGAGGGCGACTGCGACGGGGCGCGGCAGTCCTGCGTGAACCACCGGCTGCTGATGCTTTCCCATGCCCTGCTGAATCCCGACGATCACGGCTATGCCGATCCGACGGTGGACGCATTCACCCGGCGTTTCCACGAGCGCATGCGCAAGGGCGACACGCGGACGGCGGACATGGTCGAGCTCGGGGTGGGATTCATGGCCCGCAGCCGTCAGCCGTCCGACGCCTTCGCCGACGTGTGGTTTCCGCCGGAACGAGTCGAGTTCCGTGACGACAATCGCCACCTGTGGCGATTCATCGAGGAAGGCGACGAGGAAGAGCTGTTCGACCGGGAGGCCCGTTCCAGCGAGGCGGAGGAGCCGGGTCGCGACTACGCGCTCCCGCCGCGGCTCTATCCCGAATGGGACCCGGCAGCGCAGCTGTATCGCCCGGACTGGGTCAGCGTGTTCGATGCCCTGCACCCCGCCGGTCGGCCGGCGCACATCGACCGCCTGCTGGAGAAGCACGAGGGGATTTCCCGGCAGCTTCGGCAGGTCGTGGACCTGCTCAAGCCGCAGAACCGGGAGCGGGTCCGCTACCAGGAGGAGGGCGCCGAGCTCGACCTGGACGTGGCCATCCGCGCCATGATCGACCGGCGAAGCGGGGTCGAGCCCGATCCGCGCATCAACATGAGCCACCGGCACGCCGAGCGCGATGTCAGCGTCTCGCTGCTGGTGGACCTGTCCGCTTCCATCGCCGAGCGTCCCGAGGGATCCGAGCAGACCATCCTGGAGATCAGCCAGGCGGCCGTGTCCCTGCTGGCCGAGGCCGTTGAGGCCCTGGGCGATCCGCTGGCCATTGCCGGGTTCGATTCCAACACCCGGCACGAAGTTCGCTACCGCCACATCAAGGGCTTCGACGAAGCCTGGGGGTTGGACGTCAAGGCGCGGCTGGCAGCCATGGAGGCGGGGATGTCGACCCGCATGGGAGCGGCCCTGCGCCATGCCGGCCATTTCCTGTCCCATCGTCCCAGCGACAAGAAGCTGCTGCTGGTGCTGACCGACGGCGAACCCCACGACGTGGACGTACGCGAGCCCAAGCGGCTGAGCGCCGATGCCCGCGAAGCGGTCCGGGAGCTGGATGCCGATGGCGTCTTTACCTGGTGCATCAGCCTCGATCCGCGTGCGGACGAGTACGTGGGCGACATCTTCGGGCATCACCATACCGTGGTCGACCGCGTCGAGCGCCTGCCCGAGGCGTTGCCAAGGCTGTTCATGCAGCTGACCGGCGGATAAGCGTTATCTTGTAAGCATAAATGAGAATTATTAAACTGCCGGAACAGGCGGCGTCGATGACGCCGTCGCGTTACGGCAGGCTCCCGGCCTGCCCTGCTCAAACGCGGGGATGCCATGATGAAAAAGATTCCCGGACTTCTCCTGTCCGCGACCCTTGTCTTCCTTTCGCCGCTGGCGGCTGCCGGCGACGGTGTCGACGTGCAATACGTCAGTCTGTACAAGAACTACAACGGTTCGGTGGAAAAGCGCTCGGCGCGGGAACAGCGCCTGGTGGTGGAAAAGACCTTCGATCGCTGGCGGGTGGGTGTCGGCTATCAGTACGCGACCATCGATCGCTACGCGCCGCGTGACCTGCGCGTGGACAAGGTGCATGCCGATGCCACCCTGAAAGTGAACGAGAAGCTGGAGTGGGGCGTCAGTCATCTCGCCATCCGCGACAATCTTGCGCCCACCGATGACGGACGGATCTACGGCACGTCACTCGCCTATCGCGGCCTTCCCGGCGCGCTTGCCCTGCGGGCGGGCGCTCACTACAGCGACTACGACGATTTCGCGGTTTCGCAGTTGCGAGCCGCGCTGATCCGGCCGTTCCGGCTGGACGGAACGGTCGTGACGGTGGTCGCCGGGGCCGGCGGGCAGTGGATCGACGATCAGGAGGACAGCCGTTATATCGCCAACGCGGAGAGCCACTACCTGTGGCCCTTTCTGCGGCTGGGCGTAAAGCGCGGTCCGTACCACGGCTCGGTCGGCATCGCCGGCCGGCGGGTGTTCGAGGTGTCGGGTAACGGACGCTGCGTGTCCCACCATGGAATGGAGATCCGGCGCAGCTTGGTCGCGAGCGTCGGACGGCGATTCGGCGACCTGGATCTCACCCTGTCGGCCACGCACCACGAGGCCGAGGAACTGCCGCACGCCAACCGGCTCCAGCTCAACACGCTGGGGCTCTCCCTGAGCTACCGGTTCTGACGGACACCTCGGAAAACCTGCTACGCCACCCGATTGCTGCGTCACCTGCTCGCTCACTCCTCGCCTATCTGCTTGATATGTCTCGTCGCTCGCTGCGCGGTTCCTTGCACTCGGGCGGCTCGCGACGGTTTTTCGAGGTGCCCTGACATCGGGGGGACACCGGTTGCTCCATTGCCGGCAACCTGTCCTACACTCCATTGACGGGTGCTCGTTCGAGATGCCCGATTCGCCAGTTGCCAGGTGAACAGGAGTACGTGCAATGAGTGGAGAAATACGCCTGCCGGTCGAGGTGGTGTTCCGGAACATGGACCAGTCCCAGGTGCTCGAGGACAAGGTCCGGGAGCGGGCCCAGAAGCTGACCCGATACTTCGATCGCATCATGCACTGTCATGTGGTGATCGAGGCCGATCATCGTCGGCACCACAAGGGCAATCTCTACCAGGTGCGTATCGATCTGACCGTGCCGAATCGCGAACTGGCGGTGAGTCGGGATCCGGGAAACCGGCATGCCCATGAAGATCCCTATGTGGCGGTGCGTGATGCCTTCGACGCCATGGGCAAGCAGTTGCAGGCCTACGCGGCCAAGCAGCGCGGCGAGGTCAAGCAGCACGAGACTCCGCCGCACGGTCGGATCATCGAACTCGCCCCGGCCACCGGATACGGCGTGATCCTCGCGGCCGACGGGCGGGAAGTGGCATTCACCCGGGCCAGCGTGGTCGACTACGACTTCGACAAGCTCGAGGGGGGCGAGTCGGTGCGCTTTGCCGAGGTGCAGGGCGAGGACGGTCCCGTGGCCAGCACGGTGCACGTGGAAGGCAAGCATCACGTCGTCGGCTGACAGGCGATGCGACCATCAGGTTGATCCGCAAGGGTCGGGAGGGATTCGATGAAAATAGGCGAGATCTGTAACCGTGACGTGGTCACCATTGCTCCCCAGGAGACGGCCAAGATGGCAGCTGACCTGATGCGAAAACATCACGTCGGGGACGTGGTCGTGGTGGAATCCCGCGAAGGCAAACGCGTGCCGCTGGCCATCATCACTGACCGGGACCTGGTGATGGAGGTCCTCATCCCGGGGCTGGCGCCGGAGGACCTGGCGGTGCGGGAACTGGCTTCCGCGCCGCTGGCCACGATCGGAGCGGGCGACAGCCTGTTTTCCGCCATGGAGGTGATGGAGGTCAATGGCGTGCGTCGCCTGCCGGTGGTCGAGAGCGATGGCTCGCTCGGCGGCATCATTTCTCTGGACGATCTCTCCGCGCTGGTGGCCGGCCTGCAGTCGCAGCTGAGCGGGGTGTTTGACCGGCAGCGGAAGGTGGAAAAGGCCCGTCGTCCCTGACCTCGACGCGGGGAAGTCCCGGTACCGCTGTTCGCCCGGCGAGCAGCGTTCCATTTTCCGGGCGGCCCGCGGCCGGCCCGAGGCGGCTGATCTTCCCGGCACGATACGGGGGAGCAGATCCGAAAAATCCTGTCCGGCGGCGCACGACCGCCTTTTCCGGGTGGCTCCATGCGAGATCGACGGATCCATCAGCGCTTTACCCTGATCATCCAGGTGATCATGCTCGTCGCGTTGGTGTTCACCATCTGGGAGCAGCAGTGGCTGACCGCCGTGATGACGGTGATGATCCTGCTGCTCACCATGGCGCCGCTGGTGATGCATCAGCGTTTCGATGTCTTCATTCCCGCCGAGTTCAAGCTGCTGGCGGTGGTGTTCATCTTCGCCTCGCTCTTTCTCGGCGAGGTGCACGGCTATTACACGCGATTCTGGTGGTGGGATGTCGTGCTGCACGCGGCGTCGGGCTTCCTGCTCGGCATCGTGGGCTTCCTGCTGGTCTACGTCCTCAACGAGAAACGCAGTCTCCGTTTCCACATGGCACCGGGGTTCGTGGCCCTGTTCGCCTTCACCTTCGCCGTGGCCATCGGTGCGCTCTGGGAGATGTTCGAGTTCGCCATGGACCGGCTGTTCGACACGGGCATGCAAAAGCCCATGCTGGGCGATGCTTCCGGTCTGACCGACACCATGTGGGACCTGATCGTCGACACCATTGGCGCGATGGTCATCGCGGTGCTGGGTTACGGATACCTGAAGGTGGCGGCCGGAAAGTCGTTTCTCGAACAGTGGATCGCCGCCTTCATCTCGTCCAATCCGCGGCTGTTCAGCCGCAGCCGGTGAAAAAGGGCTGCGGTCCGGCCGCTTTGGCGGGATGCTTCAGGCGCGGCGGAAGGATGTTCCGCCGCATTTCGGGCAGGGCGGGATCGGCCCGAAGGTGTCGTGGTGCAGGATCGCGCCGCATTCCACGCACTCCAGGCGCTTGGGGCTGGTGACGTGGCCGGCGAGCCATTCGCGCGGGCGGGTACGCTCGGCCTCGACTCGCATCTGTTCGAGAGTCACGTCGGTGTGGTCGGCGATCGACAGCAGCTTCGTGCCGATGTCGCCGGCCCAGTCGCGCAGGGTGTCGCGCACTTCGTGCCCTTCGGAAGCGAGGGCCTCGCGGGTGTGCTCGAGATCATCCTTGACCGCTTCGACGATCTCGTGACGGAAGTCTTCCGGTTCGAGTGATTCGGCCTCTTCCTCGGCCAGCCGCGCAATGCGCTCGCGGTCGGCGGGCTTCTCGTCGGGTTCGTCGAGCAGGCGGGCGTAGATGCGCTCGAGCAGCTGGTAGTAGCCGTGGCGCAGGGTCTCGTAGGTCTCGCTGTGCTCCTGGTCCCGATGCTGGGTGTCGGTCATTCGTGGGCCTCCGTTATGGCGATCGGGCGCTTTGCTGGGCAGAACGCCTCACGTTTCGGTATTCTACTCGCCCCTATCGTGGCCGATCGAGACCCTTCTGGCCAGTCGGCCGGATCCACACACGCAAGGTAGACGTTTCCAGGTTCATGCACGAACAATACAACCCCGCAAAGATCGAGGACGAAGCGCAACGCTTCTGGGAAGAGACGCAGGCATTCCGTACCCGCGAGGATCCCACCCGCGAGAAGTTCTACTGCCTGTCGATGTTCCCGTATCCCTCGGGCCGACTGCACATGGGGCACGTGCGCAACTACACCATTGGCGACGTCATCAGCCGCTACCAGCGCATGCGGGGTTTGAACGTCCTCCAGCCGATGGGCTGGGACGCCTTCGGCCTGCCGGCGGAAAATGCCGCACTGAAGAACAAGGCGGCCCCGGCGCGTTGGACTTTCGAGAACATCGACTACATGCGCGGCCAGCTCCAGCGCTTGGGCTTCGCCTACGACTGGGACCGCGAGCTGGCCACCTGCGACCCGGACTACTACCGCTGGGAGCAATGGCTGTTCACTCGCTTGGTGAAGAAGGGGCTCGCCTACAAGAAGACCGCGGTGGTCAACTGGGACCCGGTCGACCAGACGGTGCTCGCCAACGAGCAGGTCATCGACGGGCGCGGCTGGCGCTCGGGCGCGGAGGTCGAGCGCCGCGAGATCCCGCAGTGGTTCATCCGCATCACCGACTACGCCGACCAGCTGCTCGAGGACCTGGACCGCCTGGACCAGTGGCCCGAGCAGGTGCGCGCCATGCAGGCCAACTGGATCGGCCGGTCGCGCGGGGTGCAGCTTGACTTCGCCGTCGAGAACGGCGAGTCGCTGACCGTCTTCACCACCCGCCCGGACACGCTCTACGGCGTGACCTATCTGGCCGTGGCCGCCGACCATCCGCTGTCCGTGGCCGCCACCGAGACGGACTCGAAGGTGGCCGCGTTCCGCGAGGAGTGCCGCCACACCAAGGTCGCCGAGGCCGACATGGCGACCATGGAGAAAAAGGGGTTGCCGCTGGGCGTGACCGCCACTCATCCGCTAACCGGCGAGACGGTGCCGGTCTGGGTGGCCAACTTCGTGCTGATGGAATACGGCACCGGCGCGGTGATGTCCGTTCCGGCGCACGACGAACGCGACTGGGAGTTCGCCACCAAGCACGACCTGGCGGTCAAGCCGGTGATCCAGGGCAGCGACCCGGACCACGACTACGCCCGGGGTGCGATGACCGAGAAGGGCACGCTGATCGATTCGGGCGAGTTCACGGGGCTTTCCAGCGACGAGGCCTTCGACCGGATCGTGGCCAAGCTGTCAGAGGCCGGGCAGGGCAAGGAAACCATCAACTACCGCCTGCGCGACTGGGGCGTCTCGCGCCAGCGCTACTGGGGCTGCCCGATCCCGATCGTCAATTGCGAACACTGCGGCCCGGTGCCGGTGCCCGACGAGGACCTGCCGGTGGTGCTGCCCACCGACGTGGTGATGGATGGTCCGGGCTCGCCGATCAAGTCGGACCGCTCGTTCATCGAGACCACCTGCCCCGAGTGCGGCAAGCCGGCCGAGCGCGAGACCGACACCTTCGACACCTTCTTCGAGTCGAGCTGGTACTACGCGCGTTTCGCCAGTGCCGATTCGGACGAGGCGATGCTCGACGAACGCGCCGGCTACTGG
>JBNJFM010000032.1:0-23137 GCA_051746865.1 Pseudomonadota bacterium | reverse complement strand
AAAGACCGCTGGGCACGATGCGCTCTACCCAGCAAAATCACGGGAAATGACATGCAAATCTGGGTCGACGCCGACGCCTGTCCCGGCCCCATCAAGCAGATGCTGTTCCGCGCCGCCGACCGTGTCGGCGTGGAAGTGGTGCTGGTGGCCAATCACCCTATGCCCGTGCCGCGCTCCAAACGCGTGCGGCTGATGCAGGTGGCATCGGGGTTCGATGTCGCCGACAATGCCATCGTCGAGGCCGTGGACGCGGGGGATCTGGTGATCTCGGCGGATATCGAGCTGGCCGCCGGCGCGCTGGAAAAAGGCGCGTTCGTGATCGGCCCGCGCGGCGAGGCGTTTTCCGCGGAGTCCATCCGCGGGCGCCAGGCGCAGCGCGAGTTCATGCAGACGCTGCGCGAGACCGGCGTGGCCACCGGCGGGCCGTCGCCGCTGAACGCCCGCGACAAGCAGGCCTTTGCCAGCGCGCTGGAGCGCTGGCTAAGGAAACACTGCACGATTCGATGACGTCTCTGCGGGACCTCCAAGGGTCCAGATGCAAGGCGCAGTCCGCCGTGAAGGGCCGTCGCCCTTTACAAGGGCTGCAACGCCGCAGATGGGCCCTTGGAGGCCCGCCCGGACGGGGCTCGCGGGTTTGTCCGCACTCGTCGTTGCCGTCCCTCGACGGGCAGCAAGCCCGCCTTCGGTCCGGCGCCTCGATTGCGAACAAACCCGCGAGCCAGAGATGCCATCGAATCGTGCAGAGTTTCCCTATTCACTATCAACGCGAGAATCGTCGATGACCCTGCGACAGATCGTCATGGATACCGAGACCACCGGGATGCCGGTGGAGGAAGGCCATCGCCTGATCGAGCTGGGCGCGGTCGAGTTGGTCGATCGCCGCCTGACGCACAACAACTTTCATCGTTACCTCAACCCGGACCGTGCCGTGGATGCCGGAGCGTTCGCGGTGCACGGGCTGTCGAACGACTTTCTCGCCGACAAGCCGCGTTTTGCGGAGGTGGTCGACGAGTTCCTCGACTACGTGCGTGATGCCGAGCTGATCATCCACAACGCCGAGTTCGACGTGGGCTTTATCGACGCCGAACTGGCAAGGATCGGTTACCCGCCGCTGGCCGAGTATGCCGGGGAGATCACCGACTCGCTCGCCATTGCTCGGCACAAGCATCCCGGCCAGCGAAACAGCCTCGACGCGCTGTGTCGTCGCTACCAGATCGACAACTCCGATCGCACCCTGCACGGCGCACTGCTTGACTCCGAGATTCTCGCGGACGTGTACCTGGCGCTGACCGGCGGGCAGTGGGACCTGTCGTTCGACAACCCGGCCGAGACGGCAACGGCCGGGCAGGCAGCGCTGGGCACGATCCCCGCAGATCGCCCGCGCCTGCGCGTGATTGCTGCCAACGAGACGGAGCGTGTCGCACACGAGGAGTGGGTGGAACGGTTGCGTAAGGCCGACGAGGGCTTTTCCTGGCCCGGGCAGGTGACGAACTGACGCGCGACGGGCAGTGGAAAACGGCGCATGGTCTGGATGAACATAACGGTTCTAGGCTCGCCGCCATTCCTTGTTACCATTCGTCCGGGTACCGGCGGCGCCGGGCGCCCGCGACGGCGAGCCCGACGAAAATGATCGGCGCGCGATTCGAGAAGCCATCCTTGGATTCGCGCTTCGGGTTCCCGAACGGCTCTTTGGGCAGGAACGGTAGGCGGCCTTGACTGAATACATCCTCATCCTGATCAGCACCATCCTGGTCAACAACTTCGTGCTGGTGAAGTTTCTCGGCCTGTGCCCGTTTCTCGGGGTGTCCAACAAGGTCGAGACCGCCATCGGCATGTCGTTGGCGACCACCTTCGTGCTGACGCTCTCGGCGATTGCCAGCTACATGACGCATGCCTGGCTGCTCGTGCCGCTGGGCCTGGAGTATCTGCGCACGATCACATTCATCGTGGTGATCGCCGTGGTGGTGAACTTCACCGAGATGATGGTGCGCAAGACCAGCCCGTTGCTGCATAACGTACTGGGCATCTACCTGCCGCTGATCACCACCAACTGCGCGGTGCTCGGCGTGGCGCTGCTCAACGTCCAGCAGGCCAACAGCTTCGTCGCCTCGGCGCTCTACGGTTTCGGGGCGTCGGTGGGCTTTTCGATGGTACTGATCCTGTTCTCGGCGCTGCGCGAGCGCTTGGCAGCGGCCGACGTCCCGGCCGCCTTCGAAGGGGTGCCGATCGCCCTGGTCACGGCCGGGCTGATGGCACTGGGGTTCATGGGCTTTGCCGGCATGGTGACGATCTGATGTGGATGGCGATTCTTCTTGCGGTCGGTCTGGCGGTGGCTTTCGGCGTGCTGCTGGGCATCGCCGCGCAGCTCTTCCGTGTCGAGGGTAACCCGCTGGCCGACCGGATCGACGAGCTGCTGCCGCAGACCCAGTGTGGCCAGTGTGGCTATCCCGGCTGCCATCCGTATGCCGAAGCCATCGCGAAGGGCGAGGCGGACATCAACCGTTGCCCGCCAGGTGGTGAGGAGACCATCCGCAATCTCGCCGATCTCCTCGGGGTGGAGCCCAAACCGCTGGACGACGAACTCGAGGCCCAGGAGGGCAAGAAGGTCGCCATCATCGACGAGCAGGTTTGCATTGGTTGCACCAAGTGCATCCAGGCCTGCCCGGTGGATGCCATCCTTGGCGCGGCCAAGCAGATGCATACCGTTATCGAGGTCGAGTGCACCGGCTGCGAGCTCTGTGTCGATCCCTGCCCGGTGGACTGCATCTACATGGTGCCGCTCGAGGAAGGCGTGGAAGCCTATCGCTTCCCGCTGCCCGAATCCGCCCACCCGGTGGTCACCCGCGGCTTCGGCCTGCCTCCCCGGGAGCCGGCCCATGCCTGATCCCCGGGTGAGCGTTTCCGAAGGTCTGTTCGGTTTCCACGGCGGGCTGCACATCGAGGACCGCAAGGCGCCGGCCTGCGATCGCCCGATCGCGGACATGCCGCTCGTCGACGAGTACATCCTGCCGCTGCACATGCATATCGGCGCACCGGCCATCCCCGTGGTCCGGCCCGGCGACCGCGTCCGACGGGGGCAACTGCTCGCTCGTCCGGACGATTTCGTCTCGGCGGCGATACACGCCCCCACCTCGGGCTCGATCCGTGCGATCGAGCCGCGCCCGTTGCCGCACCCGGGCGGGCTCTCCGCGGAGAGCATCGTGCTGGATGCCGACGGCGAGGACCGCGCCGCCGAGCCGTTCGAGCCCTGGCCGGACTACCGGGGAAAGAACCCGGTGGAGATTCGTTCGCGGCTGCGCGAGGCCGGCATCGTCGGGCTGGGCGGCGCGGTGTTCCCGACCGCGGCGAAGATCGCCACGGCCAACCCCGGCGGGGTGGAGACGCTGGTGCTCAACGGGGCCGAGTGCGAGTCCACGATCTCCTGCGACGACCGCCTGATGCAGGAGGATCCCATGGCCGTCCTGCGCGGCGGGCAGGTGCTCCTGCACACGGTCGGGGCCGAACGCTGCCTGATCGGCATCGAGGACAACAAGCCGCGCGCCGTGCAGGCCCTGCAGCAGGCCATCGACCGGTTGGCCGACGAGGAAGGCGAGCGGCGTTTCGAGATCAAGGTGGTGCCGACGATCTATCCGGCGGGCGGCGAAAAGCAGCTGATCCGCTCGCTGACCGGCATCGAGATTCCGCGCGGTCGTCACGTCACCGACTACCGGCTGCTGTGCCTGAACGTCGGCACCACGGCCAATTGCTGGCGGGCCGTGGTCGAGGGACGGGCCCTGACCGAGCGGATCGTTACCGTCACGGGCGGCGGGGTGAACCGGCCGCAGAACTTCCGCGTGCGCATCGGCACGCCGATGTCGAAGGTGATCGAGGCCGCCGGGGGTTATACCGACGGAGTCGATCGCTTGCTGATGGGCGGGCCGATGATGGGCTTCGCCCTGCACGAGGACGGGGTGCCGGTGGTCAAGGCGACCAATTGCCTGCTTGCCCTGCGTCCGGCCGACCGGAGCCCGTCTCTTCCGCCGCAGCCGTGCATCCGCTGTTCGCGTTGCGCCGAGGCCTGTCCGGCGGACCTGCTGCCGCAGCAACTTTACTGGTACTCGCGGGCCGAGCAGTTCGAGCGAGCCCAGGACTACCACCTGTTCGACTGCATCGAATGTGGCGTCTGTGCGGCGGTCTGCCCTTCGCACATTCCGCTGGTGCAGTATTTCCGTCACGCCAAGACCGAGATCTGGTACGCCGAGCGCGAGCGGGCCAAGGCCGAGCATGCCCGGCAGCGCTTCGAGTTCCACAACGAGCGCATCGAACGGCAGAAGGCCGAGCGCGAGGCGGCGCTGGCGAAAAAGCGGGCCGCGATCAAGGCCGCCCAGGAGAAGAAGGAGCGCGAGGAAGGCGAACAAGCGGGCGACGACGCGAAGAGCGAGCCGAAGAAGGCATCCGACGGTGCTGCGGGCCTGAGTATCGAGGCGGCCCGCGAACGCGCCCGGGCGCGCAAGGCCCGAGCACAGCAGGCGCGCGAGCCGGGTGACGGTGAGCCGTCGGGGTCCGGGGCGCCCGGCAAGGGAGAGGATGCATGAAGTTTCCGGTAGAGACATCGCCGCACGTCGAGGCGGACGCGAGTGTCGCCGGCGTGATGACCACCGTGCTCTGGGCGCTGGTCCCCGGCACGGTGGTCGCTGTCTGGCTGCTCGGCTGGGGCGTGCTTTTCAACGTGGCGCTGGCGGTGGGTGCGGCCTGGCTGGCCGAGGCGATGATGCTCTGGCTGCGGGCCCGCCCTTTCCGGCCGGCGCTAATGGATCGTTCGGTGCTGATCACCGGCTGGATACTGGGGCTGTGCCTGCCCAATCTGGCGCCGTGGTGGCTGCCGGTGGTCGGAGCGCTGTTCGCCGTGGTAGTCGCCAAGCAGCTCTACGGCGGGTTGGGGTTCAACCTGTTCAATCCGGCGATGGTCGGCTACGTGGTGGTGCTGGTGTCCTTCCCCGAGGCGATGACGCGCTGGGGCGCGGCCATCGATGGCGGGGGTGCCCAGCTGTCGCTCACCGAGGCGGCCGGCTGGACCTTCGCCGGGGTGCTGCCGGAGGGGACCGGCTTCGATGCGCTCTCCGGGGCCACGCCACTCGATCATTTGCGCATGGTGGTCACCGAGGGCGGCAGTGTGGCTGCCCTGGGCAATTCGATCTGGTCGCTGGAGACGTCCTGGTCGCTCTGGCTCAATCTGGCGTTTCTCGCCGGCGGAGCGTGGATGCTCTGGCGCGGCGTGATCCGCTGGCATATCCCGGTAGCGATGATCGTGGGTGTGCTGGCCGCCTCGTCACTGCTGTGGGTGATCGACGCGGAGCAGTTCGCCAGCCCCGCCTTCCACCTGATGGCCGGCGGAGTGATCTTCGGCGCACTGTTCGTCGCCACCGATCCGATCACCGCTTCCACCACGCCAAGAGGCCGGCTAGTGTTCGGTTTCGGCATCGGCGTGCTGGCGGTGCTGATCCGCAGCTTCGGCAACTACCCCGACGGGGTGGCTTTCGCCGTGTTGCTGATGAACCTTGCCGTGCCGCTGATCGACTACTACACCCAGCCGACGGTATTCGGTCGCAAGTCCGGGGCGCCCACTCGTCATCGGAGTGAGTCCTGATGCGACTGGACGCGCGACAGATCCTGATCACCACCGTGTTGTTGGCGGTGTTCTTCGGTCTGGGCGTGGGTTTCGTCGCCTACACCCAGCAGAAGACCGCCGAGCAGATCGAGCTCAACCGCCAAGCGGTGCTGCTCGGTCAGATCATGGAGGTGCTTGCTGGCGAGGACTACGACAACAACCCGGCCGAGGCCCCGTTCCTGCTGCCGGCGACCGATTCTCTGGGTCTCGGTGAGCCGGTGGTCGAGCCGTCTTCACGTCCTTCCGAGGCGGAGATCGAACGCGCCGTGGACGCCGGCCAGGCCGGTTTTCGTGCGCGCCAGGACGACGAGGTAGTCGCCGTCGCGGTCCCGGTGATCACCCCCCGGGGCTACAGCGGTGACATCCGCCTGCTGGTCGGTGTGGACGAGGACGGAGAGGTGCTGGGCGTGCGCGTGCTGCAGCAGAACGAGACCCCGGGACTCGGTGACAAGATCAAGGCCGACCGCAGCGACTGGATTCTCGACTTTGACGGCCGGCGTCTGGGCGACCCGCCGACGGAGCAATGGAAGGTGAAGAAGGACGGCGGCGTGTTCGACCAGTTCACCGGGGCGACGATCTCGCCGCGTGCCGTGGTGGGCGCGGTGCGGGACGCCCTGGAGTACGTCGATCGCCACCATGACAGGCTGTTCGACGAGAGTGACGACGAAACGACGGAGGAGGGCGCGTCATGAGTGATCCGCGGCTTTCCGACCTGGTCCTCGACGGGCTGTGGAAGAACAATCCGGCCCTGGTCCAGGTTCTCGGGCTGTGTCCGCTGCTGGCGATCTCCAACACCACCGTCAACGCCATTGGGCTGGCGATCGCTACGCTGGTGACGCTGGTGGTCGCCAACGGGGTGGTCTCGGCCATCCGCGACTGGGTGCGCCCCGAAGTGCGTCTGCCGGTCTACGTGATGGTGATCGCCTCGGTGGTCACCATCATCGAGCTGGTGATGAACGCGCATTTCCACTCGCTCTACAACACGCTGGGCATCTTCATCCCGCTGATCGTGACCAACTGCATCATCATCGCCCGTGCCGAGGGATTCGCCTCGCGCCACGGGTTCGGCTTCTCGGTGTTCGACGGCTTGATGATGGGGCTGGGGTTCGGCCTGGTGCTGGTGGTGCTGGGCGCGATGCGCGAGGTGGTGGGCTCCGGTACGCTCCTGCACGGGGCGGAACATCTGTTCGGCCCGGCGGCCATGGACTGGGGCATCCGTGTGCTGCCCGAGCAGGCTACCTTCCTGCTGGCGCTGATGCCGCCGGGGGCGTTCATCGCCCTTGGCCTGCTGGTGGCGCTCAAGCAGGGCATCGATCAGCGGGCCACACGGCGCGCCCGCGCTGCCCGTGCGGCAAGCGGCGACGAGGTCGTGGCGGCGGGCTGACTTGCTGCAGGAAGTGACTCGACCTGCCAGACTTTTTTCTTCTTCTGCCGACGGCGCACCGGCGTCGTCGCTTCATCCCGGAAAGGAGTGACCCATGGCTGCACGAATCCAGGAAGAGATCCTCGAGTACCAGATCGATGGCCTGACCATGAAGGGCAAGGTGGCCTTTGATGCCGCCGCCGAGACCACCGCGCCGGCTGTGCTGGTGGTGCCGGAGTTCTGGGGGCGCACCCCGTACATGGAGCGCCGTGCTCGCGACATGGCCGAGTCCGGCTACGTCGGTTTCGTGATCGATCCCTACGGCGACGGTCGGGTCACCGAGGACGCCGGGCAGGCGACCGAATGGATGAACGAGGCACTGTCGGATTTCGATGCGCTGAAAAACCGCTACCTCGCGGCGATTCATGCCATTCGTCAGCATCCGGCCGTCGACCCGGAGCGGCTCGGGGCGGTGGGTTACTGCTTCGGCGGTTCGGTGGGACTGAGCATGGCCCGGCAGGGCGTGCACCACGATGCCTTGGCGACCTTTCACGCCGGCACCTCGGGGCTCGCGCCGATCAAGACGCCGCCGCTGGACACCCCGGTGCGCATCTTCTCGGGGGGCGAGGACCCGATGGCGCCACCCGAGGAGGTCGAGCGTATCGCCGCGGAAATGCGCGAGGCCGGCGCCGAGGTGGAGGTGACCATCTACCCCGGGATCAGTCATGCCTTCACCAACCCCGGAGCGGACGAGAAGGCGGAGAAGTTCGGGCTGCCGCTGGGTTACGACGAGCATGCCGACCGGGATTCCTTCGACAAGACCATCGCCTTCTTCCGCGAGAAGCTGCGCTGAGTCTTCACTGGTGCAGCTTGCCGTGAACCCGCATCGCGATAGTGCAAGGCAGGACGTGGGGCGGTGTCGTAGCCGTGGCTCCTGTCCGCGCCTCCCGTCGCTTTCGCGGATGAACAAGCGCCGGTCCGCGAGGCTGGCACGCTTTTCGCTTTTTACTTCCCTGCCGGAAAACCCGGCTCGCATCCGGACGGCGACCTGTTCCGGATCGGTTCCTCCGACTCCTCCCTGGCGCCTTCGTGGCGCCTCTTTTTGTTGTCGTCCCGACCCACTTTCACAGGCACAAGATTCATGCATTCGGCCAATTACATCAGCATCATCGACCGGTACCACGAGCAGTCGCGTTCCATCCGCGAACTGATCGAGTCGATCGTCACCGGGATCGGCGAGCCGCGCCTGCTCACGGATCACGATGCCCTCCGGAGTACCACGGAAAAGCTCTTCGATCTGTATCCCTTCGTCGACCTGGTCTACCTGCTCGACGAGGAGGGTGTCCAGGTCGCCGAGTACGGTGCGGACGAGTCCGGTCGCGTCAACGACAGCGGCGAGGAGGGCCGCGGCATGGATCGTAGCCAGCGACCGTATTTCAAGTTCGCTGCCGGGGAGCATTACGTCCATCTGACCGAGCCGTATCTTTCCACGGCCTCACGGGACCTCTGCGTGTCCGCCACGCTGCGCCTGGAGCAGGGCGACCGGGTGGGCTATCTGATCATCGACGTGGACCTGGAGGCGATGATCAGCTTTCTGCTGGGCGACACCATGCGCCGCCGGGTAGAACCGGTCTTCCGCGCGCTCTACGGACTGTTCGCCGCCGCGATGTTGCTGGTCGCCGGCGTGCTGTTCTACAGCAGCATGAGCGAGCTGACACATGCCCTGATGGAGCCGGGCTGGGCCTCGGAGCTGCAACTCAAGCCCTTCGAGGTGATCGTGGTGCTCACGCTGGCCATGGCGGTCTTCGATCTTGCCAAGACGGTGTTCGAGGAGGAGGTGCTGATGGAGAAGGACGTCCATCGGCACAGTACCGTCAGGCGTACCATGACGCGATTCGTCGCCGCGATTCTGGTCGCCATCCTGATCGAGGGGTTGCTGACGATGTTCAAGGTGTCCATGGGCTACTCCTCGGAGGGGGTGACCGCGACGTTGATGATCTTCGCCGCGGCCGCGCTGCTGGTAGCGCTGGGCCTGTACGTCTACCTCGGGGCGCTGGCGGAAAAGGCGTTGCTGGGCAACAATGGCCGCAAGAGACGACGGCGCTCGTGACATTTCCGGCGAGGATGGAGAACGGCAGATGACGGCACTCGGCCCCTTGATGATCGACCTGGCCGGCCCGGAGATGACCGCGGCCGACCGCAGGCGGCTGGCCCACCCTTCCGTGGGCGGGGTGATCCTGTTCGCGCGGCACTTCGAGAACCGGGCGCAGCTGGCGGAACTCATCGCCGGGATTCGCGCCCTGCGGCGGCCCCACCTGCTGATCGCCGTCGATCAGGAGGGCGGTCGCGTGCAGCGATTCAAGGGCGATGGTTTCCTGCCGCTGCCGGCGATGGGGCGCGTCGGGGACCTGTTTGCCGAGGACCGGCAGGCCGGGCTGGAGGCGGCGCGCGCGCTGGGCTGGTTGATGGCCGTGCAGTTGCGCGAGGTGGGCGTGGACTTCAGCTTTGCCCCGGTGCTGGATCTCGATCGGGGCATCAGTGGGGTGATCGGCGACCGCGCCTTCGACGAGCGCCCGGAGGCGGTGATCGCCCTGGCGATCGCCTGGACCGGCGGGATGCAGGAGGCCGGAATGGCCGCCGTGGGCAAGCACTATCCCGGTCACGGAGCGGTGGCGGCGGATTCCCACGTCGCCCATCCGGTTGATCGGCGATCGCTGGCAAGCATCGAGAAGACCGACCTGCGCCCGTTCCGGGCCATGGCCGAGCGTCTGATTCCGGGGCTGATGGTCTCGCACGTGGTCTATCCCGAGGTCGACGAGCGTCCCGCGGGATTCTCGCCGGTCTGGATCCGGGAGCTCCTGCGCCGCCAGTGGGGCTACGAGGGGGCGGTATTCAGCGATGACCTGACCATGGCCGCCGCCTCGGCGGTCGGCGAGATCGAGACACGCGTGGAGCAGTGCCTGGCCGCCGGGGTGGACATGGCCCTGATCTGCAATCACCCGGAACTGGTCGAACGCGTCCAGCGCCGGGTGAGTCTGCCGGCCTGCGCCCAGCGCGAGGCGCGGCTGGCTCGCATGGTGGGTCATGGCCCGGTGCCGTCCGACGAGCAATTGCGGCGCTCGCCTCGCTTTGCCGAGGCCCGGGCGTGGATCGAGCGGCTGGGTGTCGAGGAACCCGATCTCTTCGATCGCGCCTGAACCTGGGAGAGCGTCATGATGACAAGCGATACGGGGCAGGGGGATGCCGCCCGACAGTCGGCCGAACTGCGGGCACTGCTGTCGACCTGCGAGTGTCTGGTGCCTCCGGAGGTAATGCAGTCGGCCTACGACCGTCTTGCCCGGGAGATCACCGCAGAGCTCGCCGATCGCCTGCCGGTGGTCATGGCCATCATGAACGGCGGGCTGGTCAGCGCCGGGCAGATCCTCCCGAGGCTCGATTTCCCGCTGGAGCTCGCGTATTTGCATGCCACGCGCTACCGGGGAGCGACCAGCGGTGGGGCGCTCAAATGGCTGGCGCAACCCGACGTGACGCTCGCTGGCCGTAACGTGCTGCTGGTCGACGACATTCTCGACGAGGGGCACACTCTGCAGGCGGTGCGCGACTGGTGCCTCGAGGCCGGTGCGGCTCGGATCTGGATCGCCGTGGCCACCGACAAGCGCCATGATCGCAAGGTGCCGGATCTGGTTGCCGACTTCATCGGGGAGAGCGTTCCCGATCGCTACATCTTCGGTGAGGGGATGGACTACCATGGCTACTTTCGCAACCTGCCCGGTATACACGCCCTTCCCGAGGAAGGCTGAGCGCCGGGCGACTCGCTTCCGGGAGGATTGAAGGTGCATCTGGCAATCATCGGTGGAACCGGTCTGTCACAGATCGAGGGCATCCAGGACGTCCGGCACCAGATGGTGTCCACGCCGTTCGGTGAGCCCTCCGGTCCGTTGACCATCGGCCGACTGCAGGGCTGCGAGGTGGTATTTCTGCCCCGTCACGGCTACAACCACCGCATCCCCCCGCACCAGGTGAACTATCGGGCCAACATCTGGGCCCTGCGGGAGCTGGGCGTCAGTCGAGTCCTAGCGGTCGCGGCCGTGGGCGGCATCCATCCGGACATGGGGCCGGGGACCCTGGTCGTCCCGGACCAGCTGATCGACTACACCTGGGGCCGGCCCTCGACCTTCTACGAGGGCGATCTCGATTCGGTCACCCACGTCGACTTCACCTATCCCTATGACCAGTCACTGCGACGGACCTTTTTCTCGGCCGGTCGCGAGATGGGGCTGCACATGATCGATGGCGGCACCTACGGGGCGACGCAGGGGCCGAGACTGGAGACCGCCGCGGAGATCCGCCGCCTGGAGCGCGACGGCTGTGACGTGGTGGGCATGACCGGCATGCCCGAGGCCGTGCTGGCCCGCGAGGCAGGGCTGGAGTACGCCAGCCTGAACGTGGTGGCCAACTGGGCGGCGGGCATCCACGATGGAGATACCGTCTCCATCGAGGCCATCGACCGCACGCTGGGCGAGGCCATGGGCCGGGTGCGCCGGGTGCTCCGCCAGATTCTGAGCGAGGAGAGCCGGCTGATCTGCCAGCGACAGACCGGCTGATGCCCGGCTTCCCTTCCTGACAGTTGGGGGCGCTCGGGGTAGAATAGGGGCACGACTATCGTCCTGCCCCGGCTCTCCATGCGCGGGGAACCGGGCCAATCAAGTGAGAATTCCATGACGCATCAAAGTCGCTACACCGGTCTTCTGGACCGGTATCGTGATCGCCTGCCGCTTTCCGACGACACCCGGCTGATCAGCCTCGGCGAGGGCGCGACCCCGCTGATCCGGCTGCACAACCTGCCGAAGGTCCTCGGCCGATCGGTGGATATCTACGTCAAGTACGAGGGGCTCAACCCCACCGGCTCGTTCAAGGACCGTGGCATGACCATGGCGGTCACCAAGGCGGTGGAAGAGGGCTCGAAGGCCATCATCTGCGCCTCGACCGGCAACACCTCGGCGGCTGCCGCGGCCTACGCGGCACGCGCCGGCATCACCGCCTTCGTCATTATCCCCGATGGCAAGATCGCCATGGGCAAGCTCGCCCAGGCGATGATGTACGGCGGGACCATCCTGCAGATCCGCGGCAACTTCGATGACGGCATGCGTCTGGTCAAGGAAGTCGCCGAAGAGGCGCCGGTGACCATCGTCAACTCGGTCAACCCGTACCGCCTGCAGGGGCAGAAGACCGCCGCCTTCGAGATCATCGAGGAGCTCGGTCGCGCCCCGGATTACCACTGCCTGCCCGTGGGTAATGCGGGGAACATTACCGCGCACTGGATCGGCTACTGCGAATTCTCCGCGGTCTCGGGCGATCAGGTGACCGAGTCCTGCGCCTACTGCAACGGCAAGTGTCCGTTCGCCGGTGGCGGTTCGGGCGGCAACCGGCCGAAGATGGTGGGTTACCAGGCCAGCGGCTCGGCCCCGTTCCTGCGCGGCGAGATGGTCGACGACCCGGATACCGTGGCCACCGCCATCCGCATCGGTCACCCGCAGAGCTGGGACCGCGCCTGGAAGGTAATGGAAGAGTCCGGTGGCTGGTTCGCCGAGGTCAGTGACGCCGAGATCCTTGCCGCCCAGCGGATGCTCACCCAGCATGAGGGCATCTTCTGCGAGCCGGCCTCCGCGGCCTCGCTTGCCGGTCTGATCAAGGATCTCGAGGCCGGCAAGATTCAGGACGGCTCGAGCATCGTGCTCACGCTCACCGGCAACGGCCTGAAGGACCCGGATACGGCGATCGCCCAGTGCACCGGTGACATGCCGGGCGTGGACAAGGCCACCATGGTGACCATCGACGCGGATCTTGAATCCGTGCGCAATGCCATCCTCGGCTTCATGAAGTAACCGACGCCGGCTCTATCCGGACGCAGAAGACCACCCCGCCCATCGGCGGGGTTTTTCATGGATGTCGGAAAGGACGGGAGCGCGGTTGGCGCAGCGTGGCTCGTCTCGGGGCGTGGAGACGGTGGGACACGGTCGTCTCGGCGGGTTCGCTGACTGCTTCAAGCGAGGCAGTCGAGGCAGGCCGCTGCCGTGCCGCCGCCTCCTGGCATGCCATCTTCTACCGAATGGCTCATCGCTTCGGTTCTCGCGTAAAGTCCACACGAAAAAGCCCCGCCAGTGGCGGGGCTTTGCAGAGCGTCAGGTTGCGGGGTTCGCTTATTCGCTTACGTCCGAAACCGCGGCTCCGACGACCTTCGGCTCGTAGTCGTAGCAGTCGCCCATGCAACGCTCGTTGGCCGTGTCCGGACGGGTGTCCGTCACGTAGTACTCGGCAGCCGGCATCTCGACGTCGGCCAGCGTCTCGTCGCTGCAGACGAAGTCGTAGTCGACGATGTTGGCCAGGTTGAGTACGTAGCAGGTCACGGCGTAGGACTCGTCCACGCCCATGGTGCCCGGCGCGTAGAACGGCATGTGGCGCTTGATCATGTCGAACAGCGTCGGGGCGTGGCCCCAGGTGTTGTTCACGCCGCGGTTGCCCACCCCATCGAGCCCCTGCTCGAGCGACTTGATGAACGCCGGCATCGGGTCGCCCATCATCTTCGGGTAGCCCTCGGCACCCTCACCGAACGCGCCGTGGCACATGGCGCACTTGGCGTCGTACGGGGCCTGGCCTCCCTCGACGGTGCCGGAGCCCTTGGGAAGGCCGGTGCCGTCGAAGTGGACACTGATGTCCCAGGGCTGGACGGCGTCCTCGGTAATCTTCTTGCCGATGCCGTTGAACTCGCCTGCGATACCGGCGGTGCTAAGGCCAAGGGCCATGGCACCAGCCGCGAGACCCAGGCCGAATTTAGAAGTTTTCAATTTGGACATTCTTCACCTCGCCGGTCTTCTCGATTTTCCAGGCCTGAATGGAGTTCTTGTGGTAGATGCTGTTCGTACCACGAACCTTGCGCATCTGCGCCAGAGTCGGCTGGACGTAGCCGGTCTCGTCGGTGGCGCGGCTCATGATCAGGTGCTCGTCACCGTTCCACTCGAACGGCAGCTTGAACTTGGTCACGCACTTGGAGAGCACGGGCTCGACCAGTTCGGCTTCCTGCCAGTTCTTGCCGCCATCGACGGAGACGTCGACGTGGGCGATCTTGCCCTGGCCGGACCAGGCGATGCCGCGGATCTCGTAGGCGCCCTTGCCGGAAAGATGGTTGTCCGGGCAGGGGTAGTTGATCACCGAGTTGGCCATGTTCAGGAACGAGAACTGGCGGATGGTGCCATCCGGCAGCGGCTCGATGTAGTGACGGGTTTCCTGATAGGTGTTCAGCGGCTTGTCGACGAACTTGATGCGGCGCAGCCACTTGATCGACATGTTCGCTTCGCAGCCCGGCAGCAGGAAGCGGACCGGGTAGCCGTTCTCCGGACGCAGCGCCTCGCCATTCTGCGCGTAGGCAATCATGGCGTCCTTGTACAGCTCGCAGTCAGAGGCCTTGATCGGCTCGCCGAACTGGTCCTTGGCGCCTTCCATCGGGATGGAGCGCTGCAGGGCGGAACCGTCGGCACCCTCAGCGTAGAACCAGGTGGATTTCGGATCGACGCCGACGTACTCCATCAGGTCGGTGATCTTGACACCGGTCCACTCGGAGCAGCTCATCATGCCGTGGGTGAACTGCATGGAGTCCATCTGCACGCCGCGCCACTCCATTGCACCGTTGGCCGGGCACTCGAGGAAGTGGATGGCGGTGTGCGACGGCATGCGCTTGAGGTCGTCCATGGTGAAGACCATCGGGCGATCGACCATGCCGTGGATGACGATCTGGTGGGTCGACGGATCGATGTCGACGGCACCGGCGTGGTGACGCTCGAAGTGCAGACCGTTCGGCGTGATGATGCCGTGCAGGTCCTGCCACGGGGTGAAGCTGATCGACGCCAGCGTATCCGCGGTCAGCCAGCTGACGTTGCGACGCTTGACGTCCTTCTCGAACTTCGACGGCATGCCGTAGGGAACGGAAACGACGCCCCGGCCGAGAACATGGCGGGTCGGGTTCTCTTCCAGCGGCTCCGTGACGGTGTCCACTTTCACGTCGGCGGCAGTGGCGTTGCCGGCGGCTGCTGCGGCAGCACCGGAAGCCGCCAGCGCGACGCTCTTGCGGAGGAATTTGCGACGGTCGCTGGAAGCCACGCCCTCGCGGGCGCCGCTCTGCGGCGTCTGATCAAGTGTGTTTTCTGACATTGCTCACTCCTGCATCGTAGGCAATTGGTCGGATCGACAACGGTCTCGATCCATTCGAGCCAGCCGGTTCTCCGACAACCGGAAGGCACGCATTGGCGGACAGGTCAGCATGTTGCTGACGTCAACGGTGCCCGCTATTGTTCATGGGTTGTCCTGCCGGGTCAATTAGTGCCCGGCGCCCGTCTGGCGGACAGCGTCCAATCCGATCGAACCGGCAGCAATCTACATCAGGACCTTCTAATTAACAACCGAGACCGGTTCAGAACATTTAATGGGGTATCAGGCGCGGGCGCGTGCCCGCGGCACGGCTTGGCTCGCCGCCATCAGCCCGCTATAGTCCCCCGGAAATATCCACTCGTTCCGAGGCTGCTTTGTACCGATCCATCCAGGTTCAGGAGGCCGACTTCGACGTCGGCGACGTGCTGGGCGAACTGCGACGTCACTGCGCTCACGTGGGTGCCGTGGCCAGCTTTCTGGGCACGGTGCGTGACATTAACGACGACCGTCCGGTCGCGGACCTGGTGCTGGAGCACTATCCCGGAATGACCGAGCGGGCACTCGAACGTGTCGCCGACGAGGCGCTTTCGCGCTGGCCGCTGGCCGGTGTGTCGATCGTCCATCGCGTGGGACACCTGCGGCCCACTGACCAGATCGTGCTGGTCGCGGTGGCCAGTGCCCATCGCGGTGATGCGCTGGACTCCTGCACCTTCATCATGGACTACCTCAAGACACACGCGCCGTTCTGGAAGAAGGAGGTCGATCCGGCGGGCGAGAGCCGCTGGGTGGATGCTCGCGAGAGCGACGAACAGGCACGGCGCCGCTGGTTCGCGGAATTCGACGGAGAGGGCTGAGTGGAAACGGTCAACCAGCTGCTGGCACGCCTGCTCGATGACCTGCCGGTACTCGAGGACACCCGGGAGGTGCCCGTGCTCGAGTCGGTCGGCCGGGTGTTGCGCGAGCCGGTGGTCGCGCCCAGGGACGTGCCGTATGGTCCGGTGAGCCTGCTGGACGGATACGCCATGCAGGGGCCGGTGGCGGAGGGTGACTGCCTGTCGGTCTCGGGGAAGCAGTTCGCCGGAGATCCGCCCGACCGTCTCGAACCGGGCACGGCCATGCGCATCTTCACCGGTGCGCTGCTGCCGGAAGGGGCCGACACGGTTATTGCCCAGGAACTCACCCACCCCGGTGAAGGGCAGGCCATTTGCTGCGGCGAGGCGTTGGAACCCGGTGCCGCGGTGCGCCAGGCGGGGGCAGATACCCGGCAGGGCCAGAAGCTGCTTGCCGCCGGCACCCGCATCACGCCATCGAAAATCGGCCTGATCGCCAGCACGGGACTGGCCACTGTCCGCGTGACGCGCCGGCTGCGGGTGGCCCTGCTGACCACCGGCGACGAGCTGCTCGCCCCGGGCGACTCCTTTGCACCGGGGCGGATCTACGATGCCAACGGCCCGATGCTCGAAGCCCTGCTTCGGTCGGCCGGGGTCGAGATCGTCCACCGGGCCTGTCTGCCGGACGACCGGGACATTATCGATGCGCGCCTGCGCGAGGCGGCCGACGCCGATCTGGTCGTCACCTCCGGCGGGGTCTCGGTGGGCGAGGCGGATCTGGTGCGTGCCGGGGTGGAGTCCCTGGGGCGCATCGATCACTGGCGCGTGTTTCTCAAGCCGGGCAAGCCGCTGGCGGTTGGCGAAGTGCTGGGCACTCCGTTTCTGGGGCTGCCGGGCAACCCGGTTTCCACCTTCGTCACCTTCCAGCTGTTCGTGCGGGCGGCCTTGCAGAAGCTCGCCGGGCAGAGCGGGGCGGGTGAGCTGCCGGTCCAGCCCATGCCGTTGGCCTGTGCGCGTCGAGGCGGTGATCGGCCGGAGTACATCCGGGTGCGCCGGGTGGAGCGCGACGGGCAGGTGATGCTCGAACCCTTTATCGATCAGAACTCCGGGCTGCTGAGCTCGCTGGCCTGGGCCGACGGGCTGGCCCTGGTGCCCGAAGGCGCGGAGCTGGTCGCCGGCGACCCGGTCGCATTCATCTCCTTCGAGGAACTGGGCTCATGAGTCAATCACTCACGCACATCGACGAGAAGGGCGAAGCCCGCATGGTGGACGTCGGTGACAAGGCGGCCACGCAGCGACTGGCCATCGCCGAATCGCGCATCGTCATGCAGCCGGAGACCCTGGAGCTGATCCTCTCCGGTGGGCACAAGAAGGGCGACGTGCTCGCCACGGCGCGGATCGCCGGCATCATGGCGGCCAAGCGTACCGGCGATCTCATCCCCATGTGCCACCCCCTGATGCTCACGCGGGTAAAGGTCGACCTGACCCCCGAACCGGAGCGCCACGCGGTACGCATCACGGCCGAGTGCGGCGTCACCGGGCAGACCGGCGTGGAGATGGAGGCGTTGACCGCCGCCTCGGTGGCCGCCCTGACACTCTACGACATGTGCAAGGCCGTCGACCGCGGCATGGTGATCGAGCAGACCCGATTGCTGGAAAAGCGGGGTGGCAAGAGCGGTCACTGGCAAGTCGAGCCGGATGCCCGAGACGGCGTCCGGCGGTGACGGTGCAACTTCGCTGTGTCGAATGAAACACAACGCTTGCATTTTTCCGTCACGCTCATTACCGTTATGTCCGAGTGAACACGACGCATCTGTGAATCACTCCTGCAAGGCAGGTCCCGCCGGGTTCGATTCCGACCCCTCGTTCCCGACCGGGGCCATCTCATTACGCGACGCCGGGAGGTCCGTCCGCCGTCGGCGTCGAAACATGAACTCAGTGCCCGGAACGACGGCGGGTACGAAACGGCAAAGGCGAGCGCAATGCAGCAGTTGACCGACCCATTCGGCCGCTCCATCAACTACCTGCGGCTGTCCGTGACCGACCGTTGTGACCTGCGCTGCTTTTACTGCATGCCGGAGGGTTTCAAGGATTTCGAAGTCCCCGAGCACTGGCTCACGCCCGACGAGATCGAGCGCCTGGTAGGCACCATGGCCGACATGGGCCTGTCCCACGTACGCATTACCGGCGGCGAGCCGCTGGTGCGCAAGGGCATCGAGGACATCGTCGGCCGGGTGTCGTCGATGCCCGGCATCCGGGACGTCTCGCTCTCCACCAACGCCACTCGCATGAACAAGCTGGCCGTGCCGCTTCGCGAGGCCGGTGCGCATCGCATCAACGTCAGTCTCGACACCCTCGACCCCGAGCGTTTCAAGTCGATCACCAAGGGCAAGGTCGACAAGGTCACGGACGGACTGGCCGCGGCGAAGGCGGCAGGCTTCTCGCCGATCAAGATCAACGCCGTGGTGATGAAGGGTATCAACGAGCATGACATGGAAGAGTTGCTCGACTACTGCATCGACAACGGTTTCAGCCTGCGCATGATCGAGACCATGCCCATGGGCGAGACCGGGCGCGACGCCATCGACCATTATGTCAGCCTTCAGGACGTCAAGCAGCGCCTGAAGGCCAAGTACGACCTGATCCCGGCGGTCAGCTCCGTCACCGGCGCCGGCCCGGCGCGCTACCTGCAGGTGGCGGGTACCGACACCATGGTCGGTTTCATTACCCCGATGTCCGAGCATTTTTGTGAGACATGCAACCGGGTGCGCCTGTCCTGCGACGGCACCATGTACATGTGCCTCGGCCAGGAGGAGAGCTTTTCCTTCCGCCCGCTGCTGCGCAAGGGCATTCCCGACGACGAACTCAAGGAGGCACTGGTCCAGGCAATCGGCCTCAAGCCCGAGCGGCACGAGTTCACGGAAAAGCCGGAGAAGGTGATCCGCTTCATGTCGATGACCGGGGGCTGATTCCCCTCTTTTCCCCCACGAAGAACCGCCCGCTTGACGGGCGGTTCTTCGTTGTCTGTCGCCCGGCCGACTATCGGCTATGCTCCCCGAAGTACGGAGACACTTCCTCGGCCAGGCCGCTACCAGAGGCTCGGCTACCAGCAACGTCGGGAGGCAGGAGCGACCCATGAACGATAGTCGGCGTCGTGACATTGCTTGTGGGCGCAGAGGCGCGTGGCGTCTGCTGCTATGGCCGTCGCTGATCCTCGTGGGCCTGCTCTGGCTGCTGGTGGCCCAGGCCCAGGACGAGCGTCGCCAGGCCGTGCTGCTGACCGTGCAGGACGCCATCGGCCCGGCGACCGCGGATTACGTGGTCCGGGGCATCGGGACGGCGGAGGAGCACCGGGCCGAACTGGTGATCCTCCAGCTCGACACCCCCGGCGGGCTGGATTCCAGCATGCGCTTGATGATCCAGGCCATCCTGCGCTCCGAGGTGCCGGTGGCCACCTACGTGCATCCGGCCGGGGCGCGGGCGGCCAGCGCCGGCACCTACATCCTGTATGGCTCGCACATCGCGGCGATGACGCCCTCGACCAACCTCGGTTCCGCCACCCCCGTCCAGCTGGGAGGGGGCGGCGGACTGCCGGGCATGCCGTCGCCGGAAGGGCAGGGTGACCCGTCGCCGCAGGAGGATTCGTCGGCCGATGGCGCGGAGAACGCCGAGGCCGACGACCAGCCGCGTCGCGGTCAGGACGCCATGGAACGCAAGGTACTCGAGGATGCGGTGGCCTACATCCGCGGCCTGGCCGAGCGTCATGGTCGCAATGCCGAATGGGCCGAGGATGCCGTGCGCGAGGGCTTCAACCTGACCGCCAGCGAGGCACTCGAGCGCAATGTCATCGACCTGGTCGCCGAGGACGTCACGGATCTGCTGGCCCAGCTCGACGGTCACGAGGTGACGGTCGATGGCGTGACCCGTACCCTGTCCACCGAGGGGCTGGAGGTGGACCGCGAGGATCCCGACTGGCGCACGGAACTGCTGTCGGTGATCACCAATCCCAACATCGCCTATATCCTGTTGTTGATCGGGATCTACGGCATCATCTTCGAGCTGGCCAACCCGGGCGCGATCGTGCCCGGGACCATCGGGGCGATCTCCCTGATCCTGGCCTTCTTCGCCCTGCAGGTCATGCCGCTCAATTACGCCGGGCTGGCGCTGATCCTGCTCGGCATCGTCTTCATGATCGCCGAGGCCTTCGTGCCCAGTTTCGGAGCGCTGGGCATCGGCGGCGTCATCGCTTTCACCACGGGATCCATCATGCTCTGGGACGACCCCAACCTGAACATCGCCTGGCCGCTGATCGTCGGCGTGGCCATCGCCATGGCCGCCTTCTCCATCTGGGTGATCGGCCGGCTGCTCGATCTGCGACGGAAAAAGCCGGCGACCGGCCACGAGGAAATGATCGGCATGATCGGTGCCGCGAAAGAGGATTTCGACACCACGGGACGCGTGTGGGTACACAGCGAACTGTGGAACGCGGACACCCGCGCCCCGCTGCGGGCCGGAGACAAGGTGCGCGTGGTGGAGATTGACGGACTGCGGCTGACCGTCGAGCCGGTCGGCCGGGACGACTGAGGGAGGCTGCGTTTTGCGGACCTTCCCTGACAGGCAACTCTAGGAGGAGACGGCCATGCTGCTGGGCAATTTCGGATTCGTGATCGTGCCACTGATCATCCTGGTGGCGCTCATCGCCATGTCGCTGCGCGTGCTGCGCGAGTACGAGCGTGGCGTGGTGTTCTTCCTGGGGCGCTTTCAGCGTGTCAAGGGGCCGGGGCTGGTGATCGTCATCCCGGTGATCCAGCAGATGGTCAAGGTCGACCTGCGGATCATCACCCTCGATGTGCCCAGCCAGGACGTGATCTCGCAAGACAACGTCACCGTGCGGGTCAACGCGGTGCTCTACTTCCGCGTGGTGGATTCCGAGCGGGCGGTCATCCAGGTGGAGAATTACTACCAGGCCACCAGCCAGCTCGCCCAGACCACCCTGCGTTCCGTGCTGGGCAAGCATGAACTCGACGAGATGCTTTCCGAGCGCGACAAGCTCAACAACGACATCCAGGGGATCCTCGACCAGCAGACCGATGCCTGGGGCATCAAGGTGACCAACGTCGAGATCAAGCACGTCGACCTGGACGAGTCCATGATCCGCGCCATCGCCCGCCAGGCCGAGGCCGAGCGCGAGCGTCGTGCCAAGGTCATTCACGCCGAGGGCGAACTGCAGGCCGCCGAGAAGCTCGTCCAGGCCGCCGACATGATGAAGGACAGCCCGGCCGCCCTGCAGCTACGCTACCTGCAGACCATGGCGGACATGTCCACCAGCGGCAAGTCGAGCTCGATCTTCTTCCCCCTGCCGATGGAGCTGACCAACGCCTTCAAGGACTTCTCCGCCCAGATGGGTGCCGGGCCTCGCTCGGAGTAGCGAGAAACGCCGCGCGGCAGCACGAGCCCCGCAACCCTGCTCGGGAAGGGGTGAAACTTGTGGGGGCCGTGAGGGCCAAACGAAGACACACCATCGTTGCGCGGCGGTTCCTTCCCGGTCCACGCCTCGCGGGAGAACGCAGATGTCTCGTTTGATCCGGCTGCCGGCCATGCTGCTCGTCATGGCCTTCGCCTTCCTTTCCCATCCGGCCCATGCCGAGACCCGGACGATCGCCTTCGGCATGGGTTGCTTCTGGGGCGCGGAAAAGCGCATGGCCGCGCTCGAGGGCGTGGTGGACGTGGAAAGCGGCTTCGCCGGGGGCGATGCCGAGACCGTCGGCTACCGCGACGTGCTCCGGCTCGAACGGGCGATCCGCCGCGGCGAGAGCGACGCCCGCAACCACGCCGAGGTCGTTCGGGTCACCTACGACCCCGACGTGATCTCCACCGAGCGGCTGCTCGCGGGCTTCTGGGAAAACCACGATCCCACCCAGGGCAACCGGCAGGGCAACGATGTCGGCAGTAACTACCGCAGCGCCATCTACTACACCAGCGAGGAGCAGAAGCGCCTGGCCGAGCGGACCCGCCAGGTCTATCAGCAGGCCCTGACCGAGGCCGGCTTCGGAACGATCACCACCGAGATCGCACCGTTGAAAAACTACAACCGCGCCGAGGCCTATCACCAGGACTACCTGGAGAAGAACCCCAATGGCTACTGCGGCCTGGGAGGGACCGGGGTTGCCTATCCGGGTACCGATGCGCAATCGACTGTTTCTGACGGCGATCGCAAGCCGCTGGCCACGGACGAATTGAATGCCGATCGTCAGCTGATTGTGTTCGAGGCCGAGGACTGCCCCTTCTGCGAGCAGTTCCGTGCCGACATCCTCGACGACTGGCAGTCGGATGTCCCCCTCGCTACCACCATGGTGCCCCGGGCACCCGACGGCTGGGAACTGGAGAAGTCGCTGTTCGCCACGCCCACCATCGTGCTGTTCGAGGACGGCCGGGAAGTCTCGCGCTACACCGGTTACAAGGGAGACGCCGAGCGCTTCTGGAAATGGCTGGGCTTCCAGCTGCTCACGCCCGAACAGCAACGCATCGCCTTCGAGCAGGGCACCGAGCGAGCCTTCACCGGCTCGCACCTCGACGAGACGCGTCCCGGCACCTTCGTCGACCCGATCACCGGCGCGCCGCTGTTCCGTACCGATGCGAAGTTCAAGAGCGGCAGCGGCTGGCCCAGCTTCTTCCAGCCCGTCGAAGGTGCGATCACCCTCCACGAGGACACCTCCCACGGCATGCAGCGCACCGAGGTGCGCAGTGCGAGTTCCGGCATCCACCTCGGCCACGTCTTCGACGACGGCCCGCCGCCTACCGGCAAGCGCTACTGCATCAATGGCGACGTGCTGAAGTTCGTGCCGGACGAGGAGTAACACCCGGCAATTTCGTCCCCGCGGCTTGAGGTGATCGGGACGTACCATTCGCGCCCGTCCTGGGCCTTACCTTGCTCCGCGTCTCTAGCCAACCTAAGGTGAAGGCTGGCTGGCAAGGAGCTGCGGAGCATGGACAGGCTCGACCGAATCTTTCATTTGTACCAGGTGCTGCGAGACCGACGCGGCCCAATCCCCGGCGATGAGCTAATGGACCGCCTGGAATGCAGCCAGGCCACCC
>JBNJFM010000031.1:0-25173 GCA_051746865.1 Pseudomonadota bacterium | reverse complement strand
GGAAAACGGGCCCTTCGAATCTCTCGATCAGCTCGTCGACGTCAACGGTATCGGGCCGAAGACCCTCGACGAGATCCGGGAACAGGTCGTGCTTCGAAAATAGGCCCCGGGCCGGCCCACCGCAATGCCTTTGCTCCTCCTTGCCCCGCCAATCGGCGGGGGTTTTTACGTTCGGTTCCACTCGGGTGTCGATCGGCTTTTTCGAGCGCGGGGCATGGCAACCGACGAAGTCGGATGGGAATGTAAGCCGATTCCTACGCAAGAAAATGTCTTTCGCTACAAAAGCTGACGATAACTCTGATATTCGAGGAGCAGGGCGGGCGTTAAGGTACGACACATCCTTCGTGTACAGGGACGTAGGATGATGAAAGGATTCACATCGCTCCTGGGGGCGAAGCGCCGCTTCGTCCCGCCTGTTCTTTGGCCTGAGGTGTGTTGACGGTCCTGCCTTCCCATGCCTCTGGTCGTGTCCGAAAACCACCCTCCCCGTGGTCCCTTGGCCCCGCATCGGCGGGGCATTTTTCGTGGTTTCCTTTGAGTCGTTGCCGGCCCCGTGCCTGTACGTGTGCGTGTCGAAATAGAACGCCGGGAGCTTGTTTGCGGCTGTGTCGGACGGGCATGACAATAACGGTCTAGTGCGCGACAATACGTCTTTTGTCAGGCATCTCCGCGGCCCATGAATCTCCACGAATATCAGGCAAAGACGCTGTTGTCCGAGCACGGGGTCACCGTTCCTCCGGGAGTGGTGATCTCGAGTCCGGCCGACCGGCTGGACTCTCTTCCGGATAGCCCCGGTGGCAACTGGGTCGTCAAGGCGCAGATCCACAGCGGGGCGCGGGGAAAGGCCGGCGGCGTGGTTCCTGCCCGGAACGAGGCGGAGGTCGACGAAGCGGTGCGGTCGCTTCTCGGCACTCGCCTGGTAACGCAACAATCCGGCCCGGAAGGGTTGCCGGTCGAAAGCGTGCTGGTCGAACCGGGTGCGGACATTCGACGCGAGTTCTATCTGGCCATGGCCGTCGATCGCGAACGCCAACGTGTGGTGCTGATCGCCTCGGCCCAGGGCGGCATGGATATCGAGACCGTCGCGGCCGACTCGCCGGATGCCATCGAGCGTGTCACCATCAATCCGACCGTGGGGCTGCAGGCGTACCAGGCCAGAGAAGTGGGTTTCGCCATCGGTTTGTCGGCGGTGCAGATGCGTGACTTCGTCGCGTTGGCGACCCGGTCCTACCAGGCTTTCGTCGCCAGTGACGCCTCCCTGCTCGAGATCAACCCGTTGGCCGAACTGGATGACGGGGCGCTTGCCGTCATCGACGCCAAGGTTGCGCTTGACGACAACGCCATGTATCGCCACAAGGCGCTCTGGTCCAATCGCGACGTCAATCAGGAAGATCCGGCCGAGCGGGAAGCGATCGAGCACGGTCTGAACTACGTCTCGCTTGACGGCAACATTGCCTGCATGGTCAACGGCGCCGGCCTGGCGATGGCTACCATGGATCTGATCAAGCACGCCGGGGGGCGGCCCGCCAACTTCCTCGACGTCGGCGGTGGCACCTCCGCGGCCAAGGTCACTGAGGCCTTCAAGCTGATTCTGCGTAACCCGCGCGTGGAGGCCATCCTGGTGAATATCTTCGGTGGCATCGTGCGGTGCGACCTGATCGCCGAAGGCATCATCGAGGCAGCCCGCGAGGTGGTGCTGGAGGTGCCAACGGTCGTTCGTCTTGCCGGTACCAATGCCGAACTCGGCCGGCAAATGCTTTCGGAGTCGGGGCTCAACCTGGTCGCCGAAGACGATCTCGCCAGGGCCGCCGAAACGGCCGTGGCCAGGATGAAGCAACAGCGAGGTGCGGACGCATGAGCATTCTGGTCGACGCGGATACGCGGGTGATCTGCCAGGGTTTCACCGGCAAGCAGGGCACTTTCCACTCCGAGCAGGCGCTGGCCTACGGGACTCGGCTGGTGGGCGGGGTCACGCCGGGCAAGGGTGGGCAGACGCACCTCGACCTGCCGGTCTTCGACACGGTGGCCGGAGCGGTGCGCGAGACCGGCGCGACGGCGAGCATGATCTACGTGCCCGCCCCCTTTGCCGCCGACTCGATCCTCGAGGCAGCCGACGCCGGCATCGAGGTGATCGCCTGCATCACCGAGGGCATTCCGGTGCTCGACATGGTGCGGGTCAAGGCGGTGCTGGCCCAGGACTATCCGGACGTGTCTCTGATCGGGCCGAACTGTCCCGGTCTGATCACCCCCGATCAGTGCAAGATCGGCATCATGCCCGGTTCGATCCATCGCAAGGGGGCGGTGGGCATCGTCTCCCGATCCGGGACGCTCACCTACGAGGCGGTAGCACAGACCACGGCGGTCGAACTCGGGCAGAGCACCTGCGTCGGCATTGGCGGCGATCCGGTCGGCGGGCTGGACTTCATCGATTGTCTGGCGCGATTCGCGGACGATCCTCAGACCGAGCTGGTGCTGATGGTCGGCGAGATCGGCGGGGACGCCGAGGAGGCGGCGGCCGAGTACATCCGTGCCGGTTATCCCAAGCCCGTGGTGGCCTATATCGCCGGAGCGACGGCCCCCTCCGGCAAGCGCATGGGGCACGCTGGGGCCGTCATCTCCGGCGGCAAGGGCACCGCCGAGGCGAAGAAGGCGGCTCTGCGTGATGCCGGCGTCCACGTGGTCGAAAGCCCCGCCGATCTCGGTACCACCGCGGCCCGCGTCCTCGGTCGTGCACCCGAGCGGGGTGCGGTCTGACCGTGACGGAACTGACCACGCAGGACACCGGTGGGCTGCGCATCGCGCTGGCCCAGATCAACACGCGTGTCGGGGACTGTCGCGCCAATGCTTCTCGGGTCATCGAGCTGGTCGAGCGGGCGCGGAAGGAGGTCGAGGCACGACTGGTGGTCTTCCCGGAGCTCACCATCTCCGGATACCCGCCCGAGGACCTGCTGCTACGCGAGGACTTCGTCGACTCCTGCGAACGCCAGCTCGAGCGGATCGCCGCTAACGTCGGCGATGTGGCGGTGATGATCGGCATGCCGGGGCGCGGGCCGGACGGGCAGATGCAAAACCAGGCGGTTGTGATGCAGGACGGGCGCATCCAGGCCCGCTACGCCAAGCGCGTGCTGCCGAACTACGGCGTCTTCGACGAGAAGCGCTACTTCCGCAAGGGGCGCGAACCGCTCGTGGTCGAGATCGACGGCGTGTCGGTCGGCGTGGTTATCTGCGAGGATGCCTGGCACGAGGGGCCGATCGAGGAGACGGCCGCCGCCGGAGCGCGGGTGATCTGCGTGCTGAACGCCTCGCCCTTCCATCGACAGAAGACCCGGGAGCGCGAGGCGCAGATCGCCGCACGCGTCCATTCTAGTGGATGCGCGGTGATTTATGTCAACCTCGTCGGCGGTCAGGATGAACTGGTGTTCGACGGACGATCGTTCGTCTCCTCGGCCTCCGGGAATCACATGCACCTGCCCGGCTTTGCCGAAAGCATCGGATGGACGGAAGTTTCCCCGGCGGGCGAGATCCTGGCGCATGGTCCTAGCCATGACTGGCAGCAGGGCGAGGCGGAGATCTATCGGGCGCTGACCACCGGGGTCAAAGATTACGTGCGCAAGAACGGCTTTTCCGGCGTAGTGCTCGGCCTGTCGGGCGGCATCGATTCGTCGCTGGTCCTCGCGCTGGCCGTGGACGCGCTGGGCGCCGAGAACGTCCTCGCGGTACGCATGCCCTCGCGCTACACCTCGCCGATGAGCCTCGAGGACGCCGAACTGCAGTGCGAGGCCCTGGGCGTGCGCTGCGAGACGATCTCCATCGAGCCGATCTTCGAGTCCTTCCGCGATGCGCTTTCGCCGCTGTTCGCCGGCCTGACCGAGGACGTCACCGAGGAAAACCTGCAGGCCCGCGCCCGCGGCGTGATCCTGATGGCCATGTCGAACAAGTTCGGCCGGCTGCTGCTCACCACGGGCAACAAGTCGGAGCTTGCGGTGGGCTACGCCACGCTCTACGGCGACATGGCCGGCGGCTTCGCGCCGATCAAGGACGTGCCCAAGACGGTGGTCTACGAGCTGGCCCGCTACCGCAACACGCTGGGCGGCACGGTCCGGCCGGAGCTGGATGCGGTGCCCGAGCGGGTGATCTCGCGCGAGCCGTCGGCCGAGCTGCGCGCCGACCAGCGGGATTCGGACTCACTGCCCCCGTATGCGGATCTCGACCGTATCATCGAGGCCTTCGTCGAGCGCGACAGCAGCATCGAGGATATCGTGGGGATGGGGCTGGACGAGGCCATCGTGCGGCGCGTGGTCGGCATGATTCTGGTCAATGAATACAAGCGCCGCCAGGCGCCGCCGGGCGTGCGCATCAGCCGGCGGGCCTTCGGCCGCGACCGCCGCTATCCCATCAGCTCGGGTTTCCGACCCGACAAGAACGGAGGCTGATGGCCTGATTCAGCGACCGCCCCGTTGCTTTGATCTCTGATTTCTACCCCAGATCTCCCCACTGGTACTGGAGTACCGTTACGCCCGCAATCGCAGCGGTCTCCGCGCGCAGAACGCGCGGTCCAAGGCTCAGCGCACGAAAGTCGTGCTCGACGGCTCGTGCCACCTCATTTTCGGTGAACCCGCCTTCCGGGCCAACCAGCAGGGCCACCCCTTCCGGCCGTGGCTGTTCGCGCAGGCGGGCGAGTGGCTGGTCGGCACGTGGATCGAGCACCAGCCGGATCGGTGCATCGGTTGCAGCCAGCGCCTCGTCGAGCGGGCGGATCGGCTCGATGGCCGGGAGGGTATCCCGCCCGCACTGTTCGCAGGCGTTGATCATGATCTGACGCCAGCGCGCCTCCCGTTTCTCGGCGCGCTTCCCCTTGAGTTCCAGCACGCTGCGCACGGTCTCTACCGGGGCGATGGCGGTCACCCCGAGCTCGACGGCCTTCTGGATCACCAGGTCCATCTTCTCGCCCTTGGCCAGCGCCATCAGGAGGGTCAGCGGCACGACTCGTTCGGTGGGGCTCTCGCTGATCTCTTCCACCGCCACCGTCGCCGTACGCCGGGCCAGACGCAGGGACGCCCGGGCGCGACGGCCGCGGCCATTGAATGCCTCCAGCGGCTGGCCGTCACGCAGGCGCAGGACATTGCGCAGGTAGTTGACCGTCTCGGCCGGCAGGTCGATCGACTTGCCCGGTTCGAGTGGGGCGTCGACGAAGACGCGGCGAATCCGCATCAGCCCACCGCGACCCGCGCGGCGTCTCGCGTGACCTCGAACACGTGCCGGTAGTCGTCCTCGTCGAGGACGTACGGGGGCATCCAGTAGAGCGTGTTGCCCAGCGGGCGCAGCAGCAGCTCGTGTTCGAGGGCGTACTGGTAGGCCCGGATGCCGCGGCGCTCCCCGGAGGGAAACGGCTCACCGGTCTCGGGATCCACCAGGTCCATGGCGGCGATCATGCCGGTGCGGCGCACGTTGGTGATATGCGGCTCGCTTGCCATCTCGGCGAGATGCCGATCCATGATCGCTTGGGACTCGCGGTTGGCCTCGATCACGTCATCGCGCTCGAACAGGTCCAGGGTGGCGAGCGCCGCGGTGCAGGCAAGCGGGTTGCCGGTGAAGCTGTGGCTGTGCAGGAAGGCCCGCATGGTGGCGTAGTCGTCGTAGAACGCCTGGTAGACCGTGTCGCTGGTGAGTACGGCGGCCAGCGGCAGGTATCCGGCGGTCAGCCCCTTCGACAGGCACATGAAATCGGGCGTGATGTCGGCCTGCTCGCAGGCGAACAGCGTGCCGGTGCGGCCGAAGCCCACCGCGATCTCATCACAGATCAGGTGCACGTCGAACTCGTCGCAGAGCATGCGCAGCCCACGGATGTAATCCGGGTGGTGCATCAGCATGCCCGCCGCGCACTGGACCAGCGGCTCAACGATCACCGCCGCCGTGCGGTCGGCCTGTTCCTTGAGTATCCGGCGCATGCCGTCGAGCGCCTCGGCGGCCCGCTCGCGGCAGTCGCCAAGGTCCTGCCGGCAGGCGGGCGAGGGCGCGGTGGCCGTGGCGCGCAGCAGCGGGCCGTAGGTGTCCTTGTACAGCCCCACGTCGCCGACCGACAGGGTGCCGAGGGTCTCGCCGTGGTAGCTGTTGGCCACGGTGACGAACTCGCTCTTCTCCGGGCGACCACTGTTGCGCCAGTAGTGGTAGCTCATCTTCAGGGCCACCTCGACGCCGGAGGAGCCGTTGTCGGCGTAGAAGACCCGGTCGAGTCCGGAGGGGGTGATTTCCACCAGTCGCTCGGAAAGCTCGACTACCGGGCCGTGGGAGAAACCGGCGAGAATCACGTGCTCGAGGCGGTCGAGTTGGGCCTTGATCCGGTCGTTGATGAACGGATTGGCGTGGCCGAAGATGTTCACCCACCAGGAGCTGATGATGTCCAGGTAGCGATTGCCGTCGAAATCGATCAGCCACGGCCCCTCGCCACGGTCGACGGTTACCAGCGGGATGGACTCGTGGTCCTTCATCTGCGTGCAGGGGTGCCAGAGGACATTCAGGTCGCGGCGTTGCCAGTCCTGGTTGAGGGTCATTCCGGGCTCCTGGAATCAGTGTGTGTTCAGCGTTCGAGGATGGTCTCGTCGACCCGACGACCGAAGTGACGGCCGCCACGCTCGGCCAGCGAGACGCGCACGTAGTCGCCGGGCTCGAGGTCGAGCACGCTCGTCGCCCGTCCGTCGGGGCTCACCAGGCGGATGGTCTCGGCGTGCTGCAGGATCGCGGAGAAGCGGGTGCCCTGGTCGTCGATCGCCTCGACCTGCACCATCGGTCGCCGTTCGATCTTGTTGCGCCCGACCGCCAGGGTACGCGTGTGGCCGTCGGCACCCACCACCAGCGCGGGGTCGCCGCTGGCCATCTCGGCGAGATAGCGCACGCGGTCGCCGGGCGTGACCACGTAGCCGTGGATCGCACCGGCATTCACGCGGAAGGGGCGGGCGGCGCAATGCGGATTGTCGACGTTCTCGCTGTGAACGAGAAAGCGGGCGTGGTTGAAGCTGCCCACCAGCAGGCCCTCGCCGGGAGCGAGTTCGCCGATCAGATCGAGACAACTCCGGTCGCCCATGCCCACCGGCGTGATGGCGGTGATGCGCGCCTCGGTCAGCTCGACCGCCGAGGGGTCGAGTTCCGCGAGCACGCGGCCCAGTGCCTCGATGGTCTCGGCGTCGGCATGGCGCAGCCAGATCCCGGCCACGCCCTGCTCCATGATGGTCAGGGCCAACCTGGCCTGCTCGGCGTCGTCGACCACCTGGATCACCTGCGCACCGCGCGAGATCAGGTTCTCCGCCGGGATGATGCTCCATTCGGCCGGTTCGACCACCGCGAGACGATCGCGACGAACGGCTTCTTCGTCGGTCTCCCGCTCGATGCGGTAGCGCTCGAAGTCGCGCCCTTCCTCGAAGTCGCCTCCGGGGCCGACCCGGGGCAGGCCGGCGGTGTCCCGCCCCTCGGGCAATGCCAGCGCGGTGGCACCGGCGTCAGCCGCGACCTCGGCGAGGGCGGCATCGGCCGGTTCGATCCAGATGTGCTTGTCGGAAAGCTTCATGGTCATGCGCGGGAGTATATCGTCCGTCGGCGGGTCTGCGGCAGTGCCTGCTCGGCACAGGGAAGTAAAGGGACACGCGCCTGTCGGCCCGTTTCGCTTGTCGGTCAGGCTCGCACCGGCAAGGCGCTCAGCCTTCGGCCAGACCCGCGTCCCTGGTCAATCGAATGACCGGCTGCGAGCGGTTCATGGCGTAGAAGTGAATGCCGGGCGCGCCGGCGTCCACCAGCTGCCGGCAGAGCTCGGCGACCACGTCGTGGCCGAAGGCGCGCAGGCTGTCCAGATCGTCCCCGAAGGCCTCGAGGCGCTTGCGCAGCCACCGCGGGATGTCCGCGCCGCACATGTCGGAGAAGCGCGCGAGCTGCTGATAGTTGGTGATGGGCATCACGCCGGGGACGATCGGTACCTCGATGTTCAGGCGCTCGCAGTCGTCGAGGAAGCGCCGGTAGGCCTCGATCGAGTAGAAGTACTGCGTGATTGCCGCATCCGCGCCGGCGTCGACCTTGCGCTTGAAGTTGGCCAGGTCCGTCTCGGCGTCGGGCGCCTGGGGATGGAACTCGGGGTAGGCGGCCACCTCGACGTGGAACCAGTCGCCGCTGTACTCGCGGATGAAGGCGACCAGCTCGTTGGCATAGCGAAAATCGCCCGGGTCCTGCATGCCGCTGGGCAAATCGCCGCGCAGGGCGACGATGCGCCGGATGCCTTGTTCGCGGTAGTCGTCGAGGATCTGGGCGACGCCGGCGCGCGAGGAGCCGATGCAGGACAGGTGCGGTGCGGCCGGTACGCCCGAGTCGCGCTGGATCTCGCGGACCGTCTCGAAGGTGCGTGTCTGGGTCGAGCCGCCGGCGCCGAAGGTGACCGAGAAGTACTCGGGGTCGATTGCGCGCGCGAGTTCCTGGTAGACCTCGCGCAGTTTGGCCTCGCCCTCGGCGGACTTGGGCGGAAAGAATTCGCAGGAAACCGGGATCGGCATGATTCCTCCGGGGGATTTGAGATGGGCGACACGGGCTTGTCGTGCCGCCCGGAGCCGGGTCGGTAACGCCGGATCAGTAGCGGTAGGCGTCCGGCTTGAACGGGCCTTCGGCGGGCACGCCGAGGTACTTCGCCTGCTCGTCGGTCATGCGGGTGAGCACGCCGCCGAAGCCCTCGACCATGTAGCGGGCGACCTCCTCGTCGAGCTGCTTGGGCAATACCTCGACGCGCAGTGCGTCGGCCTTCTGGCCGGCGGACAGGTCGCCGAAACGCTCGCGGAACAGGTGGATCTGGGCGAGCACCTGGTTGGCGAACGAGCCGTCCATGATCCGGCTGGGATGCCCGGTGGCGTTGCCCAGGTTCACCAGGCGGCCCTCGGAGAGCAGGATCAGGTAGTTCTCGCTGTCCGGATCGAAGTCGCCGCCCGCGGTCGCCTCGCGGTAGACCTTGTGCACCTGCGGCTTGATCTCCTCCCAAGCCCAGTTTTCCCGCATGTAGGCGGTGTCGATCTCGTTGTCGAAGTGGCCGATGTTGCAGACCACCGCGCCGTTCTTGAGCGCACGCAGCATCGGCGCGTCGCAGACGTTGACGTTGCCGGTGGTGGTCACGATCAGGTCGATGCGACCCAGCAGCTCGGCGTTCACGCCGTCGTCGGCGCCGGTGTTCACGCCGTCGCGGTACGGCGAGACCACCTCGAAGCCGTCCATCGCCGCCTGCATGGCGCAGATCGGGTCGATCTCGGAGACCTTGACGATCATGCCTTCCTGGCGCAGCGAGGCGGCCGAGCCCTTGCCCACGTCGCCGTAGCCGACCACCAGCGCCTGCTTGCCCGACAGCAGGTGGTCGGTGGCGCGCTTGACCGCGTCCGAGAGCGAGTGGCGGCAGCCGTACTTGTTGTCGTTCTTCGACTTGGTGACCGCGTCGTTGACGTTGACCGCCGGGATCTTGAGTGTGCCTTCCTCGAGCATCTCGATCAGGCGATGCACGCCGGTGGTGGTCTCCTCGGAGACGCCATGGACACCCTCGAGCAGGTTGGGATATTTCTCGTGCATCAGGCCGGTCAGATCCCCGCCGTCGTCGAGCAGCAGGTTCGGCGTCCACGCCTCCTGGCCGTCACCGGGGCCCTGAACGGTCTGCTCGACGCACCACCAGTACTCCTCCTCGGTCTCGCCCTTCCAGGCGAATACTGGGATGCCGGCCGCGGCGATGGCCGCGGCTGCGTGATCCTGGGTGGAGAAGATGTTGCAGGACGACCAGCGGACGTCCGCGCCCAGCGCGGTGAGCGTCTCGATCAGGACCGCGGTCTGGATGGTCATGTGGATGCAGCCGGCGATGCGCGCACCGGCCAGCGGCTGCTCGCCGCGGTACTTCTCGCGGATCTTGATCAGCGCCGGCATCTCGCGCTCGGCGATGCGGATCTCGCGGCGGCCCCAGTCGGCCAGCGTGATGTCGGCGACCTTGTAGTCGTTGAAGGCTTGCGGTTTGGTTACGGCATTCACGATCAGCGTCCTCGTCGATTCCTTCGCATGGATCGACTTGAACGAGAGGCAGGGTGTGCGGCTCTTGTTCAAGTCGAGGCTTGAAAGCGACCCAGCGGGAGCAGGGTCTCAAGAGCGCCGTTGGTCGGTTGGCAGGCCGCAGCATGCGGCCCGCCGCCACCACGCGACCGAGCCTGATCCGCATCGGGGCGGATTGCAGCGCTCCTCGGTCGGGGCGGCAACAGCCGGGAAGTATAGCGATGATCCCGGGCGCATGCACCCGGTCATCGCCGCCGCGTTCAGAGGCCGGCATCCACCCGCAGGGCCTCGGCGCGGTCGATCCGCTCCCAGGTGAACTCGGGCTCCTCCCGACCGAAGTGACCGCCGACCGCCGTCTTGCGGTAGATCGGGTGAATCAGGTCGAGCATCTTGAGGATGCCGTAGGGGCGCAGGTCGAAGTGCTCGCGCACCAGCTCGGTGATCCGCTCGTCGGGAATCCGGCCGGTGCCGAAGGTGTCGACGGTGATCGAGGTCGGTTCAGCCACGCCAATGGCGTAGGAAACCTGGATCTCGCAACGGTCGGCCAGCCCGGCGGCGACGATGTTCTTCGCCACGTAGCGCCCGGCGTAGGCGGCCGAGCGATCGACCTTGGAGGGGTCCTTGCCGGAGAAGGCCCCGCCGCCGTGACGGGCCATGCCGCCGTAGGTGTCGACGATGATCTTCCGCCCGGTCAACCCGCAGTCGCCCACCGGGCCACCGATGATGAACTGCCCGGTGGGGTTGATGTGGTACTTGGTGTGCTTGTCGAGCCACTCGGCGGGGATGACCGGCTTGATGATCTCCTCCATGACCGCCTCGTGCAGTTCCGTCTGCGTGATGTCCGGGTTGTGTTGTGTGGAGAGCACCACTGCGTCGATGCCGACCGGATTGCCGCCCTCGTAGCGGAAGGTGACCTGCGACTTGGCGTCGGGTCGCAGCCAGGGCAGCGTCCCGGCACGACGCACGTCGGCCTGGCGCTGGACCAGCCGGTGGGCGTAGGTGATCGGTGCCGGCATCAGCACGTCGGTCTCGTTGGTGGCGTAGCCGAACATCAGTCCCTGGTCGCCCGCGCCCTGCTCGGTGGCCACTTCTCGGTCGACCCCCTGCGCGATGTCGGAGGACTGCTTACCGATTGCGTTGAGCACGCCACAGGTGTGTCCGTCGAAGCCCAGCTCGGAGCTGGTGTAGCCGATGTCGCAGACCACCTTCCGCACCAGTTCGTCGACATCCACCCAGGCCGAGGTGGTCACCTCGCCGGCCAACACCACGAAGCCGGTCTTCACTAGTGCCTCGCAGGCGACTCGCGCGTTGGGGTCGCGCTCGAGGATGGCATCGAGAATGGCGTCGCTGATCTGGTCGGCGATCTTGTCCGGGTGCCCTTCGGACACGGATTCCGAGGTGAACAGGTGGCGCTTGCTGCCGGTTGCGGTCATGTCGATCGGGCCTCGTTCGTGTCTGGTCGTTTCGGGGTGCTGCCGAGGCGGCCATCCGCCTCGCGGCGTGATTCTAGTAGCCGTAGGTGCCCTGCAACAGCTCGGAGTGGCCGCGATAGAGGCCGTTGTCCGCCGGGACGATCTCGGTCAGGTTCTGCGAACGCAGGATCTCCTGCCCTTCGTCGGTATCCCCGAAGGAGATCAGGGCTTCCCGCAGGGCATTGGTGGCCCCCGGCGTGACGCGGGGCGAGACCGAGAAGGCCAGAAACGGCAGCGAATCGGTGGTGACCACCGTGTAGAGGCTGCCGTAACCGCCGACCAGCGGGGTGGGCATGACGGCCGCACGGACATCGCCGTCGATCACCGCCTCGGCGACGTCGCGGTTGGTCTCCCGGAATACCAGCTTCGGCTGCTGAACGGGGTTGGGGAAAAGATGGTAGAGGACCAGGGCACTCACGGAAGGGGACGGCTGTACCGCCACGGGTTCGTTGACCAGTTCGCTCGGCGAGAACACGAGGTCGTCCTCGCGGGTGATCAGCGACTGGGTGACCTCGCCATCGAAGCGGGCGATGACGCGCCAGTCCTGTCGCTGGGCGCGGAAGTCGGTGACCGGTGCCGCGTCGAGCACGATGTCGAAATCCGAGCCGCCGCGTGTCGCTTCCCAGAAGGCCAGGTAGCTGGGATAGAGCTTCAGTTCCACCGGTTCGCCGATTTCCTCCGACAGGTATTCGGCCACCGGCGTGTAGGCCTCCGTCAGCTCGGTCTCCGGCAGGAAGGGGGCGATGGCGAACTCCAAGGCGTCCTGGGCCTGTGCGGCGGCCGAGCCCAGCGTCAGAGCAAGCGCGGCAAGTGCCGTCGTCGCGGGGCGGGCCAGCCGGGTCATCAGGCTGGTGTCCCGGCAGGGGGCACGTTCGGTCTGATGGTGGAGGGGGGTCGAGAACGCATGCATGGGCGAGATCTCCTGGTCCTTGGCGGTTGGTGTCCGATAATCGGTTCTTGTTTGTTTTTTCTCTCCGCTGCCGGCGGCCGTGCTTCGTCCTGCCGAGAGCGGATGACCTTGGAAAATATCACAATCGGTCATCGCCCGACGAGCGGGGCTGGACAGCGGGGCCCGCCAGCGTGCGAGACTCGCGGGTTGTACGCTTGAACGCATCACGCCTTGTCGAAGGAGGTCACTACCGATGGCACGAACCGAAACCCCGGTCTGCGATTTCGGCCGCCCGGCCGTGGATTTTGCCCTGCCCGATACCGAAGGGCGCATCTGGCGGCTCGAGGATGTCCGCGGCCCGAACGGCACGCTGGTGATGTTCATCTGCAATCACTGTCCCTACGTCAAGGCCGTCCTCGACCGGATCGTGCGTGACGCTCGCGAGCTCAAGGAGCACGGTGTGCACTCGGTGGCGATCATGTCCAATGACCCGACGGATTACCCCGAAGACTCGCCGGAGAACATGAAGCGCATCGCCGAGCAGCACAAGTTTTCCTTCCCCTACCTGCTCGACGAATCCCAGGCGGTCGCCAGGGCATATGGGGCGGTTTGTACGCCGGATTTCTTCGGCTACAACGCCGATCTCGAGCTCCAGTATCGTGGCCGACTGGATGCCTCCCGCAAGGAGGCCGCGCCCGATGCGCCCCGGGATCTGTTCGAGGCGATGAAGCAGGTTGCCGAGACCGGGAAGGGGCCGGAGGAGCAGGTGCCCTCCATGGGCTGCTCGATCAAGTGGCAAGACGACTGAGGCTTCCCTCCATATCCTGCCGGCCCGGGCAAAGGAAACTCTGCACGATTCGATGGCATCTCTGGCTCGCGGGTTTGTTCGCAATCGAGGCGCCGGACCGAAGGCGGGCTTGCTGCCCGTCGAGGGACGGCAACGACGAGTGCGGGCAAACCCGCGAGCCCCGTCTGGGCGGGCCTCCAAGGGCCCATCTGCGGCGTCGCGGGGTTCGTCCGTGAACCCCGCCCTTCGGGCCGGCTTGCGCCGGCCGGATCGGCGTCCTGCCGATCCGGTTCAGCCCTTGTAAAGGGCGATGGCCCTTCACGGCGGACTGCGCCTTGCAGCTGGGCCCTTGGAGGTCCCGCAGAGACGTCATCGAATCGTGCAGAGTTTCCTAAAGCCCGCCGCAGCAGCCGATCAGGGCTCCATAACCGATTGAAAAATCGGGTGGTTGCCTTGTGCTGGGGTTTTGGCGACAATGTCGCGCAATTGGCGTGCCTGCCTTCGGGCAAGGTGCGTACCACCGCGTGCGCAATGCACATGGCGCCCAGGATTGCTTCCTTTTCAACCCTTTGGAGTGTTTTATGTCGACACGTAGAGAGCTTGCCAACGCCATTCGTGCGTTGAGCATGGATGCCGTTCAGAAGGCGAACTCGGGTCACCCGGGTGCCCCGATGGGCATGGCGGACATCGCCGAGGTGCTGTGGAACGACCACATGCAGCACAACCCGAAGAACCCGGAGTGGCCCAACCGTGACCGGTTCGTGCTCTCCAACGGCCACGGCTCGATGCTGATCTACTCTCTGCTGCATCTGACCGGCTACGAGCTGCCGATGGAAGAGATCAAGAACTTCCGTCAGCTCCACTCCAAAACCCCGGGTCACCCGGAGTACGGCTACACCCCGGGCGTCGAGACCACCACTGGCCCGCTCGGTCAGGGTCTCACCAACGCCGTGGGCATGGCGATGGCCGAGAAGATGCTCGCCGGCCAGTTCAACAAGCCGGGTCACAAGGTCGTCGACCACTACACCTACTGCTTCCTGGGCGACGGCTGCCTGATGGAAGGCATCTCTCACGAGGCCTGCTCGTTGGCGGGCACCCTGGGGCTGGGCAAGCTGGTCGCCTTCTACGACGACAACGGCATCTCCATCGACGGCCACGTCGAGGGCTGGTTCACCGACGACACGCCCAAGCGTTTCGAGTCCTATGGCTGGCACGTCGTGCGTGACGTCGACGGCCATGATGCCGACGCCATCGATGCGGCCATCCGCGAGGCGCGCTCGGTCAACGACAAGCCGACCATGATCTGCACCAAGACCGTCATCGGCTTCGGCGCGCCAAACCTCTGCGGCACCCACGACTGCCACGGCGCCGCCCTGGGCGATGCCGAGGTCAAGGCCACCCGCGAAAACATCGGCTGGCACCACGACCCGTTCGTCATTCCGGACGAGGTCTACGCCGGTTGGGATGCCACCGAGAAGGGCGCGAAGGCCGAGTCCGAGTGGAACGAGGCGTTCGCCGCCTACGAGAAGGAGTACCCGGCCGAGGCCGCCGAGCTCAAGCGTCGCCTGTCCGGCGATCTGCCGGGCGATTTCGTCGAGAAGATGGATGCGCTGATCAAGGAAATCGACGCCAAGGGCGAATCCACCGCGTCGCGCAAGGCCTCTCAGGCCGTCATCACTGGCCTGGCCGAGATGCTGCCGGAACTGGTCGGTGGCTCGGCGGACCTCGCGCCGTCCAACCTGACCACCTGGAAGGACTGCACCGCGCTGACCGCAACCGAGTCGGATGCCAACTACGTTCACTACGGCGTGCGCGAGTTCGGCATGAGCGCCATCATGAACGGCATGGTCCTGCACGGCGGTCTGCTACCGTACGCGGGCACCTTCCTGATGTTCTCCGAGTACGCCCGCAACGCCCTGCGCATGGCCGCGCTGATGAACATCGGCTCGATCTTCGTCTACACCCACGACTCCATCGGCCTGGGCGAAGACGGTCCGACCCACCAGCCGGTCGAGCAGATCGCCACCATGCGCCTGATCCCGCGCATGCAGACTTGGCGTCCGTGTGACGCGGTCGAGACCGCGGCTGCCTGGAAGCAGGCCATCATCCGTCGCGACGCGCCGACCTCCCTGGTGTTCTCGCGTCAGGGCCTGCCGCACCAGACCCGCGATGCCGAGCAGATCGCCAACATCGAGAAGGGCGGTTACGTTCTGAAGGACTGTGACGGCACGCCGGATTTGATCCTGATCGCCACCGGTTCCGAGGTGGGCCTGGCGATGGACGCCGCCGAGCAGATGAGCGACAAGAAGGTCCGCGTCGTCTCCATGCCCTGCGTCGAGGCATTCGAGGCGCAGGACGAGGCCTATCGCGAGTCGGTCCTGCCGAGCGGCGTCACCGCCCGCATGGCGATCGAGGCCGGTGTGACCTCGTGCTGGTACAAGCACGTCGGCAGCCAGGGCAAGGTGTTCGGTCTGGACACCTTCGGCGAGTCCGCGCCGGGCGGCGACCTGTTCAAGGAGTTCGGCTTTACCGTCGAGCGCGTGGTCGAGGAGGCCCGCAAACTGGGCTGATCGGCCCCGGGTTGATAAACATCCGGGCGCGCGCCGCCATGGTGCGCGCCTGAACGCTTTGCATCCATGTATCCATCAGGAGAAAACCCATGACTATTCGTGTCGGTATCAACGGCTTCGGCCGCATCGGTCGCATGGTCTTCCGTGCTGCCACCCAGGAATTCCCGGAGCTGGAAATCGTCGGCATCAACGACCTGCTCGAGCCGGAATACCTGGCGTACATGCTCAAGTACGACTCCGTGCACGGCCGCTTCGACGGTGACGTTTCCGTCGAGGGCAGCAACCTGGTCGTCAACGGCAAAAAGATCCGCCTGACCGCCGAGAAGGACCCGTCCCAGCTCAAGTGGGGCGACCTGGACGTCGACGTGGTGGTCGAGTCCACCGGCCTGTTCCTCACCGAGGAAACCTGCCAGAAGCACATCGACGCGGGTGCCAAGAAGGTCGTGCAGTCGGCCCCGTCCAAGGACGCCACCCCGATGTTCGTCTACGGCGTCAACCACAACGACTACGCAGGTCAGCCGATCGTTTCCGCCGCATCCTGCACCACCAACTGCCTGGCGCCGGTGGCCAAGGTCCTGAACGACAAGTTCGGCATCACGCGTGGTCTGATGAGCACCGTTCACGCCGCCACCGCCACCCAGAAGACCGTCGACGGTCCGTCCCAGAAGGACTGGCGCGGCGGCCGCGGCATCCTGGAGAACATCATCCCGTCCTCCACCGGTGCGGCGAAGGCCGTGGGCAAGGTCCTGCCGGCTCTGAACGGCAAGCTGACCGGCATGGCGTTCCGCGTCCCGACGTCCGACGTCTCCGTGGTCGACCTGACCGCCGAGCTGGAGAAGGGCGCTTCCATGGACGACATCAAGGCCGCCATGAAGGAAGCCTCCGAGGGTGAGCTCAAGGGTGTGCTGGGATACACCGAGGAAGCGGTCGTCTCCACCGACTTCCGCGGTCACCCGGAGCCGTCCGTGTTCGATGCCAAGGCTGGTATCGCCCTGGACGACACCTTTGTCAAGGTCGTCGCCTGGTACGACAACGAGTTCGGTTACACCTGCAACATGCTGCGCGTCGTGCAGCACGTCGGCAAGTAAACCGGCTGACTGGAACGGGTGGGTTTTCCCACCCGTTTTTCCACCCCCGTTCCGTACCCCTGCGGGAGCTGTAAGGATTGGGCGCCACCCAGTCGCCACCCATTCCTTACCGCTTTCTATCTGTCTCATTGAGGAGTTTTTCATGGCTGACGTCATTCGCATGACCGATCTCGACCTTGCCGGCAAGCGCGTGCTGATTCGCGCCGACCTGAACGTGCCCGTCAAGGACGGCAAGGTGACTTCGGACGCCCGCATCCGGGCCTCCCTGTCCACCATCAACGCCGCCCTGGAGCAAGGCGCGCACGTGATGGTCACCTCGCACCTGGGTCGCCCGACCGAGGGTGAGTTCTCCGAGGCCGACTCCCTGGCGCCGGTCGCCAAGGACCTGGGCGAGAAGCTCGGTCGCGAAGTGCGCCTGGTGCGCGACTACCTGGGTAGTGATGTCGAGGTGGGCGCCGGCGAGGTGGTCATGCTGGAGAACGTCCGCTTCAACAAGGGCGAGAAGAAGGATGACGAAGCACTGGCCAAGCAGTACGCCTCCCTGTGCGACGTGTTCGTAATGGACGCCTTCGGCACCGCCCACCGCGCCCAGGCTTCGACCCACGGCGTGGCGAAGTTCGCTCCGGCCGCCTGTGCCGGCACGCTGCTGACCGAGGAACTCGAGGCGCTGAACAAGGCGCTGGCCAACCCGGCCCGCCCGATGGTCGCCATCGTCGGCGGCTCCAAGGTCTCCACCAAGCTGACCGTCCTCGAGGCACTGGCTGAGAAGGTCGACCAGCTGGTCGTTGGCGGAGGCATCGCCAACACCTTCATCAAGGCCGCCGGCCATGACGTCGGCAAGTCCCTGTGCGAGGACGACCTTGTCCCCACCGCCAAGGCCCTGATGGACAAGCTTCAGAGCAATGGCGCGAACATCCCGATCCCGACCGACGTGGTCGTCGGCAAGCAGTTCGACGAGAACGAGCCGGCGGTACTCAAGCGCGTCGAGGATGTCGCCGACGACGACATGATCTTCGACATCGGCCCGGAAAGCGCCGAGGAGCTGGCGAAGATCATCGAAAAGGCGGGCACCGTGGTCTGGAACGGTCCGGTCGGCGTGTTCGAGTTCGACCAGTTCGGTGACGGCACCAAGCGGATCTCCCAGGCCATCGCCGACACCAACGCCTTCACGCTGGCCGGGGGCGGCGACACCATCGCCGCGATCCAGAAGTACGACCTGTACGACAAGGTCAGCTACATCTCCACCGCCGGCGGCGCGTTCCTCGAGTTCCTCGAGGGCAAAACCCTGCCGGCCGTGGCCGTGCTCGAAGAGCGGGCCAAGGGCTGATGGCCATGCACGGAGCAGAATCCACCGACCACCTTCCGGAACAGCGTCGCACCAAGATCGTCGCGACGCTGGGTCCGGCCAGCGATGACCTGCAGACCATCACCGACCTGGTCCGCGCGGGCATTGACGTGGTGCGAATGAACTTCTCGCACGGCAAGGCCGCCGATCACCAGCGCCGCGCGGCGATGGTGCGCGAGGCCGCGGCCGCAGAGGGTCGCTACGTCGCCATTCTGGGCGACCTGCAGGGGCCGAAGATCCGCATCGACCGTTTCAAGGACGGTAAGGTCGAGCTCGAGGCTGGTGCGCCCTTCATTCTCGATGCGGACCTTGACCCGGACGCGGGTGACGGCAAGCGAGTGGGCATTACCTACAAGGCACTGGTCACCGACTCGCGCCCCGACGACATCCTGCTGCTCGACGACGGGCGCATCGTGCTCAAGGTCGAGCGGGTCCAGGGTAACCAGGTGCATACCCACGTCGTGGTCGGCGGCACGCTCTCGAACAACAAGGGCATCAACCGTCAGGGCGGCGGTCTGTCGGCCCCGGCCATCACGGACAAGGATCGCGCCGACATCAAGACCGCCGCGGCGATCGGCGTCGACTACATCGCGGTGTCGTTCCCCCGCTCCGGCGAGGACATTCACGAGGCACGCCGGTTGCTTCAGGAGGCCGGCTGCCGCGCGCACATCGTTTCCAAGATCGAGCGAGCCGAGGCGGTCGACTGCATCCGCGAGATCATCCAGGCGTCCGACGCCATCATGATCGCGCGCGGGGATCTGGGCGTGGAGATCGGCGATGCGGAGCTGCCGGCCGTGCAGAAGGCCTTCATCCAGATCGCCCGCGAGCTCAACCGCCCGGTCATCACCGCCACGCAGATGATGGAAACCATGATCGAAAACCCCATCCCCACGCGGGCGGAGGTGTTCGACGTGGCCAACGCGGTGCTCGACGGTACCGATGCGGTGATGCTCTCGGCGGAGACGGCAGCCGGCAAGTACCCGGTACGCGTGGTCGAGACGATGGCCCGGGTCTGTCATCGTGCCGAGTACCAGATCGAATCGAAGAAGAGTGCGCCGCCGCTGGACGTGCCCTTCGAACGGATCGACCAGGCGATCGCCTTCTCGGCGATCTACACGGCAAACCACCTTTCGGTGGCGGCAATCGTGGCGTTGTCCGAATCGGGGGCGACCCCGCTGTGGATGTCTCGCGTGGATACCGATATCCCCATCTACACCTTCACCCGCTCGGAGGAGACCGCCCGCCGGGTCGGCCTCTACCGCGGGGTGCAGGCGGTGCATTTCCCGGTGCCCTCGACCGACCACGCGGAGGTCAACCGCATGGTGATCGAGAGTCTGCAGCAGATGGAGAAGCTCGACGAGGGCGACCTGGTGATCATCACCAAGGGCGACCTGATGGGCCAGATGGGCGGTACGAACGCCATGAAGATCGTCCGCGTGGGCGACGTGGTGGCCGTCGACTGACAGTGGCGGCTACCGGTTCGGCGTGATTTGGCATATCCCGGTGCGCTGGGTATGCTGGTGCGTCGATCGATTTTCCGCCGTCCGGATCCCGACGATCCGGCCGGCTCCAAGAATTTACGCAACTTACCTTTCAACCTGAGGAGAAGGCACTATGGCGCTCATTTCGCTTCGCCAGCTGCTGGACCATGCCGCCGAGAACAGCTACGGCATGCCGGCGTTCAACGTCAACAACATGGAGCAGATCCAGGCGATCATGCAGGCTGCCGACGAGGTCGACAGCCCGGTGATCCTGCAGGGCTCCGCCGGTGCGCGCAAGTACGCGGGCGAGCCGTTCCTGCGTCACCTGGTCGAGGCGGCCACCGAGATGTACCCGCACATCCCGGTCGTCATGCACCAGGACCACGGTTCGGATCCGGGCGTCTGCCTGCGTGCGATCCAGTCGGGTTTCTCCTCGGTCATGATGGACGGCTCCCTGCTGCCGGACATGAAGACCCCCTCCGACTACGAGTACAACGCCGGCGTTACCGCGAAGGTCGTCGAGATGGCGCACGCCGGTGGTGTCTCCGTCGAGGGTGAGCTCGGCTGCCTCGGCTCGCTGGAAACCGGCGAGATGGGCGAGGAAGACGGTCACGGTGCCGAAGGCAAGCTGGACATGGACAAGCTGCTGACCGATCCGGAAGAAGCGGCCCAGTTCGTCAAGGCCACCGACGTCGACGCCCTGGCCGTCGCCATCGGCACCTCCCACGGCGCCTACAAGTTCACCCAGAAGCCGACCGGTGAGGTCCTGCGCATCGACCGTATCCGCGAGATCCACGAGCGGATTCCGGACACCCACCTGGTCATGCACGGTTCCTCCTCCGTGCCGCAGGAATGGCTCGAGATCATCAACAACTACGGTGGTGACATGGGTCAGACCTACGGTGTTCCGGTCGAGGAGATCGTCGAAGGCATCAAGCACGGTGTTCGCAAGGTCAACATCGACACCGACCTGCGCATGGCGTCCACCGGTGCGGTTCGCAAGCATCTCGAAGAGAACAAGTCCAACTTCGACCCGCGCAAGTTCCTCAAGGAAGCGACCGCCGGCATGCAGGCCATCTGCAAGGCCCGCTTCGAGGCATTCGGTTCGGCCGGCATGGCCTCCAAGATCCGCGCGGTTTCCCTCGAGGAAATGTACAAGCGCTACGAGTCCGGCAGCCTCAAGCAGAAGGTCAAGTAAACGACCCTGCCCAGAGGGGTTCGCCAACGGCGAGCCCGCCGGAACTTCGGAACCCCGCCTTCGGCGGGGTTTTTTCGTTTCCGGGCATGTGGGCGGCGACCTTCGCTACACTGCAACAAATGCGTGATAATCGGGTAATGGAATCTAGGCCAGACAGGGACGAGGCTCGCGCGTTGCTCGCGCCACCTCCCGCCCCCGGGCGCCGGGGGCGTCCGGGTCTGCGTGGCGTCTGGCTGCTGGTGCTCGTCGGCTGGCTGGTGCTCGGGGCACTGGCGGTGTGGCTGGCCGATCGGGAATACGGTCAGGCGGTGGCCGCCCGCGAGGCGGCGTTGCACGAGGCGACCCGCGAGGCGGTGGCTGCGCGTCAGGCCGAACTCGCGCGGATTGCCCGGATCGTCGCGGGGGATCGCGAGGTCCGCGAAATTCTGACGCGCGCGCGTGCGATGGTGGCTCTCGAAGGCGGCGCGGGTGGCGGCGAGGAGTCCGCAAGGTTGCGCGAGGAGCTCGGAGAGACCGTCCGGCCCATCCGCCGGGAGCTCATTGAGGGGCAGGATCGGGTGATGCAGTTCCACCTCGGTCCGGAGTGCATCAGTTTCCTGCGCCTGCACGAACCCGAACGATTCGGTGACGAACTTGCCGGCGTCCGCCCCCTGCTGGCCCACGTTTATCGCTCCGGCCAGGGGGGCATCGGTTTCGAGATCGGACGGGTCTTTTCCGGATTCCGGGCCGCCGAGCCGGTGCGGGAGCCGGGCGGGTCGGGGAAGGTGGTCGGCACCGTCGAGGTGGGCACCGGCATAGCGCCGATCGATGCCCATCTCCGGGAAGGCTCGGATGCCCGGGCGGCTCTGCTGCTGCCCGCCCGTCTGGCCGAGAGCCATATCTGGGACGAGATGCGCGCAGAGCGGGAAATCGTCCCGGTCGGTTCCGGGGACTATTACCGGGACGGCCCGGCCGTGGAGCATCCCGGGCTATCGGCCCGCCTGGCAACCATCGGCGCGGATTCCGCAGCCGCCGAAACCTTTCTTGCCGACGGCCGGCACTGGTTGGCAGTCAGTCTGGACGTGCCGGTGTTCGATGAGGCCTCGGCCGACGCGCTTCTGGTGGCGGTCGAATCGGTCGAGGATCTCCGGGCCGCATTCCACGAGCGCCTTGGGCAGATCGCGGTGGCCGTCGCACTGGTCATCCTGCTGACCACGCTGGCTCTGTGGCTGCTGTCCCGATCCCAGCGTACGCGCTGGATGGTCGTGGTGGATCGGGCGGAGCAGGAGCGTGATGCGTTGTTCCAGCTCAGCCCCCAGCCGGTGGAGCTGACCGACGCCCGCGGCCAAAGCCTGCTGGTCAACGATGCCTTCCGGCGAGTGTTCGGTGAGCAAACCGATGACCCGGCGGCCGGCGGGGCCCCAGCATGGCAGAAGCGGGGGATCGAGGGACTGCAGCTGGAATCGCTGGAGCGGGCGATCGCCCGTGGCGAGCGCTGGAACGGTGCGTTGCGCCTGAAGGCCCTGCTGGGCGGACAGGCCTGGTATCGCGTCCAGGTGGTTCCGATTGCCGATGCCGGCGGACGGACGGCCTGGCTGTGGTGGTTCTACCAGGACGTCGATCGCGAGCGGCGGGCCGCCGCGCTGGCTCAGGCCGAGCGGGACCGTCTGGATGCGCTGCTCTCCGGCAGTCCGGCGGTGATCTACACCTACACGGCCGCCGATCCCGATCGCATTGAATACGTCAGCGCGAACATCCGGGAGATTCTCGGCCATGCCCCGGATGCCCTGATCGACGGGCCGGGCTGGTGGGCCGAGACATTGCACCCGGACGACCGCGAGCGAGTCCTTGCCGAGGCGGATTTCACGCGCTGGGCCGGGGACCGGAAGCACACCCGCTACCGGCTGATGCGGCCCGATGGTGGCGCCGTGTGGGTCACGGACACCGCGAGACTCCTGCGCGACGACGAAGGTCACGCCGAACGCGTGGTCGGCGCGCTGATCGATTCCACCGAGGCGGTGGCGCTGGAGTCACGCCTGGCCGAGAGCGAACATATCTATCGCTCGATCGTGGAGGGCGTCGAGGAGGCCATCTTCCTGGTTCGCGTGGAGCCCGATGGCGGTTTCCGCTATGCCGCGGCCAACCCCGCCCATGAGCAGGCCACCGGTCTGTCGCCCGACCTTCTCGCCGGCCACACCCCTCCGCAGGTCTTCGGTTCCCGGGTGGCGGCGATACTCGAGTCCCGCTATCGTGACTGCATCGAGCAAGGAAACAGGCTCCGTTACACTGAGGTGCTCGACCTTCCCGTCGGGCGCCGGCCCGTCCGCACCACGCTCACGCCGGTGCGTGATCGTCAGGGGCGGGTGGTGCTGCTGGTCGGCATGGCGGTGGTCGGGGCCGGGGAAGCGGAGAATGACGGCGACGAGAGGGAGCCCGGCGGTGAATCCGAGGAGTGACGGGCAAGGCAGGGCGGAACAGGCCGAAGCCCGGGTGGCGGTGCGCGCACGGGGGCTGGTCAAGTCCTTCGGTACGCTGCACGCGGTCGACGGGATCGACTTCGACATTCCCTTCGGTCGCTGCTTCGGTTTCCTGGGACCGAACGGGGCCGGCAAGACCACCACCCTCAAGATGCTGATGGGCCTGGCCGACTTCGACGAGGGCGAGTTGTCGGTGCTTGGCCAGTCCTTGCCCGCGCAGGCGAGGGCGGTCCGTGCCCGGGTGGGGCTGGTGCCCCAGGCCGACAATCTCGACCCGGACTTCACCGTGCGCGAGAACCTGTTCATGTACGCGCGCTTCTTTGGCCTGTCCCGGCGGGCCGTGAGCGACCGGATCGACGAGCTGCTCGCCTTCGCGGATCTGACGCACAAGGCCGATCAGCGCGTCGATCAGCTCTCCGGCGGTATGCAGCGGCGGCTGATCATCGCCCGGGCGCTGGTGAACGACCCGGACGTGGTGGTCCTCGACGAACCGACCACCGGCCTCGACCCGCAGATGCGGCACGTCATCTGGGCCCGGCTCGCCGCGCTGCGTGCCCGCGGCGTGACGCTGATCCTCACGACACACTACATGGAGGAAGCCGAGCGTCTGTGCGACGAGCTGCTGGTGATGGATCACGGTCGTATTCTCGACCAGGGCAGCCCTGCCGAGCTGGTCCGGTGTCACGTCGAGCCGGACGTGATCGAACTGCAGGGCGAGGTCAGTGACGGCATGTTCGCCACGCTGTCCTCGATGAGCCTGCGCACCGAGCGCCACGGCACGGCCGTCTACGTCTACACCGGGGCCCCGGCTTCCATCCTCGAGTTCCTCGAGGAGGCGCACGACCTGACCGTGATCCATCGGCGTGCGGGCCTCGAGGATGTCTTCCTGCAACTGACCGGCCGGGATCTGCGCGAATGAGGCGATCGATCTGGCAATGGCCCTCCATCCGTCCCGCGGCGATGTCCGTGTTCGCGAGGAACTTTCTCGTCTGGCGCAAGCTGCTCGGCCCGGTGATCGTGCTCAACTTCGGCGAGCCGATCATCTACCTGCTTGGGTTGGGTATCGGTCTGGGCGCCTTGGTGGGCGACATCGGCGGGCTGCCCTACCTGGTGTTCCTCGCCTCGGGGATCGTCGCCTCCTCGGCGATGGTCTCGGTGAGCTTCGAGGGGATGTACTCGGTCTACACCCGCATGGTGCCGCAGAAGACCTTCGCCGCGATCATGGCCACGCCGCTCGACGTCGACGACATCGTGCTGGGCGAGACCGTCTGGGCGGCCTTCAAGGGGCTGCTTAGCGCCGTGGCCATCCTGGTCGTCGCCGCGCTGCTCGGCGCGGTGCCCGGCGGGTTCGGTGCCATCTGGGCGCTACCGGTGGTGTTCCTGCTGGGGCTGGCCTTCGCCGGCCCGGCGATCGTCATGTCGGCCATCGCCGACAACTACGACTTCTTCACCTACTACTTCGTCCTTGTCGTCACGCCGATGTTCATGCTCTCCGGCGTGTTCTTCCCGCTGGAAACGCTGCCCGACTGGATGCAGACGGCCGTGCTGATTCTCCCGCTGACTCACGCGATCGAGGTGATCCGTCCGCTGGTCGTGGGCGAGCCCGTGGACGGCCTGTTCATCCACCTCGCCGTGCTCGCCGCCTTCGCCGTAGCCGCCTACTACCTCGCCGTGGCGCTGGTGCGGCGGCGGATGTGGGATTGAAGAAAGCGGGAAGCTGACGGCTTGAAGCTGGAAGAGGTCAGAGGTGAGAGGGTGCGGCCCGACCGGGATTGACGCCGGCAAACGCCGACCCGACCATCGCTTCCAGCTTCCAGCTTCCAGCTTCCAGCTTCCAGCT